>NZ_LKTM01000246.1 GCF_001417955.2 Mycobacterium gordonae | reverse complement strand
GTGTTGATCCGTATCTCGCCCTGCATCAGGCCGGTTTGCTATGAACCACTGGACTCAACTCACCCTGGCACGCAGGGGTTCGACAGATTCGCCGATGTGATCATGCAATTCGTAGACGCCGCTGAGAGCCTCCTCAAAGGGGAGCTGGCCCAGCCGTTCAACATCGGAAGCGAGGCACTGCGGGACTGCGCCGCGCGCTCGGAGCACCCGGGCACACAGTCCAAGCAGACCCTGCTGACTCTCGCGACGCAGCAGGTTGCCGTCGGCCTCGAACAATGCGACCTTCTCCGCGGCGTGAGCGCCGTGTTGCGTGCCGACTTCGTTGTGTTCGCGCCGTTTCCACTGGCGCGCACATCCGCCGTCGTCGCGGCGAAGGCTTGGTACGTCCTCACCGCAGACTCTCGGGAGGAGCGACTGCGGCGCTACCTGAACGAGGAGCTGGCGGCGCTGTACGGCGCACCGTTGCCCTTGAGCGATGACAAGGCGGTCCAATTCCGCACCGACCGCACCACCGACTATCTGGCGGTCGGCGCCACGGCAGGACTCACGCCGGTCTACCGCAAAAACCCCCGGCCGTGGGACGCACCGTTCCTCGTCCGAGGCCAAGCGAAGACCGAGGCGCCGCCAGCAGAGACGCAGTTGGTCAAGGATCTCTTCCAAGCGGCGGGTTTGCAGGAGCGCGAGCTGGCGGGGCTGCCGTACTCGCTGCTGTCGGCCGCTACGCATGGACGCTTCCGCCACGCCGGGCTCGTGGGTTATGCCCCGACTGGGCCTTCGGTGGGAGGCGTGTCGCCCGCCGCGATGGGCGTGACGCTGGAGGTCGCGGCGCACTCCATCATGTACGCGGCTTTAGCGACACGCACCTACCTGTACGCTCTTGCGCGGTACACGTCCGTGGCGGAAGCGGTGGTGCTGGAGCGGCTGCAGCAGTCGGTTGCCGACTGGTCGGCGCTGGCATTTGGGCATCAGTCAACGACCAGTTGAGGCGCTGCGCCTAGATGCGTTAGGTGTTCGCGTAAACACATTTTCTGAACAGCGAAAAAATCGCGAAGGCTCGACGGGGACCTATCGCCGATAGGGCGCGTTCGCTAGGTGAGCGGCCCAGCACGACCCGAAAAGAATCGCGCGTCGCGCCTGGCCGGGCACGAACTCCGCTAGTGGCGGACCGGTTTCGTCGGCTTGGGCGCGGACTTCGCCCTGGCCGCGGCGGCGCACTCCAGGCACCACGCCGCCCGGCCAGGGTTTCGGCGGTGTTCACAATTCCCGGTACGGCTTGGCCTGTCGTAATCGCGGGCACCAGCAATGATGACTCAGGGCGAGGACGGCGGGGCCCCTCCGGGTGGCGGCGGCGGCGATGACGGGTCGAACGAGTGAAATTCTGATCGCGGGATCATCTTCTCGCACATCCAAAGAAACCCTGACGGGTCAAGAGTCGAGGCGACTCCCCGCACGCACTGATCAAGCGGTGCGCCTTTGCGGACATCGCCGAGCGGGTCTGGGTACTCGGTCACGCGGTGCTGATAGATGATCGCGGTCAAGTACTGGCCCGCAGAATTGACGAGCGGTCCCATTCCGGCGTTATCCCTACGAATTTTCGTCTCGTTGCCCCAGTAAGGGCGAACGTTGCTCAGATAAAGGTCAACATGGGTCACCTTCGACTCTGCTGGCGCGTCGATCCTGGCGTGCAGAGTGGCTTTCTGCTTTGGGGACGGCTTCGGCGCTGAAGGAACGCCCTTCGTAAACATGTCCCACTCCGCGGAGAACCGGACAATGTGCATAGTCCGTTTGTTCACCCGGCGACCAAGAAAGTACAGCGGCAACTGGAGCCCGTCGATGGCCCACGCCCCGCCCGCGGCGGTCGCCTTCCCGGCCGGGTCGGCGTGATCAAAATCGAGGCGGAAATGTTCCATACCGACGTGTTGCGGGTCGGGACAGTGCAGACTCACTTTTACCGTCTGCATGGGCTTATACGTCCACTTGATGTAGAACGAGGTAGTCGAGCACTCGATTAACGAGGCGTATCCAGCAACATTCGATTCTAGGCCGTGGATAACAAACTCGATTGCGCGCTCGCCGTTCATACTGCTCGTTGCCATTGTCCGCACCACGATAAGGGCGCGCCTTACCGGTGTTCTAGGCGACGCGCCAGGTGGCTCGCTCCGAGTATTGCGCAGCAGCAGCTCGCGCAGTTCAGAGCCTATTTCTGGCCTGTTCTTGACCGGCGTTCGCTCGGTGCGCGGCGACCCGGCACCGTCCCGAACAGAATCGGGCGTCGCGCCTGGCCGGGGTGAACTCCGCTCCGCACTGCTCGCACGATTTCGGCTTCGGCGGTGCAGACTTCGCCTTGGCCGCGGCGGCGCAGTCTAAGCACCACGCGGCCCTGTCGCGACTGCCGTCACGTTCGCATTCGCGGTACGGCTTCGCCTGTCGGCATCGCAGGTACCAGTAATTCGACTCCCGCGCCCGGAGCTCGCTGCACGGGCGGCAGCGTAGCGAGCCGTCAGGCTGAACAACCGCCCCGCGGACCTAGAACTCGCGAGTGCACGCCGGACAGGTGAACGTGTAGACGACCCGGATTTCCTCGCACTGCTGAATCTGCGGGTGGGAACTGTGGACACGCATGTAACGGATCGTACCGTGTTATTTTCCACACTTTGTCTCGTGTTACATAGCGGCTCCAAGCGGGCTCAGCGGCCCATAGAACACGAGCCGGGGCCCGCGGCACGCGCACACCGATCAGGGCCCGTTCGCCAGCGGGACACTCAGCACGCCGGGATGCGGTGGGTGTCAGGCCGCCGACGGCCCAACCGGGCGCGGTGCCGAAATGCGATCCGCTGCAGTCGATTCCCCGCCGACGGGCAACAACGTTCCCGGCTCGCACGCGACGCCGCGGCGCGACGACGGTCCTCGATTCGCCAATTGGCGGCGTCGTGGCAGTTCAAGCCCTGTCTTAAGAGAATGGACAAATACGATTTCGCGTGTCGCTACCCCCGGCCAGTGAAATTCGCTCGCCTCCGGCGCGCTCCCACGGGTACGGTCCGCCCAATGGCCCGAATAACGCCCACCACCGCACAACTTGCCGAACTCGCGAACACCCACCTGTACTACGAAGTCGCCATGCTGCGCGGGGCCCTTGCCGAGCAGGACAAACGTCGCGCCGAGACACCGCACATACGGGACCTCGACCGTGACGACCCGATCCGCATCGCCTGCATGGCGTTCTTCGAGGCAGCGTTGATACACGCCCGAGTCCTCGATGATTTCTTAACGCTTCCGCCGCCGAACTCGGGACGAAATGCGGACGATATCTGGGCGGGCGATTACGTACCTAACTGGCAGCCACCCAACCCAAGCCCGCTAGACCGAGCAAATCCGGTGGTTCCCGGCCAGAAGGTTAGAGACTCCATCAACAAGCAACTCGCTCACTTCAGCGTTCTCCGACTACAGCAAACCGCTTTCTATGTTGGCCGAATCACGGCCGAGGTACTGCACGACTTGAAGCTATTCGCAGAGGACACGAACAACGTTTGCTACCAAGAACTGCAGGGAGTACGCGACTTAATTAACCGTGCGCCTTGGCGCACTGAGACCTAACAAGCACACTTGCAACTCAAAGTACAAATCGCGGGGGTGAACTCTTTATGCGACGCCGCAAGTCCCGCCGCGGATCCGGCACTCACAACTTGATCGGCTGCGGGCCGCGCTGGCGAAGGCAACAACTTGAGGCGCGACAATAAATTCGCCCGCCGATCTAGGAAGGCTGGCGAACCACCACGGGTCCGAGAGCGGCTCTCTCCCCCGAATCGACGCCTCTGATTTTGCTTTGGGCTCAGGAAGCAGTCGAGAAGTGCAATTCGCTGGGGACCGCGGCGACGGCAGCCTCGTTCTTGAAGCCGGTGTAATTTCCGCCGTTGAAACCCAGCGCATAGGACTTGCCGGGCTGCAACTCGCAATCGAGCGAGAAGCTCATGCCGTCAGCCGAAACTGACGGCGTCGACTGGCAAGGGGGAAAGGCACCACCCTGAATGACTACGAACGAATACGAATTAGCCAACATCTTCTGGTCGAACGTGACCTTGATGGTGGACTTACCTGCCGGGACGGTGGCGTTCGCCGCCGGCTCTGTGGCCACAACCTTGGGTGCCGGCTGGGCTGCCGCCCTTGGTGCGACGGTCACGCCGACTGCGGTCAGCTGCAAGGCCGCCAGGCTGATGAATACGCCCGCCATCAAGCGTGCCAAGACGGCACCGTCCGTACGTCTCATCACACGCCCCCTGCCCTGAGTTCCCATTGTTTATTTGCAGGTGAAAGCTTAACCCGCAGCCCCGGGTCCGCAGATGATGCGATCTGTGGAAACTCCACGGATCATTAACGCGTCAGCCGATGAAACCGACGCGATCCTCCAAAGCTTTAGGAGCACTATTGGCCCGAAGGGAGAAAAAGGGATGATCTCAACGAGCGCTGACGATCGGGTGCCACAGCCGTTCATGAGCCCACTCCCCGACTCTCGATATCCGGCCGCACCAGCCGTCGCCACCCGATGACCGAGCCCCGGGAGCCGGTGGTCATCGGTGCGCTGTTGCCGGCCGACGCCGCCAGATGCGCCGAGTTGGACGCGGTCTTATTCGCCGGCGAGAATCCGTGGTCGGCGGCGATATTCGAACGCGAAATGGCCAACCCAGACGGTTATTTCGTGAGCGCGCGCAGGGCCGGGATGCTGATCGGCTACGGCGGAATCGTGCGTCTGGGTTCCACAGGTTTCACCGGGGTGTCGTTCTACGAGGTGCGCAATATCGGCGTGGACCCGGCGCACCAAGGCCACGGCATCGGCCGCCGGCTGTTGGACGAGCTGCTGAATTTCGCCGCGGGCGGCACCGTGTATCTGGAAGTTCGCTACGACAACGAAGCGGCTATCGCGCTGTACCGCGACGTGGGATTTGACCAGGTGGGCCTGCGCCCCGGTTACTACAACGGCGTCGACGCGTTAACGATGCGGCGCGAGCCGCGGACTGGCATCCAAACCTAGCCCTATTGTCGCCGATAGCGGCGAACGGGCACGTGGCCCCTGATCTTGACTTCGACATCGGCGCCGGCCCCGCCGACCTCTTTCACCGTGAACGTGTACAGATCGCCCAACGGACTGCCGAGTATGGGTTCTCCGAGCGCCTCGACGTACCACTGCACCCCCGGCTGGTCGCAGGGCGGCCTGGCTGCCCTGTTCTCGTCGAAGTGCCATTTCACCTCTGGATTGCCCGCAGGGAATTCGATGTTGTCGTCGCGCTTGATCTCCGCAGCGGGAATGGTGTCAAAATCCTGGCCCGTCGTCACCGCTATGAGGCTAGTCGTGGTCGGCACGCCCTCACACCGTCGGCAACCGCATGACGTACCCCGCCTCTAGTGCCACCCACAACGCGCCGTCCGGCCCGATGGCCAGCCCGTGCGGCTCGCTGCCGGCCGGCAGGTCGATCGAGGACACCTCACCGTCGGCGCTGACCCGGGCGATCTGGTCGGAGCCCCACAGGCTCACCCACACGCCACCGGTCGGATCGGCCACCACCGCATGGGGTTTGCCGGGCAGGTCGAGTTCCTGGATGGCGTCGTCGACCGGGATACGTCCGAGCTTGTCGGCCAGGATTTCGGTGAACCACACCGCGTCGTCGTGCGTCGCGGCGATGCCGACGGGCCCGGCGCGCGGGGTGGGCACGTCCCGAATCGTCAGGTCACCCGACGGCTCGAGCCGGCCGACTCCGTTGGCTTGGTTCAGCGTGAACCACAGCGCCCCGTCGGGTCCCGCGGTGATCATCGACGGCGTCCCACCCGGGAACGCGACCTCCGTGACCACCCCGTCGACGCCGATCCGGCCCACCACTCCCGACGTCATCGCGGTGAACCACAGCGCCTCGTCCGGTCCCGCGGTGAGACCGAAAGGCGCACTGCCCTTGGGTAATTCGAACTCAGACAGGTCGCCGTCGGTGGTGATCCGCCCGATCCGGTCGTCGCCGTTGCGGGTGAACCACAGTGCGCCGTCGGGTCCCGCGACGATGATCGACGGCTTGCTCTGCGGCGCAACCGGATACACCTCGAGTCCACCGTCGGCGGCCACTCGGGCGATCTCGCCGCTGTGCACCAGCGTCACCCACATCGCGCCGTCGGGTCCCGCGGTCAGCGCGTACGGGCCGCCAGAGACGGGTACATCGAGTATTCGACTCATACAAGCGTTTTCGTTGTCACAGGTCCTGGTTTCCCCAGCTGTCGGCCTCAAGCAGTTGCGACGGAGGTGCTGGTGGCACATAGTCCGCACCATGTCCCCAGGGCAAGCAACCCGGAATGCCGAACTTTCGAGAATTCTCGAGACCACAAAAACCGTCGACCGATGCCGGCCTGGGCGCGAGCACCGTTCGACCATGCCACAAATCGCGCAACTGTTGCATGGTCGACTCGTCCTTTGGGCTGCGGTCGACCAGGCGGTAGGCCAGGATCCTCGTCATCAGAACGTCGCTCGCGGCGAGCACATCCTCACGCCTGCGGAGCTCAATGGTGACGGACAACGGCCAGCGCATCGGTTCCGGCCAATTCGTGTTTTCCTGTTCCTCACCGAAAAGGCGCAGCGAAGTGCCGTACCACTCCCAGTGCTTGATCCAGGGAAATCTCAACTGTCCAGCGAGGGCGGTATTCTCGACGGTCTTCGAGGCTTTCCGGGAGGCGATGGCGTCGCCGACGGTCGTGCTGCCCCGCACCCGTACGCGGCGTTTGCTGTAATTCGCGCAGATATACGCGATCCGCGCCTCGGTGAGATAGAAGGCTATCTCGGCCCGGTCCAGCGAAAGCACGGTTCTCCAACTCAACGAGTCGCGAGGCGGCATCCAAACATCATTGAAAACCAGCGCTTTGGCGCTGATCGGCCCGAGCACGTGTCCATCGCTGGGTTCGAGTTTCAATGACAGGTCATCGTTCAAACCGAGCCGGCCGAACGTCTCCGGCTCCCCTATCTCATGAATGTCAAGAAATGGGCATCCAATCAACGTGTGCTCCCTGCCGCGCCACCACAGCTGTCCAGGCAGCCTAAACCGTTTCCGGACTGGGTGTTTCGCCGAACCGCGCCAATACCAGCGTTGCCGCGACGGCGATTCCTAAGCCCGCGGCCACCATCCAGCCGAGACCATCCCGCGTTTGGTCGCCGAGCCAGACCACGCCGATGATGGCCGGCAAGACCGTTTCACCGACCACCATTCCGGCCACCGCCGTGGTCACCGAGCCGCGGTGCAGCGCGGAGGTGAGCAATAGAAAACCCGCCGCTCCGCCGACGGCGCTGGCGTACAGCGCCGGGTTGGCGTAGAAGGCGGCCTTGGTGGGATCGAGCGAATCGATCAGGTTCACGCCGACCTCGACGAGGCCGAACCCGGTGCCGGCACTGAGCCCGAGGGCTAGCGCGCGCGGACGGTCGGGCAACCGGCCTGCGGCGGCCCCGGCGATGAATACCACCGCGGCGACGCCCAACAGTGCCCACGCCAGCCCCGCCGGGCCGTGCCCGTCGCCTTCCGGTCCGGCCGCGATGCCGAGCAGCGCCAGGCCCACGCACACCACACCGACAGCCGTCCATTCGGCTCGGGACAGCCGCACCGACAGCATCCATGCGGCGACGATCGCGGTGACCGCGATCGACGCGGCCAGCGCGGCGGCAACCACGTAGATAGGCACCAATCGCAACGCCACGACCTGAAACGCGAAGCCGAGTCCGTCGAGACCGATGCCGACGAGGTAGCGCCACTGCCGCAGGGCGCGCATCAACAGCACCGCGTCGACCCCCGAGCCGCTGCCCGCTTCCACCGACCGGGCCGCCGCCGCCTGCAATACCGACGCCGTTCCGTAACACACCGAACAGGCCAGGGCGAACAACAGTCCGATCAGCACCTACCGACCATACGAGACGGGCAGCTATTGCGTTGGTCAGCTTCAGCGCCCACGATCAGTTCTCGGGCACTGCGAACTGGGAACGACATCATGGCCATCTCTCGAATACTCCTGGCGGCTGCAATCGCGGTCGCTTCCGGCCCGGCAGTCACGCTGGCCAGGCCCGCGGTCGCGTCGGCATCGGCTTTAGCCGACGGCATGTACCGGTTCGATTTCGACGGAAGCAAGCAGACGATCGACGGCGTGCCGAAGCCGACCGGTGCGCACTCCACCGTGATCGCGATGCGCTCCGCGTGCCCGCCCTCCGGGTGCGTCGCGACGGCATGGGACACCTCGATCGGCCCGACATGGTTGCAGCCGCCCGAGGAGGGCGCGTTGGTTTTCCGCGAGAACCGCGACCAGTGGGTGGCGACCAGATGGAAGATGTTCACCTGCAACAACTCCATGAAGCAGGGCACCGAGACGCTGTCGTTCCAGGTCAAACCGGACGGAACCTTCGTGGGAGTGAGCACGCAGTTGGAGGCGCCGTGCGCCCCTATAGTGATCCCGTTCGTCGCGACGCGGGTGGGAGACCTTTCGCCGGACGCCCAGGTCGCTGACCCGAACTCCGTATAGCTTTGCAGCACAACGGGATTCGCTATGATCGGTCAAAC
The DNA here is from genome assembly GCF_001417955.2 of Mycobacterium gordonae. Lineage (GTDB taxonomy): Bacteria > Actinomycetota > Actinomycetes > Mycobacteriales > Mycobacteriaceae > Mycobacterium > Mycobacterium gordonae_B. Next base: position 49,885 of record NZ_LKTM01000246.1, on the reverse strand, counting down.
AGCCAACATCTGGGCGCGGCCGAACCGGCCGGGTTGGCGGCCGCGGGATGACGGCCGCGGACGAGCCGAGGATGCGCCTGCTCGCGCCTTTCGGTTCTTCCCCTCGCGCTTCGGCCGCTCTGCGCCCATACTTTGCTTTTAGCAAACACCACCGATTAGAAGGGGGCGATCGTAATGTCGCTTCGCGGACTGCGCCTGCTGGTTGTTCCTGCCATCGTTGCCACCGGTTTTTCCCTCAGTAGCGGCATCGCCCTCGCTGACGATGACGCCTATCTGGCTCAGATGGGCAAGCTGGGTTTCAGCGGCGACAAAGACACGATGATCGCCCTCGGACACGCTATCTGCGCTGACCGCAGCCAGGGTTACACCCCCGACCAACTGGCCCAGGTGGTCCAGACGAAGTTCAGCAACGCTACGTATCAGGACGCCACCGCTGCGGTGAGCGCGGCGGAATCGGCCTACTGCCCTTAAACGGGGATCGGCCGGAGACACCCGGCCGATGTTGCGCATTGCGGCCAGCGCCGGCAAACGGTCCGGTCGGAATCCTGCTCTCGGGGCCGCCGTCGTCGATCCCTACCGCGCGCGGCCTGGCGGCCCGGGTAGTTGCGGGTGCGGGTTGTGACCCCCGGATTGTCTGACCAACGCCGCCGCGCGCTCTCGCGTCGCATCCGGTGGCTGGTTACCGCGACGATCACCTACAACATCGTCGAGGCGATCATCGCCATCTCGGCGGGCACGGTAGCCGATTCGACGGCGCTGATCGGGTTCGGACTCGACTCGGTGATCGAGGTGTCGTCGGCGGCGGCGGTGGCTTGGCAGTTCGCCGCCCCCGACCCCGAAGCGCGCGAACGGATCGCGCTGCGCCTCATCGCCTTTTCCTTCTTCGGGTTGGCGATCTATGTGACGGTCGAGTCCATCCGGTCGTTGCTGGGCCAGGGTGAAGCACGGCCGTCCACGCCGGGCATCATCCTGGCGGCGGTGAGCCTGGTCGTCATGCCGGTGCTGTCCTATACCCAGCGTCGGGCCGGCCGCGAACTCGGGTCGCTGTCGGCCGTGGCCGATTCCAAGCAGACGCTGCTGTGCACCTATCTGTCGGCGGTGTTGCTCGTAGGCCTGGTCCTCAACGCCGCGTTCGGGTGGGCCTGGGCCGACCCGGTCGCAGGCCTGGCGATAGCCGGCATCGCCGTGAAAGAGGGAATCGACGCCTGGCGAGGCGACGCCTGCTGCGCGACATCGCCGACGTCCACTGCGGCGGCACATGATTGCGACTGCTGCGACGACTAGGTTTCGCGCAGCTTGATTCGAACCGAGCATCGTCGGGATAACAGTTTTCTATGAAGTTACTTGTAAAAATATTTTGAGCTGGCCTTTCGCCGATATCCTTCAGCCATATTGTCCATAGGCAACAAAGCCGGGGCGGGAGGGCGAACCGATGAGGCCGAGCTTGCCACTGGCGGCACTTGCGTTATTATTTGGCGGTTTTGCCGGCGGAATATCGACCGCAAGCGCCGAAGTCCCTGCCACTGACGGCGTCTACGCCTACATGGAGGGTCCCATCGCCGCGGGAACATGGACCATCAGAACGACGTGCACCCCGCAGTGCGTCGCACATGTGACAACCGCGCCCGGTCACGGTTTCACCGCCCCGCTGGTCGACGGCCGCCACACGGTGACGCGGACCGTGCCGGAGGGCGTCACATGTCCTTCGTATTTTCTCGGCGACAACGGATCTTCGTGGGGTGGCGGCACGCATCCCGTCACCGTCCGGCAGTGGTGGGACCCCGTCACGCTCGTCGGCGGCGTGGACTTCCTGGCGAGCTCCGCACCCTGCGGAATCCCTAACCCGCATGACTCGTTCACGCTGGTCAAGGTCGGTTAGCGGCCACCGTTTGAAGGCCCGAACAGCCGCACCGTCACCGGCCGGCGTCAGCGGCCGCCTGCCGTCGAGCCTGAAAATCTGCAGCGAAAGTGCGAGTGGAGCCCTGCAGATCTGCAGGCTCGGCGAAGATTAGCCGCCCCCGCGCAAGAACGTCTCAAGAATTTTCCAAGAACCCCCCGGCAAGCTTCTCCGCAATACCCCGCTTCGGCGGTGGAGACGCATACGAAGGGGACGAGACCATGACGAACCGTTCACGCCGCCACTTACGGCCAGTACGGGATGTCGCCGCGCCGGCACTGCAGTTCCGCACCATCCACGGCCACCGCCGCGCCTTCCGCATCGCCGGGTCCGGCCCGGTCGTGGTGCTGCTGCACGGCGTCGGCGACAGCTCGACGACGTGGGAACCCGTGCACGCCAAGCTTGCCCAACGATACACCGTCATCGCCCCGGACATGCTGGGCCACGGCGAGTCGGACAAGCCCCGCGCCGACTACTCGCTGGCCGCCTTCGCCAACGGCTTGCGCGACCTGCTGACCGCCCTGGAGATCGATCGGGTCACCCTGGTCGGGCACTCCCTGGGCGGCGGCCTGGCCGCCCAATTCGCCTACCAGTACCCCCAATTCGTCGAGCGCGTGGTGCTGGTGAGCGCCGGCGGCGTTACCAAGGAGGTAAGCGCGGCCCTGCGCTTCGCGGCGATGCCGATGGGCGCCGAGATGCTCTCGGCGCTGCGGCTGCCCGGCGCGGTCCCTGCCCTGGGCCTCGTCAGCCGCGCCGTCGGGCACGTCGTCGGCTCCACCCGGCTCACTCGCGACGTCGCCAGCCTGCCGCGCCTGGTCGGCGGGTTGAGCAAGCCCGGTGCGGTGGAAGCTTTCGCCCGCACCCTGCGCGCGGTCGTCGACACCCGCGGCCAGTACGTCACCATGCTCGACCGCACCTACCTGATGCACGACCTCCCGGTCCAGATCATCTGGGGCGAGGACGACCTGATCATCCCGGCGAGCCACGCCCGGGTGGCCCACGAACAGATCCCCGGTTCGCGCTTGGAAATCTTCGAGGAGTCCGGGCACATGCCGCACGGCGACCACCCGGACCGCTTCGTGGAGGTCGTCCAGCGCTTCATCGACTCGACCGCGCCGTACGAACACCAGCCGGAGCTGATGCTCAAGGCGCTGCAAACCGGTGTCCGCCAGTACCCCGCCGTCGACATCGAATCGGACCTGGCGTAACACCCTGCGGCACGCCGCGGCTCGAAGAGCCTCCCTCAGCCTGCTGACACGGCATTATGGCCTCATGGCAGTGCGGCCGCGATCCGTCCCGGTGACGGACATCAGCCGGGAGTTGCTGTCCGCGCTGCGATGGATCGCCGTGGCCGGCTCCGTGGCCGGCGCCGTGCTGTATTCGAACTGGATCCTCGAGAACTACCTGACCCGCTCGTTGCTGCCGGACCCCGACATGTACATCAGCGAGCTGTCCGCGGCGGACCAACCGTACGGCGAGTGGTTCCGGGCCTGCGACCGGGCCTGCGCCGTCGTGCTGGTCGTGGCAGCCGTCACCGCGCTGATCGGTGTCCGGGGCAGCCGGTGGAGCAAGGCCGGCTGGGGCGCGCTCGGTGTTTTCGCGGTGGCGACGGGATTGGACAGCACGGTGTGGACGCTGGTGTGCGCGCCGAGTTCCAACGCCGCGTGCGCGGCCCGCGAGGCTGCCGGTACCGTGCCGCTGAGCCATCAGCTGCACTGGCTGAGCAGCGGGCTGGCGCTGGCCGCCGCGATCGCGTCGCTGCTGGCGTTCGCCATCGCCGATTTCCGGGAAGACGCCCCAACGCCCATCCGCCGAGCCGGACTGGTCACGCTGGTGGCGCTGGTGGGAACCGCGATCTGGACCGGTGTGGCAATTCTGATCGACCACACCGACGTCATCGGCATGGTCGGCGTCGCACAACGGGCGGAGCTGGTGGCGTTCGCCGGCTGGCTGATCTATGCCGCCGTACGCGCCGCCCGGGTCCGAAGCGTCACCGGCCCGTGAGCCCGGACGCCGATGTCGAGGTCGGCGGCTACCGGGTGCGCGTTCTCGTCGACGGCGACACCGGCCCGGTGGTGGTGCTATCCAGCGGTCTGGGCGGTCGCGCGCTGCACTGGGCTGACACGGTGGCAGACCTGGCCCGAGATCACATCGTGGTGCGGTTCGACCGGCCCGGCACACCGGTGACGGGTACCCCGCGCAGCCGCACGGTCCGGGGTGAAGCCGGGCGGATCGCGACCGTCCTGGATGCCGCGCAATGTGCCGACAAGGCTGTGGTGGTGGGGCATTCGGTCGGCGGCTTTTACGCCGAGGCGTTCGCGCGACTGTATCCGGACCGCACCGGCGCCGTGCTGCTGCTGGATTCCAGCATCGCGGCCGAGCGCCGACGGCTCGCGTTGCCCTTGCGGCCCAAAGTCATCGCCGCCGACGCGGTCGCCCGGCTGCTGCACGCACTGCGCCTGCAAGGACCGTTGGCCCGCGCCGGCCTCCTGCTCGCCCAACGACGCCGCCCCGGCGGCCTGGACGCCCGGATGCGGGATCAAATATGCAGCGCTGCAACCGATCCCGAGTTTATCCGGGCTCTGCTGACCGAGTATGTGGGGTACCACGAGCTCGCGGCCGAGTTGGACGCCCTGCGGACCGGTAACCCGCTGCCTCCGGTGCCGCGCGTGGTGGCCACCGCCCACACCGGCCGGCGCACCCGCCGCTGGCGTGCCCAACAGATCGAGCTGGCCGCAACCCTCGGCGCCGAACACGTCACGATCACCCCCGCCGGGCACCTGGTGATGATCGAGCGGCCGCGGCGCACCGCTGACCTCATCCGCGCCGTCGCAAGCCGGGCGTAAGCAGGGCTCCAAGAATTCTCCAAGAAGTCTCCTGGAATCTTGTCCGCGCAATCCGCTTCGGCAGAGCAGGGCTTTGCCGTATCTGCCAGCTGAACAACCGCGTCGCCGCGTAAGATTCGCCGAGATATTGAACGCCGAGGAGGGGACCAAGACCATGGGCATGCGCGACATGATCCGGGGCGAGTTCGTCGACATCATCGAATGGCTCGACGACACGAACACCACCCTGGCATGGCGGTTCCCGCGGTATGACAACGAGATCAAGAACGGTGCCCAGCTGATCGTCCGCGAGGGCCAGCGGGCGATGTTCGTCTACCGCGGCCAACTGGCCGACCAGTTCACTCCCGGCCACTACACCTTGACCAGTGAGAACATGCCGATCCTGGGCACCCTGCAGGGCTGGAAGTACGGGTTCAACAGCCCGTTCCGCTCCGAGGTGTACTACGTCAACACCCGCCCCTATCCCGACTTGCGTTGGGGCACACCGCAACCGGTCACTGTGCGGGACCCGGACTTCAAGATGGTGCAGGTGCGGGCCAACGGCACGACCGTGGTACGGGTGACCGACCCGACCGTCTTCCTGCGCCAGGTCCTGGGCACCCAGAGCGTGGTCGACATGGATCAGATCACCGAGTTGATCCGCCGCAACATCGCCCTGGCGTTCAACGACATGGTGATGGGCACCGGCCTGGGCGCGATCGACCTGCAGGGCCGCCAGGTGGAGTTGTCGGACAAGCTGCGGGAGTTCGTCGCCCAGCGCGTGCAGGCCTTCGGCCTGGGGATCGACGCCGTCACCATGACGATCTCGCTGCCGGAGGAGATTCAGCAGGCGATGACCCGCGGCGTCGCGCGCGGCGTGGAAGAGAGCGGCTTCCTGAACAACGTCGGCGACCTCAACCGGTTCGAACAGGCCCGGCGGGCCGACGCGATGCTGGCCGCGGCCCAGAACGAAGGTGGGGGTGCCGCCGGCTCGGCGATCCAGGCTGGGCTCGGCGTCGCGCTCGGCGCTCAGATGGCCAACGCCGCCCAACCCCAGCACCAGCCACAACAATTCGCGGCCACCCAGCAGCCGATGCAAGGCGCTCCCCCGCCGCTGCCGACCCAGCAATTGTTCCACTTCGACCAGGGCGGTCAGCCCGCCGCCCCAGGCGAGCCCGCCGCCCATACGTCCGTTCGCCGGACCGCCGGCTGGCCCCGCGATGTTCCACCAGACCGAGCGCACCCTCACCTACCCGTGCGCCTCCTGCGGCGGACAGCTCAACTTCGACATCGCCAGCCAGAAGATGCGTTGCCCCAGTTGCGGCAACTACTCCGACGTCGTCGCACCCAACACGGCGGTCAGATCACGGGAATTGCGCGGCGCGATGCAACAACTGCGCGAGGCACAGCGCTCGCAGGAGGGTCCGAATGTCTCCGGCATGCGCGAGGTCAAGTGCCAGAATTGTGGTGGCACAACCGAATTCGCCGGAAGCCTGACCTCCACCAAGTGCCCCTACTGCGCGACACCGATCCAGCGCGACGATGTGCACAACGCGCCCGCGCGACTGCCGGTGGACGGCGTGGTGCCGTTTCGCATCGACGAGAAGCAGGCCCGTCAGCTCATCGAAAAGTGGGTCACCAAGCGCTGGTTCGCACCGACCGACTTCAAGAAGTACCGCGAGATCGGCGCCTTCTCCAGCCTCTACACGGCTTATTTCACCTACGACGCCAACACCGACACCTGGTACGAAGGCGAACGCGGCGAGGACTACCAGGTCCGGGTCGGCACCGACAGCGACGGCGACCCCATCTACGAGACGCGCACGTCCTGGTACCGGGTTTCCGGGCAGGTCAACAACGTCTTCGCGGACCTGCCGGTACTGGCCAACGACAGCGAGAACCTCAACCGCAAACGGATCAAGCAACTCGAGCCGTGGCCGGTGGAGCAGGCCCGGGCCTACTCACCGGAGTTCGTGGCCGGCCACCTGTGCCGCACCTACGACAAGGACGCCGAACAGGCGCTGCCCGAGGCGAAGCAGGAGATGGAGCAGACCGTCGAACGCACGGTGCGATCCGACATCGGCGGCGACCGGCAGCGGATCCACCAGTTGCGCACCAACTGGAACTACCTGGGCTTCAAGCACATCCTGCTACCGATCTGGTTGCTGACCGTCATGTACAGCAACCGCCCGTTCCAAGTCGCAATCAATGGCCTCACCGGAGAGGTGGCCGGCGACCGGCCGTGGAGCAAGGTCAAGCTGGCGATCGCCATCACCTGTGCGGTCCTCGTCGTGATCCTGGTGATTGCGATCTGGGCGTATTTCCATTCGCACGGCCATCATTCGAGCCGAACGCCCAGTCGCGTGCACAGGAGGTAGTCGATGGACATCGTCATAGCGGTGATCCTGATCTTGGCGCTCATCGTGGCTGCGGCGGTGGCGGTGGTGGCGGTCGTCAACCACCGACAGCAGCGGGCCCTCACCGACGCCAACCAGCTGATCCCGGGCCGGCCCACCCGCGCCCCCCGGTCGTGGGCCGTATCGCACGACCCCGAAGCCCGGCTGCACCGCAGGCTCCGGGACGCGATGACGGCCCTCTATGCGGTCAACGCCGTCGACACCGGGACGACGATTGTGCTGCGCGCCGACCTGGAACAGACGGCACTCGATCTCGACGACCACCTGGTCGCCGTCGCGCAACTCGCGCCCGGCCACCGCGACGAGTTGCTCGCCACCATCACGACCACGGTCGAGTCCATCGAAGCCGCGGTGGCCCGCTACACCACCGCCGCCACGATGCCGGACGCCAGCACGCTCGAGGCCGACCTCGCGACCGTGCAACAACACCTCGACGTCACCCGGGAAGTGCAGCGGAGGCTCACCGCCTGACGGGCAGCACCGGGGTCACCAGCTCACCGGTGCGCAGGTAGCTGTCCAGGTTGCGGATCGCCAGCAGCGCCATCGCCTTTCGCGTGCGAGCGGTGGCACTGCCGATGTGCGGGAAGAGCACCACGTTGTCCATGTCGCACAGTTCGGCCGGCACGTGGGGCTCGTCGGCGAAGACGTCCAGGCCCGCACCGGCAAGGCCGCCGCCGCGCAGCAGGTCCACCAGCGCGTCCTGATCGACGACGCTGCCGCGGGCGATGTTGACGAGGTACCCGTCGGGCCCCAGGGCCTGCAGGACGGCCCGGTCGACCAGATGGCGCGTCCCCCCGTCGCCCGTGGTCGCCACCACCAGAACGTCAACCGACTCGGCAAGCTGCACCGCCGACTCCGCGTACCGATACGGCGAACCCTCGACGCGGTGGCGGTTGTGGTAGGCGATGGCACAGTCGAATCCGCGCAGCCTGGTTGCGATCGCCGAGCCGATGCGCCCCAAACCCAGGATCCCGACCTGCAGGCCGCTCACATCGCGCGCGTAGCCGAACGGTCCGTCGCTCGCCCAGCGACCGGCCCGCACGTAACGGTCCGCGGCGCCGAACCGGCGCAGTGTCATCAGGATCAGTCCCAGGGCGGTGTCGGCGACGGTGTCCGACAGCACATCGGGAGTGTTGCTGACGCCGATGCCGCGACGCTCGGCCGCGTCCAGGTCGATCGCGTCCACCCCGGCGCCGTTGTTGACGATCACTTCCAGGTTGGGCAGTGCGGCGATGGTCCCGGCGTCCGCGCCGGGTCCGCCCGAGGTGAGCACCACCCGGATCTCGGCGCCGTGCTCGGCGAGAAACTCGGCTCTGGCCGAACCGGTTGGGAGTGTGCGGAATTCGTAGCGTTCGGCCAGTTCGCTCCGGAAAGTCGGCTCGAAGGGTCCGATCCCCAGTAACTCATTCGATTTCTGCACCGTCACCGTTCCATCTTCACCCACACCGGCCGCGGATTACCCTTGGCGGCACAACGATTCTCGGCACAGTGATTCCAAGGAGGTGGCAGTGGGCACGCACGAAGTACGGATGATCGTCTTGTCGACGGACGATCTCGATGAATCGATCCGCTTCTACTCCGAGACCCTGGGAATGGCGGTGAAGTTCCGCGACGGAGACCATTTCGCGGCCCTCGACGGCGGCTCGATCACGCTGGCACTCGCGACGGCGGTGGACCACCCCATTCCCGGCCAGGTCGTCGTCGGCATCAAGACATCGGACGTCGACGCCGCGGCGAAGGCCATCGAAGCCAGCGGCGGCGGCATCGTGCGAGCCCCTTATGACGATGCGCACGAACGCCGCGCCGTGGTCTACGACACCAAGGGCAACGGTCTGGTCTTCTACAGCCCACTGGCCCGGTGAGTTTCACCGGCGGCGACGGTCTGCATCGGGGTGAGCAGAACAAATCTCTCGATGTCGATCTCCGCCGACGGCTACGTGGCGGGCCCCGATCAATCCGCTGAGCATCCGCTGGGCATAGGCGGTGAACAGCTGCACGGCTGGCACCTCGGACCGGCCAGGGACCATCCGGCCAACCGCCAGGTGATGTCGGACATGCTCGACGGGATGGGCGCAACGATCATGGGCCGCAACATGTTCGGCCCGATCCGCGGGGAGTGGGGCGACTCCGACTGGGCAGGCTGGTGGGGTGACGTCCCGCCGTACCACTGCCCGGTCTTCGTCCTGACGCACTATCCGCACGAACCGATCGAGCTGCAGGGCGGAACGACGTTTCACTTCGTCACCGACGGCATCGAAGCCGCCCACCGGCAAGCCCGGAACGCGGCCGGCAACCGGCCCATCTCGATCGCGGGAGGGGCCTCCTGCGCCCGCCAGTCGATCCGGGCCGGCCTGGTCGACGAGATCGACCTCCAGGTGAACCCGGTGATCCTCGGCTCGGGCGAGCGCCTTTTCGACGGCCTGCCGGCCGGTGAACCCCGCCTCGAACTGGTCCGGGTACTCGAAGCGCCGGGCGTCGCCCACCTTCGGTACCGCGTCGTCCGATAGGCCGCAAGGAGCTCGCAAGAATCCACCAAGGATCCTTCAAGTCGCATCCGTGATCGTGAGCCTTACCAGCCACGAGAAGAAGGCGACGATCATGCGGATGTTCTGTTTCCACCACGCCGGCGGCGGCAGCCTGACATTCAAAGCCTGGCAGCGGGCTCTCGCGCCCGCGGTCGAGGTGATTCCCGTCGAGATCGCCAACCGCGAGCGGTTCAGCACGATGCGCGATCTCGTCGACGAGGTCAACGAGCAACTGCGCCCCTACCTCGACGAGCCGCACATGTTCTTCGGGCACAGCTTCGGCGCGCTGCTCGCCTACCGGCTGGCGTCGGTGCGGGCGGCGGCGGGTGCCACGCTGCCCCGCGCGGTCTTCCTGTCCGCCTACGCCCCGCCGCACCTGCCGCCGCCGCTGCACCTGGTCGACGGACTCGACGACGAGCAGCTGGTCACGTTGTTCTCCGACCTGGGCGGCTGGCCGACCGGGTTGACCCGTTGGCCCACGCTGCACGAACGGGCCGTCAGCACCACCCGGCACGACCTGCGGCTCTGCGCCACCGACCGCGAAGAGAACAACGCGGAGCTGCCCTGCCCGATCCACGTCTTCGGCGGCAGCGAAGACCCGCTGGTCAGCGAGTCCGACCTGCGCGAATGGCGATCCCGTACGACCGCGGACTTCTCCGTGCAGATTCTGCGCGGCGGCCACTTCTACCTGCGCGACCGCGAGCCGCTGTTCAAGACGCTCAAACCCCTGGTGTCGACGGTTCTGGCCGCGTGAGAGGCCCGCTCAGCTTGACGCGTGTGACCGGACTCGCCAAGGTACAAGGCGATGATTCGGAAATGGTTCTGGGCGGTGGCGGCCGGGCTGATGGTAGCCGCGGCCACTCCCGTGGCGCCGTCCGCCGCTGCACCCGGGGATGACGACACCGCCGGCGGTTGGGTGCCCGACGGCCAGGAGCTCAGCGCCTTCGACCTGGCCGACCCCGCGGTCAACCGCCTCACCCCGGCGCTGCTGCACGCGATTCAGCGGGCCGCGCACGGCGCCAAGGCCGACGGCATCACCCTCGGCCTCACCTCGGGGTGGCGCTCACCGGAATTCCAGCAGCAGCTGTTCAACGACGCGGTCGCCCGCTACGGCAGCGCCGCGATCGCCAGCGAATACGTGGCCTCCCCCGAGACGTCCAAACACGTCATCGGCCACGCCGTCGACGTCGGTCCCACCGCCGCCGACACCTGGCTCATCCGCAACGGTTCGGCCTACGGGCTGTGCCAGATCTATGCCAACGAGATCTGGCACTTCGAGCTGGCCTCCGACTATGGCGGCAGCTGTCCGCCGTTGCGGCCCAACGCGGCCGGCTGACACCCGCATGCTCGAAGTCATCGACAAGGGCGAAACGACGGACCGGCACCCGGTGCCGCTGCTTTTCGTCCATGGCGCGTGGCATGCGGCGTGGTGCTGGGACGAGCACTTCCTCGACTTCTTCGCGAGCCACGGATACCGCGTCGTCGCCCCGAGCCTGCGCGGCCACGGCGCGAGTCCGGGCACCTTGCGCTGGGCGCGGATCCGGGACTACGTCGCCGATGTCGCCTCGGTTGCACAGTCACTGCCGACGCCCCCGGTGGTGATCGGGCATTCGATGGGTGGCTTCGTGGTGCAGCACTACCTGACCCGGCACACCGCCGCCGGGGCCATCCTGCTGGCGTCGATCCGGCCCAGCGGCGTGTTGCGGGTGACCGGGCGCATCGCCCGTCGGCACCCCGTGCGGTTCGCCAAGGTGAACGCTCAGCTGCGACTCGGACCGCTGGTGGACACGCCCGCGATGGCCCGGGAACTGTTCTTCTCCGCCGGGATGCCCGAGGCGGACGTGATCTCCTTTCAGCGGCGAATTCAGGACGAGTCCTACCCGGCCTTTCTGGACATGCTCGCCCTCGACCTGGTGGACACCGAACGCGTGCTTCGCGTACCCCTGCTGGTCCTGGGCGCCGAGCACGACGCCATCGTCACACCGCGCGAAACCCGTTCTATCGCAGCGGTTTACGGGTCTGAGGCGGAGGTATTCCCGGACCTGGCACATGACGTGATGCTGGAACCCGGATGGCGCGCGGTAGCCGAGAGAATGCGCGACTGGCTGGCGGCGCACGGGCTCTGATCGCCGGGCACCAAGAATCCTTTGAGAAGTTCACAAGCCGCGCGCATGAGGCTTTGGTTAACGCAAACCAGCGTCCACCACCCTCAGTAACACGGAGATAGAAATGTTCACTCGTCGTTTCACCGCTTCCCTGGCCGGCACCACTCTGACCGCCGCCACGCTCGGTCTGGCCGCCCTCGGCCTGGCCGGCACCGCTGGCGCGAGCACGGTCGACGACGCCTTCATCGCGCAGATCAAGGCTGACGGCATCACCCCGCCCAGCAGCGCGCGGGCCATCAGCGAGGCCCACGCCGTCTGCAGCGCGCTCCAGGCCGGGCAGTCCAGCAAGCAGGTCATCGCCGGTGTGGCCCAGCGGACCGGCCTGAGCAACAGCGGCGCCAACACCTTCGCCGTCGACGCCGCCAGCGCCTACTGCCCGCAGTACGTCACCAGCGCCTGAATCCTCGACCCGATTCGCCGCCTCACAAAGTGTGGGGCGGCGTTTCGTTGCGCGGGGCTACGTGCGGAGCGCCGCCACCGGCATCTCGACGCTGCCCTGGCACGGACCGCTGGCGATGTCGGTGTGCCAGGTGCCGCGCAGCGAACCGTCGGACTGCGGCGTATAGAACGCCCACGACTTGGCGGGCGCCCAGACTTTCGGAACTCCCTCTCCCATATAGCAATCCCACTGGAAGTCGAAGCGCTCAACCCACCGGGTGCCGTCCCACGTGTAGTGCGATGGCACCGAGATCGTCGGGTTGTTGGGTTTGGGGCCGTTGTTGGCGGTGGCGACGCAGGTCGCGGCCGAGCACACCGTCGAGAAGACGTAGTCGGCGCTGAAAGTTTGTTCGGTTTGGTGGGCGGCAACGCTGGTGCCCGTCTTGTCGACCGCATACCGCACCAGCGAGTATTTCCCGTTCCACGACGGTGCCGCCGCGTACGCCGCCGGCATGCCGAAGGCCGGGACAAGCGCGGCGAGGATCACGAACTTCCATCTCAGGCGCATCGTGTCCATGCTGTCGGTTCGATGACGCTATCCGGTATCGGCGCGGATACGATCCCGCTCAGCCCAATTCGAACTTCGTCGCACCGAACGGTTCTGCTGTTCCGAAGGCGAACACCGTGGACGGTCGCACCCGGTAGAGATGCCAGGGCGCCGGTCCTGCCGAGGGTGCGCTGAACGGCGCGGTGAGCGCGTCACCGGCCACCTCGGCCGGCCAGCCGTCTGCGGCGTATACCGCTGCCACAGAGGTCAATTCACCTTCTTCGGTGACCCGTTCGGCCACGCCTTCAAGAACGAGGTCGAACGGCTCGGTGGCGACGCTGACGGTGCATCGGGCGTCACGAGCCAGATTGCGGGACTTGCGGGTAGCCGGACCGGAGGTGAAGTACCAGGTGCCGTCCACCGCTTGCACGCCCACCGGCGTCACGTGCGGACTCCCGTCGGGGTTGATCGTGGTGAGCCAGGTGGTGTGCCGGTGCGGGCCACCGGTGCCCGGCGCCTGCGGCAGCGGGCCGTCCAACACCGCTTTGACACGGTCCCACTCGACCGGCGGTGTCCCGTAGCCGTCGAGGTTGCGCTGTGTGATCGTCATACCGGGGTAGACCGTCGTCGGGCCGGAAGTTCATCGCCCCTGCAACAGAAACAGGCCGTAGGCGGCGATCGACTGCGCGTCGGCGATCACACCGTTGCGCATCATCTGCTCGACGTTCTCGCGCGGGAACCAGGCGCTGCGCATGTCCTGCTCCTCGTGCTCGCGGTCGGCATCCCCCTCCGATATTCCGGTGGCCAGAAAGACCCAGCCGCGCTGACTGCTCATGCCGGGGGCGACATCGAGCTGGCCGAGGGCCTCGAACGACGTTGCCCGCAGCCCGGTTTCCTCACGCAACTCCCGTTCGGCGAGCGCGGCCGGTTCCAGGTCGGCCAGATCGGGGGCGGTGCCCTGTGGGAACTCCCAGCGGCGCGCGCCCACGGGATAGCGGAACTGCTCCACCAGCCGGAATCGCGCTCCGTCATAAGGCATTACGAGCGCGTAGGTCGGCTTGTCCACTACCGCATAGATCCCGGGGCTGCCGTCGGGCCGGCGGATGTCGTCTTCGCGTAGCACCATCCACGGGTTGCGGTAGGCCTCGCGCGTCGCGACGGTTTCGATAAAAGGCACAACCCAAGTATCGCGACAGAATTGCGGGCGGTTCGGCTCAGGACCAAGATATGTTTCGGATCGACGCATTGGCGCGTCGTGCTGGCGTTAACCGGCGCCGTGACCGATAGTCAGTTCAAGCCGGCCGACGCCCATGTCATCGGGAGTGGGTGTTCATGCGGGACAACTCATGGCGGAGCGGGCGGGACATGGTGCGCCACATCATCGTCAGCGGTGACGACGCGTTGGCCGCGACAATCATCGAGGAACTCAACAAAGTCGGCGCCAACGTCGCGATGCTGACCGGCGACAACCTGGTAGGGGTCGACCTCAGCAACGCCGACGCGGTGGTCTGCGTCGGCGACGACGACGCGAAGAACCTCGAAATCGCCTTGCTTGCAAGGAAAGCCAACCCGCGCGTGCGGGTGGTCGCCCGCCTGGCCAACGACGTGCTGCGCGAGGCCATGGCCGCCGACAACGGGCCGGGCGCGATCCTGGATGTCGCCGACCTCGCCGCGCCTTCGGTGGTCGAATCGGTTCTGGCCTATACCGCGCACCCGTTCGATGCGGCCGGCATCCACTTCGTGGTCTCGGGTTCCGAAGCGCCGCGGGACGCGACCTTGCGCGAGATCTACGGCGATCTTGCGCCGGTGGCGGTGATCGGCGCAAAGGACTCCCCGGCTCCCGGTGAGGTGGTGGCGTGCCCCGGCCGGGACCTGCAGGTCCATGCCGGTGACTGGACGGTGATGATCGGCACCGCCGAGGAGGTCACGGCCCGCGGTCTCCAGGTTCCCCGGCCGGTGCCGACGCGCTCCGGCCGGCCCCGGATGCACCGTGGCATGGACGCCGTGCGCACCGTGCGTGACGAAGTGAACCCGATGTTCTACCGGGCGTTGGGGGCGGCGCTGGCCCTGCTGGTGGTATCGACGGTGGTACTGCGCTTCTGCTACCGGATGCCGGGCATGAATTGGATCGACGCCCTGTACTTCACCACCGAGACCATCGCGACGGTGGGTTACGGCGACTTCAGCTTCGCCAACCAGCCGATCTGGTTGCGGCTGTTCAGCATCATGCTGATGTTCGCCGGCGTCACCACCACCGCATTGCTGGTGGCCTTCGTCGCCGACCTGTTGTTGTCGCGCCGTTTCGTTCGCTCGGCCGGGCGCTCGCGAGTGCGCCACATGCGCAACCACATCATCGTCGTCGGGCTCGGTTCTTTCGGCAGCCGCGTGGTCAGCGACCTGGTCGCCGCCGGATGCGACGTCGCCGTGATCGAGCTCGACGACAACAACCGGTACCTGGCCTCGGCGGCCGAACTCGACGTCCCGGTGATCTTCGGCGATGCGACTCTGCGCCAGACGCTGGAGTACGCCGGTGTCGAGAAGGCGCGCGCGGTGGCCGTGCTGACCCAGGACGACATGGTCAACATCGAGGTCGGCATCGTCTTGCGGGAGATGTTGCATGCCCGCCCGCATCGCAGGCCGCACCGCAAGCACGTTCCGCTGGTGTTGCGGGTCTACGACCGGTCGCTGGGTTCCGCGGTGGCACAGCGGTTCGGGTTCAACCACGTCCGCTCCACGGTCGACCTGGCAGCGCCCTGGTTCATCGGCGCCGCAATGGGACTGCAGGTGCTCGGGACGTTCTCCGTTGGGCAACGCTCATTCATGGTGGGCGGCATGTGCGTCGCCTCCGGCAGCGAGTTGGACGGCAAGCCCATGCACGAGTTGTCGACGCAAACCCGCGTCATCGCGATCACCGGGCCCGACGGGCAGGTCAAGCTGCATCCGCGCCGCGATGCCCGCCTGGAAGGCGGCGACACCGTCTACCTGGTGGGCCCGTACCGCGAACTGCTGGCCACCTTGCGCAAGGGACTGCCGACTGATCAGTCCGCCGTGCGCGAAGCGGCCGCGGGCTGATCAGAGGGCGGCGACGACGTCCGCCGCGCGGCGCAGCTGCTCGATGTCCGAGCTGGTGGGGATGAGCTGCACCTCGTGGGTACCGATGTCGGCGAACCTCTTGAGCACCGCGACAAGGTCCTCTTCGGTGCCCGCCCAACCGGTCATCGGGGCCATGGCGTCGACGTACTCGGCGGGGATCCAGTTCATGTAGCGCCGCAGATGCCGATGCACCTGGCCCCGGGCGTCGTCGGCCTCGCCGAACGCGAACCAGAACGAGGTGGCCAGGTGGGGCTCAGGTTTGCCGGCCTCGTTCCAGGCCGTGCGTGCGACGTCGAAGAGTTCGTTCTGCTTGGCGACATCGAGGTCCAGGGTGGTGCCGGCCATTCCGTCGGCCCAGGCGGCCGCGCTGCGCACCGTCTTCGGTCCGATCGTGCCGACGTGCAGCGGCGGGCCACCTTCTTGCACCGGCGGGGGGCCCACCGGCCGCACCGACTCCGTGGTCTTCTCCCCGGCCCACACCCGCTTCATGACGGCGACCCGTTCGGCCATGCCACGGATCGTCTGCGTTTTGGGGTCGGCGCCGACGGCGTTGTAGTCCTCGTGCCGGCCGCCGACCCCGATGCCGACCGTCAGCCGGCCGCCGCTGAGCATGTCGCCGGTGGCCAGGCCCTTGGCCAGCATCACCGGGTCATGCAATTGCGGGACGATCACCGTCGTCACCAGCCGCACCCGTTGCGTCCACGCCGAGATGGCGCCCAACAGCGTCAGGCTGTCCGGGTTGTCGAAGGCGATGCGCTCGCCCCAGCACAGCGAGGAGAACGGGCCCTCGTCGATCGCTTGCGCCCACTGCCGCAGCAGCCCCGCGTCCAGGTCGGGCTCCATCACGGGCATGGTCATACCTATCTGCACGTAAGTGATTCTGGCAGCATGGGGTGGATGGGTTTAACGAGCACGTCAATTGCACACGTCCGGCTCACTGTCACCGACATCGAACGGTCGCGGCAGTTCTACGAGAGCGGGTTCGACTGGCCGGTGCTCATCGAGGCACCGGAGAACGCCGACGAAGCGACCCGGCGGCGGCTGGGGTTTCTGTTCGGCGGCGTGATCTACGACATGGGCGGCGGGCTGCTGGGGTTGCGGCCGGTGGCCGACGACCGCTTCGACGAGAACCGGTGCGGGTTGGACCACATCGCCTTCCGGGTCGGCAGCAAGGCTGAATTAGATTCTGCGGCAGAGCATCTCGACGATCTTGGGATCGCCCACGAGCCGATCAAGGACATCGGGCCGTCGTACATTCTGGAGTTCCGCGACCCGGACAACATCGCGCTGGAGCTGACGGCGCCGAAGTAGGGTTTGGCCGCACGCGTGGCCGCGAGAGTCCCCAAATGCACGGCCGGGGCGGCGTGTCCGCGGCAACACGCGGGCGCTCACGCAACCCGGGGAGGAGACTGGCGAGAACTATGAGCATCAGCTTCAACCACACCATCGTCGCGTCGCGCGACAAGCGGGAATCCGCAGAGTTCCTGGCCGAATTGTTCGGCCTGCCCAGCCCCACACCGTTCGGCCCGTTCCTGGTCGTCGCCCTCGAGCATGGCGCCTCCCTGGACTACGCCGACGTCGCCGAAAGCGAGCAGATCCGGCCGCAGCATTACGCGTTCCTGGTCTCCGAGGCCGAATTCGACGCCATCTACGGCAAGATCACGGCCCGCGGCCTTGCCCATTGGGCGGACCCGCGCGCCCAACGGCCCGGCGAGATCAACACCCGTGACGGGGGCCGCGGCGTCTACTTCCGCGACCCGGCCGGGCACGCGATGGAGATCCTGACCAGGCCCTACGGCTCGGGTTAACCGCGCGCGGCGCCGTGCCGATGGCTCTCCTGATCGCGGTAGTCGTCGGCCATCTGCGCAACGTGCTCGGGCAGGGTGCCGTTGGCGACGTCGGCCACGGTCGTTTCTTCCAGCACCGACCGCATGCTGGCCCGCAGAGCCCGCCACACGTCGGTGAGCGCGACCGTCGGTCCGGAATAGGGCAGGTCGCCCAGCCCGATGTCGCGGACACTCGCCAGCGGGCCGTCAATACAGCGCAGCACATCGGCGATGCTGATCTCGGTTCCCGGCCGCGCCAGCTCGTACCCGCCCTCACGTCCCCGGTGGCTGCGCACCAGGCGGTCGGTCCGCAGATTGGTCAGGATGTCGACGAGGAACTGCGGCGGAATGCCTTGGGCCTGGGCCAGCTCGTCGGTTTTGACCAAGGTGCCGCTGGGGACCGTGGCGAGCTGGACCATCGCCCGCACGGCGTACTCCGCCTTGGCCGACATCCGCATGACCAGGATTGTGCCAGCCCTGCGCGCCGGCCCTCTTAGGCGCGCACTTCCAGCATGTCGATCACGCTCTGCGCCTGCTCTTCGACACTACGGTCGGCGGTGAGCCGCAGATCCGGGTTCTTGGGCCGCTGATACGGGCTGTCGATTCCGGTGAAGTGGGTGATCTCCCCCGCCCGCGCCTTGGCGTACAACCCTTTGGGGTCGCGCCGCTCACACTCCTTGAGGGGGGTGTCGCAGAACACCTCGAAGAACTCAAAGCCCGCGTCGGCGTGGACCTTACGGGCCATCTCGCGGTGCTCGGCCAACGGACTGATCGCCGGCACCAGCACGATCTGGCCCGAATCCGCGAGCAGCGTGGCCACGTGCGCCAGCCGGCGCAGGTTCTCCGCCCGGTCAGCCATGCTGAAGCCCAGGTCGGCGTTCAGGCCGTGTCGCAGGTTGTCGCCGTCGAGAACGTAAGCGGGAATGCCCTTTTCGAGCAACTTCTGCTCGACCAGCATGGCCACCGACGACTTGCCGGCGCCGGACAAACCGGTGAGCCACACCGTCCTGCCCTGAATCGCGCGGTCACTGGCGGTCACCAGTGACTTGTGCCGCACGGTGTTCGGGCTGGCCTTCTGGGCCGCCACGTCACGCAACACCATGCCCGCTGCCACCGTGCCGTTGGTGTCGGGATCGATCAGGATGAAGGACCCGGTGCTGGCGTTGCGGGAATACTCGTCGAGCAGCAGCGGCACCTGGGTGCGCAACGAGATGCGGCCGAGCTCGTTCAGCTTGAGCGCCGTTGCCGTCTTGTCGCGGTGCAGGGTGTTGACGTCGAGCCGGTAGTCCAGCCCGGTGATGCGCGCGCGGGTGGTCCGGGTGGTGTGCTTGATGACGTAGTCGCGGCCGGGTTCCAGCGCCGACCCGTCGGCCATCCAGCACACGGTGGCGTCGAACTGCTGGGCGACCCGGGGCTGATTGTTGGTGCGGGCAATCATGTCGCCGCGGGATATGTCGATGTCGTCGGTCAGACTCACCGACACCGCCATCGGCGGAAATGCCTCTGTCACAGGACCGTTCGGACCCTCGATGGCGGCGATTCGGGTGGCCTTGCCGATCGGCAGCACCACCACCTCGTCACCGGGACGCATCACGCCACTGGCCACGGTGCCGGCATAGCTGCGGTGGTCCTGATGCTCGTGCGTGTGCGGGCGGATGACGTACTGCACGGGGAACCGCACGTCGACCAGGTTGCGGTCACCGGCGATGAAGACCTCTTCGAGGTGCGACAGCAGCGCCGGGCCCTCGTACCAGGGTGTCTGCTCGGATTTGGTCACCACGTTGTCGCCGTGCAGTGCGGAGATCGGGATGGTGGCGACGTCCTGCACATCCAGACGCGCCGCGAAGGCGTGGAAGTCGTCCCGGATCGCCTCGAATTGCTCTTTGTCCCAACCGATCAGGTCCATCTTGTTGACGGCCAGCACAATGTGCTGGATGCCCAGCAGCGACGCGAGGAAGGCATGCCGGCGCGACTGCTCCAGCAGGCCGTGCCGCGCATCGACGAGCACGATCACCAGCTGCGCGGTGGAGGCACCGGTCACCATGTTGCGGGTGTACTGAATGTGCCCGGGAGTGTCGGCGATGATGAATTTCCGCTTGGGAGTAGCGAAATAGCGGTAGGCGACGTCGATGGTGATGCCCTGCTCACGCTCGGCGCGCAGGCCGTCGGTGACCAGAGCGAGGTCGGTGTAGTCGTGGCCGCGGTCCTTGGAGGTCTTCTCGACGGCAGCCCACTGATCCTCCATCACAGCCTTGGAGTCGTAGAGCAACCGCCCGATCAGCGTGGACTTGCCGTCGTCGACCGAACCCGCGGTCGCCAGGCGCAGAAGTGTCGCCATCAGAAGTACCCCTGCCGCTTACGGTCTTCCATGCCGGCCTCCGAAATCCGGTCGTCTGCCCTGGTGGCTCCGCGTTCTGTCAATCGTGACACCGCAGTCTCGGCAATGACCTCCGACACGGTGGCCGCCTCGGATTCCACACAGCCGGTGCAGGTGACGTCACCGACGGTGCGGAACCGCACCGAGGTCTCGAACACCTTCTCGTCGGCGCGCGGCTGCAGGTGCCGGTGCACCGCCAGCAGCATGCCGTCGCGCTGAAAAACCTTGCGGCGGTGCGCAAAATAGATCGACGGCAACTTGACCTTCTCGGCGCCGATGTAGGACCAGATGTCGAACTCGGTCCAGTTGGACAGCGGGAAGACCCGGATGTGCTCACCCTTGTGATGACGCCCGTTGTAGAGGTTCCACAACTCGGGGCGCTGCGCCTTCGGGTCCCACTGGCCGAACTCGTCGCGGAAGCTGAACACCCGCTCCTTGGCCCGCGCCTTCTCCTCGTCACGCCGGGCGCCGCCGAACGCCGCGTCGAACTTGTTCTCCGCGATGGCGCGCAGCAGCGTCACCGTCTGCAGCGGGTTGCGCGAGGGAATGGTCTCCACCACCCGGCCCGCATCGATGTCGTCCTGCACCGAGGCCACCACCAGCCGCACCCCGGCTTCCTCGACCAGCTCGTCGCGGGTCTGCAGGACCTCGTCGAAGTTGTGGCCGGTGTCCACGTGCATCACCGGGAACGGCAGCCGTCCGGGCCGAAAAGCCTTGAGCGCCAAGTGCAACATGACGATCGAGTCCTTGCCGCCGGAGAACAGCAGCACCGGCCGCTCGAACTCGGCGGCGACTTCTCGGATGATGTGGATCGCCTCGGCCTCGAGCGAGCGCAGATGGCTCAACTCGTACTGACCGACGGCGGGGCCGGCTTTGACGTCGGTAGTCATCAGCATCATTTCCCGGTTAAGTTGGTTGGATTGACCAAATTTACTGTTATTAGAAGATATAGAACCAGCCCCCATTGCCGGTGTCAATGCCGCATTTCCTGGGATGGAGGGGCGCCTCCCCCTCGCGAGCAGACGCGAACTCGCACGATATGGGCCCCTATCGTGCGAGTTCGCGTCTGCTCGCCGCTGGGGCGCGGGGCCGCTGCGGGGACGGCGCGGACGCGCTGCGGACAAGCGGCCGGGGCACCCCGCTTCGCGCCGGCGCGGGTGATAGATTCCGGCTTCTACGCCGGCGCCGAGGACGATCGCGCGGCCCTCGGCGCTCCTGTCCAACACAGTTCCGGTCGGAGTCCTACACGTCCATGGCGGGCAACATCGATAACGGCGAATGCACGCTGCTCGGATGGCGGGAGTGGGTGTCACTTCCCGACCTGGGGATCGAACACATCAAGTGCAAGGTGGACACCGGTGCCCGAACCTCCGCGCTGCACGCGTTCTTCGTCGAACCGCTGGTCGAGAACGGGCGGCGACGGGTGCGGTTCGGGATGCGCCCACTGCAGCACGACGTGAGCATCGAACAGATCTGCCTCGCCGATGTCCTCGACGAGCGGGTGGTCGCGGATTCCGGCGGGCACCGCGAGCAACGCTTCGTCATCGAGACCACGGTCGAGGTCTCCGGCGAGCGTTTTCGGGCAGAGATGACGCTCACCGATCGGGAGACGATGCGCTTCCGGATGCTCCTCGGGCGAACCGCGCTGAGCGGACGCTTCCACGTCGACCCGGCCCGCTCCTACCTGTCCGGACGACCGCGTCGGGACGCCCTGCGGATGCCGGGAGCCCCGCGATGAGGATCGCTGTGCTCTCCCGGAACCCGAAGCTCTACTCCACCCGCCGCCTGGTCGAGGCGGCCGAGCATCGCGGGCACGACGTCGTGGTGCTCGACCACCTCAAGTGCTACATGGACATCGCCTCGCACGATCCGGCGGTCCACTATCGCGGTGAGGAGCTGGAGTCTTTCGACGCGGTCATTCCCCGCATCGGCGCGTCGGTGACGTTCTACGGCTCGGCCGTGGTGCGCCAGTTCGAGATGATGGGCACCTACTGCCTGAACGAGTCGGTCGCGATCACCCGGTCGCGCGACAAGCTGCGCTCGCTGCAGATCCTCGCGCGCGCGGGCATAGGGCTGCCGGTGACGGCCTTCGCCCACTCCACCGACGCGACCTCCGAGCTGATCGAGATCGTCGGCGGCGCACCGCTTGTGGTGAAGCTGCTCGAGGGAACCCAGGGCAAGGGCACCGTGCTGTGCGAGACACGCTCGGCGGCCGAGGCCATCATCGAGGCCTTCCGGGGGCTGCAGGCGAACTTCCTGGTTCAGGAGTACATCAAGGAGGCGCACGGCGCGGACCTCCGCTGCTTCGTGATCGGCAACAAGGTGGTCGCGGCGATGAAGCGCCAGGCGAAGCCCGGTGAGTTCCGCTCCAACCTGCACCGCGGCGGTGCCGCCTCGCTGATCCGGCTCACGCCGGAGGAACGCTCGACCGCGGTGCGTGCCGCACAACGCCTGGGCCTGAACGTGTCCGGTGTGGACATCCTGCGGTCGAATCACGGTCCGGTTGTGCTGGAGGTCAATTCCTCGCCAGGCCTGGAAGGCATCGAAGAGGCAACCAAGCGCGACGTCGCCAAGCTCATCATCGAGTTCATCGAGAAGCACGCCCGGCACGGCAAGACCAAAACCCGGGGCAAAGGTTGAGTGCCGACGTGGTGATCGGCGGCACCGCGATCGCGCCGGGCACCCGAGCCACTGTCGAGCTGCCGATCCCGCAGCTCTACACCCACACGCCGCTGACGATGCCGGTGCAGGTGGTGCGGGGCCGGCGCGACGGCCCGCGGCTGTTCGTGTGTGCCGCGGTGCACGGCGACGAACTGAACGGGGTGGAGATCATCCGGCGGCTGTTGCGCCGGCCTGCGCTGACGAAGTTGCGGGGGACGCTGATCGCGATCCCGATCGTGAACGTCTACGGAGTGCTCCACCACTCGCGGTACCTTCCGGACCGGCGCGACCTCAACCGCTCATTTCCCGGCTCCGGGCGCGGGTCGTTGACCGCGAAACTCGCCGACCGCTTCATGACCGAGATCGTCGCAAAGTGCACCCATGGCATCGACCTGCACACCGCGGCCATCCATCGCGACAACCTGCCGCAGATCCGCGGCAATCTCGATGACCCCGAGACACTCGCGCTGGCGCGCAGCTTCGGGGTGCCGGTGCTGATCAACGCCGCGGTCCGCGACGGCTCGCTGCGCGAGGCGGCCGCGGCGTTGGGCATCCCGACGCTGCTCTACGAAGCGGGTGAGGCGCTGCGCTTCGCCGAGTTGTCCATAGGACCCGGGGTGCAGGGCATCATCAACGTGATGCGAAAGCTCGGGATGCTCCCGTCGTCACACCGGCGCCGCGCCGGCGCCGAGCCGTTCGTGGCGCGTTCGAGCTCGTGGGTGCGCGCGCCGGAAAGCGGGATGTTCCGCGCCGCGAAGCCGCTCGGCGCCCGGGTGGAGCGCGGAGAACAGATCGGCACGATCGCCGATCCTTTCGGTGATGCCGAAATCGCCGTTACCGCAGAACATTCGGGTCTGGTGATCGGACGAAGCCAGCTGCCGATCGTCCATCAGGGCGATGCCCTGTTCCACGTCGCGCGCTTCGAAGACGTCGTCGAAGTCGCCCAGCATGTGGAGGACTTCCAGGCCGCGCACGAAGACGGGTGACCTTTGCCGTGCAGGGCCGCGCCGGTGTCCCCGCGAGCAGACGCGAAATCGCCTCATTTCGGCACGAAATGGGCGATTTCGCGTCTGCTCGCGCTAGAGGGTGACCTCTTCGAGCTTGCCGGTCGCGACGTCGAAGATGAACCCGCGCAACGACTCATGCTTGGTGACGAACGGACTGTTCTCGATCCGGCGCAATGACTGGCGGACGTCCTCGGCGATGTCGGGGAATGCCTCGGCCGCCCACGGCGGCTTCACGCCGGTCTCCTCCTGGATGCTGCGCTTGAACTCGTCGTCGTTGAAAGTCAGCATGCCGCAGTCGGTGTGGTGGATGAGGATGATCTCCTTGGTCCCCAGCAGTCGCTGGGAGATCGCCAAGGACCTGATGGCGTCATCGGTGGCCACGCCGCCGGCGTTGCGGATGACGTGCGACTCCCCCTCGTTGATCCCGAGCGCGCGGTAGACGTCGAGGCGGGCGTCCATGCACGCCAACACCGCGACGTGCTTGCTCGGCGGCAGCGGCAGCGGCCCGTGAAAGGAGCTCGCGTAGTTGGCGTTGTTGGCCAGGTAGTCGTCGGTAACCGTCACGCAAGTCTCCCTCGGGTATCGCGGAATAGCATTTGCCAGCGGGTCGCCGCGGATTTTAACAATCGGGCGACCGGATTACACCCGTGCGGATCAGCCGGATCTGAATAGTGGGCGCCGGATCGTTACCCTGTCCCAATGCGGCAGGGTGGTAGGGCGTGACGCGTTTTCTGCTGCGCCGGCTGGCGAAGTACTTCGTGCTGCTGGCGCTGGCGTCATTTCTGACCTTCTGTCTCACCTCGGTGGCTTTCTCGCCGCTGGAGAGCCTGATGCAGCGCAGTCCGCGCCCCCCGAAGTCGGTGATCGACGCCAAGGCGCACGACCTCGGCCTGGACCGGCCCATTCCGATCCGGTACGTGAACTGGGTTTCGCACGCCGTGCAGGGCGATTTCGGCAAGACGGTCACCGGCCAGCCGGTCGGAGTCGAGTTGGGCCGCCGCATCGGAGTGACTCTGCGGTTGCTGGTGGTCGGATCCGTGCTGGGCACTCTGCTGGGCGTGACGCTGGGGGCGTGGGGCGCGATCCGCCAGTACCGGCTCAGCGACCGCGTCGTCACCATCACCGCGTTGCTCATCCTGAGCACGCCGACCTTCGTCATCGCGAACCTCTTGATCATGGGTGCGCTGCGGACGAATTGGGCGCTGGGCTTTCAGCTCTTCGACTACACCGGCGAGACGTCACCGGGCGTCATCGAGGGCAGCTGGGCCGCGGTCGGTGACCGGTTGAAGCATTTGATCCTGCCCACCCTCACCCTGACGCTGGGCGCCGCGGCCGGCTACAGCCGCTACCAGCGCAACGCGATGCTCGATGTCCTCGGTCAGGACTTCATCCGCACCGCCCGCGCCAAAGGGCTGACCCGCCGGCGCGCACTGGTCAAACACGGCCTGCGCACCGCGCTGATCCCGATGGCGACGCTGTTCGCCTACAGCGTGGCCGGGCTCGTCGGAGGCGCGGTGTTCGTCGAGAAGATCTTCGGCTGGCACGGCATGGGTGAATGGACGATCCGCGGCATCGCCACCCAGGACACCAACATCATCGCGGCGATCACGCTGTTCTCCGCCGCCGTCACGCTGCTGGCCGGGCTGCTGTCCGACATCCTCTATGCGGCACTGGACCCGCGGGTGCGTGTGTCATGACCGCGGCCGAGCTCACGGACACAACCGAATTCACCTCACGCCGCACCCTGGTGCTGCGCCGGTTCCTGCGCAACCGCTCGGCGGTGGTGGCCCTGGCGCTGCTGGTGCTGTTGTTCATCGGGTGTTATGCGCTGCCCCCGCTGTTGCCCTACTCCTACCGCGACCTCGATTTCGGTGCGCTGCTGCAGCCGCCCAATGGCCGGCACTGGCTGGGCACCAACGCAATTGGCCAGGACATGCTGGCTCAGACGCTGCGCGGCATGCAGAAGTCGATGTTGATCGGCCTCTGTGTCGCGGTGATGTCCACCGGAATCGCGGCCACCGTCGGATCGATCGCGGGGTACTTCAAAGACTGGCGCGACGGGCTGCTCATGTTCGTGGTCGACCTGATGCTGGTGGTGCCGAGCTTCATTCTGATCGCCATCGTTTCCCCGCGAACCAGGAATTCGGCCAACATCATGTCGCTGGTGCTGCTGCTGGCCGCCTTCAGCTGGATGATCAGCTCCCGGATGGTGCGAGGCCTGACAATGAGCCTGCGTGAGCACGACTTCATCCGCGCCGCGCGCTACATGGGTGTGTCCAGCCGGCGGATCATCGTCGGCCATGTGCTGCCCAACGTGGCGTCCATCCTCATCATCGACGCCACGCTGAATGTGGGGTTCGCCATCTTGGCCGAAACCGGTTTGAGCTTCCTCGGTTTCGGCGTCCAGCCCCCCGACGTGTCGCTGGGCACCCTGATCGCCGACGGTACCCAGGCCGCCACCACCTTCCCCTGGGTCTTCCTGGTCCCGGCCGGGGTGCTGGTGCTGATCGTGTTGTGCGCCAACCTGACCGGCGACGGCCTGCGTGACGCGCTGGATCCCGGAGCACGCACGTTGCGGCGGGGTGCCGAATGAGCTCGTTGCTGGAAGTGACCGACCTCGCCGTCACCTTCCCCACCGACGGCGTGCCGGTCACCGCGGTCCGCGGCATCAGCTATCACGTCGACCCCGGCGAAGTGGTGGCGATGGTGGGCGAGTCGGGGTCGGGCAAGTCCGCGGCCGCGATGGCGGTGATGGGCCTGCTGCCGGAGTACGCCACGGTGAGCGGGTCGGTGCGACTGCAGGGCACCGAACTGCTGGGGCTCGGCGACGACGGCATGTCGCGGTTTCGGGGCAAGTCGATCGGGATGGTGTTCCAGGACCCCATGTCCGCGCTGACCCCGGTCTACACGGTCGGCGATCAGATCGCCGAGGCTTTGCGCGTGCATCAGGGGGCGGTCGGCAAGAAGGCGGCCCGCGAGCGCGCGGTGGAACTGCTTGAATTGGTGGGGATCTCACAGCCTTCCCAGCGGGCGCGCGCTTTTCCGCACGAGCTGTCCGGCGGGGAACGGCAACGCGTGGTGATAGCGATGGCGATCGCCAATGACCCGGACCTGCTGATCTGCGACGAACCGACCACCGCGCTGGACGTGACGGTGCAGGCCCAGATCCTCGAGGTGCTCAAGAAGGCCCGCGACGTCACCGGCGCCGGAGTTCTGATCATCACCCACGACCTCGGTGTGGTCGCCGAGTTCGCCGACCGGGCCCTGGTGATGTACGCCGGCCGGGTGGTCGAGGCGGCCGGGGTGAGCGATCTTTATCGTGACCGCCAAATGCCCTACACCATTGGACTATTGGGCTCGGTGCCCCGACTGGATGCGCCGCAGGGTACACGGCTCGTGCCCATACCGGGCGCTCCCCCGTCGCTGGCGGGGCTGGAGCCGGGCTGCCCGTTCGCCCCGCGCTGCCCGCTGGCCATCGACGAATGCCGTTCCGCCGAACCGGAATTGATTGAGGTGGGACCGCAGCATCGGGCGGCCTGTATCCGCACCGAGAAGGCCGCCGGGCGCAGCGCCGCCGAAATCTACCAGGTCGACACCGAACAGGTGGCCGCCGCGCCCGAGGACTCGACCGTCGTGGTGCGGGTGCGGGATCTGGTCAAGACCTATCCCCTGACCAAGGGCGTGGTGCTGCGCCGCACCGTCGGGGAGGTCAGGGCGGTCGACGGCGTCAGCTTCGAACTGCACCAGGGCCGTACGGTCGGCATCGTCGGGGAGTCCGGTTCGGGCAAGTCGACGACGTTGAACCAGATCCTGGAACTGACGGCACCACAGTCGGGCTCGATCGAGGTGCTCGGCACCGACGTCACCACGCTCCGCACCGGCAGCCGCCGATCGCTGCGCCGGAACATCCAGGCGGTGTTCCAGGATCCGGTGGCGTCCCTGGATCCGCGGCTGCCCGTCTCCGAGCTGCTGGCGGAACCGTTGCTGGCCAACGGGTTCAGCAAGAACGACAGCAACGCCCGGGTAGCCGAGCTGCTCGGCATCGTGGGCCTGCGCCGCGCCGACGCCAACCGCTACCCCGCCGAGTTCTCCGGCGGACAGAAACAGCGCATCGGCATCGCGCGGGCGCTGGCGTTGCAGCCCAAGATCCTCGCGCTCGACGAACCCGTGTCGGCCCTGGACGTCTCCATCCAGGCCGGCATCATCAACCTGCTACTCGACCTGCAGGATGAGTTCAGCCTGTCGTATCTATTCGTCTCCCATGATCTTTCAGTGGTGAAGCACCTGGCTCACGAGGTGGTGGTGATGTTTCGCGGCGCCGTGGTGGAGCAGGGCGACAGCGAGCAGGTGTTCGGCGATCCGCAACACGAATACACGCGCCGGCTGCTAAGCGCGGTGCCGCAACCGGAGCCTGGCCATGCGTAGCCGGGTCGGCGCGGCCTTGCTTGCCGCCGCGTTGGTGCTGTCGGGATGCTCGACCGGCAGTCAACTGACACCCGCCGGCCGCGGGTCCGTCGGCTCCGCGAGCGATATCAACCCACAGAACCCGCAGACCCTGCGGGAGGGCGGCGACCTGCGGCTGGCGCTGATCGACTTCCCGCCCAACTTCAACATCCTGCACATCGACGGAAACTCCTCGGAGATCGCCGGGATGATGAAGGCCACCCTGCCCAGTGCCTTCACCATCGGGGCCGACGGCTCGGCGACCGTCAACACCAACTACTTCACCAGCGTCGAGCTCACCGGCACCAACCCGCAAGTCATCACCTACACGATCAACCCGAAGGCGGTCTGGTCCGACGGCAGCCCGATCACCTGGCGCGACATCGCCAGTCAGATCCATGCCACCACGGGCGCCGACAGCGCGTTTGAGATCGCCACCACCAACGGCGCCGACCGCGTCGCCTCGGTGACCCGGGGGGTCGACGACCGTCAGGCGATCATGACCTTCGCCAAGCCCTACGCGGAGTGGCGCGGGATGTTCGCCGGCAACGGCATGCTGCTGCCCGAAAGTCTGACCGCCACGCCGGAGGCGTTCAACAAGGGCTGGCTGGATGCACCGGGCCTGACCGCCGGGCCGTTCATCATGAGCACGCTGGATCGCGCCAAACAGCGAATCGTGTTGACCCGCAACCCCAGATGGTGGGGCACCACGCCGCGCCTGGACTCCATCACCTACCTGGTCCTCGACGACCCGGCGCGGTTGCCGGCCCTGCAGAACAACACCATCGACGCCACCGGGGTGGCTTCGCTCGACCAGCTCATCATCGCCGAACGCACCAAGGGCATCTCGATCCGGCAAGCGCCGGCGCCGGTGTGGACGCACTTCACGATGAACGGCGCGAACGGGTCGATCCTGTCCGACCGTTCTCTGCGGTTGGCGGTCAGCGAAGGAATCGACCGGCGCACCATCGCCGACGTTGCGCTGCACGGTCTCACCGGCGACCCGGCGCCGCTGAACAACCACATCTTCGTAGCCGGGCAGGAAGGCTACCAGGACAACAGCATCCCGTATGACCCGGAGCGGGCCCGCCGCGAACTCGATGCCATGGGTTGGAAACTCAACTCCGAGAACGGTTTCCGCGAGAAAGACGGCCGGCAGCTGGTGGTGCGGATGCTGTTCTACGACGCGCAGAGCACCAAAGCGGTCACCCAGATCGCTCAGCACAGCCTCGCCGAGATCGGTGTCAAGCTCGATCTGCAATCGCGTTCCGGCAGCGGCTTTTTCCGGGATTACGTCAACGTCGGGGCGTTCGACATCGCGTTGTTCGGCTGGGTGGGCGACGCGTTCCCGCTGTCCGGCCTCACCCAGATCTATGCGTCCAACGGAGACAGCAACTTCGGCAAGATCGGCAGTCCGGAGATCGACGACGCGATCGAACGAACGCTGGGCGAGCTCGACCCCGGCAAGGCCCGGGCCCTGGCCAACGACGTCGACCGGCTCATCTGGGCCGAGGGGTTCAGCCTGCCACTGATCCAGTCCCCCGGTCCCGTGGCGGTGCGCAGCAAGCTGGCGAATTTCGGCGCGAGAGGGTTGGCCGACCTGGACTACACCGCGATCGGGTTCATGCGCTGACCCGGTGCAGCAGGGGCGGTACGGCCGCCTCCACGGTGGCCGCCACGTCGATCGCCTTCCACAGCACGCGCATCGGCAGCCGCGCCGGCAGGGCGTCCAGCTCCTGAGCGCGTCCGGCCAGCCCGTCGAATTCGCCGCGACACACCGCGCGGGCGATGTCCAGGGCTGCGGGCTCCCGGAAGTCCAGTGCACTGTGCGCCATGGTGGGCAAGCGCAGCAGCTGCGCATTGGGCAGCAGCGACATCGCACGTTCGGCCACTGCCAGCGGCGTGACCAGGTCACGCCCGCCGGCGATGACCACGGTCGGCCAGCTGAATTTCGGCAACTCTGCGATCAGGTCGTACGGTTCGGCTTCGAAATCGGCTGTCTGGACCAGGGTTTCGCGTACCGCCACGGCGGGGTCGAGCGGCAGCCCGTCCGGCTCGGCGGCATAGTCGAGTTCGCGGAACGCGATGCGGCTCACCAGGTCGGATTCGTAGCGGTAGGGCACCTTCTGACTGACACCCATCGTGGTGAAGCGCACCAGTGCGCGCCACAGCATCCGGCGGCCGGTGAGCAACAGGTCGAGCTGGTGGTTGAGCATCGATGCCCCGCCGTAGCCGTACACCGTCGCCGCGACCTGTCCCGCCGACGGGGTCATCACCCCGGCGTCGACCAGGCGCCGGACCTTGGGTGCCAGCTGCTCGGTGTCGGGGCTG
Source organism: Mycobacterium gordonae (assembly GCF_001417955.2). Lineage (GTDB taxonomy): Bacteria > Actinomycetota > Actinomycetes > Mycobacteriales > Mycobacteriaceae > Mycobacterium > Mycobacterium gordonae_B. The sequence continues at coordinate 19,393 of NZ_LKTM01000246.1, read as the reverse complement.
TCGCCGGTCAGCAGCACGCCGCGGATCGCGTCGCGCACCGCCACGATGTCGTGGGCGGACAGCACCGGTGAATCCAGGATCATCGCGTGCACCCGTTGCGGGTGGCGGACGCCCACTCCAGCGGCGATGTAGCTGCCGTAGGAGGAGCCGTAGATGACCGCCGAGTCCACGTGCGCGTCGTCCAGGACGGCGGCCACGTCGTCGACGACCTGCTCGACGGTCAGCGCCTCAGGGGGCAGATCAGCGCCCGAGTCGTCGTGGCGGGACATGCCCAGCCCGCGGTGCTCGATCATGATGACGTCGAGGCCGGCCGCGGCGGCGCGGCGGCGGAACCCTTGATACAAGCGCAGGGACGCCACGCCGGGGCCACCCGGGATGACCACCAGCGGGTGCGCCGACTTGTGGCCGGTGCGGACGTAGAAAAGGTCGAATTCCTCGTCGCTTCCCGGCGACACCGGCCGCCGTACCGGCCGCACCCCCGGCAACTTCGCCAGCTTGTCGTGCACCCGGCGCCGTTTGGCGTTCATGGTCATCGGAGGCAGCCCGTCATGCGTGCCATTCTGCACAGATCGACGGTGCCCGGCACGTCGGTTGGCTGTGGGTTAGCTGCGGATCAGATCCGCGGCCCTCTCCCCGATCAGCACCGACGGCGCGTGGGTGTGCCCGCGAATGGTGCTGGGCATCACCGAGGCGTCGGCGACTCGCAGGTGGTCGACGCCCCGCACCTTGAGGTGCGGGTCCACCACGCTGTCCTCGTCGTTGCCCATCCGGCAGGTGCCCATCGGGTGATACAGGGTGTGCGAGCACATATTGAGCGCCTGTTCGAGGGTGGCGTCATCGAGTCCGGCGCAGTTGCGTGGCCGCACCACCGGGCCGAGGACGTCACGCAGCGACGGCGCCTGGGCCAGTTCCGCGCAGATCCGCAGACCCACCATCATGGCCTCGCGATCTCTGGGATCGGACAGGTAGCGCGGGTCGATGACGGGTTTGTCGTATGGGTCGGCGGAGCGCAGCGTGATCTGCCCGCGGCTCTCGGGTGCGACCAGGATCGGCCCGAAGACGACGCCGTGCCCGGCCGCGGGTTGCAGCGCCTCGTCGTAGAAGGGTGCCGGCGCGAAGATCAGCTCAAGGTCGGGCAGCTCGAGGTCGGGGTCGCTGCGCACAAATCCGTACGCCTCGCCGACGTTGGAGGTGAGCATGCCGCGCCGGCGCAGCAGGTAGCTGATCAACTGCTTCGGCTTCTCGGCGGAGAACAGGCTGCCGTCGTCGACGTCGAAACCTACCGGCGTCACCAGGTGGTCGATCAGGTTCTGGCCCACTTCGGGTGCGTGAACCACGCTCTCGATGCCGTGTTCGGCCAGGTGGTCGCGGTCGCCGATGCCGGAGAGCATGAGTAGCTGCGGGCTGTTGACTGCGCCGCCACAGAGCACCACTTCGCGACGGGCGTGCACGACGTGACTGTGGCCGGCGCGTTGGTATTCCACGCCGACCGCCCTGGTGCCCTCGAAGAGAATTCGGGTGGCCGTGGCGTCGGTGAGTAGGGTGAGGTTCTTTCGGCTCATGGCCGGCTTGAGGTAGGCGTCGGCGGTGCTGAACCGGGCGCCGCGGCGCTGCGTGACCACGGTTTCGCAAAAGCCTTCGGGCGCTGTCGAATTCGGACGGGCCACCGGGTATCCGCATTCACGCGTGGCGGCCAGCCAGGCGGCGGTCAGCGGTCGCGGACTGCGTTGCCGGGAGATGTGCAACGGCCCGGTGACCCCGCTGTCGTCACCGCTGACGAAGTGCCAGGCGGCGGTGACGTCCTCGATGCGCCGGTAGTACTCCAGCGCGGCGGAGCCGGACCAGTGCTCGTCGGCCCGCTTGGCCCATTCGTCGTAGTCCGCGCCGAAACCGCGAACCCACATCATCGCGTTCATCGAGGAGCAGCCACCGAGGACTTTGCCTCGGGGCCAATAGATTTGGCGATTATCGAGTTCGGGCTGGGGTTCGGTGAGGTAATCCCAATCGACCTCGGTGCGGAAGAGTTTGGAGAAGGCTGCGGGGATTCCGATGAACCGGTTGGTGTCGCCTGGGCCGGCCTCGAGCGCCACCACCTCGGTTCCCGGGTCGGCGGTGAGCCGATTGATCACGACGGCACCGGCGGAGCCGGTGCCGATCACTACATAGTCGCGCTGAATGTCCATCGTCCATCCCTGTTTTGGACCACCATTCGGCGAGTGTATGCCCGCCGCAACGCCAGCACTATGCGTTCAGATCGATGCGATGCGCACCCGTGACACCGTCGTATCTGGTGGGACTGCACGTCAGCACGATCACCTGTCCATGCGCGCCCACGCTGTCGAACACCTCGCCCATTTTGGCGAGCCGGTCGGGGTCGGTGAATCCCAGCGCATCGTCGACGACAACAGGAACGGTGTCCTCCTTGGCGACGAGCGCGGCGCCCGCCAGTCTCGCCAGAATGCCGAGCTGCTCCTTGGCCCCGCCGGACAGCGACTCGTAGGGCACCGTCACCCCACCCAGGGTGCGGTTCAGGATTCGCAGGTCACTGTCGACGTCGATCTCGAAGCTCGGCCCGAACACTGGGCGGCCGAGCCGCTGCAGCTCGGCCCGGTAGGGCTCGACGTACCGCTTGCGGGTGTCGTCGCGGTGCCGGCACATCACCGACCGCAGCAACTGAGCGGCCCTGGCCCGATCGCCCACCCGGGTGTGCCGGCTGGTCGCGTGTTCGAGCTCTGTCTCGGCGGCATCGAGCCGCCCCTTCCGGCCCTCACTGCGCAATACCGCCAGCTCGATGGAGATCTCGTTCAACGTGGCGTCGGCGGCGTCGCGGCGCCGGCGCAGCGCCCCGGCGACGTCCTGAGCCTCGGTGAGTTCGGCGGCGATCATTTCGGGCTGCGCGGCGGCCAGGGTTTGCTCCAGCTCGACCACGCGCTGCTCGGCGGTGTGCGCCAGCTGCCGCTCCGCCTCGGCCTTGGCCGCCAGAGACTCGTCACTCAACGACGCCCGCTCCCCTGCCAACCGGGTCACCGCCGCGTCGAGTTCGGCACGTTGGGTAATGGCATCGTTGCCCAATACCGCTGCCCGCGTGGTGGTCTCGGCAAGTCGCCGGGCGGCGGCTGCCGCGAGTTGGCGCCGGTTCTCGCACTCGGCCTGCGCTGCCGCACGATCCGCCTCGGCGGCCTCGCGTTCGGCGCGAGCGCTGGCAGTATCGGTGGCGAAAAGATCAGGCTCCGCGGGTTGATCGGCCTGTAACTGCGCCAGCCTGGACCGCAACTGGTCCGCGTTCTCGTCGCCGCATAATCCGGTCAGCGTTGCGGTGAGCCGGTCACGACTGTTACGCAGTTCACGACGCCGCTCGTGAACCGAGCGCGCCGCCGCCACGTCGGCCACCGCGCCCGCCTCCAGCGCGGCGTTCAGTTCCTGTTGTGCGGCAACAAATCTGGCTTGAACATCGAGCACCGTCGCGCCCGGGGTAACCCGCGTCGTCAGCACACCGGCGACTTCGACGTCGGTGGGACCGGTGGCGGTGATCGACCAGCTATGCCCGGCCGCCAGCGATACTTGCTGCTCCCCGACGGCAAGCTCGATGTCGGCGACAGCGGTGAATTCCACTACTGCCGAGACCATCTCGAGCTGGTCACCGGCCCGATCGGCGGATGCGGCGGCCTTTTCGATGCGGTGCAGCATCTCATCGGTCAGCACGATCCCAGCGAGTTCCTGACAGATCGGACCGAGGTCGCGTTCGATTCCATCGATCTTTGTCAGCCGGGCACGCAACCGGTCGGCTTCCTCGCGCTCAGCGATACGGTCGAGGGCGCGGCGAGCGGCTTCGGTGCGCTCTTGCGCGACGGCCAGAATCGCGACCGCCTCCTGCGCGGCAGCATCGCAGGCTGCGGCTTCCCGCGTCGCGGCCGCCTGCAAACCGACGGCCTCTTCGGCTTGCGCGACCAGTGCGGCGATTGCAGCTGCGCGAGAATCGATTTCAGCGATCAATGCCAGACGTCCGGTGTGCGCGGCGGTCGACGCGGTGCTGGTTGCGGCCGCAGCCGCGGCGATCAGCCCGGCTTCACGCACCTCGTCGGTGAGCGCCTTGACCCGGTCCGCGGCGGCCTGAGCCGCGGCCAGCCGCGGCCCGGCGGTTTCGGCTTGCTGCGCCAGCTCTGCCGACAGTCGCGTCAGCTCGGCGTGACGACGCACCCGATCGTCGACCTCAGCCATCGCTTTCGCGCACTCGGCCACCGCGGCCTCGGCGTCCGCCAGGCGGGACCGCGCCGCTGCCCACTCCCCGGTGGGGCGGCCGGTTCCGGTGAAATATCGTGCGTATTCGGCGTCGATCCGCTCGATGAGCAGCGGCTCGGTGCCCGACAGCGCGGCGTCGCCGACGGATTGCGAGGCGGCGACGTCGAGCGCACGCGACAACGCGTCACAGCCCGACAGATCCACCGCAACGGTCGACGCGGCCTGCAGCACCCGCTGCGCGCGCCACAGCTCGGTGTCGACGGTCTCGGCGAGCATGGCGCGGACCCGCTCGTGGGCCTCGTCGCCGGTGAGTTGTTCACGGCGCGGCGCCAGCACCGTCAACTCCGTCTCGCACTTCTTGTGGAACCGCTTGCGATACACGAAACGGTAAGCACCACTGCTGATTTCGGCGGTGATCTCGGAGCCGACGTCGGCGTTGGCCGGCTTGACCTGCTTGACATCCTTTTTCGTCGAGCGATCCTTGGATTCGAGCAGCAGATCCAGCGCCTCGATCATCGACGACTTGCCGACCTCGTTGGCACCGTAGACCACCACCACACCGTGGTCGGGGAACTCGATCTCCCGGTGCGCGATGCCGCGGTAGTTCGTCAGGACGAGGCGGTGCAGCTTCATGCCGCACCCCGGTCCGCCAGACGCAGCAACAGGGCCAACGCCGCTTGGGCGTCCACGGCGTCGTCAGTCCCTGCCCGGGCCGTCGCGACCAGCTCCTCGACCGCCGAGGCCGCGAATCCGCCGATGCCGAGGTCGTCGAACTCACCGTCAGCGGGGATGACGGCCAGATCGGTGTGCCGCTCCCACAGGCCCAGCCAGGCGAACAACCGGGCGTACCTGTCCAGACACGCGTCGAGCGCCGCGCGGTCGGTGACCGTCAGCGACCCGGTCAGAGCCAGGCGAACGACGGTGCGGTCCTTATCGGGCATCAGGTCCAGGTTCATGTCCAGGTCGGCGATGCACCGACTGGTATCGACCTGATTGTGCAACGTCACGAAGCGCCACCGACCGATGTGGCGGGCCTCAACGGTGACCGGGCGTTGTGGATCGGTCTCGTCGATGTCGACGATCAGCACATGGCCGGGGTCGGCCTCGACGTCGTCGTAATTGGTGACTTCCGGTGACCCGGAGTACCAGACCCGGCCACTGTCGCCCACCTGCGTCAGGGAATGCTTGTCACCCAGCGCGACATAGTGAATCACATTGTCCGACAATGCCTTCTCAACCTTGTCCAGGCGGATGAGCGAGGGCTTGTCGCGGTCGGGGTCGAGCACGTCGACGCCACCGTGGGCGACGAGGACCCGGGTGCTGCCGTCGGCCGGCAGCCCGCCGACGACTTCGGCGACCAGGTCGGTGGTGGGCGCCTTGGACCGCCATGGCGCCGCGACGATCTGCACGCCGGGCCGTACCTCGTGGACGCCGGCCCGGTCCAGCACGATCACGTTCTCCGGGCGTTCCGAGGTGAACAGAGCACCGGTGTAGACCGACGACGCATCCAGCGGGTCGTGGTTGCCCGGCAGCAGGTAGACAGGAATACCGATGGCGCGCATGGCTTCCAGGGACTGCCCGATCACCTGGGGGGCCAGTTGGTTGTGTTCGAAGACATCGCCGGACACGACGACGAACTCCGCGCCGACTTCGGCGGCCAGCGCCCCGAGGGCGGCCACCGCGTCGCGGCGGGCTGCCGAATAACGGGGCTGGGCGTCGCCGGCGAGGAAGTGCCGGGTCATGCCCAGTTGCCAGTCAGCGGTGTGCAGGAACCGCATGCCGTCGACCCCCTTCTGGATGCGTAATTGGCGTTGCATCGGGAGTGTATGGCGGGGTGCCGACAAGCCCGGGGACGTCGGCCGGAGGGTCTGGCGGTGGAGACGGGGTGCAACCTCTTGCGTCACTCTGGTTTCATTCGGGAGGTAGCCGGGTCCGCCGAGCGCCCGCATGTTGCCCACGACACGCCGGCCGAGCCGGCAATTTGCGGACCCTCGCCACACGCCGCACCCCCCCGACACCCAGAACCCGCCGAGCGCCCGCATGTTGCCGACGACGCGCGGGAAAACCCGGCAATTTGCGGACCCTCGCCACACGCCGCAACCTCAGCGGTGGATAACGTGAGCCCGTGGCAGAACCACGCACCCTGATCCTGATGCGACACGGGAAGTCGGCATACCCCGACGGTGTGCCCGACCATGAGCGCCCGCTGGCCCCCCGGGGTCAACGCGAGGCCGGACTGGCCGGCGACTGGCTGCGCGCCAATCTGCCGGCCATCGACGCGGTGCTGTGCTCGACGGCCACCCGCACCCGAGAAACCCTGGCCTGCACTGGCATCGAAGCGCCCGTGCGCTATCTGGGGCGACTCTACGGCGCCACCCCGGGCACCGTGATCGACGAGATCAACCGGGTCGAAGATGACGTAGACACCCTGTTGATAGTCGGACACGAGCCGACGACGTCCTCGGTGGCCCTCATCCTCGCGGATGCCGACACCAGCAACATCGCTGCGGCGGAGAGCATCTCGGAGAAGTACCCGACGTCTGCGCTCGCCGTGCTACGCGTCCCCGGCCGCTGGGCAGCCGCCGAACCCGGCATCGCCGCGCTCACCGACTTCCACGTGCCGCGCCAGCCAGGCTGACCCGTCAGGCGTTGGTCGCCAGCGTCAACTCCATCAACTTCAGGGCCTGCCCGCACGCATCGATGCCAGGCGCCTGCGGGTTGATCCACCAGCCGACCACACCCGCCGCGTCGCTGGCCACACCGCACGCGCCGTTGGGATCGTTGGGCCGCATCACAATCGAGTCGATGCCCTGGATCGAACGGGTCTCGATCTGGTACTTCAACCCCTCGGCGACCTTGCGCTCGTTGCTCAGACTCCCCTGCTCGAACCAGAACCGGGTGATGTCGATGAGGCCGGCCGGATTGGCCGCCTGCCAGCGGCAGATGGCACCGACGAACGTGCTCTGGATGTCCAGCGGATCGGCGCCGACGGTCTTGGCCAGAATGTCGGTGGTCAGGACCTCGCACTCTTTGAGCAGGTTCGGATATTGCCGCTCGGAGTTGTCGTTGCGCGGCACACCGCCTCCGCCGGCCTTGATGGCCTTGCCGTCCACCGACTTCGAACACCCGGTCAGCACCATCAGCACCGCGATCAGCACTGTCAGGAAGGCACGCATCCGCCGGCTCATTTCGAATTCGCTATCGACTGGCGGGCCAATTCTTTCGCGATGTCGCAGGCCGGCGGGAAGGGCTTCTGGCTGAAGCTCACCGACCATTCGATGAAGTCGTCGGAGAACTGGATCCCGACCTCGCACAGCGAATCTCCCAGTGCGGGCTCGTTGCCGACGGCGATGAAGCCGCCGTGACCGTTGATGTTGATGTCCTCGACGCTGGCCCGCGACAGTTCCTCGGTCTTGCGTTCCCGCCCGATCGGGCTGCCGCGGTACCAGGAGAAGGAGAAGTGCGGTCCCGAGATCCCGCCGCCGGCCAGCCACTGGCAGCCCACGGAGTTCTTGGCGGTGTTCACCAGACCGGAGATCTTGGTCAGCTGCGTCACCGTTTCGTCGGTAACGCCACCACACTGCGGGAAGAAGGGGCCATGCTTGCCCTCCGCGTTCCCCGAGCTCGACGGAACCGGTCCACCTGGCTTGTTGTCGCCGGAATTGGAGCAACCCGTGACCCCGCAGAGCACAGCCACGAAGGCACCAACAGCCACGACTCGCGCCGCCCACTTACGCCGCACTGGGACCTACCCCGTTACCCACCGATTTCTCGGGCCGCTGCCGCTCCACACGATGCACTGTAGCCGCAGCCCCGCGGGTCAACCACCGACACGCCACCTGATCAGGCATTTCGGCACAACACGCAGGTCCGGACCAGGTCCGTTGATGCGCAGCACCGGCACCTACCGGGTGTGACACAGTTACCCCATGCTCCTGGCACTGCTGCGCCAGTACATCCTGCCGTATCGCGCATTCGTGACGGTGTTGATGGTGCTGCAGTCCATCAGCACCCTGGCGTCGCTGTACCTTCCCACCGTCAATGCCGCGATCATCGACGACGGCGTCTCCAAAGGCGATACCACCACCATCGTCCGGCTGGGGCTGGTGATGCTGGTGGTCACCGGCGTGCAGGGGGCATGCGCGGTGGGCGCTACATACTTCGGCTCGCGTACCGGAACCGGCTTCGGCCGGGACTTGCGCGCGGCGATGTTCGACCACGTGCTGCGCTTCTCCGAGCACGAGACGGCACGCTTCGGCGCGCCAACGCTGTTGACCCGCAGCACCAACGACGTCCGCCAGATCGTCTTCCTGGTGCAGACGAGCGCCACGGTGCTGGTGACCGCGCCGATCATGTGTATCGGTGGCGTCATCATGGCCATCCACCAGGAGGCGGCGCTGACCTGGCTGCTGCTGGTCAGCGTTCCGGTCATGGCGGTCGCCAACTACTGGATCATTTCGCACATGCTGCCCCTGTTCCGCAGCATGCAACGGCTCATCGACGGCATCAACAGGGTGCTGCGCGACCAACTATCCGGCGTGCGGGTGGTGCGGGCGTTCACCCGCGAAGGTTTCGAACGCGACAGGTTCGCCGGTGCCAACATGGCGCTGTCGAATGCCGCCCTGGGCGCCGGCAACTGGCAGGCGTTGATGCTGCCGGTGACCACCCTGACCATCAACCTCTCCAGCGTCGCGCTGATCTGGTTCGGCGGTCTGCGCATCGACGCAGGCCAGATGCAGGTCGGATCGCTGATCGCGTTCCTGGCCTACTTCGCCCAGATTCTGATGGCGGTGCTGATGGCGACGATGACACTGGTCGTCCTGCCGCGGGCATCGGTGTGCGCCGAACGCATCACCGAAGTGCTGACCACCTCGCCGGCGATCGAAAGTCCGCAGCAGCCGCAGTTTCCACCGCATCCGATCCGTGGGCTGGTGCAGCTGGACGGCGTGACCTTCACCTATCCCGGCGCGGATTACCCTGTGCTGCAGAATATCTCGTTGACTGCTCGGCCCGGCACCAGCACCGCGATCGTCGGCAGCACGGGATCGGGCAAATCGACGCTGGTGTCGCTGATCTGCCGCCTCTACGACGCCACGGCCGGGCGCGTCACCATCGACGGCATCGACGTCCGCGACTACGACACCGAGCGGCTGTGGTCAGCGATCGGACTGGTACCGCAGCGGGGATACCTATTTACCGGCACCGTCGCCGACAACCTGCGGTACGGGGCGGTGCCCGGACAGTCCGTCACCGACGGGCAGATGTGGGAAGCATTACGGATCGCTGGCGCAGCCGAATTCGTCCGGCCGCACGGGCTGCAGATGCGCGTCGCCCAGGGCGGTGTCAACTTCTCCGGCGGCCAGCGTCAGCGGTTGGCGATCGCGCGGGCGGTGATCCGCCGCCCGGCCATTTATCTGTTCGACGACGCGTTCTCGGCGCTCGATGTCCACACCGACGCCCAGGTGCGCAGATCCCTGCGCGAGGAGGCCGGTGCGGCAACGATCATCATTGTCACACAACGGATCTCGACCGCCGCCCAGGCCGACGAGGTGATCGTCGTCGACAAGGGCAGAGTCGTCGGCGCCGGCAGCCACGAAGCATTGCTGGCCGAGTGCCCGACGTATGCGGAGTTCGCGGCCTCGCAGTCGGTGGGCGCCGGGGTCGGGGGCACGCAATGAGCGCGCCGATGAGCGCCCGCCCCCGCGGCGCGGCCCCGGCGCCACCGAACATGCGCTCGCGGGACTTCTGGGGATCGGCACGTCGGCTGCTGGGACGACTGACGCCGCATCGCCGGTTGAGCGTCGGCGTCATGTCGCTGGGAATCGTCGGCACCTGCATCGGCGTGGCAGTTCCCCGAATACTCGGGCACGCGACCGATCTGCTGTTCAACTGCGTGGTCGGCCGACGGCTACCCTCGGGAATCACAAAGGCCCAGGCCGTCGCCGCGGCCCGCGCTCGAGGCGACAACGCCTTCGCGGACCTGTTGTCCGGCATGAACGTGGTACCGGGCCAGGGAGTGGACTTCGGCGCGGTGGCGCGCACCCTGACGCTGGCGCTGGTTCTGTATCTGATTGCCGCGGCGATGCTTTGGGGTCAGGCGCGGCTGCTCAACATCACCGTGCAGCGGACCATCACCAGGTTGCGCGCCGACGTGGAGGACAAGCTGCACCGGCTGCCGTTGTCCTACTTCGATCGGCAACAACGCGGGGAACTGCTCAGCCGGGTCACCAACGACATCGACAACATGCAGACCTCGCTGTCGATGACGATCAGCCAGCTGGTGACGTCGGTTCTCACCGTGCTCGGCGTGCTCGTCATGATGGTGTGGATCTCGCCGCTGCTGGCGTTCATCACCGTGCTGACCGTGCCGTTGTCCCTGTTGGCCACCCGCGCGATCACCCGCCGTTCCAAGCAGTTGTTCATGGCGCACTGGACCAGCACCGGACGCCTCAACGCCCACATCGAAGAGACCTACAGCGGCTTCACGGTGGTCAAGACATTCGGCCACCAGGCCGCCGCCCGCGCGCAGTTCCACCAGCTCAACGACGACGTTTACCGGGCCAGCTTCGGCGCCCAGTTCTTTTCCGGATTAGTCGGCCCGGCAACGGGATTCATCGGCAACCTCGGCTACGTGGCGGTCGCCGTGGTCGGCGGCCTGCAGATCGCCGCGGGACAGATCACCCTCGGCAGCATCCAGGCATTCATTCAGTACGTGCGGCAGTTCAACACCCCGGTGGGGCAGGTGGCCGGGATGTACAACACCCTGCAGTCCGGGGTGGCCAGCGCCGAGCGGGTGTTCGATCTGCTCGACGAGCCGGAGGAACCGCCGGATCATGCGCCAGCGCCGGTTTCGCCGGGACCTGGACGGGTCGAGTTCGACCACGTCAGTTTCGGCTACCGGCCCGGCCATCCGGTGATCCATGACCTGTCGCTGGTGGCCGAACCGGGCAGCACGGTGGCGATCGTCGGCCCGACGGGAGCGGGCAAGACGACGCTGGTCAACCTGCTGATGCGTTTCTACGACGTCGATTCGGGCCGGATCCTGATCGACGACGTCGATATCGCGAGCCTGAATCGCGACGCGCTGCGGTCGCGCATCGGCATGGTGCTGCAGGACACCTGGCTGTTCGACGGCACGATCGAGGAGAACATCGCCTACGGGCGGCCCGATGCCGGCCCGGCCGAGATCGTGGCGGCGGCGCAGGCGGCCTATGTCGACCGTTTCGTCCACACCCTGCCCGCCGGCTACCAGACCCCGATCAGCGGGGGCGGCGGCAACATCAGCGTCGGCGAGAAGCAGCTCATCACCATCGCCCGGGCCTTCCTGGCCCGCCCGCAGCTGCTGATCCTCGACGAAGCCACCAGCTCGGTCGACACCCGAACCGAACTGCTGATCGCCCGGGCCACTCGGGAACTCCGTCGTGATCGGACGAGTTTCATTATCGCCCATCGGCTTTCGACGATTCGTGACGCCGACCGGATCGTGGTCGTGCAGGAGGGCCGGATCGTCGAGCAAGGCAGTCACACCGAACTGCTGGCTCGCCGCGGTGCCTATTACGACATGACCCGGGCCTGAGCGGGCTACCGCCGGGGCGTCACTAAGCTCGGTGGTCGGCTGTCGGGCCAAACATTAGGAGATGTCGATGAAGCTTCCGCCTCGTGTCTACCGGCAACTGTTCGCCGCGGTGGCGGTCGCGTTGGCCGTCGTCCTCACCATCGGCGGGTGCGGAAGCAAGGCGGCCAACGGCAACAAGAGCCCGGGAAGCACCGCCAATGCCACCAGCGGCGAGGCGGCGACCCTGCTCAAGCAGGCCGCCGACGTGATGCGTAAAACCACCGGTGTGCATCTCGCCGTCGCCGTCGACGGTGAGGTGCCTAACATCCGCGTGACCAAGCTCGACGGCGACGTCTCCAACACGCCGCAGACGGTCGCCACGGGCGTCGCCACGGTGCTGGTAGGCAGCAAGAGCGAAGAGGCCCAGTTCGTCTTCGTCGACGGTCATCTCTACTCGGATCTGGGCCAGCCGGGGACCTACACCGACTTCGGTAACGGCGCTTCGATCTACAACGTCTCGGTGCTGTTGGATCCCGACAAGGGCCTGGCCAATCTGCTGGCCAATCTCAAGAACGGCGCGGTGGCCGGCAGTCAACAGGTGAACGGCGTCGCGACCACCAAAATCACCGGCAATTCGTCGGCGAACGATGTCGCGACGCTGGCCGGCACGCGGGTCACCGAAGAGAGCGTCTCAACGGTGCCGACCACCGTCTGGACGGCGTCGGACGGCTCCTCGCATCTGGTCCAGATCCAGATCTCGCCCACCGCAAGCACTTCGGTGACGTTGACCATGTCCGACTGGGGCAAACAGGTCACCGCGACCAAACCCGTCTAGCGCCGGCTCCCGGAAAGGACTCACCACATGACGACGTCCACCCGTCGACAGCGGATAGTCATCGCCGCCGCCAGCGTGGCCATCGCCGCCACCTTTGCCGCTGCGCCGGCCCCCACCGCCGCGGCGGCTGACTCCTACGGCGCGATCGCGTATTCCGCCAACGGGTCGTGGGGACGATCGCATGCCTATCCCACCAAAGCGGCCGCCGAGGCGACAGCGGTGAAGTCCTGCGCCTACCCGGACTGCAAGGTGTTGACCACCTTCACCGAGTGCGGGGCGGTCGCGGCCAAGGACCACCAATACCAAGGCGGCACCGGACCCAACCTGCCCGCTGCGATGAAAGACGCGTTGAGCAAGCTGCCCGGCGGTTACATCGACACCTGGGCCTGCAACTGACGAGTCAGGTCACTCCAAGAATTCGTAAAGATAACAAAAAGGCCACCGTCCGAACCTTTTCTCAACACGCCATCCGCACCGAGCGGAGTGAGCACCGTACGAGAAAAGGACACGAGCATGAAGAGCCTGAAGGTCTCCTCGATCGCCAAGACCGCCCTGTTGGCCGCCGCCGCCGGCGTGGTGGCGCTGGGCCTGGCCAGCCCGGCCGAGGCAGGCACCGGCACCATGTACGGCGACCCCACCGCCGTCGCCAAGTACTGGGTTCACCAGAACTACGACGACTGCGCAATCATGTCCAGCGCCGACGTGGTCGGCCAGATCACCGGCAAGCTGCCCTCAGAGCGGTCCATCATCAAGGTCGCCCAGTCCACCCCGAGCGCGTCCCACCCGGGTTCGATCTACGTCAAGCCCGCCGACAAGAACGACCCCAACTCCGGCATGGGCACCGACCCGGACGACCTGCCGACCCTGCTGGCGCACTACGGAATCCACGCGACCAACACCGACGCGGACACGGCCGGCAAGACCGGTGTCGCCACCGGCATGGAGGCCCTCGAGCAGTACCTCGGCAGCGGTCACGCCGTCATCGTCGGGCTCAACGCCGAGATGATCTGGAACCAGCCGATCGAGAACAAGGGCAAGGACGGCCAGCCCCGCGCCGACCACGCCGTGGTGGTGACCGGAGTCGACACCGCCAAGGGCGTCGTGCACCTCAACGACAGCGGCAACAAGAACGGCAAAGACGAGCAGGTTCCGATGGCCGTCTTCGTCAAGGCCTGGGCCACCAGCCACAACTTCATGAGCGTCACCCAGGAGACGCGTAAGTGACCAAGCAGGATTGATCAAGGCGGGCAGCCACCCACTCGGGCCGGCTGCCCGCCTTTGGTTTGTCGCCATGCATGTCAAGACATTTCAGCCCGGCCGACCGCTTCCAAGAATTCGTGGAGATAACCGACAGGTCCACGACGGAACCTTCTTGCAACACCGCCACCGCGGGACGAGAGAAGGACGCTCATGAGCAACAAGATCGCCGCCATCGCCAGGACGGCCCTGCTGGCGCTCCTGACCGGTACAGCCGCCGGATCCCTGGCGCTCGGGCTGGCCGCCCCCGCCGAAGCGTCGGCGGGCGGCGTTACGTACGGCGATCCCACGGCAACCGCCAAGTGGTGGCGCCTGCAGACGTATGACGACTGCGCCATCATGGCCGGCGCGGACATCGTCGGCCAGATGACCGGTAGCGAACCGTCGGAGCGCGCCATCATCGAGGTGGCCCGGACGACGCCCAGCACCAGGCACCCCGGTTCGATCTACATCCAGCCCAAAGACCCGAAGCACCCGGATTCCGGCAACGGCACGAGCCGACTGGACATCCCGACACTGCTTGCGCACTACGGCGTCGGCTCGAAGACGACCGACGACGACGAGGCCACCAGGAACGGGATCGCCACCGGCATGGACGCCCTCAAGCATTACCTGGGCAGCCGTCACGCCGTCATGGTGAGCCTCAACGCCGAAATGATCTGGGGTGAACCGATTGAGAGCAAGGACGACGAGGGCAACCCGGTGTCCGATCATGCGGTGGTGGTGACCGGGGTGGATACCCGCAACGGCATCGTGCACCTCAACGACAGCGGTCACGAGAACGGCCGAGACGAGCAGATCCCGCTGGAATTGTTCGCCAGGGCATGGGCGACCAGCCATCATTTCCTGCTGTACACCGTGGCCACTATCAAATGACGGCCGCCTTCGGTTCGAGTCCGCAACCACCACAGGACAATTCGGTCGAAAGCGGCACGAGCGCCGGCGTCTCGCGGGACCGGGCGCCCGGCTCCGGGTTGGTGTGAATCCGCCGCCTCGACACCGGGATGCATCAGAATGACACGCCAGATGGGACCCGCAGTAACAAGACTGAGAGCGATCAAGACACAATAATGAGGAAGGTCGCCGGACTGGCACCTCACTACTCGGGGACACCGGCGGCCGCGGAGGACCCGGAATGGCTGGGAGCGCGATGATGGACACACATCTCGAGTTCGGTGTGCTCGGCCCGCTGGAGATGACGATCGACCGGGCCCTGGTGCCCTTGGGCACCCCCAAGCAGCGGGCCGTGCTGGCGATGCTGGTCATCAACCGCAACCGGCCTGTCGGCGTCGACGCGCTGATCACCGCCCTGTGGGACGAGTGGCCGCCGTCCGGAGCGCGCGCCAGCATCCACTCCTACGTGTCCAACCTGCGCAAGCTGGTCGGCGCCGCCGGGGTCGATCCTCGCCTGGTGCTCGCTGCGGCGCCACCCGGATACCGGCTCACCATCCCCGAAAACACCTGCGACCTCGGCCGGTTCATCGCCGAGAAGACGGCGGGCGTCCATGCCGCGGCATCGGGCAGCTTCGAACAGGCCAGCCGGCATCTGTCTGCGGCGCTCAAGGAATGGCGCGGGCCGGTGCTCGACGACCTGCGCGATTTCCCGTTCGTCGACTCTTTCGCCACTGCCCTGGTGGAGGACAAGATCATCGCGCACACGGCGAAGGCGGAGGCCGAGATCGCGTGCGGGCGCGCATCGGCGGTGATCACCGAACTCGAGGCGCTGACCGTGGAGCACCCCTACCGGGAGCCGCTGTGGGCGCAGCTGATCACGGCGTACTACCTCACCGACCGCCAGTCCGACGCCCTCAACGCCTACCGCCGGGTGAAAGCGACCCTTGCCGACGACCTCGGTATCGATCCAGGCCCGACGCTGCGGGCGCTCAACGAGAAGATCCTGCGCCAAGAGACGCTGGACGTGAAACAGAACGCCAAGGTGACCGCCGTGGGAACCGTCACCGTGCTGGACAAGCGCACCATGGCCGCCACCCAGAAAGTGGCCGCCTACCTGCGTGACGTCTCGACCGGGCGCGACTACCCTTTGCGCTCGGCGGCGACCCGGATCGGCCGGCTCAGCGACAACGACATCGTCCTGGACAGCGCGAACGTCAGCCGCCACCACGCCGTCATCGTCGACACCGGGACCAACTACATCATCAACGACCTGCGGTCATCCAACGGTGTGCATGTGCGCCACCAGCGGATCCGCACCGCGGCCACCATCCACGATGGCGACCACATCCGGATCTGCGACCACGAGTTCACCTTCCAGATCGCCGCGCACACCCAGGCCTGACGCACTGACCGACGGCACCCGAATATGCCACTCGCGCAATCGTTTTGACGATGCCGTCGGCGGCGCCCAGCCACCGCGCGAACGTGCGGCAACAGCTACCGCTGCAGCAATGGGCGGCTGTTCGCCACAAGACTTTTCGCGTTCACCGGCACCTCGTTGCCTGTCGGACCCGGACGGTACCGTCACTGTCACGACAACATGTGCGGTTTTTCGGGCCAGGGTGTTGGCAGTCTTATTGGCAAGCGCCCATCGTCCCGATTACCGTCATGGTTGCTAAGCCGGTGGTTGCGCTCCATGCAATACCTGAAGGCTGTTGATAGTGTCGGCGGGATTCGGCTTGGTTGAGGAGGATCGGCAATGAGCGAGCCATCAGACTCGCGGGTGGGCTCGATGTTCGGGCCCTACCACCTCAAGCGGTTGCTGGGCCGCGGCGGGATGGGCGAGGTCTACGAGGCCGAGCACACCGTCAAGGAGTGGACGGTCGCCGTCAAGGTCATGACTGCGGAGTTCAGCAAGGACCCGGTGTTCCGCGAGCGCATGAAACGCGAGGCCCGCATCGCCGGCCGGCTGCAGGAACCCCACGTGGTCCCCATCCACGACTACGGCGAGATCGACGGCCAGATGTACCTCGAGATGCGCATGATCGAGGGCACCGACCTGGACAGCGTGCTCAAACGCTTCGGCCCGCTGACCCCGCCGCGCGCGGTCGCCATCATCACCCAGATCGCCTCGGCCCTCGATGCCGCGCACGCCGCCGGGGTCATGCACCGCGACGTCAAACCCCCCAACATCCTGGTCACCCGCGACGACTTCGCCTACCTGGTCGACTTCGGCATCGCCAGCGCCACCACCGACGAAAAGCTCACCCAGCTGGGCACCGCCGTGGGCACCTGGAAATACATGGCGCCGGAACGGTTTTCCAACGATGAGGTCACCTACCGCGCCGACATCTATGCGCTGGCCTGCGTGCTCTACGAGTGCCTGACCGGCAGCCCGCCCTACCGCGCCGACAGCGCGACCACGCTGGTGACCGCGCACCTGATGGACCCGGTGCCGCAGGTCAGCGCCGCGCGGGCCGGCATCCCCAAAGGGTTCGACGCGGTCATCGCCCGCGGCATGGCCAAGAAGCCCGAGGACCGCTACGCCAGCGCCGGCGACTTCGCGCGGGCCGCGCACGACGCGCTGAGCGACCCGGACCAGGACCACGCCGAGGACATCCTGCGCCGCAGCCGGGAATCGACCCTGCCCGGCACCGCGGTCACGCCGTCGGTGCCCGGCGGCACCCCGCCGCCCCCAGGGACGCCCCCGCATTACTCACCACCGCCTGCCTACGGCGATCCGATCGGTTCGGGGCCGCTGCAGCGGCAGACGCCGACGAATGCGCCGTCCTGGTCTCCCGCGAGCGGACCTATCCCGGCGAGCGGGCCGATCCCGGCGAGCGGGCCGATCCCGGCCCAGGGCCCGCCCACCCAGGCGCCGCAGTACTTCGGTCAGAGCGGCGGCTGGGGCGGAGGCCCGTCCGGGCCACAGCAGCCGGGAGGTCCACCGACCTGGAATCAAGGTGGCCCGCCTTCGGGCGGCAAACGCAGTCCGTGGCCCATCATCGCCGGAGCCGCCGCTCTGGTGGTGGTGCTCATCCTTGCCGGCGTCGGCATCTGGCTGGCCACGCGCAAGGGGGACGACACCCCGACGGCGGACACGACCACCTCGGCCACCACCAGTTCCGGCAAGCCGACAACCACCAAGAGTTCGCCGGCCACCACCACTCCGGGCGGTGACCCGCAGAGCAAGCTGATGTCCATGCTGCCGTCCGGCTACGCCACCGGAACGTGCACACCGACCACACCGAAGCCGAACAGCGTGTGGACCGGCACCATCGCGATGGTCGACTGCGGGCAGAACACCAACCAGGGTGGCCCCAGCCGGGCGATCTACGGGCTGTTCCCCAACCTCGATGCGCTCAAGCAGGCGTTCAACGACGACATCGCCGCGGTGCAGCTTGCGAACTGCCCCGGGGAGGGGCCGTCGCCGGACGGCTGGCATTACGACCGGGACCCGACGGTCACCGCCGGAATGATCGCCTGCGGCACCTACAAGAATCACCCCAACGTGATCTGGAGCAATGAGGGCAAGCTGATGCTCAGCGACGTCTTCGGCGATCCCGCCACGATCGACGACCTGCACAACTGGTGGGCCAAGTACGGCTGACCGACAGCCGGGCAGGGCATAAGAGTCCAATGCTCAAGCGGCACAACGACACTGGATGGTCGCAATGAGCGAGGAGCCGGGCTCGAGGGCCGGGTCGACGTTCGGGCCCTATCACCTCAAGCGCCTGTTGGGCCGTGGCGGGATGGGCGAGGTCTACGAGGCCGAGCATTCGGTCAAGGGCTGGACCGTCGCGGTCAAGCTGATGTCCGAAACCGTGAGCAGCGACCCGGTGTTCCGCGAACGGATGAAGCGCGAGGCCCGCATCGCCGGCCGGCTGAAAGAGCCGCATGTGGTGCCCATCCACGACTATGGCGAGATCGACGGCCAGATGTTCCTCGAGATGCGCCTCATCGAGGGCGTCGACCTTGACGGCCTGCTCACCCGATACGGCCCGTTGCCGCCTCCGCGCGCCGTCGCCGTCATCACCCAGATCGCCTCCGCGCTGGACGCCGCGCACGCCGCCGGGGTCATGCACCGCGACGTCAAACCGCCCAACATCCTGGTCACCCGCGACGACTTCGCCTACCTGGTGGACTTCGGCATCGCCAGCGCGACCACCGACGAGAAGATCACCCAGCTGGGCACCGCGGTAGGGACGTGGAAATACATGGCGCCCGAACGGTTTTCCAGCGACGGGATCACCCATCTGGCCGATGTCTATGCGCTGGCCTGCGTGCTGTTCGAGTGTTTGACCGGTAGCGCGCCGTACCCGTCGGATAACGCCGGCGTCCTGATCAGCGCCCACATGATCAACCCCATCCCGCGCCCGAGCGCAGCGGGACGCGACATCCCGAGATCGCTGGACTCCGTCATCGCTCGGGGCATGGCCAAGAACCCCTCGAACCGGTACGTCAGCGCCGGTGACCTGGCCCGCGCCGCGTACAAAGCGCTCAGCCACCCCGACCAAGACCACGCGACCGAGATCGTGCGCCGCAGCCAGGAGTCGGCCATACCGGAACGGTTCTTGAATCCACCTCCGGTGCAACGGTTTTCACATCCCGGC
>NZ_LKTM01000245.1 GCF_001417955.2 Mycobacterium gordonae | reverse complement strand
CCGGCGCCACCCGTCCCGCCCGTCCCGCCGATCCCGCCGTGGCCCGCGGTTCCGCCGTTTCCGCCGACCGCAGTACCGGTCGCGCTGTTGACGGCGGAGCCGCCACCGCCGCCGTCGCCGCCCGCAAAGCCGGCCGCCCCGGCACCGCCGGTGCCGCCCACGCCTCCGGCACCTCCGGCACCTCCGTTGCCCAGGAACAGCCCGCCGTGGCCACCGGTGCCGCCTGCGCCGCCGGTGCCACCGATCCCGCCCGCGGCGCCGGGCGCCGTACTCGCCGCACCACCACTGCCGCCGTTGCCGCCGGTCGCGGTGCCCGGGTAGGGGCTGTTCGCGAACCCGCCCAGGCCGCCGGCGCCACCCGCACCCCCGGTGGGCCCGCCCGGAGCGCCATTGCCGCCGGCCCCACCAGAGACGCTGGTGGCGCCCGTGACCGGGCTGCTGTTCACGACCAGGGAGCTGCCACCAGTCCCGCCGGCGCCCCCGTCGCCGCCGACGCCGGCCAGGCCGCCATTGCCACCGGTGCCGGTGGAGACGGTGAGAGTCCCTCCGATGCCGGGCGGATCGACCGTGATGATCGGATCCATCCCTGTCCCGCCGGTGCCGCCCGTCTGACCGGCGGCCCCGTCGCTGCCGACACCTCCACCGCTCCCGACGACCGTGACGCCAGCGCCGGGGTTGCTGACGGTGATCGGCGCGCTACCGGGACTGCTGCCCGGTGCCGCTGTGCCGGTCGGCGTCGGATTGACTCCCGCG
>NZ_LKTM01000244.1 GCF_001417955.2 Mycobacterium gordonae | reverse complement strand
GCCAACCCCGGCTTGTACGGCGGTCAGGGCGGTGACGGCGGCCAAGGCGGTCAAGGCGGGAAAGCCGGGGCCGGCGGTGCCGGGTCGCTGAGCGGCGCTGACGGCGCTTCCGGTGATGGCGGTACCGGCGGTGTTGGTGGTGTCGGTGGCGCGGCCGGCGCCGGTCAGGACGGGGTCGGTGCCGGTGAGGACGGCGGCCAGGGCGCCCAGGGCGGCCAGGGCGGCGCCGGTGGTGCCGGGGGTGCGGCCGGCACCGGGACCGGCGGGGTCCAGGGTGTGGGCGGTGCCGGCGGTGGTGGCGGCACTGGTGGTGTCGGTGGTGCGGGGGCTACGGGTGTCGATAACTCCGCGTTGCAAGGTGTCGTTGGCGGTACTGGTGGGACCGGTGGAGTGGGCGGCATCGGGGGTAACGCTGGGGCCGGTGGGGCCGGCTCGGTCGGCGGTGCCCTGGGTCAGGCCGGTACCGGCGGTGTCGGTGGCGCTGGGGGTGACGGCGGTGCCGGCGGGTACGGGTCGGCCGGGACCAACCCCGGTGACACCGGCGGACTCGGCGCCGGGGGCGGCCAGGGCGGCGCCGGTGGTGCCGGGGGTGCGGCCGGCACCGGCACCGGCGGAGTCCAAGGTGCGGGCGGGGCCGGCGGTAACGGCGGCACCGGTGGTGTCGGCGGAGCCGGGGCGGCCGGTATCGATAACAGCGCCAACCCCGGCTTGTACGGCGGTCAGGGCGGTGACGGCGGCCAAGGCGGTCAAGGCGGGAAAGCCGGGGCCGGCGG
>NZ_LKTM01000243.1 GCF_001417955.2 Mycobacterium gordonae | reverse complement strand
CCGGTGTTGTAGCTGCCGGTGTTGCCGATACCGGTGTTGCCGATGCTGGTGTTGCCGATGCCGGTGTTGTAGTCACCGGCGTTGCCGATACCGGTGTTGCCGGTACCGGAGTTGAAGAACCCGCGGTTACCGTGACCGGAGTTGAACAGGCCGATGTTGTCGGTACCGGCGTTCAAGCCGCCGAAGCCGACATTGCCGCTGCCCAGCAACCCGATACCGGAGTTGTTATCACCCCAGTTAGCCAAGCCGCTGTTGCCGTTACCCCAGTTACCGAAACCGATGTTGCCGTTGCCGGTGTTGCCGAAGCCGATGTTGCCGCTGCCGGAGTTGCCGAACCCGATGTTGCCGTCGCCCAGGTTGCCGAACCCGAAGTTGTTGCTGCCCAGGTCACCGAACCCGAAGTTGTAGTCCCCGAGGTTGCCGCCACCGAAGTTGAACCCGCCCACATTGCCCAGGCCGAAGTTCAACTCCCCGATGTTGCCGCCACCCACGTTCAAGCCACCCTGGTTGCCCAGGCCGATGCTGAAGGTGGTGAAGTCGGTCACCGCGTTGTGGAAGAACCCCGAGACCTCGCTGCCGACGTTGCCGAAGCCAGAGATGACCGCGGCCTGCGAGGCCTGCAACGAACTCGCGTTGAACCAGCCCGAGATGCTGTTGCCCAGGTTGCGCATGCCCGACGTCAGGTCGCCCACATTGGCCATACCCGAGGCACCCAGCCCCATGTTCTGCCACCCCGAACTGCCCGCACCGGTGTTGAAGAACCCCGAGGAACCGCCCGAGCCGCT
>NZ_LKTM01000242.1 GCF_001417955.2 Mycobacterium gordonae | reverse complement strand
CCTTTCCTTCGATGACTTGGCGGTCTCGAAGCAGAACCTACGCCCGGCCCCTTTTACACCGGCTTTAGGACGCGACCGTTTGGTCCTGATGAATGGTGCCTACCCGACTGAACTCGCAGAACTCACCGCGCTGACACGGAAATATGCCGACGATTTGCAGCCTGGTCCGACGGGAAGCGATGACACACCGGCGCGGGCGGTGGAAACGGGCGCAATATTTATGACCCGCGACCTCAGCGGTGCCAGACCAGGCAGTAACGCGGCCGCCATGTATCCTTTTGGCCCGCCACAGCGACCTGCCGAGAATATCCGGGCCTACGCAAAACTGCTTCTGTCGCAAGCGGATAACGCGCTGGACCTGAGCAAGCTACCGTACGTTCCCGGGGTCTGCTGCACGATCAGGTGACAGTTTCGGTCACGCGGCCTGACTGGCCGGTGTGGTCATGATTGCTTCGAATTCGATCGGGGTCAACCGCCCGAGGCCGGACTGGCGGCGGCGCCGGTGGTAGGTGCGCTCGATCCAGGTGACGATCGCGATGCGGAGTTGTTCTCGGGTGTCCCAGCGGCGGCGGTCGAGCACGTTCTTCTGCAGCAGGCTAAAGAAGCTCTCGATGGCGGCGTTGTCGCCGGCGGCTCCGACACGGCCCATAGAGCCGACCATCTCGTGTTGATTCAAGGCGTGTACGAATTTCCTTGACCGGAACTGAGATCCGCGATCCGAGTGCAGAATGCACCCCGCGACATCTCCGCGTCGGGCTACCGCGCTGTGTAGTGCCCGGATGGCCAGTTGTG
>NZ_LKTM01000241.1 GCF_001417955.2 Mycobacterium gordonae | reverse complement strand
GATCAACCCACCAGCCCAGGAGGCCGACACGACCGCCGCTTAACACCCGATGGACTCATCCGCCTTGACAAGTTCCGTCGCGAGACCGGGACAACGTGGTCAATCGA
The DNA here is from genome assembly GCF_001417955.2 of Mycobacterium gordonae. Taxonomy (GTDB): domain Bacteria; phylum Actinomycetota; class Actinomycetes; order Mycobacteriales; family Mycobacteriaceae; genus Mycobacterium; species Mycobacterium gordonae_B. The sequence continues at coordinate 685 of NZ_LKTM01000241.1, read as the reverse complement.
GGGAAAGAGCTCCCAGAAGGCAATATGGGTTTGAGACATCGCCCAGTTCGGATCGGCAGGAAAATCGTCTGGCAGAGCCAGCGAAAGCGCCCGAAGTGCACCCGGGTGAACCAGCCGGTCGCCGGAATAGCGGTCGGTGAAGCCGTCTCGGAAAAATATCCGAAGGCACTGCCGCTCGCTGTATCGACGATTCACTTTGTCGACAGCAACGAACGGATACTCTGCCCGAAGAATTTCGCGACCCGCTGCGAGAGAGTCGCCTTCTAGGGCCGCGCAAACGCGCTCGAGAATGGTCGCCTTCTCCACTGTTACCCCCTCGTACACCTTGATGATCACCCTGCAACATACGCGCGTGCGCCGACAAGGCTGAGCCCACCGTGAGTGAGAGTCACCCCTGCCATTCTTAGCGAATGGATTACCGGCTCTTCCGGTTTTAGAGTGCATCGATCTGTTGGGCGAGGTTGCCGCAGTGCAGTAGTGAGCGGATTCGGTAGTGGGTGAGGTTTCGGAATCCGAGGGCGTTTCTTCGTAGGGCTTCGAGTCGGCCATTGATCGCTTCAGTTGGGCCGTTGGAGGCGTGATGGTCGAAATAGGCGAGCACGTCGTGGCCCTGCGTGCCAGGGTGAGTTGAGTCCAGTGGTTCATAGCAAACCGGCCTGATGCAGGGCGAGATACGGATCAACAC
>NZ_LKTM01000240.1 GCF_001417955.2 Mycobacterium gordonae | reverse complement strand
ACCAACGGCGCCATTCCGCCCGTTGCCGCCTATGACCACCACGAACGCATCTGGCTGCCACCGCTACCGCTGCTGTTCCAGCGTCGCAGGGGCTGCGAGCACCGCGCCATCAGCGCCACGGCGATCCGCTCCATGCTCGATGACGCTATCGCCGCCACTGGGCTCACTGAGCCATCAACAGGACAACCGCTGCGATTCACGCCTCACGACTTCCGAAGACTCTTCATCACCGACGCCGTCCTCAACGGGCTGCCGCCGCATATCGCCCAGGTGATCGCCGGGCACCGCGACATCAACGTCACCATGGGCTACAAGGCTGTCTATCCCGACGAGGCCATCCAATCGCATTTGGCGTTCCTGGCCCGCCGCCGCGACCTGAGGCCCACCGACGAATACCGGGCCCCCACCGACGAGGAATGGCAGGACTTCCTGGGCCACTTCGAACGCCGCAAGGTCTCCCTCGGCACCTGCGGCCGCGCCTTCGCCAGCCGTTGTGTTCACGAGCATGCTTGTGTCAGATGCCCTCTCCTGTGGCCCGACCCCGCCCAACGGCACCGCCTGCTCGAGATCCGCGACAACCTGGTCGCTCGCATCGTCGAAGCCGAACGCGAAGGCTGGCTCGGCGAGGTCGAAGGACTTCAAGTCAGCCTCGCTGGGGCCGAAGACAAAATCACCCAACTCCACCGCCGCAGCCGCCCGAACAACAACACTGAGCTCGGAATACCAACGGTCACAACCGATTCCTGAGCACATGTCGGCGACGCTGGGCAGCACAGACGTTGAGTTCAGAGAATACGG
>NZ_LKTM01000239.1 GCF_001417955.2 Mycobacterium gordonae | reverse complement strand
GCGGTGGTGCAGGTGGCCCAGATGGTGGCTTCGGTGGGGCCGTAGGCGTTGAACATGCGCCGCCCCGGCGCCCAGGTGGTGACCAGCTCCGGCGGGCAGGGTTCGGCGCCGGCGATCAGGGTGTGCAGTTCGGTCAGTGGGGTCGGGTCCAGGGAGGCCAGCACGGTGGGGGTCAGGATGGCGGCGTTGACCCGCTGCTGGTGCAGCAGGTGGGTCAGCGCGTGGCCGGCGTAGGCCTGGGGTGGGGCCACCACCAGGGTGGCCGCCGATCCGGCGGCCCACAGCCATTCGAAGATCGACAGGTCGAAGGTGGGTGCGGCCACCATCAGGATCCGCGCCCGGGGGCCGGCCGTGAACAGTTCGCGTTGGGCGGCGGCCACCCCCAGCAGGCCGGCGTGGCCGACCGCCACCCCTTTGGGGGTGCCGGTGGAGCCGGAGGTGAACAGCACATAGGCGGTGTCGCCCACGCGCAGCGGCGCCAGCCGCTCGGCGTCGGTGATCGCCTCGGCGCGGCGATCGGCGAGGTCGAGGGTGTCCAGGGACAGCACCGGGCGCCCCCCGGCGCCGGGCACGGTGTCCGCGCCGCGGGTCAGCACGCACACCGCCTCGACCGCGTCCAGCACCGTGGTGAGGCGCTGCACGGGGTGGGCCGAGTCCACCGGCACATAGATCCCGCCGGCCTTGATTACCGCCCACCACGCCACCACCAGCTCCGCGCACCGATCCAGGGCCACGCCCACCGCCCGCTGCGGTGGTGCAGGTGGCCCAGATGGTGGCTTCGGTGGGGCCGTAGGCGTTGAACATGCGCCGCCCCGGCGCCCAGGT
>NZ_LKTM01000238.1 GCF_001417955.2 Mycobacterium gordonae | reverse complement strand
GCCGGCTCGGCCGAGCCGGCTCAGTGGCTGATCGACCGGGTAGACCTATGGGATCACCAGCACTGGCCGACCGGCATGGTCGGTGCCGGCTTTGGGGCCTACGCCCGGCTACTGCATCCCCTCGACGATCACCCCGGACCACTGACCTGGGCGACGGTGGCCCGCGCCAACAGCCGCATTCTCCATCCATCGGCCTGGTGGGAGAAGATCAAGTCCTCAGCATCCTCGGGACGCGGCCGACCGGGCGACCCCATGCGGGGAGACCTGAACGGCTGGGCACTCAAGGCGCTCTGCGCCATCCTCGCCAGGCACACCACGACAGCACAGGCGTGCTGTTTCGCGGTCTGGGAAGGCTGGGGCTGGCTCCACGACCATGACAGTCCGGCGTCGACGATCACCGCCTACTACGCTCCCGACGGTGTGATCCCGGACATCCAACCGCCCCAGCCGGCACCGGCTCAATGGCGACTCGCCACAAGCGGACCCACCTTTTCACTACCCGGCCGCAGATACCACCTGTTTAAAGGCCACATCGACGCCGCCGTACGGATCGGACACTGGGTCAACGAGGACTTTTTCATCCCCCAATCGCCAAGCTTCTTCTGGCCCGCCGACCACACCTGGTGCGTGGCAACCGAAGTCGACTACGACTCCACCATCATCGGCGGTACACGTGAACTTATCGACCAGCTCCGCACATCCGAGATGATCGAGGTCCTACAGATTCCGCCCGACGCCCCATACGAAGATCGCCTAAACGCTTAACCGCACGCGGGTCATCGCGACTATGTGACGCCATTTACCGCTGAAGATTCACCGCCACTTACCTCTGAAAATCACA
>NZ_LKTM01000237.1 GCF_001417955.2 Mycobacterium gordonae | reverse complement strand
ACCCACCCGACCATCCAGAGGAGGACGCTCAGTAAATACCGCGCAACGGTGCCTCATTCAGGTTGACAGGTTCCGCTTAGCTTCCAGTTCTTAAAGGCGAGTTCGCCACCTGAGGGGTAGGTGTCAGTAAGCCTGAACCCATCTGCCAGAGGCTGGACGGTAGGGTCGTTAATCGATAGTTTCCACCACAGGGTGCCAATGAAGTGGGTCAGGGGGGATAGCGGCTGCGGGTCGTCATAGCGGTGACGGAGACCTGAGAAGACGGCATCGCCGCCCGTAAACAGGTCCAATAGCTGCTGCGGCATATTTGTGGCTAGCGACAACGGCATCTGCATGTTTCTCCAGGTTTCGGCCCTCACGATCGATGTCGACCTGACCCAATGGCCAAAGTCCGCGATGCAGAGCACGTCGAGACCCTCTCGCGGTTTCTCCACCTGGTGGTCTTGCTCATCCACGAGCCTCTTGATCTTCTGTTTTCCGTCGTCTGCTTGGGACCACTGACTCGACTCACCCAGGAGGCCAAAAAATACTGGCGGAGCTAAGCATTCCCTCGGTGTTGTGTCACGGATTTTCATCCCTCGGCGGAGCAGAGCTGCATCCTCGTAGGCCTCAAGAACATGAGCGCGCTTGACTGTCCGCTTCACGCTGAAAACGGCCGCCACACCAGCCGCAAGAACTTGATGCTTCTTGCGCAGAGCCACCGGGTAATGAGGGTGGAAGACAACAAGATCGTGCTCCTTCGTCATCACCGGCCCATCACTAGTTTCGGTCGCGTCCTAAAGCCGGTGTAAAAGGGGCCGGGCGTAGGTTCTGCTTCGAGACCGCCAAGTCATCGAAGGAAAGG
>NZ_LKTM01000236.1 GCF_001417955.2 Mycobacterium gordonae | reverse complement strand
TAGCCGGCCTGCGTGACCGTGCCCGCAGCGCCCGCCCCACCCGTGCCGCCGGCACCTGCGGTCGCGCCGGCGCCGAGGGCAAAGCCGCCGCCGCCCTCGCCGCCCTTGCCGCCGGCGCCGAAGACGCCGCCGTCGGTTCCGACACCGCCCGTGCCGCCGGTGCCCCCGCCGCCGCCGGCCTGCGCGAAGGTGCCGACGACACCGTTGCCGGCGCCGCCCTTGCCGCCGACCCCACCCGTGCCGCCGGCGCCGCCGCCTGTGCCGTTGATGCCGTGGCCACCCGTGCCGCCGGTGCCGCCGTTACCGCCGGCGGTGCCCGGGCCCGCTAAGGCGGCCGGCTGACCGGCACCCCCGGCCCCACCGGTGCCGCCGGTGCCGCCCACTCCCGCAACACCAGTAGCGCCGTCCGTGCCGAAGAGACCAGCGGAGCCACCCGCGCCACCGACGCCCGCGTCACCGCCCGCCCCGGCATGGCCGCCGGTACCGCCGGCCATGCCGACTCCAGCGCCCCCGGTACCACCGGCGCCGCCCATGCCGCCGCTGCCGCCCGCGCCGCCGGCTCCGGCGGTAGACAGCATGCCCCAGCTACTGCCGCCGGCACCGCCGGTACCGCCAACTCCGGCGTTGCCGCCGGCTTCGCCGGTTGCGCCGGCGATCAGCGCGTCGGCGCCGGTATAACCCGTGCCACCGGTTCCGCCGACGCCGCCCTGTCCGCCGGCCCAGCCGAACAGCGCCCGGCTGGTACCGCCGACGCCACCGGTCCCGCCGCCGCCGCCGGCGAATGTCGGCCCGCCGACGCCGCCGATGCCGCCGGCACCCCCGGCCCCGCCGAAGCCGCCCAACCACCCGCCGGCGCCACCAT
>NZ_LKTM01000235.1 GCF_001417955.2 Mycobacterium gordonae | reverse complement strand
CGTTACCGCCGGCCCCGCCGTCGACGTACGTGGCGTTCCCGGCTGCACCTGCTCCGCCGTCGCCGGGGGTGCCGGCGCTGCCGCCGTCGCCGCCGTTGCCGTACTTTCCGCCATTGCCGCCGATACCGCCGTCGCCGCCGTTGCCGTACTTTCCGCCATTGCCGCCGATACCGCCGTCGCCGCCGGCCCCGCCGGTGCCGCCCGGGTTGCCCGTGCTGCCTAGGAAGAACCCGCTGCCGCCGGTGCCGCCAGTGCCGCCGGCACCGCCCTTGCCGCCGTTTCCGCCGCTGGTGGGCGAGAAGCCGGCGCTGCCGTTCGCACCGATGGTGGATCCGGTACCGCCCGTGCCGCCGGCGCCGCCGGCGCCCGGGTCACCGCCATTGCCGCCCTTGCCACCTGCCCCGCCATCCTGACCGGGACCGCCCAGGACGGTTGAGTTGGCACCGGCCCCGCCGGCCCCGCCGACGCCGCCGCTGCCGGCCGTCCCACCGGCGCCGCCGTTGGCGGCGGCCCCGCCGGCGCCATCGGTTCCCGTGTTGCCGTGCGCAGCCGTGCCTCCGCTGCCGCCCTTGCCGCCGTTGCCGCCGGCTCCGCCGTTGCCTCCGCTGCCGCCCTTGCCGCCGTCAAGGCCATCAGAGCCGATGCCGCCGTTGATGCCGCTGCCGCCATTGCCGCCGTTGCCGCCGGCGCCGCCGGGGGCCCCCAGGCCCCCCTTGCCGCCGTTGCCGCCGTTGCCGGATATCGAGCCGCCTTGGCCGCCGCTGCCGCCGCTCCCGCCGTTGCCGCCCGACTGACCGATGTCGCCGTTGCCGCCGGCCTGACCGGTGCCATCGAGCCCTGCCTGTCCGCTTTTGCCTGCCACGCCGGCGGCGCCGTTGCCGCCTTGGCCGCCTGCTCCGCCATTTCCGACCGAGCCGCCGTTACCGCCGGCGCCGCCCTTGCCGCCGTTGGCGCCGGGGGTGACGGCGTTGAACCCGGCGCCGCCGGCGGCGCCGTTGCCGCCGGTGGTGACCGCGGCTCCTGGGGTGCCGTCGGTGCCTTTGGTGCCGCCGGTGCCGCCGATGCCGGCTGCGCCGCCGGTGCCGGCCGCGCCGACGGTGCCGGGGTTGCCGCCGTTGCCGCCGGCCCCGCCGTCGATGAAGGTGGCAGTGCCGGCTGCGCCGGCGCCGCCGTCACCGGGAGCCCCGGCGTTGCCGCCTTTGCCGCCGGCGCCTCCGTCACCGTTGGCGCCCAGGATGCCGTGGGCTGAGGCGCCGCCGTCACCGCCGGCCCCGCCGGCTCCACCGGCTCCGCCGAGTCCGAGGCCGCCGATGCCGCCAGATCCGCCGTTGCCGTACAGCCACCCGCCAGTACCTCCGGCGCCGCCGTTTGCGCCGGTTCCGCCGGCGCCACCGGCGCCACCGTTGCCGAACAGGCCGGCGGCACCGCCGCTGCCGCCCTTCTGGCCGGCCGCTCCGGATCCGCCATTACCCCCGTTGCCGAACAGCAGGCCGCCGGCTCCGCCGTTCTGGCCGGTGCCGGGCAACCCGTTGGCGCCGTTGCCGATCAGCGGGCGGCCCAGCAGGGTCTGGGTGGGGGTGTTGATGGCGCCGAGCAGGTTCTGCTCGATCGTCTGCAGTGTCGAGTTCACCGCATCTGCGGTGCCGTAGGCGTTTCCGCCCGCGGTCAAAACCCGCACGAACTCCTCGTGGAATGCGGTCGCCTGGGCGCTGACGGCGCGATACATCTCGCCGTGCCCGTTGAACAGCGCCGCGACGGCGGCCGACACCTCGTCGGCGCCTGCGGCGAGCACCTCCGTTGTCGAGGTCGCCGCCGCGTTGTTGGCGGCGCTGACCGCCGACCCGATCCCCGCCAGATTCGAGGCCGCCGCCGAAACTGCCTCCACCGACACCGTCACAAACGACACTGCTGTCCTCCCACCGTCGAGACCCGGCTCACCGACGGGTCGCTACGAAATGCCCGAAATATCAGGCGCAAACGTACGGGAATTATGACGCGATTCACACTTCTTTATCAAAACGTTATAAAAAATCTTTTAACAGCGGCGTCAATGTGAAGCGGTTATACAGAAAGGCAGATATTGCAATTTTACAGAGTTTTTGTAAATCGGCTTTACAAAGCGATCATTAACGGACCGCGCGGGAACATGCTGGCAGCGCGCGTAGGACGCCTGAGCGGTATTGACACCGGTGCAGATACCGAACCGCGCCGTCGTAATTCCGCCAGGCGCAGCCTGTTGAATTCAAATTACCCGAATTGCCGGGCTGTTGTCGCGATGCGGGCGCTTATTAACGGCGGCGTACGGTCCGCTGGACACCGCGCATCTTGCCGGAATTGGGCAGCGGGCCTTTGGGCATCATGGCGGCCCCGGCTCGCGAACCGAGGGCGGCCAGTCGCGATTCCAGCGTGTCCATCTGCTTGACGGTGATATTGGCCGGCAGGCGATTCAAATGGCGCTCCAGCTTGGCCAGCGCGACCTCGCCCTCGCCGTTGCCGACGATGATGTCGTAGATCGGCACTTCACCGACCACTCGCGCCGTGCGCTTCTTTTCCTGTGCGAGCAGCGGTTTGACGCGGGTCGCCGAACCCTCGCCGACCAGGATGACGCCGGGCCGGCCGATCACCCGGTGCACCGCATCGAAGTGTCCGGTCGCGGCCACCCCGGGGGTCACCCGCCACTTGCCCCGCAAATTGTCCAGCACCCACGCGGCGGCTCCGGTCTGGCCCTCGGCCTGCTGGAAGACGCTGCGCTGGGCCCGGCGGCCGAAAATGATGAACGCCACCAGTGCGCCCAGCAGCAGACCGATCGGGATCATCATGATCATGGTCAGCCCGCCGGCCCACACCCCGACCGCCACGCTGACCGCCACGATCAGCACGAACGCGCCGATCATGTAGGGCAGCAGGCGCTTGTCCTGCTTGCGCTGCATGTTGAACGCCTGCCACAGCTGAGCGCGGCGTTGTTTGGAAGCAGCCTTGCGGGCGGCCGCCGCCTCGGCCTTGGCGGCCTTGTTTTCCGCAGCAGTTCGGGATTTCGCCATAGTCACTAAGGATACGTATGCGCGGGTTATCCGGGCGCCGAGGTTCGCGCCGTGCGGGCCTGCTCGTAGAGCCGACCGGCCCGGTAGGAAGAGCGAACCAGCGGCCCGGCCAGCACCCCGGCGAAGCCCAACCCTTCGGCGAACCCGGCGAACTCGACGAACTCATCCGGGGTCACCCACCGTTCGACCGGATGATGACGCGCTGTCGGCCGCAGGTACTGGGTGATGGTGACGATGTCGCAGCCGGCGGCGTGCAGGTCGGCCAGCGCGGTGCGCACTTCCTCGGGCGTCTCGCCCAGACCGAGGATGAGGTTGCTCTTGGTGACCAGGCCGAATTCACGCGCTGCGGTGAGCACATCGAGGCTGCGCCGGTAGGTGAACGCCGGGCGGATCCGCTTGAAGATGCGAGGCACCGTTTCGACGTTGTGCGCCAATACTTCCGGACGGGACTCGAAGACCTCGTCGAGGCGGTCGGGCTCGCCGTTGAAGTCCGGAACCAACAGCTCGACGCCGGTGGACGGGTTGAGTTCCTTGATGGCCCGCACCGTCTCGGCGTACAGCCAGGCGCCGCCATCGGGCAGGTCATCGCGGGCGACGCCGGTCACCGTGGCGTAGCGCAGGCCCATCGTCTGCACGCTCTCGGCCACCCGGCGCGGCTCGTCGCGGTCGAGCTCGGCGGGCTTGCCGGTGTCGATCTGGCAGAAATCGCAGCGCCGGGTGCACTGGTCGCCGCCGATCAGGAAGGTGGCCTCCCGGTCCTCCCAGCATTCGAAGATGTTGGGGCAGCCGGCCTCTTCGCAGACGGTGTGCAAACCCTCGCGCCGGACCAGACTCTTGAGTTCGGTGTACTCCGGTCCCATCCGGGCCCGCGTCTTGATCCAGGGCGGCTTGCGCTCGATCGGAGTCTGGGCGTTGCGCACCTCGAGGCGCAACAGTTTCCGACCCTGAGGAGCGACAGTCACGTATTCGATGCTACGCGGCCGGCCAAGTGATCCCGTACCGGCAGCAACCCGTCCAGGGCGTCGCACACGGCATCGGCGACGGCGGCACGCACGTCGTCCACCGCGACACGGCGGCCGAGTTCGGCGGACAGCGACGTGACTCCGGCGTCGGTGATGCCGCACGGCACGATCGCGGTGAATGACGCCAGGTCGCAGTCGCAGTTGAGGGCGAACCCGTGCAACGTCGTCGAGCGAGCCACCCGCACTCCGATCGCGGCGACCTTGCGGGCCGGCCGGCCCGGGACCCAGACCCCGGAGCGTCCGTCCACCCGCGCGGTTTCCAGGCCCAGATCGCCGCACACTTTGATCAGCGCCTCCTCGAGCCGCCGCACGTAGTTGACGACGTCGAGGGGCTCGGCCAGCCCGATGACGGGATAGCCCACCAGCTGCCCGGGGCCGTGCCAGGTGATCTTGCCGCCGCGATCGGTGTCGACGACGGGAGTTCCGTCCAGCGGCCGTTCATGCGGTTCGGTGCGGCGGCCGGCGGTGTAGACGGCGGGATGCTCGAGCAGCAGCAGGGTGTCGGATCCGCCCGCGACCCGGGCGTCGGCCAGCTCGCGCTGCAGCTGCCAGGCGTCCTGGTAGTCGATGGTGCCGAGCTGCCGTATGTCGATCGTTGCGGGGCTGGACCGGATTGAACCCGTCACGTCAGCGACGTTACGCGAAGCACCGGTCCGACGGTTCCGCCAGCCGCTAATCTGCCTGCCATGAATCTGCTGCAGATCGTGGACCACGTCGGCTCGGCCATCGATGTCGCAGGTGTTTCGGTGATCGTGGTCGGCTGCCTCATCGCCTGTTCGCTGTTCCTCGTACATGTGGCGCGGGACGCAGCCCAGGCCTATCGCGATCTGCGCAACAACCTGGGACGCGCGATTCTGATCGGACTGGAATTTCTGGTGGCCGGCGACATCGTCAAGACGATCGTCGTCACGCCCAACACGCAGCACGTCGCCGCACTGGCCGGGGTGGTGGCCATCCGGACCTTCCTCAGCCTCTCGCTGACCGTGGAAATGACCGGGAAATGGCCGTGGCGGGAAGCTGATTCGAAGGCGGCGGCCGCTTGAGCTGACCGCCGGCGTCCTCACAACTCGCCACTGCCCTGACGGAGGACGGTCTCGGGGTCTTCGTTCTTGAGGCTTTCCTTGGCGGCGTCCATCTTGTGCATGATGTTGCGCGCCTTGGTCAGGATGGCTTCGGCCTCAGCACCCGGAATCACCACGGCGGTAGACCCTTTTGCAAAGATGACATCGCCGGGTACGACGGTGACGCCGCCGACGGCGATCGGGACGTCGGCCAGGTAGGGCTGGACCTCGTTGCCGCCCGCGCGCACCGTTTCGCCGCGGCTGTAGGTGGCGAACCGGTAGGTGTTCAGCTCTTCGTAGTCGCGCAGCTTGCCATCGGCGAGAATGCCTGCCATGCCCAGGTTTTCCACCCGGCTCAGCTTGGTGCCGCCGCCCAGCGACGTGTGGGGGTAGCCGTTGGAGGCCATCACCAGCACCGCGCCCCTGGGGTCATGTTTTTCGACGGCGCGGTAGATAGCCGGCCCGAGGCTGTGCTTTTCGGGATCCATCAGGTCCTTGCGCACCGGCAGATAGGAGATCGTCACCGCCGGGCCGACGAGTGTCCGGCTGGGATCGGGGCTGTCGAGATCGATGATGTGGGAGCGGTGCGCATGCGTCATCGTCATCGCGTCGACCACATCGGCGACTCCGAGACCCGCGACCAACTCGGCCAGTTCCATCACACCGACCTTTCTTGTCAACTCACAAAGTTTTCAACATTGTCGATCAATCTGGCATGTTGTCGCGCATATAGCTGATGGCAAGGTTCATCGCGGCCGCCTTGACTTCGTTGCGCTGCATCATGATTGCGTTGTGCCGTGCGATGTTGATCGGGTACGGATTGTCCCGCAGCAGTTTCGCGCCGAAGAGCAAATTGAGCGCGGTCAGTTCGGCGTTGCGCCGCACATATGGCGACAGTTCGCCGCCGGCCTCGATATAGCTGGCTCCCGGCCCGGCATCCCCGACCCAGTACAGATCGGTATTGGGCGGCACCGTCACCCCGAAGTGCAGCAGGTTTGCGAAGGTGTTGGCGACGCAGTCGTGGCTGCCGTCCTCATTGCCGGTGACCACACACCCGGCCACCGTTCCGTAGAGCGGAAACTGGCCGGTGCGCTCGCACATCACCGTCTTGGTGGTGCCGTCCAATCGCTCGATCACCCGCTGCATCACCGAGGACCGCACCCCCATCCAGATCGGCATGGCAGGCACGATGATGTTGCAGCGCTTGACTTTTTCCAGGATGACCGGCCATTCGTCGCCGTCACCTTCGTCGTTGCCGATGCCGGGTTTGACGTCGTAATCGACGACGCGGACGATCTCGGTTTCGATGTCGGGTTCGTGGGCTCGCAGTCGTTCGATGAGCAGATTGCACAGTGCCTCGGTGTTGGAAACCTCCGGCCCCTTCTTCAGGGTGCAGTTGAGGAAGAGTGCATACAGCGGCCCCTCCTTTTTCACGTCATGAAAAACCGAGGCAGTCACTGGTCTCCATTGGTCTCACTTGGTTCGTGGCACCCGCTCATAAGCGCCGGAAGCAAGATACCGCAGAAGTCGCTGGTGCGAAATGGGTTCCGTAAGGGTATTCAATCCTGCTCACGACGGGCCGTGGCGTACCCGAGTGCCTCGCCAATTGTGTTGTGGTGGAACTGAAAACCCGCTTGTTCCAGGGCCGTCGGAATGGCGCGCTGACCCGTGAGCAGACCCTCGTCGGCGAATTCCCCGAGCGCCGCGCGCACCGCGAAACCCGGCACGGCCATCGGCGTCGGGCGGTTGACCGCGCGGCCGAAGGCGGTGGTGAACTCCGCGTTGGTCACCGGTGCCGGTCCGGTCAGGTTCACCGGTCCGGACAACGTCGGGTGGGAGATGGCGAACAGTAGCGCGCGGACCTCGTCTTCGAGACTGATCCAGGACATGTACTGACGGCCGCTGCCCAGTCGCGCGCCGAGTCCCACCGAGAACACCGGCCGCATCATCCGCAGCGCGCCGCCCGAGGGGGCCAGCACCAACCCGGTGCGGGCCAGCACCACCCGAACGCCTTCGTACTGTGCCGGCAATGTGGCGGCCTCCCAGTCCACACACAACTGGGCCAGAAAGCCCCGTCCGGCGGCGTCGGTTTCGTCGACCACGCGCTCTCTGGTGTCGCCGTAGTAGCCCACCGCGCTGGCGTTGATGAGTGTGCCGACACCGGCGTCGGCGACGGCGGCCGCGAGCACTTCCGTCGGCGCCAGCCGGCTGTCGCGCAGGCTCTGTTTGAACGCACCCGACCACCGGCGCTGGCCGACGTTCACGCCACACAGGTTGACCACCACGTCGACGTCGGCCAGCGCCTCCGGGTCGAATTCACCGCTCTCCGGATTCCAGTGCAGCTCTTCGGAATTCGCCGGGGCGCGACGCACGATGCGCAGCACCTCGTGGTCGGCCGCGCGCAGCGCGGCAGTCAGCGCCGAACCGATCAAGCCAGACGAACCCGCAATCGCGATCACCGCTTTGGCCACGGTTCGGGAGTCCTCCTTACAGCCCCAGGTCGGCCTCGAAGGCTCCCTCTTCGAGTCGGTGCTTGATCGTGCTCACGAATCGTCCGGCGTCCGCGCCGTCGATGAGTCGGTGGTCATAGGTCAGCGGCAAATAGCTGATCGACCGGACACCGATGGACTCGTTGCCGAATTCGTCGACGATGACTCGGGGACGTTTGACGATGGCACCCGTTCCCAGCATGGCGGCCTGCGGCGGCACCAGGATCGGGGTGTCGAACAGCGCGCCCTGGCTGCCGATGTTGGTGATGGTGAAGGTTCCGCCCGACAACTCGTCGGGTTTCAGGTTGCCCGACCGTGCCCGGGCGGCGATGTCGGCGATCGCGCGCGCCAGTCCGGCCAGGGACAAGTCGCCGGCGTTGTGGATGACGGGGGAGAGCAGGCCCTGCTCGGTGTCGACGGCGAACCCGAGGTGCTCGGCGTCGTAGTAGGTGATCTCCTTGGTTTCCTCGTCATAGCTGGCGTTGACGTTCGGGTGGATCTTGAGGGCGTCGATGGCCGCCCGCGCGATGAACGGCAGGAAGGTCAGGTTCACCCCCTCACGCTCGGCGAACGCGGCCTTGGCGCGGTTGCGCAGCGCCACGATCTTGGTCATGTCGACCTCATGGGTCTGGGTGAGCTGCGCCGTCAGCTGCAGCGATTCGCGCGTTTTCTTGGCGGTGATCTGGCGGATCCGGTTCGCCTTCTGCTTGGTTCCGCGCAGATGTGCCAGTGACGGGGCCGGAGCAGCCGCGGCCGCGGGCTTGGCCGCGGGAGCCGAGGGCTGGTCGGCCGGCTTTGCCTCCTCCTTCGGTTGCTGCTTCTTCTCAGCTTCCTTTTCAGCAAAAGCCAGGACGTCCTGCTTGCGGATTCGGCCGCCGACGCCGGTGCCGCTCACCTCGGACAGGTCGACGCTGTGTTCGGCGGCCAGCTTGCGGACCAGCGGCGTCACGTACGGGCCGCCGTCCGACGCCGCGTCGGGTTCCGGTTGTGGCTCAGCCTTCTTCGGCTCGGGCTTGGGTTCTTCCTTGGGCTCGGGCGTGGGCTCGGGCTCGGGTTCCTTCTTGGCCTCAGGCTCGGGCTCGGGCTCGGGCTCGGGCTCGGGTTCCGGCTCGGGCTCTTTCTTGGGCTCGGGCTCGGCCTCCGCCTTCTCCTCGCTGGGTTGAGCCTTCGGCTTGGAAGTGGAGGACCCGCCGGAATCGGAACTGCCGACCTTGGCCAGTTCCCCGCCCACCTGAACCACGTCATCTTCTTCGGCCGTGATGCTGACCAGCACACCCGCCACGGGTGAGGGGATCTCGGTGTCCACCTTGTCGGTGGACACCTCCACCAGCGGCTCGTCAACCTGGACGGAGTCGCCGACCTTCTTGAGCCACCGCGTCACGGTGCCTTCGGTCACCGACTCGCCCAACTCCGGCATCAGCACCGGGGTCGCGTCGCCGCCGTCTCCGCCGCTGGACTTCTCCTGCTTGGGTTCGGGCTCGGGTTCCTCCTGCGCCGGCTCCTCGGCTTCGGAGGGCTCCTCCTGGGCTTCCTGCTGGGCGGGGTCCGAGGAGTCCTGGGCTTCGTCTTGGCCCTTATCGTCATCCGAGCTGTCGTCCGAGTCGTCGCCGGGATCGCCGATGACGGCCAGATCGCCGCCGACCTCTACGGTGTCGTCTTCCTGGGCGATGATCTTGGTGAGCACGCCCGCGGCCGGCGACGGGATCTCGGTGTCCACCTTGTCGGTTGAGACCTCGACGAGTGGCTCGTCGACTTCGACCGTGTCGCCTTCCTGCTTGAGCCAGCGGGTCACCGTTCCCTCGGTGACGCTCTCACCAAGTGCCGGCATCTGGACGGAGAAGGCCATCTGAGTTGACTCCTCGAACGGTCGTCGGATCGGCGCAGGTCGACCTCTGGCTTACCACACCGTAAGGAACCGGGTGGGCAACCCATGTCGAGGTCAAAACCTATCCTTTCACTCTGCCACCGGCCACCCACATTCAGGGCGCGGCGACTTCGGTTGCGTGTCGTGACGGTTGCGCTTGCTACGGTGTGGCCACTGGTTCCCGACGACAAGTCGCAGGTGGCGGAGGTTTGATGCCGGCAACACAACATGCACCCCAGCAGTTCGTCGACAGCGCGGACGGTGTCCGGATCGCCGTCTACGAGGAGGGCAACCGCGAAGGACCGACCGTCGTGCTGATGCACGGCTGGCCGGACTCCCATGTGCTGTGGGACGGCGTGGTGCCGTTGCTGGCACAGCGGTTCCGGGTGCTGCGGTTCGACAACCGCGGCGTCGGGCTGTCCTCGGCGCCCAAGCCGGTGTCCGCGTACAGCACCGCCCGGATGGCCGACGACTTCGCAGCCGTCATCGGCGAGCTGAGCCCCGGACAGCCGGTTCACGTGCTGGCCCACGACTGGGGCTCGGTGGCGGTCTGGGAGTACCTGAGCCGGCCCGGCGCCGCAGACCGGGTCGCGTCGTTCACCTCGGTGTCCGGCCCGGCCCAGGACCAGCTGGTCGGGTTCATCTTCGGTGCGCTGCGCCAGCCGTGGCGGGTCCGGAAACTGGCCCAGGCGATCAGCCAGGTGCTTCGGTTGACCTACATGGCTTTCTTTTCGATCCCGTTGCTGGCGCCGCTGTTGCTGCGGTTGGCGCTGTCGAGTTCGGCGGTGCGGCGCAGCATCGTCGACAACATCCCCGTCGAGCAGATTCACCATTCCGAGAAGTTGCCCAGCGACGCGGCCACGTCGGTGAAGACCTACCCCGCCAACTACTGGCGCTCGTTTTCCGGGAAGTTCCGCCGGCAGGGCGTGCGCGTCATCGACACGCCGGTGCAGCTCGTCGTCAACACCAGGGACAAGTACGTCCGGCCGCACGGGTACGACGAGACCGGCCGCTGGGTACCACGGCTGTGGCGGCGCGACATCCGGGCCGGTCATTTCTCACCGATGTCGCACCCACAGGTGATGGCCGCCGCCGTGCACGACTTCGCCGATGTGATCGAGGGCAAACAGCCGAGCCGGGCGATGCTGCGGGCGCAGGTAGGCCGTCCCCGGGGCTACTTCGGCGACACGCTGGTATCGGTGACCGGGGCGGGCAGCGGCATCGGCCGCGAAACCGCGATCGCGTTCTCGCGCGAGGGCGCTGAGCTGGTGATCAGTGACACCGACGAGGCCACCGTCAAGGAGACCGCCGCCCAGATAACCGCCTTTGGCGGCACCGCCCACGCCTACGTGCTCGACGTCTCCGACGCCGACGCCGTCGAGTCGTTCGCCGAGCGGGTCTGCGCCGAGCACGGCCTGCCCGACATCGTCGTCAACAACGCCGGCATCGGCCAGGCGGGCGGATTTCTCGACACCCCGCCCGAGCAGTTCGACCGGGTGCTCGACGTCAACCTCGGCGGGGTCGTCAACGGTTGCCGGGCGTTCGGCAAGCGCCTGGTCGAGCGCGGCACCGGCGGACACATCGTCAACGTGTCGTCGATGGCGGCCTACGCCCCGCTGCAGTCGCTGAGCGCTTACTGCACGTCCAAGGCGGCGACGTTCATGTTCTCCGACTGCCTGCGGGCCGAACTCGACGCCGCCGACGTCGGCCTGACCACGATCTGCCCCGGCGTCATCGACACCAACATCATTGCCACCACCCAGTTCGTGGCCGGCGGCAAGGACGACGAAGTCGTCGACGGCCGGCGCGGACAGCTGGACAAGATGTTCGACCTGCGCAGCTACGGGCCGGACAAGGTCGCCAACGCGATCGTGTCCGCGGTCAAGAAGAACAAGCCGATCCGGCCGGTCACCTTCGAGGCCTACGCGCTCTACGGGGTGTCGCGGGTGCTGCCCCAGGCACTGCGCAGCACGGCACGGATGAAGGTGATCTAAACGTCGACCGGCGCGCCCCGGGTGCGCCGTACCAGCAGCGCCCCGGCGACGCCGACGATGCCGATCACCGTCAGCGGGACCGTCCACATCCGCCGGCTCGACACCGCGGACTCACACTGAGCCACGAAGTCGGTGTGCGGAATGATCTGGTTGAGGATCGGGATGTTGGCGCCATTGCGGTCATTGGCGGCCCGGGCTCCGGAGAGATCCGTGGCCAGCCCGTTGCCGCAAGACACCGTTCCGCCGTTGCTGTTGGACACCTGGACGGGCACCAGCAACCCAATCACGCCGGCTACCAAGAGCACGGCACTCACCGCGATGATTAACCGTCGTACAGTCACTTTTCGGCCTTTCCCGAGGAGGACCTTGCTGGTGCTGTAGTAGCCGCGACGGTTTCGAGCTAAACGCTGCAATGTTTGCCAGGACCCGTAGCGGTACTTTCCGGCGCCCGGGGTACTCCGCGTTGATGATTCCAACGCGGAAGGACTTGTCATGAGTTTGACGAAGGAATTGACCACCGTCCGAGACGTGTCGGCATCCCGCCAGGCGGTGTGGGACGTCATGGCCAACGGCTGGACGTACACGCAGTGGGTGGTCGGAAACAGCCGGACCCGGGCCGTCGACTCGAACTGGCCGGAACCCGGGTCGGCCATCAAGCACTCGGTCGGGGTGTGGCCCCTGGTCATTAACGACAAGACGGAGGTTGAAAGCTGCACACCAGGTGCGGAACTGGTGTTGAAAGCCCGGGTCGGGTTGTTCGGGGCCGCACGAATAACGCTGCGGCTCAGTGATATTCCGGACGGGTGCCGGATCGAGATGATCGAGGTGCCGGTCACCGGGCCGGCCCGCCTGCTGCCCGACCAGATGGCGCTGGCGGCGGTCTATCCCCGCAATCGTGAGTGCCTATGGCGCCTCGGGGCCCTGGCGGAACGACTCAATCCCAGCCAGGTCAGCTAGCCACGGGACGCGGTCGAAGCGGTGGTGATCGGCGCCGGGCCCCATGGGCTGGTGGGCGGCTACCCGTTGCTGACGATGTCTTCGAGCACCGCGAACATGGTGCGGGTGGGTACGCCGGTGGCGCCTTTGGGCGTGCATCCCCACGGGCTGCCGGTGTTGTAGGCCGGGCCGGCGACGTCGATGTGTGCCCACTGCACCGACTCGTCGACGAACTCGCGCAGGAACACCCCGGCCACCAACATGCCGGCGAACCGCTGACCGCTGATATTGGACAGGTCGGCCACCGTTGACTTCAGGTCGTCCTTGAGCTCGTCGGGTAGCGGCATCGGCCAGCCGTTCTCGCCCACCCGCTGCGAGATCGCGGCGACGCGATCGCGGAACTCCTCGCTACCCATCACCCCCGGGATGCGCGCACCCAGCGCCACCGTCTGCGCGCCGGTGAGGGTGGACGTCTCGATCAGGTAATCCGGATTGTCCTCACACGCCCGCACGATGGCGTCGGCCAGGATGAGCCGGCCCTCGGCGTCGGTGTTCTGCACCTCGACGGTGATGCCGCCGTACTGGGTCAGCACGTCGCCGGGCCGCTGCGCCGTCCCGGACGGCATGTTCTCGGCCATCGGCACCGTGGCGATCACATCGATCGGCAACTGCAGCTGGGCGGCCAGCGTCACCGTCGCGATCACGGCGGCCGCCCCACCCATGTCCGAGGTCATGTGGTGCATCGACGCGGCCGGCTTGATCGAGATTCCGCCCGTGTCGAAGGTGACGCCCTTGCCGACCAGGGCGACCTTCTTCGCCCGCTTCGGGTTCTTGGCCAGCCGCGACCCCCGGTGGATCAACCGCACCAGCCGCGGCGGCCGCGAGGACCCCTGGCCCACCCCGATCACCCCGCCGAAGCCCGCCTTCTTCAGCGCCTTGTCGTCGAGCACCTCCACTTCGAGGCCGACCGATTCTCCCAAAGCCTTTGCGCGCGTCGCGAATTCGGCCGGGAAAAGATGACTCGGCGGGGTGTTGACGAAATCGCGCGCGGTGGCCACCGCAGTCGCTACCGCCGTCCCGTGCGCGCTCTGCTTCTTGGCATCACGGGCGGTCGACAGCACGGTGAGCTTGCGGAGCCCGGCGTCCTTGGGAGCGGTCTTGGCGCTGCGGAAGGCGCTGAACCGGTAGCTGCCCAGGATGAGGCCTTCGACCGCGGCCTCGCAGGTGCCCTCGCCAGGCAGGTCGGCCAGTGTGGTGATCACGGCCTCGGCGGTGCCGAGCGACCGCGCTGCGACCCCGGCCGCCTTGCGGATCGAGTCACTCGCCCATTCGTCGCGCTGCTTGCCCAGGCCGATGGTCAGCACGCTGGCCACCGGCAGCGACGACACCACCAGCCGGTGCACCTGCTCGGTCGCGCCGGTGGCGCCCAATGCCTGCAGGCCGGCCTCGATTTCGGTCACGGCCTCGGCGGGCAGCGGCACGGTACCGGCGGCGACGGTGGCGCCCGGTGCGTCCTTGTCGCCGCTCGACACGACCGGTACCAGCAGGACCGAGGAACCCACACCGCGTTTGGGCAGCGAGGTCGCGACATTGACGGTGGGAGCCTGGTAGCCCGAAGAAGTGGTGGTCACGACGAATAACCCTAGTCGGACGACGATCTGGCTAACGACCGCAGCGCAGCCCGGACAGGCCGGCGTCCTCAGCGGCGCCGCCGGCGCGCAACTCGAACGCCGGCACCGGCTCGTCAAAACCCTTCAACACCAACGGGCCGTGCGGTTTTGCGGGCCAGGTCGGCAGCTGCTCGTGCAGCGTCTCATCCATCAGGATCTGACCCGGCGCCGCGGCTGAAACCAGGCGTGCGGCCAGATTGACCGCGTTGCCGAAGTAGTCGCCGTTGATCGCCAGGACGGTGCCGTAGGCAAGGCCGGCGCGGACCTGCAGTCCCTCCTCCCGCGCTTGCGGATGCTCGACGAGATCGACGGCTGCCTGGGCCAATTGCCCGGGGGCCGCGCTGACCCACATCACCTCGTCACCGATGAACTTCACCACCCGGCCGCCGTCGGCATGGACCACGTCCGAAACCGCTCCGGCGAACTCGTTGAGCAACTCCGACAACTGGGCGGGGTTCAGCGCCTGGGTGAGCGCGGTGAAACCCGACAGGTCGGCAAAACCGATGCCGCACACCACACTCGACGATGTGTCGCGGATGACGCCCTCGAAGTGGGTGCGCGCGCTGCTCAGGTGGTGACGGTGCACGATGTCGATCAGCGCCCCGATCCGCGGGACGAACTCGGCGACCGAGCGATAGGCCTGCGCCGTGGCGAACTCGTCGTGGGTGTGGGTCATCTGGATATCGGGCGTGCCGGCCCGGATCAGCGTCGACTCGGCCTCGGCCAGCCGGGCCATCGCGGCGCCAAGGACCCGCAACAAACCCAACGCGCCCTCCTCGCCGACCACCGCCTTCAGCGCCACCCAGGTCGCCAGGGCGTCGACATCGGCCTGGCTGAAGGCCGGAACGTCGGGACCGGCGAAGGTCAGGCCTAGCAGCCCCCAGGCATGGGCGACCTGCTCGGCGGTCAGCCCGAGTTGCTCGGCCGCGGCCGCCACCGTGTAGATCGGGGCGCCCGACCATTGCAGAACGTCCCCGGCCAGTCCGAACAGCCGGCCTCGCCGCTCGGCCTCCGCCATCTGGTCGAGGGTGAAGCCGAGGTCGTCCAGGTACTTGATCAGGTCGGCGCGCTCGCGCGGGTTGGCGATTCCGGCGGCCTCCATCGCATCCCAATCGAACACCTGCCCAAGTGTGCCAGCCGCGACGAGCATTAGGGTGGGACGCCGTGACCGATGCTCCGGAGTTGCTCAAGGGTCCACTGGAAGACCGCCACCGCGAACTGGGTGCGAGTTTCGCCGAGTTCGGCGGCTGGCTGATGCCGGTGTCGTACGCCGGAACCGTCGGAGAACACAACGCCACCCGCAACGCCGTCGGCCTGTTCGACGTGAGCCACCTGGGCAAGGCCCTGGTGCGCGGTCCGGGTGCGGCGGAGTTCGTGAACTCCGCGCTCACCAACGACCTGCGCCGTATCGGCCCGGGCAAGGCGCAGTACACGTTGTGCTGCACCGAATCCGGCGGCGTCATCGACGATCTCATCGCCTACTACGTCGGCGACGACGAGATCTTCCTGGTGCCCAACGCCGCCAACACCGCCGCGGTGGTAGCGGCGCTGCAGGCAGCCGCCCCGGCTGGTCTGACCATCACCGACCTGCACCGCGACTATGCCGTGCTGGCCGTCCAGGGACCGCGCTCCACCGAGGTGCTCGCCGCACTCGGGTTGCCGACCGAGATGGACTACATGGGCTACGCGGACGCGACGTATTCGGGTGTGCCAGTGCGGGTCTGCCGCACCGGTTACACCGGCGAGCACGGCTACGAACTGCTGCCGTCCTGGGATTCGGCGGGCGTCGTGTTCGACGCGCTGGTGGCGGCGGTCTCCGAGGCCGGCGGGCAGCCCGCGGGTCTGGGCGCGCGCGACACCCTGCGCACCGAAATGGGTTACCCGCTGCACGGACACGAGCTGTCGCTGGACATCTCACCGCTGCAGGCCCGCTGCGGTTGGGCCATCGGCTGGAAGAAGGACGCGTTCTTCGGCCGCGATGCGCTGCTGGCCGAGAAGGAAGCCGGCCCGCGACGGCTGCTGCGCGGACTGCGGACCACCGGCCGCGGGGTGCTGCGGGCGGGGCTGACGGTGCTAGACGGCGACAAGCCGGTGGGTACCACCACGTCGGGCACCTTTTCGCCGACCCTGCAACTGGGCATTGCGCTGGCACTAATCGACTCCGACGCCGGGGTGCAGGACGGCCAGCAAATCACTGTCGATGTCCGTGGCCGCGCGGTGCAGTGCGAAGTGGTACGTCCGCCGTTTGTCGAACTGAAAACGCGTTAGCCGCCCATGCGCGTGGCAAAAACCCGTTCGCGCAAGGTTATAGAATCAGCCCCATGACCAGCGGCCCTCTCGAGTTCACGGTTTCGCGCGCGGCGCACCCCGCCACCGAGGCCGAGCGGGTAGCGATCCTGGCGGACCCCGGTTTCGGCAAGTACCACACCGACCACATGGTCTCGATCGATTACGTCGAGGGTGAGGGCTGGCACAACGCGCGCGTCCTCGAATACGGCCCGATCGAGCTGGACCCGTCGGCTATCGTGTTGCACTACGCGCAGGAAGTGTTCGAGGGGCTCAAGGCATACCGGTGGGCCGACGGTTCCGTGGTCGCGTTCCGGGCCGACGCCAACGCGGCCCGGATGCGGTCGTCGGCGCGGCGGCTGGCGATGCCGGAGCTCCCGGACGACCTGTTTCTCGAGTCGTTGCGCCAGCTCATCGCCGTCGACAACCAGTGGGTGCCCAGGGCCGGCGGCGAAGAGGCACTTTACTTGCGGCCCTTCATGATTGCCACCGAGCCCGGCCTGGGCGTGCGGCCCGCCAAGGAGTACCGCTACCTGTTGATCGCATCGCCGGCCGGAGCGTATTTCAAGGGCGGCATCAGTCCCGTCACGGTCTGGGTGTCCACCGAGTACGTGCGGGCCAGCCCGGGCGGCACCGGAGCCGCCAAATTCGGCGGAAACTACGCCGCCTCGCTGCTCGCCCAGGCTGAAGCCACCGAGCACGGTTGCGACCAGGTGGTGTGGCTGGACGGCGTGGAACGCCGCTTCGTCGAAGAGATGGGCGGGATGAACCTGTTCTTCGTGCTCGGCAGCGGCGGCTCGGCGCGCCTGGTCACCCCCGAGCTGTCCGGTTCGCTGCTTCCCGGGATCACCCGGGACTCGTTGTTGCAGTTGGCGATCGACGCCGGTTTCGCGGTCGAGGAACGCAAGATCGATATCGAGGAGTGGGAGAAGAAGGCCGCCTCCGGTGAGATCACCGAGGTGTTCGCCTGTGGCACCGCCGCCGTCATCACCCCCGTCTCACGGGTGAAGTACGGCGACGGTGAGTTCACCATCGCCGACGGTGAATCCGGCGAGGTGACCATGGCGCTGCGCGACACGTTGACCGGGATACAGCGGGGCACATTCGCCGACACGCACGGCTGGATGTCGCGGCTCGGGTAGTCGCTAGTAGCCAGTACCGCGCCAGCGTGAAGCTGGCTTCACGCTGGCGCACGAGCGTGAAGCTGGCTTCACGCTCGGCGCGAGCGGCCCCGCCGTCAGAGGCGCACCAACCCGGCCAATGTCACCGCGCACACCGTCGTCGTCAGCTCGATGGCGGCACCCAGCACATCGCCGGTGATGCCGCCGAACCGGCGCACACAATGCCGTACCAGCACCGCACCGCAGCACACCGCCACCGCCACGGCGACCGGTCCCTGCCAGGGCCGCGGGCCGGCCGGCACCGAGACGGCGAGCAGCACGGCCAGCCACGCCACCACCGCCGACGCCGGCTGGGAACCCGCGACCTGGACGCCGAGCGTGCTGCCGTCGGCCGCCGGGACCGAGCGCCGGCCGGCCAGCACCGCGCTGACCCGGCCGGCGAAAACCGCCAGCGCAATCGCCGGCGGGCTCAGCGCCGTGAACGCGGTGCCCTGCAGGGCGATCACCAGGACGACGGCCGCGACCCCGAACGGGCCCGACGAACCGTCGCGCATCACCGCCAGCGCCCGCTGCGGCGGTCCGTAGCAACCCAGCCCGTCGGCCGTGTCCGCGACACCGTCAATGTGCAGGCCGCGGGTGGCCAGCAGCAGGGCCGCCACGGCGAGCAGTCCCGGCAGCAGGCTGGAGTGACCGAACGCCGCCGCGGCGCCCCACGTCACGGCGGCCGCCAGCACGCCGAGCGCGGCGCCGACCACCGGTAGCGCGGTCAGGGCGCCGCGACCCATCGGGCCGGTCTGCGAGTGGGGGACCGGCAGCACCGTGCCGAAGGCGAAAGCTGTTGCCAGTGACCGGATCACGAGGTGGCGGGGTCCGGCGGGGTGATCGCGCCCGACACTCCGGCCTCGGTGAACGTCGACATCGAGGACAAGGTGGCCACCGCGGCCCGCAGCACCGGCAATGCCACCACGGCGCCGGTGCCCTCGCCCAACCGCATGCGCAGGTCCACTATCGGCTCCAATTCCAGCGCCGCCAGCGCCAGTGAGTGGCCGGGCTCGGTGGACCGGTGGCCGGCCTGCCACCACTGCCGCGCGCCCGGCGCCAGCCGTTCGGCGACCAGCGCGGCGGCCGTCACCGCCATGCCGTCCAGCAGCACCGGCGTACGCCGGACGGCGGCCTGCGCGCAGAAGCCGGCCATCGCCGCGAAGTCCGCGCCGCCGCAGCAGCGCAGCAGCGCCACCGGGTCACCGGCGAGCGGCTGCGCCCGGTACAGCGCATCGCGGACCACAGCGGTTTTGCGCGACCACGCGGCGTCGTCGATCCCGGTCCCGAAGCCGATCACCGCGACCGGTTCGGTGTTCGTCAGCGCGGCCACCAGGACCGCGGCCGGGGTGGTGTTGCCGATGCCCATGTCCCCGGCGATGAGCAGGTCGGCGCCGGCGTCGACCTCCTCGTCGGCGATCTGCTGACCGGCGGCGATAGCCCTCGCCGTCTCCTCGTCGGACAGCGCGTCCTCGACCGCGATGTCGCCGCTGCCGCGACGGATCTTGTCGCTCACCGAATCTGCCTGGTCGTCGCAGTCCACGGCCAGGTCGGCCACCCGCACCGTCACACCGGCGACGTCAGCCAGCGCATTGATCGCAGCTCCGCCGGCGGTGATGTTGGCGACCATCTGGGCGGTCACCTCCGGTGGGTACGCCGAGACCCCGGACCTGGCCACACCGTGATCACCCGCGAAGACCACCACCCGTGCCCGGTCGAACTGGCGCGGCGGGCACTGCCCTTGGCAGGCCGCGACCCACACCGACAGCTCCTCCAGCCGGCCCAGCGCGCCGCGAGGCTTGGTCAGGGTGTCCTGCCGGGCACGGGCCGCGGCCCCGGCGTCCGCGTCGGGCGCCGGCACCGGCGCGAACCCGGTCACGCCGGTGCCTTGATCGTCAGGGGTTGCCCGGCGACCACCAGTACCACCTGCTCGCACAGTGCCGCCACCCGCTGGTTGAGACTGCCGAGCTCGTCGGCGAACCGGCGTCCGGCTGCGGTGGCCGGCACCACGGTCAGCCCCACCTCCGGGCTGACCAGCATCAGCGTCGACTCGAACGCGCGCACCGCGCCCAGCAGCTGCGACACCGGTTCGTCTACCGAGCCGCCGTCCCAGCCGTGATTTCGATCCAGCGCCCCGGTCAGCCAGGTGCCCAGGTCGTCGACCAGGGTCGGTACGGCGGGCGGCTGCTGCAGAACGCGGGTCACATCACCGGTTTCCTCCGTCGTCCAGTGCCCGGGACGACGGTCGCGGTGCTTGGCGATCCGCGCCATCCAGTCCGGGTCGGCCCGGTCCAGCGGGCCGGCGGCCAGGTAACGGACCGGCTGATCTGGTGCCAGCGCGGTTGCGATTGCGTCCTCCGCCCACCGGGACTTGCCCGACCTGATGCCGCCGAGTACCAGCGTGCGCACGTCAGATCAACGGGTCATTCGACATGGGCGCCACGCTCGACCTGAGGCCGGGGAGCGCGCATCCGGCGCATCTGGGAGGCGCGTCCAGCGGCGTAAATGCCCAGCTTCCAATGGCTTTCGGTGTTCTTCGGGAACTTCGCGTCCACCAGCCGGCCCACCTTGCGACCCAGGATGATCCCGTCGATGGTCATCAGCGCCATCAGCGCCAGCATGATCGGGGACATGTAGAACTGCAGCTGAGGCAACGCGAACATGAAGGCGAGCAACGCCAGGGCCGAGGGCATGAACAGGCCGAGCACATTGCGTCGGGCGTCCACCACGTCGCGGACGTAACGGCGGACCGGCCCCTGATCGCGCGGCAGCAGGTATCCCTCCTCGCCGGCCATCATCCGTTCCCGGCGCTCCGACATCCGGGCGCGGCTGGCCGTGCGATCGGCGCGGCGTTCCTCGCGGCTGAGCTTCGCTTTGGCCATCGACTTGCGCCGGGCCCGCGCCTCCGATGCTGTCATCGGCGCCGGCGCAACCGGCCCCTTCCTGCCGCGAGCCTCGCTGCGCTTGGGCGTGGGACGGCCCTTGGGGCCGGTCCGCGCCCCACGGGCCGCCGTCTCGGCCGCCACGGAACTCGGCTCCGGCGTGGCCGGAGCGTCGTCACCCTCGTCATGACCCTTGTTGCGGCCCAGCAGCTTCACAGTCGTCAGGTTACTTCGCTTGTGTGAGCCTGCTTAATTGCGGCTGTATTGCGTACGGCGAACTGCGTGTACACCTACGCTGGCCAGTGATGAACGGGGCGCAGGCGGGGGGTGGTGCTGCCGGTGGCTTCGGGCCCGGCAGGCTGCAGCTGCCTGCGATGCGGGTGCTGGTGGCTCCGGACTGCTACGGAGACAGCCTGTCCGCGGTGGAGGCGGCCGCCGCGATCGCGACCGGCTGGACCCGGTCCCGGCCCGGTGACTCCTTCATCGTCGCGCCACAATCCGACGGCGGACCCGGGTTCGTCGAGGTGCTGGCCAGCCGGATCGGGGGACTGCGGCGGTTGCGCGTGTCCGGGCCGCTGGACACCGAGGTCAATGCCCGGTGGGTGTACGACGAGCGGTCCCGGACGGCGTACCTGGAATGCGCACAGGCCTGCGGTCTGGCGCTGCTGGAGGGCCCGCCGACGCCCGAGACCGCAATGGCCGCGCACAGCAGGGGCGTCGGTCAACTCATCGCCGCCGCTCTGAAGGCGGGCGCCGTGCGCATCGTGGTCGGGTTGGGCGGCAGCGCCTGCACCGACGGGGGTCAAGGGATGATCCATGAACTGGGTGGCCTGGACACGGCCCGCCAGTGGATGTCGGGGATCGAGCTGATCGCCGCCTCGGACGTGGAATATCCGCTGCTGGGGCCGTGGGGCGCGGCCCGGGTGTTCGCGCCGCAGAAGGGCGCCGATGCGGCGACGGTCGCCAAGCTGGAAGAACGGCTCGAGGCTTGGGCGCAGGTGCTGGACACCGTCGCCGGACGGGACGTGAGTGCCGAGCCCGGCGCGGGTGCCGCCGGTGGAATCGGGGCCGGCCTGCTGGCGCTGGGCGGCCGGTGTGAATCCGGCGCGGCCATCTTCGCCGAACTGACCAACTTCGGCGATGACCTGGAAGACGCGGACATGATCGTCACCGGTGAGGGCCACTTCGACGAGCAGTCATTACACGGGAAAGTGGTCGGCGAGATCGCGGCCGCCGCCCGCCACCTCGGTATCCCGGTGATCGTGCTTGCCGGGCAGGTGTCGGTGGACAAGTCCACCACGCGCGTGTCCGGCATCATGTCCGCCCTGGCCATGAGCGAATATGCAGGTTCGGTGCGGCTGGCACTGGCAGACGCGGCCAATCAGCTGATGGGACTGGCCTCGGAGACTGCGGCGCGACTCGGGAATAGCGGCCCGCCGGGGTACCGTTGACGTAGTGGGTTCCTTGAGCAGGCCCCAGAATCACAGCTGGACAGGCCCACCCGGACAATGAGCATGTAGGAGAAGCAATGACGGTGCAGAACGAGCCGACCACCTCGACGCACGGCGTGATCCTGACCGAGGCCGCCGCTGCGAAGGCGAAGTCCCTGCTGGACCAGGAGGGACGCGACGACCTGGCACTGCGGATCGCCGTGCAACCGGGCGGATGTGCCGGCCTGCGTTACAACCTGTTCTTCGACGACCGCACCCTGGACGGCGACCTGACCGTGGAATTCGGCGGTGTGACGCTGACGGTGGACCGGATGAGCGCCCCCTATGTCGAAGGTGCGTCGATCGACTTCGTCGACACGATCGAGAAGCAGGGCTTCACTATCGACAACCCCAACGCCACCGGTTCGTGCGCGTGCGGGGACTCGTTCAACTAATACTGGCCCGCGGTGCGCAGCACGTAGGAACACACAAGGATCTGCCCACGCTGGAACAACAGCTGGGCGATGCCCTGGACCTGCCCGCGTGACGGCCCGCCGGCGGCCGGCGTCACCTGCATGCTGAACAGCACCTGAGCCTGGTACTGCGAGAGATAGACGATCTTGTCGATCGCCGTCACCTCGACCTCGGAGAACTGTTTGCGGAACGCGTCGCTGCTGAGTTTGGCGAGTGCCTGGTCGGAGCGCTTGTCCTTGACGGCGTCATAGAGGCCGCACAGCGTGTTTCGCATGATGTTGTCGAGGTCTTTATGCGCCAGCGCGTTGAGGTAGCTCTGGACCGCCGTCTTGGCCGAGGTCTCCGAGACCGCGCTGCCGGTGTTGGCGCCGTTGGTGCGCACCCCGTACACGATGGCGGTGGTCAGCGCGGCCACCAGGGCTACCGCCAGCAGCACGCCGATCAGCAGGCGCTTGTGCCCTCGCTTCGGGCGGGGCTGGGGACCGGGGTAACCGGCCGGCGGTCCTGCGGCGCCCCCGGGTCCGAAGGCCGGTTCGGTGTGCGGGAAGTCCACGGTTGCGTTGGGCCCGGCTTCGGGATACGGCCGCGATGGATGAGGCCCATCGGCACCCACGGCAGGGTTCGGTGGGTGCGGACCGGCCATCGTTGTTCTCCTACGCTGGGGGACGAGGCGACGAGCGGGTTGCCGTACGAATGTCCAGCCGCGGCAACCGGGTGAGTCTCTAGGCAGGCTAGCGCAAGGGGAGCGGGCCGCCTCGAACGTCGGCAGCGTTCGGCGCCGGCTGACGTTCGTGAGAGGCTAGACGACTGACAAACGAAGGGTGGATTTTTCGTGACCATCGCGGTGACCGGTTCTATTGCCACAGACCATCTGATGCGCTTTCCCGGCAAGTTTTCCGAGCAACTGCTGCCCGAGCACCTGCACAAGGTGTCGTTGAGCTTCCTGGTCGACGACCTGGTGGTGCATCGCGGCGGAGTGGCCGGCAACATGGCCTTCGCCATCGGAGTGCTGGGCGGTGACGTTGCGCTGATCGGTGCCGCCGGCGCCGACTTCGCCGACTACCGGGACTGGCTGAAGTCCCACGGCGTCAACTGCGACCATGTCCTGCTCTCCGACACCGCACACACGGCGCGCTTCACCTGCACGACTGACGTCGACATGGCCCAGATCGCGTCGTTCTACCCCGGCGCCATGTCCGAGGCCCGCGACATCAAGCTGGCGGACGTGGTGACGGCTGTCGGTACCCCGGAGCTGGTGATCGTCGGTGCCAACGACCCCGAGGCGATGTTCCTGCACACCGAGGAGTGCCGCAAACTCGGCCTGGCCTTCGCCGCCGACCCTTCCCAGCAGCTGGCCCGACTGTCGGGTGAGGAGATCAAGCAGCTCATCGACGGCGCCGCCATCCTGTTCACCAACGACTACGAATGGGACCTGCTGCTATCCAAGACCGGCTGGACCGAGGCCGACGTGATGGCCCAGGTGGACCTGCGGGTCACCACGCTCGGCGCCGACGGAGTCGACATCTTCGAGCGCGACGGCGCCAAGGTGCACGTCGGCGTGGTGCCGGAGACCAGCCAGACCGACCCCACCGGCGTCGGCGACGCGTTCCGCGCCGGCTTCCTGACCGGACGCAGCGCCGGCCTGAGCCTGGAGCGGTCGGCGCAGCTGGGTTCATTGGTCGCCGTGCTGGTGCTGGAGTCCGTCGGGACCCAGAACTGGGAGTGGGACCGGGCGAGCGCGGTTGCGCGGCTGGCCGGCGCCTACGGTGACGAGGCGGCCTCCGAGATCGCCGCGGTGCTCGCCTAGGTCTCGCGAGCAGACGCAAAATCGCCCTGGAGCATATGCTCCGGGGCGATTTTGCGTCTGGTCGTCGTTACAGCTCGACTCGTCAGAGCTCGACCGGGTAGACCGGCTCGCTGATCTGCGGCACCACGCTGTGCTCGACGAAGATCGCGTGCCACAGCATGAAAATCAGCATCGTCCACAGCCGGCGGCTGTGATCGCTGGTGCCCACCCGGTGCTCGTCGAGCATCCGGCGGACTGCGGCCAGGTCGACGAGGTGGCCGGCCTGCGATTTGTCGACCATCTCGTAGCCCCACTCCAGCAGCTCGCCGGCGCGCAGCCAGTGCCGGATCGGCACCGGGAACCCTAGTTTGGGGCGGTTGAGCACGTGCGCCGGCACGATCGGCTCCAGCGCGCGCCGCAGCGCGTACTTGGTCGTGGTGCGGGTGATCTTGGCCTGGTAGGGCAGCCGCGAGGCCACAGCGAACACTTCGGGGTCCAGGAACGGCACCCGCAGCTCCAGTGAGTTGGCCATCGTCATCTTGTCGGCCTTGACCAGGATGTCCCCGCGCAGCCAGGTGAACAGGTCGATGTGCTGCATCCGCGCCACGGGGTCCCAGCCCGCCGACTCGGCGTACACCGGCGCCGTGACGTCGGTGTGGGTCCAGTCCTCCCGGAATCGGGGCAGCACGTCGCGCAGCTGAGCGTCGGAGAAGCTGCGGGCGTTGCCGTAGTAGCGCTCTTCCAGCGTCAGCGAGCCACGGTGCAGCAGGCTCTTGCCGCGCATCCCCTCCGGTAGCGGCTTGGACACCTTGCCCATCGACCGTCGCAGCGACCGCGGCAGGTAGTCGAACGGCTTGAGCGACAGCGGCTCGCGGTAGATCGTGTAGCCGCCGAACAACTCGTCGGCGCCTTCGCCGGACAGCACCACCTTGACGTGCTTGCGCGCCTCGCGGGCCACGAAGAACAGCGGCACCAGCGCCGGGTCGGCGACCGGCTCGTCGAGGTACCAGACGATCTCGGGCAGCGCGCCCACGAACTCCTCGGCGCTCACCACCTTCGCGATGTGCCGGGCCCCGATCGCCTCCGCCGATGCCACCGCGACGTCGAGTTCGGAGAAGCCCTCGCGCTCGAAGCCGGTGGTGAAGGTGATCAGGCGCGGGTTGTGCCGGATCGCCAGGGCCGCGATGGCCGTGGAGTCGATGCCGCCGGACAGAAACGACCCGACGGTGACGTCGGCGCGCATGTGCTTGGCCACCGAGTCCTCGAGCACCGCGGTGATCTCGTCGTAGCGGGCCTGTTCGGTGCCCGACGTGATCGGCACCGCGGCAAACCGAGGAACGAAATATCGCGTGACCGCCGGCGCCGACCCCGGCCGGATCCGGGCGTAGCAGCCCGACTCGAGCCGGCGCACGCCGCGGTGCAACGTCTCGGGTTCTGGCACGTACTGCAGGACGGTGTAGTGCTGCACCGCGCGTTCATCGATCCCGGAGCCCCCAGCGTCGAAGCCGATCAAGTCAGCCAGGTCGAGTAGGCATTTCTTCTCGCTCGCCACTGCGGTGCCGCCGGCGCCGGTCGCCATGAACAGCGGCTTGATGCCGAACGGGTCGCGGGCGCAGAACAGCTCCCGGGTGACGGTGTCCCACAGCGCGAAGGCGAACATGCCGCGCAAGCGCTTGAGCAGGTCGGTGCCCCAATGATGGAAGCCCGCGACGATGGCTTCACCGTCGCCGTCGGTGGCGAATACGACGCCGTGCTGGGTGCGCAGTTCCTCGCGCAGCTCCAGGTAGTTGTAGATCTCGCCGTTGAACACCAGCACGTAGCGGCCCGGCGCCTCCGGCGGTCCCCAGCTCAGCGGCTGGTGGGAATGCGCGATGTCGATGATGGAGAGGCGGTTGAAACCGAAGACCACCGACCCGTCCGCGTCAGGGTCGGCCCAGGTGCCCGGTTCGTCGGGTCCGCGATGCCGCATCAGGTGCGATGCGCGCGCGATCGCGCCGTCGGCCTCGGCGGCATGCGCTGCCGCGGCATCGGCTCCGGCAGGCCCGTCCAAGCCCGGGGGAGCGGCGACGAAGGCCAACAATCCACACACGGCGCCCCAGTATGCCGCAGTCCGGAAGACCATGTCGGGTCGCCGTGCGCGCCGCGCCCGGCGGGTCGCAGTGACCAGGCAGTCGCCCGGGGAAGCGGTGTGGTCTACGCTGCGTAGTATTCGACATCCGAGTTAGCCGACTCGGCCGAAAGCCGGCCGGCCCAGCTTGCGATACAGGAGGCGTCAACGTGGCACGTCGCGGGCACGATAGTTCGCAGAGCTTGTCGCAGAGCAGGTCTCGGCACCGTTCCGGAGAGGCGCGGGGCCTGTCCCGTCGTCTCCGCCCGATCGCGATGGCAGTGACGCTGGGCGTGCTGGCGGTCACCCTGAGCGGCTGCTCGTGGGAGGACGCGCTCGCGCTCGGCTGGCCGAAGGGCATCACCCACGAAGGCCACCTCAACCGCGAGCTGTGGATCGGCGCCGTCATCGCCTCGCTGGTCGTCGGCGTCATCGTGTGGGCCCTGATCTTCTGGGCCTGCACTTTCCACCGGAAGAAGAAGGGCGACGACGAGTTCCCCCGCCAGTTCGGCTACAACATGCCGCTGGAGCTGGTGCTGACCGTCACACCCTTCCTGATCATCTCGGTGCTGTTCTACTTCACGGTCGTGGTGCAGGAGAAGATGACGCACCTGGCCAGCGATCCCGAAGTCGTCATCGACATCACCTCGTTCCAGTGGAACTGGAAGTTCGGCTACCAGCGTGTGGCCTTCAAGGACAACACGTTCAACTACGAGGGCGCCGACGCCGCCAAGAAGAAGGCGATGACCTCCAAGCCGGAGGGCAAGGACCGCCACGGGGAAGAACTGGTCGGACCGATCCGTGGTCTCAACACCGAAGACCGCACCTACCTGAACTTCGACAAGGTCGAGATCCTGGGCACCAGCACCGAGATCCCGGTCCTGGTGTTGCCCGCCCACAAGCGCATCGAGTTCCAGATGGCCTCGGCCGACGTGATCCACGACTGGTGGGTGCCGGAGTTCCTGTTCAAGCGCGACGTGATACCCAACCCCGAGGCCAACCACTCGGAGAACCGTTTCCAGGTTGAGGAGATCACCCAGACCGGCGCGTTCGTCGGTCACTGCGCCGAGTTGTGCGGCACGTACCACGCGATGATGAACTTCGAGGTCCGGGTGGTGGAGCCGAACGACTTCGTGGCGTTCCTGCAGCAGCGCATCGCCGGCAAGACGAATGCCGAAGCGCTGCAGGCCATCAACCAGCCGCCACTGGCGACCACCACCCATCCGTTCGAAACCCGCCGCGGCGAATTGGCCCCGAGCCCAAGAGGTTAGGACAACTCATGCATATCGAAGCCAGGTTGTTCGAGTTCATCGCCGCCTTTTTCGTCTTGGTGACGGTGCTGTACGCGATTCTGACCGCAATCTTCGCGAACGGCGGCGTCGAGTGGGCCGGCACCACCGCGCTGGCGCTGACCGGTGGGCTGGCGCTGATCGTCGCCACCTTCTTCCGGTTCGTGGCGCGCCGCCTCGACACCCGCCCCGAGGACTACGAGGGCGCTGAAATCAGTGACGGCGCAGGGGAATTGGGTTTCTTCAGCCCGCACAGCTGGTGGCCGATCATGATCGCCCTGTCCGGATCGGTGTGTGCCGTCGGTATCGCTCTGTGGCTGCCGTGGCTGATCGTCGCGGGTGTCGTCTTCATCCTTTCCTCGGCGGCCGGGCTTGTCTTCGAGTACTACGTCGGACCCGAAAAGCACTGATTGCATCCGCCAAGGTCACAATCTGGTCACCAGTTGACCGGTGGGCAGTTTGCCGTGGGACCTGTGCACCGGCCGGTTGGGTAGGGTTTGCCGAGGCACGATGAGTTCTCACAGAGTGCACGGATGCAGCCGCGGATCCCCGCGCGCTGGCTGGGCAGTTGGACAGGGTAGGCAGACATGAGCGGGCCGAATCCGCCGGGACGGGATCCAGACGAACCCGACCCTGTCAGCGAGCCAGACGACCTGGAATCCGGCAGCGATGAGTTGAACGGCGGCGATGGCCTGGAGCCGCTCGACGGCGGCGACGTGGAGCCGCCAGCTGAGACGGACGCCTACTCTCGGGCCTACTCGGCGCCCGAGTCCGAACTGTTCAGCAGCCCCTATATGCCCGGCGATCTGGCCCTGTACGACTACGACAGTTACGACGAGGCCGACCGCGACGACGACCGGTCCCCGCGTTGGCCGTGGGTTGTCGGGGTGGCCGCGATCCTCGCGGCGATCTCACTGGTGGTGGCGGTGTCGCTGCTGGTGACACGGACCGGGACCAGTCAGCTGGCCAACCCGGCGACCACCACCACGTCGTCGGCGCCGCCGGTGCAGGACCAGATCACCACCACCAAGCCGCCACCCTCGTCGGAGCCGCCACCGCCGTCCTCCGAGCCACCACCGCCACCCCCGGCAACCACGACGCCCGCTGGGCCACGGCAGGTCACCTACTCGGTGACCGGCACCAAAGCCCCCGGCGACATCATCTCGGTGACCTACGTCGACGCCTCGGGCCGGCGGCGGACGCAGCACAACGTCTACATCCCGTGGTCGATGACCGTCACACCGATCTCGCAGTCGGATGTGGGTTCGGTGGAGGCGTCCAGCCTCTTCCGTGTCAGCCGACTCAACTGCTCGATCATCACCAGTGACGGAACGGTGTTGTCCTCCAACACCAACGACTCACCGCAGACGAGCTGCTGATGGTCGGCAAGTATTCGGCATACCGGCGTGGCCCGGACCCCGTGGTCAATCCGAACATCATCGACCGCGTCATGATCGGCGCCTGCGCCGCGATCTGGCTGGTGCTTGTCGGTGTCAGCGTCGCGGCGGCGGTCGCGCTGGCCGATCTGGGCCGGGGCTTTCACAAGATGGCGCGCACCCCACACACCACCTGGGTGCTCTATGCCGTCATCGTCGTCTCCGCGCTGATCATCGCCGGAGCTATCCCGGTGTTGTTGCGGGCCCGCCGGATGACGCAGGCCGAACCGGTGGTGCGCTCGCGAGCCCTGCAGGGTGGCGCCGTCAGGCCCGCCAAGCAGGTCAGTCGCTCGGGGTCGCGCATCCCGATCGAGCAGTCACGCCGCGAGTCGGTCAAAGCCTATGGCGCGCTTGATGAATGGTCCGGTGCGGTGGTGGACCGGATCTGGCTGCGCGGGGCACTGGCACTGACCAGCACTATCGGGACGTCGCTGATCGCCGTCGCGGTGGCGACCTATCTGATGGCCGCCGGACACGAGGGCGCGTCGTGGGTCAGTTACGGGTTCGCGGGCGTGATCGCCGCGGGTCTGCCGGCGATCGAGATCCTCTATGTGCGTCAGCTCCGTCGCGGCCAGGTAGCTCACTGAGTTTCGCGGTGCTCTTGGTGGTGCGCGCGTTCTGGTGTGCGTCCACGGCTTCGAGTGTGCAGCGATGGCGGGATTCTTAACGCGAAGCCGCCTTCGGCGCACACCCGACGCCCGGGGCGCACCGCGGAGAAAGCAAAGCCGCCGCCCCCGGAAAGACGGGAGGCGGCGGCTGTGCGCTTCGCTGGGCTCTTCCTAGCCGTGCCCGTTGGAGTGCCCGTTGGAGCCGATGGAGGAGCCGTTAGAGTCCTCCTGGTGCTCCCGCAGGGCGGTCAGGGCACGTACCTCAGAGGCGTGGCTCGCCTCGCGCAGCGCCGAGTCCTCCGACGCCGGGTCGGCGCGCAGGAAGCTGCCGCTGCCCGGTGAGCCGGCCGAGCCCAGCTTGTTCATCTTCTTGGGCAGTGCCGCGCCCTGGTACTCCAGCGGCAGTGGGTGGCCGTGGTCGTCGACCGGTCCCAGCGGCTGGTGCAGCTCGATGTAGGCACCGTGCGGCAGCCGCTTGATGATGCCGGTCTCGATGCCGTGCTCGAGCACCGAACGGTCACTGCGCTGCAGCCCCACGGCCCACCGGTAGGCAATGAAGTAGACCAGCGGCGGCAGGATCACCATGCCGATACGCCCGATCCACGTCGTCGCGTTCAGCGAGATGTGGAACTTGAACGCGATGATGTCGTTCATCGCGCACAGCGTCAGCACCATGTAGAACGTGATCGCCATCGAGCCGATTGCGGTGCGCACCGGAGCGTCCCGCGGCCGCACCAGCAGGTTGTGGTGCGCGTAGTCCTTGGTGAACCGCTTTTCCAGGAACGGGTAGACGACCAGCAGGCCGAACACCAGCCCCATGATGATCGCGACCCACACGACGGCCGGAATGGTGTGGTGCCAGAAGTAGAACTCCCATGGCGGCCAGATACGGGCCAGGCCTTCCGTCCACATCATGTAGAAGTCTGGCTGCGAGCCCGCCGACACCTGAGATGGCTTGTACGGACCCAGGTTCCAGATCGGGTTGATCTGCAGCAGTCCGCCCATCAGGCCCAGCACACCGACGATGCAGGCGAAGAACGCACCGGACTTGACCGCGAACGTCGGCATGACGCGCACGCCGACCACGTTGTGCTCGGTGCGGCCCGGGCCGGGGAACTGGGTGTGCTTCTGGAACCACACCAGCGCCATGTGTGCGCCGATCAGGGCCAGGATGATGCCCGGAATCAGCAGGATGTGCAGGGCGTAGAGGCGGGGGATGAGGATCGTGCCGGGGAAGTCGCCGCCGAACAGCGCCCAGTGCAGCCAGGTACCGATGATCGGCATGCCGAGCGTGATCGATGACAGCGCCGCGCGCAGTCCGATACCGGAGAGCAGGTCGTCGGGCAGCGAGTAGCCGAAGTAGCCCTCGAACATCGACAGGATCAGCAGCAGCGACCCGATCACCCAGTTGGCCTCACGCGGCCGGCGGAACGCGCCGGTGAAGAAGATGCGGGCCAGGTGCACCATGATCGACGCCGAGAACATCAACGCCGCCCAGTGGTGGATCTGACGGACGAACAGGCCACCGCGGACTTCGAACGAGATGTTCAGCGCCGTCTCGTAGGCCCGCGACATCTCCACGCCGCGCAGCGGCTGATAGACGCCGTTGTAGGTGACCTCCGCCATCGACGGGTCGAAGAACAACGTCAGGTACACGCCGGTGATCAGCAGCACGATGAAGCTGTACAGCGCGATCTCACCCAACAGGAAGGACCAGTGCGTCGGGAACACCTTGTTGAGCTGACGACGCACCGCCGCTGACGGGTGGTACCGGGAGTCGATGTCATTGCCCTGGCGCGCCAGGACATCGCCGATCTTCGGGGGACTCAATTTTGGACTCATGTTGTTGTGCGCTCCCAGAATGCCGGTCCCACGGGTTCGATGAAGTCACCGTTGGCGACGAAATACCCGTCGGAGTCGATTGTGATGGGCAGCTGCGCCAACGCACGGGCCGCCGGGCCGAAGATCGGCTTGGCGAAGTGCAATGCGTCGAACTGCGACTGGTGACACGGGCACAGGATTCGGTAGGACTGCTGCTCGTAAAGCGATGCGGGGCAACCCAAGTGCGAGCACACCTTGGTGTATGCGAAGAACTCGCCGAAGTTGAAGCTCTCCTGTCCCTGACGCTTGACCACGCGGTCCACGTCGCTGGGCTTGATCCGGATGAGCATCACGGGGTTGCGCACACCCAGCGAGATCGCCGACAACTTCTCGTGCGACTCGACGGTGGTCCCGTCGCCGTCGGACTCGCGCCAGGGGAAGACGGTCTCCATGCCCCCGGCGTCCATGTCCTCGGGGCGCATCTTGGTGTACGGAGGTCCGTCGTGGGCCCCGGTCGCGCGCGCCAGGTAGATCGTCTCGCCCTTGAAGCGCGGGGTCCAGCCCGACGTCCACAGCACCGCCTTCATACCCTCGGCGGTGGGAACGACCGGCTTCCACGGGTTCTTGATCAGGCCGCCGGCAAACGCGACCAGGGTGCCCAGGCCGAACGCGCCGAGGCCGATCCCCAGCGACGCGCCGATCAGCTTGCGGCGACCTACCGTCGATCCCTCGTAGGCGTCGGCCAGGTTGGCCACCACCGTCTTGCGGTCGATCTCCCGGGAGGCGCCGTCGTGGCGGTCCTGAATCGTGATCTCTTCGGGGATAAAGCGTTTCTGCAGCAGCACCGCGCCGATGGCGATCGACAGGATCGACATTCCGAAGGTGAAGCCGTACAGCGGGGTGGCCAGCGAGTACAGGAAGTTACCCGGGCTGCCGTTCGGCTTGTACTCCCACGGCCAGAACAGGAAGACCAGCAACAGGGCCAGCCCGAAAAAGCCACCCAGCAAAAGCCAATTGGCGACGCCGCGCGCGGCACGCTTCTCGGCCTTGGTGCCCTCGACGGGCCAGCGCGGCTCCTTGTAGACGATCTGGACGCCGTCCATCTCGCTGCCGAGCGCGAGCAGTTCCTCACGGGACATGCCGGCCAGCGCCGCGTCGTCGGGCTCGGTCCGGCCCGCGTGCGTGGTGGTGTCGGTGTCGGAACCGGTCTTCGCGGTTTGCGTCACTTCAGACTCGTCGCTCATGCGCGCGCCCCAATCCACAGTGCCAGCCCGATCGCCGAGACCATGCCGATGATCCACATCGCCATGCCCTCAGGTGCGGGTCCGAATCCACCCAGTCCGTAGCCGCCCGGCGAGCGTTCCTCGGCGGCGGTCCGCACGTAGGCGATGATGTCTTTCTTCGACTCGAAGGACAGCTGGCGGTCGGCGAACTTCGGCATGTTCTGCGGGCCGGTCAGCATCGCGGTCAGGATCTGCTGCTCGTTGGCCTCGCCCAGGTCGGGGGCGTACTTGCCCGACGACAGTGCCCCGCCCTTACCGGTGAAGTTGTGGCAGGAAGCGCAGTTGAGCCGGAACAGGTCGCCGCCGCGGCCCAGGTCTGAGCCGCGCAGCGACTGCATCGCCAGGCTGCCGTCGGGGTTGCGTACGACGGTGGGGCCGCCACCGTTGGACTGCACGAAGGCACCGATCGCGTCGATCTGAGCCTCGTCGAAGATCGGCTCCTTGCGCGGTGCCTGAGCCTCGCCGCGCATGGCGGGCATCCGGCCGGTCGACACCTGGAAGTAGACGGCCGCCTCGCCGACGCCGATCAGGCTGGGCCCGTGGTCGGGCACGCCCTGCAGGTTGGCGCCGTGGCAGGACACGCATGACGTGTCGAAGAGCTGCTTGCCGGTCCGCAGCAACGCCGAGCCCGACTCGTCGGCGACCGCGACCTGCGGCGTGGGTGTCAGGATGGCCGCCAGGCCACCGGCGATGGTGAGCGCGATCATCAGCAAGAGGCCGCCGGACAACCGACGGTGCAGACGCCGCCGGGACCGGTCGCTCTTACCGGCACCGAATCGGGTGAACCCCATTTTCTTCAACCGAGCACTCCTGTTCATTGGTGTATTCGGAGCCGCGGGCTCATCGGATGAAATAGATCACGGCGAACAACGCAATCCACACGATGTCGACGAAGTGCCAGTAGTACGAGACGACGATGCTGGCGGTGGCCTGGGCCGGAGTGAACTTGCTCATCGTGGTGCGGACCAGCAGGAAGATGAACGCGATCAGACCGCCGGTCACGTGCAGGCCGTGGAACCCGGTGGCCAGATAGAACACGCTGCCGTAGGCGCTGCCGGGAATGGTGGTCCCGTGCGTCACCAGGTGCACGTACTCATATGCCTGGCCGCAGATGAAGAACAGCCCCATCAGGAAGGTGATCACGTACCAGCGGCGCAGGCCGAAAACGTCGCCGCGCTCGGCCGCGAACACGCCCATCTGGCAGGTGAACGACGACGCGATCAGCACCAGCGTCACCGGCACCGCCTGATACAGATTCAGCTCGGTCGGCGGCGGAGGCCAGTTCCCGCCGGCCTGCGCTCGCGCCGTGAAGTAGAACGCGAACAGGCCAGCAAAGAACATTAGCTCGCTGGAAAGCCACACTATGGTGCCAACACTGACCATGTTGGGGCGGTTCAGCGAATGGACTCGCGACGTAATCGCAGTACCCGAGGTCCCTACAGCACTCGTCACATCCGCAAGTATGACGCTTTGTAGTTGTCGAAGACTACCCGGGTCACAAATTTCTGAGATTTCGTGTCGCGCGGGGTCTTCGGCGCTTCCGGGCGCGTGGTTGGGAGCAGGGGAGATTCTCGTGGGACCATCGGCGACGTGGCTGCGTCGTCTGAGGGTTGTTCGCCCGCCGCGCCGTCCTGGCCGCGGGTGCTGGGGCGGCTGACGGACCGGCGGAACTTGCTGCGGGGTCAGGCCGCCTGGGCGATGGACCAGATCATGACCGGCGCGGCGCAGCCGGCCCAGATCGCGGCGTTCGCGGTGGCGATGAAGATGAAGGTGCCGACGTCCGACGAAGTCAGCGAACTGGCCGGAGTGATGCTCGACCATGCCCGTGCGATGCCGGCCGGCGCCATCCCCGACGACGCGGTCGACATCGTCGGAACCGGTGGCGACGGGGTGAACACGGTGAATCTGTCCACCATGGCTTCCATCGTGGTGGCGGCCGCGGGCGTGCCGGTGGTCAAACACGGCAACCGGGCGGCGTCCTCGTTGTCCGGCGGTGCGGACACCCTCGAGGCGCTCGGGGTGCGCATCGACCTGGGGCCCGAGGAGGTCGCGCGCAGCCTCGCTGAGGTGGGGATCGGGTTTTGCTTCGCACCTCAGTTTCATCCGTCCTACCGCCACGCGTCCGTGGTGCGCCGCGAGATCGGGGTGCCGACGGTGTTCAATCTCCTTGGGCCGCTGACGAATCCGGCTAGGCCGCGAGCTGGACTGATCGGTTGCGCGTTCGCTGACCTGGCTGAGGTGATGGCCGGGGTGTTTGCTGCACGCCGGTCCAGTGTGTTGGTGGTGCATGGCGACGACGGACTCGACGAGCTCACCACCACCACGACGAGCACCATCTGGCGGGTGCAGGCGGGCACCGTGGACAAGCTGAAGTTCGATCCCGCCGGATTCGGGTTCGCGCGCGCTGAGCTCGACGAGCTGCGCGGCGGTGACGCCGCGGCCAACGCCGCTGAGGTGCATGCGGTGCTGGCCGGCACTCAGGGGCCGGTGCGCGACGCAGTGGTGCTCAACGCCGCAGGGGCACTCGTCGCACACGCCGGGCTATCCAGCCGCGCTGAATGGTTGCCGGCGTGGGAGGACGGGCTGCGGCGGGCCGCCGCCGCGATCGACAGCGGGGCGGCCGAACACCTGCTCGCGCGATGGGTGCGGTTCAGCCAGCAGGTCTGACTGCTTTTCGGCCTGGCGGCCGGCCAGCCGCGCGGACCTTGCGGTGGCCGCCCACTCCGCCCACGCGCCCGCCGCGCCCAGCGGCGACGCCCAGCCCGTATCGCCGGCGCTCACCCGCACGATGCGCACCCCGGGTGCGGCCAGCCAGCGCGCGATGAGGGCCGTTTCCTCGACCAATGCACCACCCAGCGGAGCCTGCGCCGGCAGGACCGTCTGGGCGCCGGCCTGGATCGCCTCCACCACCGGCATCGGGGGCACGCCGCGCCGGGCGCCGCCCGCGGCCGCGAGCTGGCCGTGCCGGATGACCGCGAACTGGTAGCCGCCCTCTCCGTCGGGTGCCGCGGCGATCAGCTCGGGCAGCGCGCTCAAGGCCCGCAGGCGCTGCCCACGCCACAACGCCTCGACTGCGGTGGCGACGTGGTCGCGCAGCCGGGCCGCGCTCTCGTAGAGGTGCCGTGCGGCCAGGGCCGCGACCTCGTCGACGGCGGCGGCCAGCGGTGAGTTGTCCGACCCGTCGATCAACGCCTGGGCGTGCCGCGTCGCGTCGCCGTACTGCGCGGCCGTCACGTCGCGCGGCGCGGGGCAGGGTGCCAGCTCCACCTCGGGGCAGACCGGACCATGCAGCGCCGACCGGGCCAGCCGTCTGGTGCACGTCCGTACACCGGTGAAGCGGGCCAGCAGTGCCGCGGTGTCCGCTGCGTCGGTACGCGACCGGAACGGGCCGATGGCGCGCTCGTGCCGTGGATTTCGGATCACCGAGAACCGGGGGAACGCCTCGTCGGTCAGCACTACCCACCACCAGCGGTGCGGGAACTTCGAGCGGCGGTTGTAGGGCGGGGCGTGCGCGGCCAGCAGTCGTAACTCGCGCACGCCCGCTTCCAGCGCGTGCGCGCACTCGACGTGGTCCACGCCGGTCGCGAGGCCCACCATTTCCTTCATCCGGCCACGTGGGTCGCTGCCGTTGAAATACTGGCTCACCCGGCGGCGCAGGTCCACCGCGGTGCCCACGTAGAGCACTTCACCGGCCGGGCCGCGGAACAGGTAAACCCCCGGCCGGCGCGGCAGACCGTCGGCCAGGACGCGCTTGCGGCGCTGCGCGGGTGTGACGTCGGGCAGGTACGAGCGCAGGTCGGCGTAGGTGTGGATGCCCTGGTTGCCGACCCGCTCGATGAGCGCGTGCAGGACGTCGACGGTGGCGCGGGCGTCGTCGAGAGCGCGGTGTGTGGGCTGGGTCGCCACAGCGAAGATGCGCGCCAGTTCGGCCAGCCGCACGCTGGGTGCTTCTTCGCGACTCAGCACCCGTCGGGCCAGCCGGACCGTGCACAACACCCGGGGTCGCGGCCACTGCAGCCGGCACCGCTCGGCGGCGGCGCGCAGGAAGCCGATGTCGAAGCCGGCGTTGTGGGCCACCAGCACCGAGTCGCCGGCGAACTCGAGGAACATCGGCAGGACGGCCTCGATGGTCGGGGCATCGCAGACCATTGCCGTGGTGATCCCGGTCAGGCGGACGATCTGCGGGGGGATGCTGCGTTGCGGGTCCACGAGTGTCGCGAATTCACCGAGGACCGCGCCACCGCACACCTTGACCGCGCCGATCTCGGTGATCGCGTCCGGGGTGACGCCTTCCCGGCCCTTGGCGCGGCCGCCGGTGGTTTCGAGGTCGACGACGACGAACGTGGTCTCGCGTAGTTGCGATTCGTCGGGGGCGCGCAAGTCGTCCAGCCCGGCGAAGCTGAGTTGATTCCCGCCGGTCGCACCCATGGCGGTGACGTTAGGCATCCGCACTGACACCCTTCGGTTCCCACGCCGGGTGTTGTTGTCGGTGCCCGGCGTTACCGTGCGGTGCAGTTCGACTCAAGAGTTGAAGCGCTAGGGAGAGGACCCAGCCAGATGGCACACAGCAGCGGAACCGA
Organism: Mycobacterium gordonae; assembly: GCF_001417955.2. Classification (GTDB taxonomy): domain Bacteria; phylum Actinomycetota; class Actinomycetes; order Mycobacteriales; family Mycobacteriaceae; genus Mycobacterium; species Mycobacterium gordonae_B. Next base: position 21,287 of record NZ_LKTM01000235.1, on the reverse strand, counting down.
AAGGACCGGTGGCGCGGCGGCCAGGCCGGGGGAGCCGGTGGTGATTGATTGCGACGATTGCGCGGTCCGCGGCCCCGGGTGCCGCGAGTGCGTGGTGAGCGTTCTGCTCGGGGTGCCCGAAACCCTTTCGTACGACGAACAAGTCGCGTTGGAGACGTTGGCCGAGGCCGGGCTGGCGCCGCGGTTGCGCCTCGTGCCGATCCGGCGCGAGCGCGCTGTGTCGCCTAAGGGAGTGGCCTGACGGGTGGTGTATGGTCGGCCACAGCCAGAAACCCTGTCTCACATAGAAATGCCATAAATCTTCCTAATTTCTTAACTCCCCCCTTTGGACAAACGTCGATATCGTTTCGTAACCTGTTTGAGACCTAAACCCGCTCGGCGCATTTACGTCGATGGCAGTTTAAGGAAGCAAATCTTGAGGCTCGACTGTAGGCATTCGATCGCGCGCGTGTTCAAGCGGTTCGCCATCGGTTCGTTCGCGAGCTTCGTTGTGTTCTCGGGTATTACAGCGGCCGGCGCGTTCGCCGATCCTGCCGATGACGCACTGGCGAAACTCAACGAGCTCTCCCGGCAGGCCGAGCAGACCACCGAGGCGATGCACAGCGCTCAGCTGGACTTGAACGAGAAGCTGGCGGCCCAGCAGGCGGCCGAGCGGAAGCTGACCGACGACCAGGCCAAGCTGGAAGCCGCGAGAGCTCGCCTGGCCAACTTCCAGGGTGCGGTCAACAAAGTCGCCGCCGCGACGTACATGGGCGGTCGCACCGACGGCTTGGACGCCATCCTGACCGCCGCGTCGCCGCAGTCGCTGATCGACGGGCTGACGATCCAGCGGGTGATGGCGGGACAGATGTCGTCCCAGATGGCCAGCTTCAAGGCCGCCGGCGAGGAGGCCGTCAAGGCCGAGCAGGCTTCCGCCAAGTCTGCCGCCGACGCCAAGGCCGCCGCCGAGCAGGCCGCGGCTGTGCGGGCGAACCTGCAGCACAAGCAGAGTCAGCTGCAGGTACAGATCGCCGTCGTCAAGTCGCAGTATCAAGCACTGACCCCGGACCAGCGCACCGCGCTGGCCAACCCCGGGCCGGCGCCCGACCGGGTACCGGACCGTGGCCCCGGTGCTCCCGATGCGCTGCCGCCCGGCGCGCCGGTGCCGCCGGAAGGCGTCCCCGGTGAGATGCCGGCGCCCGGCGGTGCGTCCAACGTGCCCTTCACGGGTGGCGGTGGCAGCGGCGACCGTGCGGTCGTCGTGCAGGCTGCGTTGACCCAGATCGGCAGTCCCTACGTGTGGGGCGGTGCCGCTCCCGGCGGATTCGACTGCTCCGGGCTGGTGATGTGGGCGTTCCAGCAGGCCGGCATCTCGCTGCCGCACTCCAGCCAGGCGCTGGCCCACGGCGGTCAGCCGGTGTCGCTGGGTGACCTGCAGCCCGGCGATGTGTTGACGTTCTACTCCGACGCATCGCACGCCGGCATCTATGTCGGTGACGGCATGATGGTCCACTCGTCCACCTACGGCCAGCCGGTTCGGGTGGTCCCGATGGACTCGTCCGGCCCCATCTACGACGCCCGGCGCTACTGACGGCTCCGCCCACGCGGCGTCGGCTCCAAGTACTGCTGGCGTGTGTCTTCACCGCTGAGCTGATCGCGGCATTGCTGTTGCCGCTGCGCGAGGCTCCCGCAGCGTCCGCGCCGACGATTGCCCGCGCCGACCCGGCACCGAGGACGTCTCTGATCGGTGATCGCACGGTGCGATTGGTCAACCTGGGCGGTCCGGGCGCCGATCAGCTGCTGACACGGGCAGCCGCTGATCTCGGTAATGCCATCGATGCGGTGGTGGGGTTCTGGGGGCCGGACTGGACGCGTGACATCGTGGTGGTGGCCACCGGGTCGGATCAGCAGTTTGAGCAGTCCGCGGGTGGTGGGCCGGCCTCGCAATGGGCGGATATCGCGGCCGTGACGGTAGCCGAGCGGGTCGATCCAGTGGCCCGGACGATGGTCGACGCCCGGATCGTGTTGGCTCCCGGTGCGGCGCACATGACGGCGGGCGCACTACGAATAGTGCTGAGCCATGAGCTTTTTCACTACGCGGCCCGAGTCGACACCGCGCTGGACGCGCCGCGCTGGCTCACCGAAGGAGTGGCCGACTTCGTCGCCCGGCCGCCGACGGCGCTGCCCACCGATGCGGCATCGTCCGTTGCGGCGCTACCGACGGACGACGATCTCGACAACCCTGGGCCGCAACGCTCCCTGGCCTATGACCGGGCGTGGTGGTTCACCCGGTTCGTCGCCGACACCTACGGACCGGGGAAGCTGCGCGAACTCTACGTGGACGCATGTGGGGTCGGGCACTCTGATCTGGCCACCGCCGTCGATCAGGCGCTGGGAATCGACGTCGCCGGTCTGCTGCCGCGCTGGCAGCGGTGGATGACCGGGCACGCTTGACCCCGTCTCACCGCGAGCGTGCGTGTCTGTACAACGACACGCCGTGGCGACTGGCATTCGGCGCACCCTCGTCGCCGGCGCGGCCGGGGCTCCTCAACGCGCCGCTCCCGCGGCGCGCGTCGTCGCCCGCTGGGTTTGATTGAGCGGGCTCCTCAACGCGCCGCTCCCGCGGCGCGCGTCGTCGCCCGCTAACCTCACCCTGTGAGCCGGGTCCTGCTGGTAACCAACGACTTTCCCCCGCGGCGCGGAGGGATCCAGTCTTATCTGGGAGAGTTCGTCAACCGACTCGTCGACTCCAAGTCCCACAGCGTCACCGTCTACGCACCAAAGTGGAAGGGCGCCGAGGCTTTTGACGAAGCGGCCGAGTCGGCGGGCTATCGGGTGGTGCGCCACCCGACCACGCTGATGCTGCCCGTGCCCACCGTCGACACCCGGATGCGCCGGCTGATCGAAGAGAACCACATCGACACCGTGTGGTTCGGCGCGGCCGCCCCGCTGGCATTACTCGCACCGCGCGCCCGGCAGGCCGGCGCCAAGCGGGTGCTGGCCAGCACCCACGGCCACGAAGTCGGCTGGTCGATGCTGCCGGTCGCTCGATCGGTGCTGCGAAGCATCGGCGACCACACCGACGTCGTGACCTTCGTCAGCCGCTACACCCGGTCTAGATTCGCGCCGGCGTTCGGGCCAAAAGCCGCACTGGAATACCTCCCGCCCGGCGTGGACAGCGACCGCTTCCACCCAGACCCCGCCGCGCGCGCCGAACTGCGTCGACGCTATCGGCTGGGCGAGCGGCCCACCGTCGTGTGCCTATCGCGGTTGGTGCCCCGCAAAGGCCAGGACATGCTGATCCAAGCCTTGCCCGCGATCCGGCGGCGGGTCGAGGGCGCCGCGCTCGCCATCGTCGGCGGTGGCCCTTACCTCGAGACTTTGCGCAAGCTGACGCGCGACTGCGAGGTCGAGGACCACGTCACCTTCACCGGCGGCGTCCCCGGCGATGAGCTGCCCGCCCACCACGCCATGGCCGACGTGTTCGCGATGCCCTGCCGCACCCGCGGCGCGGGTATGGACGTCGAAGGTCTCGGCATCGTCTTCCTGGAGGCATCGGCCACCGGCATACCGGTGGTGGCCGGCGACTCCGGCGGAGCCCCGGAAGCTGTGCAGCACAACAAGACTGGCTTAGTGGTCGACGGCAACTCGGTGGCAGAGATCGGCGAGGCGGTCACCGAGCTGTTGATCGATCGCGACCGTGCTGCCGCCATGGGCGCCGCCGGCCGCGAATGGGTGCGAACGCAGTGGCGCTGGGACCTCCTGGCCGCGCGGCTCGCGGGCTTGCTGGACGGCGGGGCCTGAGCCACCCGCTATCAGTCCTTCGAGTAGATCGCCTCGATGTCGGAGGCGAACTTCTCGGCGACCACGTTGCGCTTGACCTTCATCGTCGGCGTCAGCTCACCGGTGTCCTCGGTGAAGTCGACCGGCAGGATGCGGAACTTCCGGATCGACTCGGCGTGGGACACCTGCTGGTTGGCTTTCTTGACCGCCGCGTCCACCTCGGCGAGCAGGTCCGGGTCCGTGGCCAGATCACCAACCGTCGCAGCGGAGGCCTTGTGATGGTGCTGCTTCCAGCCCTCGATGGCTTCGGGGTCGATGGTGATCAGTGCGCCGATGAACGGCTTGGCGTCCCCGACGACCATCGCCTGACTGATCAGCGGGTGGGCCCGCAGTTGATCCTCCAGCACCGCGGGTGCCACGTTCTTGCCACCCGCGGTGACGATGAGCTCTTTCTTTCGGCCGGTGATGCTGACGAACCCGTCTTCGTCGACGGCACCGAGATCGCCGGTGCGGAACCAACCGTCGGTGAAGGCCTCCGCGGTGGCCTGCTCGTTGCGCCAGTAGCCGGTGAACACCACCCCGCCGCGTACCAGCAGTTCCTTGTCCTCGGCGATACGCAGGCTGTTGCCCGGCACCAGCTTGCCCACGGTGCCGATCTTGAGGCCGTTGATCTGGTTCACGGTGATGGCCGCACTGGTCTCGGTGAGTCCGTACCCCTCGTAGATGGTCACTCCGACACCGCGGTAGAAGTGCCCCAGCCGCGCGCCCAGCGGCGCCCCGCCCGATACCGCGGCGTGGCACTCACCGCCCAGCGCGGCGCGCAGCTTCCCGTAGACCAGCCGGTCGAACAGCGCATGCTTGGCCCGCAGGACCAGCCCTGGCTTGCCGTCGTCCTGGGCGCGGCTCCAATCGACCGCCGTCTGCGCGGCCGCCTTGAAAATAGGGCCTTTGCCGTCATTGGCGGCATTCTGCTCGGCGGTGTTGTACACCTTTTCGAATACTCGCGGAACCGACACGACCACAGTCGGTTTGAACTCGGCCAGCAGTGGCAGCAAGTTTTTGATGTCACTGGTGAATCCCACGGTGACTTTGCTGGTGAAGGCCGCCAGGGTCAATGCCCGGGCGAGGACGTGGGCCAGCGGCAAGAAGACCAGCAGCCGCTGACCCTCGCACAAGAGCGTGGGCAGGCACTCGCTGGTGCCGCGGATCTCGTGCAGCAGATTCGAATGGGTGAGTTGGCAGCCTTTCGGCCGTCCCGTGGTGCCAGAGGTGTAGATGAGGGTCGCGGGCGCGTCGGCGTCAAGCCCCTGCTGCCGCGCCGTCAGTTCGGCCGCATCGACCGAGGCGCCGGCCTCCACCAACTGCTCCAGCGCTTTCGGGCCGGAGCCGTTGATATGCAGCACCCGGCGCAGGGCGGGCAGCTCGCCGGTGAGCTCGGTGACGATCGCGGCGTGCGCATCGGTCTCGGCGAACGCCAGCACCGCTTCGGAGTCCTGCAGGACCCAGCGCACCTGCTCGGCCGACGATGTCTCGTAGATCGGCACGGTCACCGCACCTACCGACAAAATCGCCAGATCCAAGATCGCCCACTCGTAGCAGGTGGCCGAGAAGATCGACACCCGGTCGCCGGTCTGGACCCCCAGCGAGATCAAACCCAGCGCGGTCGAACGAATTTGGTCAGCGGCTTCGGCGCAGGTGACGTCCGTCCAGACCCCGTCGACCCGCCGTCGGTAGATCACATAGTCGGGGTCGTTCCGCTCATGCTCGTACACCACGGCCGCGACGTTGTCGTGGTCGTAGACGGAGAAGCGGGCGGGGACACTGTACGAACGCACTCTCTTTACCTCGCTTGACCTAGGGGTGGTCGCTGTATGCCGGCGGCTTGCTGTCACCCAGCCTATCGGGGACATTCGCGCAGTATGGCCACGGCCGGTGGACGTCGGGCGCGATTGCGGGAGAGGCCGAGGGCTGCACTGATCCCGCTCGCGCGGGTATGTGAAGCTGAGGCGATGAACAGCATCCAGATCGCCGACGAAACCTACGTCGCCGCCGCTGGCGCACTGGTCGGGGCCGCCATCGCAGATCGCTCGAAGTGGAGCCGGTGGTGGCCGGACCTGCACCTGCAGGTCACCGAGGACCGTGCCGAGAAGGGCATCCGGTGGGCGGTGAGCGGCCCGGTGACCGGCACCATGGAGGTCTGGCTGGAACCGTCGATGGACGGGGTGATCTTGCACTACTTCCTCCACGCGGAACCGACCGGCGTCCCGGCGTCCGAGCTGGCCAGGCTGAACCTGGCCAAAATGACGCACCGTCGTCGCGTGGCGGGCAAGAATATGGCGTTCGAGGTTAAAACGACCCTGGAACGCCAGCGTCCCGTGGGAAGTTCTCCGGTAGTTTAACCGGGTCAAGACTGGCATCAAGACAGGCGAGAGAGAGTACCGTTTCTGCCGGGAGATTTGGGGCACTCCCGCAATTGACCGGGGTTGACCGGGAAAGGGAAGCAGCCAAGTGGCGGACAAGACGAACCAGACGATCTACATCGACGCAGACCCGGCCGAGGTGATGAAGGCGATCGCCGACATCGAGTCCTACCCGGACTGGATCAACGAATACAAGAAAGTCGAAGTCCTGGAGGCCACCGACGACGGCTACCCCAAAAAGGCGCGGATGCTGATGGACGCGGGGATCTTCAAGGACACCCTGATCATGAACTACGAGTGGCCCGCCGACCGTGAGTCGCTGAGTTGGACGCTGGAATCCAGCTCCCTGCTCAAGTCCCTGGAAGGCTCGTACCTCCTGGCGCCCAAGGGTTCCGGCACCGACGTGACGTACGAGCTCGCGGTCGACCTGGCCGTTCCCATGATTGGCATGCTCAAGCGCAAGGCCGAACGCCGGCTGATCGACGGCGCCTTGAAGGATCTGAAGAAACGAGTCGAGGGCTGAGTGATTCCGTTCCGCCTACCCCGGCGCGGATCAGCCTCTTTGTCGGCAAGGGCGGGGTAGGGAAGTCCACTCTGGCGTCTGCGACCGCGGTCGGCGATGCCAGCGCCGGGCAGCGCGTGCTGGTGGTCTCCACCGACCAGGCCCACTCGCTGGGCGACGTCCTGGGCATCCCGGTCCCGCCGACCGGCCACGGCGAACCCGTCCGCGTGCATGCCGACGACTCGGAGGCCGGCGGCGGCTTTCTCGACGCCCTGGCCCTGGACACCCTGGCCCTGCTCGAGGACCGCTGGCGCGACGTAGTAGCCGCCCTCGATGCCCGGTTCCCCGAGTCGGAGCTCAGTCGCATTGCGCCCGAAGAACTTTCGGCGTTGCCCGGGATTCAGGAAGTCCTCGGACTGCACGCCGTCGGCGAGCTTGCGATGTCGGGCCGGTGGGATCGCATCATCGTCGACTGCGCCTCGACGGCCGACGCCTTACGGATGCTGACCCTGCCGGCCACATTCGGCCTGTACGTGGAACGCGCCTGGCCGCGACACCGGCGGCTGAGTATCGGCGTGGAGGACCCGCGCTCGGCCGCGGTGGTACAACTGCTGGAACGCACCAGCGCCGGCGTTGACCGGCTGAGCTCGCTGCTGACCGACGGCGACCTGCTCAGCGCGCACCTGGTGCTCACACCGGAGCGGGTGGTCGCCGCAGAGGCCGCCCGCACGCTGGGGTCGTTGGCGCTGATGGGAGTGCGGGTCGAGGAGTTGCTGGTCAACCAGGTTCTGGTGCGCGACGAGACCTACGAGTACAGCAGCTTGCCCGACCATCCCGCGTTCTACTGGTACGCCGAACGCATTGCCGAGCAACGCGCGGTGCTCGAAGAACTCGACGCCACAATCGGCGACGTCGCATTGGTTCTGGTGCCGCACCAGGCGGGGGAGCCGATCGGCCCCAAGGCCCTGGGCGGGCTGCTTGACAGCGCCCGACGGCGGCGCGGTGCCGCCCCGCCCGGGCCGCTGCACCCGGTCGTCGATCTGGAATCCGGGACGGGTCTGGAGTCCGTGTACCGGATGCGGCTGTCGTTGCCGCAACTCGACGCCGGATCCCTGGCCCTGGGCAGATCCGACGACGACCTGATCGTCAGCGCCGGCGGTGTGCGGCGCCGGGTTCGGCTAGCCTCTGTGCTGCGCCGTTGTACCGTGCTTGACGCGCATCTGCGGGGCAGTGAATTGACTGTTCGTTTCCAACCCGATCCGGAGGTATGGCCGAAGTGAGTACGGGTCATACCGAGATCGGTCCCGAGTTGCGCAGGCTCGCCCAGGCGATCCTGGACGGCATCGACCCGGCCGTGCGGGCGGCGGCCACCATGGCCACGGGCGGCACGCCCGGTAAGTGCCAGCAGGTGTGGTGCCCGGTGTGCGCACTGGCCGCGGCGGTCAATGGTGAGCAGCATCCGTTGGTGACGGTCATCGCCGATCACAGTGTCGCCCTGCTGGGAGTGATTCAGGCCATCGTCGACGACATCGATCGCACGGCGACGCCGCCGGAGGACGTGGCCGGCGACGCCGAACCGCCCGCCTCGCGGACCAACGGCAAGGCCGCCGCCAAGACGGGTTATCAGTCCATCCCCGTGACGGTCCAGGAGTGACCCGGCGCCGGGGCAGCGCTCGCGAGGTGGTCGGACTCAGCGCGGGTGGGTACAGTTGGCGCAGTCACCAACGGGTGTGGGCGAGAGGGAGGGCCAATGTGGTACTACCTGTTTAAGTACGTCCTCCTCGGTCCGTTGCTGTCTTTGATCGGCCGTCCCAAAGTCGAAGGGCTAGAGCACATTCCCAGTTCTGGCCCGGCGATTCTGGCCAGCAACCACTTGGCGGTGATGGACAGCTTCTTCCTGCCGCTGGTGGTGCGTCGCCGGATCACGTTCCTCGCCAAGGCCGAGTACTTCACCGGTACCGGCATCAAGGGCAGGTTCAACCGCTGGTTCTATACCGCTGTCGGTCAGGTGCCGATCGACCGTACCGATGCCGAAGCCGCTCAGGCCGCTCTGACGACCGCGGAGCGGTTGCTGGGCCAGGGCAAATTGCTGGGCATGTACCCCGAGGGCACTCGCTCACCGGACGGGCGGCTCTACAAGGGCAAGACCGGCCTGGCGCGACTCGCCCTGCAGACGGGCGTCCCGGTGATCCCGGTGGCGATGATCGGCACCGATGTGGTGAACCCGCCCGGTACGACGCGGCTGCGGTTCGGCCGCGTCACCGTCCGTTTCGGCAAGCCGATGGACTTCTCCCGGTTCGACGGCCTGGCCGGAAACCACTTCATCGAGCGCGCCGTCATCGACGAGGTGATGTACGAGCTGATGGGCCTGTCCGGTCAGGAATACGTCGACATCTACGCCGCCACGGTCAAGGACGGCAGTGCCGAAGACGGTGACACAAAAGATTCCGACGCGGAATCGTCAGTCCCGGCGCGGATCCCGGAGACCGCGGTCGGTTGAAGCGCTGCCGCGTCAGGCGGCCGCGACCGGCGTGCGCTCGCGGGGCGTCGAGCGGGTCGGCGCGATCGCGGCGGTGACCGTGAGGCCGGCCACGACGATGACGGCCAGCGCCCACCAGACGTAGGACATCCCGACTAGCTGGCGCCACCAGTTCGCCGTCGTCTCGTGATGCTTGGGCAGCAGGTCAATCGGCGACCAGTGCATCAACGCCAGACCCGTGGCGGTGACCACGCCCAGTGCAACGTTGCGGCGACGCCAGGCCAGAATCCCGGTCACCAGCACCGCGGGCAGCATCCACACCCAGTGATGCGACCACGACACCGGGGATACCACCAGCCCGAACAGCGCCACGCAGATTATGGCCAGCGTCGGTTCGCCGGCCCTGAGCACTCGGCGCATCGCCCAGACGGTCGCGGCCAGCACCAGCAGGCAGGCGAGCACCCACAGCGGAAAACGCTCGTGCTGATCGAGCCCCAACCGGGCCAGGGAGCCCGCGATGTTCTGGTCGGTGTTCAGGGCCGCCTCGCCGATGCGGTCGGTGTGGGGCAGCGTTTCGGTCCAGTACTCGCAGGAGTCTCGCCAGGCGAGCACGAAGCCCAGTAAGGTCGCGCCCGCGAACGACGCCAGCGACGTCAGCGCGGCCCGGTTGTCCCGGCGCAGCAGGAGATACAGCAGGAACACCGCCGGGGTCAGCTTGAGCGCAATCCCCAGGCCCAGCAGCAGACCCCGCGGCCAGGGCGTGCGGCGCGGGAAGCAGTCGGCGATCACCAGCGTCATCAGGATGGCGTTGATCTGGCCGAAGGCGAAGTTCGACGCGATCGGTTCCAGCCAGATCGACGCCGGAGCGACGATCACGACGGCCAACCACGCGCGGCGCAGCCAGGCCGGACCGGGCAGCAGCGTCGACTCGGCCCACACGTCGAGGCGGCTCAGCACGATCGTCGTCGACACCAACAGCACCACCAGCGTCAGCGCGGTGATCACGACACTGGCGACGGGCATCCCCATCCAGGCGAACGGGCTGAACGCGATGGCGGCCAGCGGGGGATAGGTGAACGGCAGATCCACGATGGGTGTGTGGAACATCACGTTGCCGGTGTAGAGCGGGCGCCCGTCCAGCCAGGCGCGGCCGCCCATCTGATAGACGTCGATGTCGATGCGGTACGGAATGTGGCCGAACAGCTGCCAGCACGTGTACGTCAGCGCCAGGGCGGCAAGCAGCCAGAGCAGGCACCATAGCGAAACCCGCCCGAGTTGACTGCCCACCCCGGGCGACCGCCATTTACTCATGTCAGGGAACAGCCTAATCGTTATTTCGGCGTGTCTTGCCCGCGCAGCGCGGCTTGCGGGTGTCGCGTGCCACTGCGGCGTAGCTTTTTTGTGGTGCACCACTGGCTGCAGCACGACATCATCGACCGCGGCCGGTTGCCGTTGCTGTGTTGCCTGGTCGCCTTCATCCTGACGTTCTTCGTCACACGGTCCTGTGTGCGCTTCATCCGGCACCGGACCGATCGGGACCGGCCGGCGCGGTGGTGGCAGCCGCGCAATATTCACGTCGGGACCGTGCACATCCATCACGTCGCGTTCGGGGTGGTGCTGGTGATGCTGTCCGGGCTCACCCTGGTGACCCTGGCGGTCAACGGCCAGGAACCCCAACTCACTCTGGCGGCAGTGCTCTTCGGAATTGGCGCGGCCTTGGTGCTGGACGAGTATGCGCTGATCCTGCACTTGTCCGACGTGTACTGGGAGGAAGACGGCCGCAGCTCGGTGGATGCGGTGTTCGCCGCGGTCGCGGTGGCCGGGCTGTTGATGCTGGGTCTGCACCCGCTGATGTTCGTGCTGCCGATCCGCTATGACGGTGACTGGCTGACGCTGCAGAGCACGCTGGCTTCCGCGCTGGTGGTCACCCTGCCGTTGGCGGTGATCGTGCTGCTCAAGGGCAAGGTGTGGACCGGTTTGCTGGGCATGTTCATCGTGGTGCTGCTGATCATCGGCGCGGTCCGGTTGTCCCGCCCGCATGCGCCGTGGGCGCGGTGGCGTTACACCGCCCGACCGGCGAAGATGCGGCGCGCGCTGGCGCGCGAACGCCGATGGCGGCGCCCGGTGGTGCAGGCCAAGCTGTGGCTGCAGGGCGCGATCGCCGGAACTCCGCGGCTACCCGATGAGCGCACCGTCGATGCGCAACTGGACCTCGAGGTGCACCCCGCGCCGCCGCCGGACACCGGGCCCATCCTGATCGGTGGGTAGCTGTCGCAACCGCGAGCAGACACAAACTCGCACTGCGGCGCGCCGCAGCGTGCGAGTTCGCGTCTGCTCGCGCAACTGAGGCGAACTAAGCTGCGGCGGTGCGGTACTTCTACGACACCGAATTCATCGAGGACGGCCGCACCATCGAGCTGATCTCGATAGGCGTGGTCGCCGAAGACGGCCGGGAGTACTACGCCGTCTCCTCCGAATTCGACCCCGGACGAGCCGGCAACTGGGTGCGATCTCACGTGCTGCCGAAGCTGCCGTCGCCGTCGTCGCAGCTGTGGCGCTCGCGGCGGCGGATCCGCGCCGACCTGGAGCAGTTCCTGGGCGTCAACGGCTCAGAACCCATCGAACTGTGGGCCTGGCTCGGTGCTTACGACCACGTCGTCCTGTGCCAGCTGTGGGGCACAATGCCCAATCTGCCCAGGGCGATCCCCCGATTCACCCGCGAGTTGCGACAGCTGTGGGAGGACCGCGGATCTCCGCGCCTGCCGCCTAGGTCTCCCGATGCGCACGACGCGCTGGTCGACGCCCGGGATCAGCTGCGCCGCTTCCAGATAATCGCCTCGGCAGACGAAGCGGCCCAGCGCCGTTCGCCCTGATCAGCCGCGAACGGCCACAGTTACCATGGACCGATGAACTGGACCGTCGACATTCCGATCGACCAGCTGCCGCCGTTGCCGCCGCTGCCTGCCGATCTGCGGGCGCAGCTGGACGCCGCGCTGGCCAAGCCGGCCGCCCAGCAGCCGAGCTGGGACGCCGACCAGGCGGCGGCGATGCGCAAGGTGCTGGAAAGCGTGCCACCGGTGACGGTGCCGTCCGAGATCGTCCGGCTGCAGGAACAGCTTGCGCAGGTGGCCAGGGGCGAGGCGTTTCTGCTGCAGGGCGGCGACTGCGCGGAGACGTTCACCGACAACACCGAGCCGCACATCCGCGGCAATATCCGCACCCTGTTGCAGATGGCCGTGGTGCTCACCTACGGCGCCAGCATGCCGGTGGTGAAGGTGGCCCGCATCGCCGGGCAGTACGCCAAGCCGCGTTCGGCCGACATCGACGCGCTGGGCCTGAAGTCGTACCGCGGCGACATGATCAACGGCTTCGCTGCCGACGCCGCGGTGCGGGCACACGACCCGTCGCGGCTGGTGCGGGCCTATGCCAATGCCAGCGCCGCGATGAACCTGGTGCGGGCGCTGACCTCGTCCGGCTTCTCCTCGCTGCATCTGGCGCACGACTGGAACCGCGAGTTCGTGCGCACTTCGCCGGCCGGCGCCCGGTACGAGGCGCTGGCCTCCGAGATCGACCGCGCGCTGCGGTTCATGAGCGCCTGCGGGGTGGCCGACCGCAACCTGCAGACCGCCGAGATCTACGCCAGCCACGAAGCCCTCGTGCTGGACTACGAGCGCTCGATGCTACGGCTGTCCGACGTCGAGGACGGTGAGCCGCAGCTGTACGACCTCTCGGCGCACACCGTCTGGATCGGTGAGCGGACCCGCCAACTCGACGGCGCCCACATGGCGTTCGCCGAGGTGATCGCGAACCCGATCGGCGTCAAGATCGGTCCGACCATGACCCCCGAGCTCGCCGTCGAATACGTCGAGCGCCTGGACCCGCACAACAAGCCGGGCCGGCTGACCCTGGTCAGCAGGCTGGGCAATAACAAGGTGCGCGACGTGCTGCCGCCGATCATCGAGAAGGTTCAAGCCGCGGGCCACCAGGTGATCTGGCAGTGCGACCCCATGCACGGCAACACCCACGAGTCGTCGACGGGCTACAAGACCCGGCACTTCGACCGGATCGTGGACGAGGTGCAGGGCTTCTTCGAGGTGCACCGCGCGCTGGGCACCCACCCGGGCGGGATTCACGTCGAGATCACCGGCGAGAACGTCACCGAATGCCTGGGTGGGGCACAGGACATCTCGGACACCGACCTGGCGGGGCGTTACGAGACGGCGTGCGATCCGCGGTTGAACACCCAGCAGTCGCTGGAGCTGGCTTTCCTGGTCGCGGAGATGCTGCGCGATTAGAGCAGCGTGCTGAGGTGGACGCCGATCGTCCAGGCCGCGGTCGCGACCATCCCGGTCAGGGTCAGCACCACGGCCACCCAGATCAGCACCATGCGTCGGCGGTGTTGGCGTGCCCAGACGAATTCGTCCATCGGGATCCCGGCGAATTCGCCGGAGTCGGCGACGTATTGCTCTTCATCGTCCAACTGGTCGAAGACGTCCGGTTGCGCTGCAGGCGCGGGTGCGGACTCGCCGGGTTCACGGGTGAACTGTCGGGTCGGGTTGGGAGCCGGGGACGGGGCGGGACGCTCGGTCATGCGGCTGTGCTCCAGTGCCCGGTGCTGAGCTGAGTTGCGCGGCGCCGGAACCCGGAAGTCCGGCAATCCCAGCTCCTCGACGATCGACGCCAGATCAGCGGCCATCTCGATCGCGTCGGCGTACCTCTGCGATGGGTCACGGGCTGTGGCGCATGCCACGAACTCGTCGAACTGTGTTGGCACACCGTCGATTACGGCACTCGGTGGCGGAACATCGTTATCCAGTCGCTGATAGGCGACCGACAACGCGGTGTCGCCGCTGAACGGTGTCTGTCCGGTCAGCATTTCGTAGGTGAGGATCCCGGCGGAGTAGACATCGCTGCGGGGACCGGCGTTGCCGTCGCGCACCTGCTCGGGCGACAGATACGCCGCGGTGCCCAGAATGACGCTGCTGGACGTGATTCCGGCCGCAGCGACGGCACGGACCAGCCCGAAGTCGGCGATTTTGACCTCGCCGTCGTCGGAGATCAGCACGTTCTCCGGCTTCACGTCGCGATGGACGAGCCCGGCCCGGTGCGCGGCGGCCAGCCCACCCAGGACCGGGCGCAGCACCGCGGCGACCGCGTGGGGCGGCATCGGGCCCCGCTCGGTCAGCAGCTCGCGCAGGGTGCCGCCCTCCACCAGTTCCATCACCAGAAACGGGTGCCTGCCGTCCTGTCCCTGGTCGTAAACCGCGACCAGGCCCGGATTTTTCAGCCGGGCGACGGTGCGCGCCTCGAGTTGAAAACGGTGCAGGAACTGCTGATCACCGGAGTAGCGGGAATCCATCACCTTCAGGGCGACGGGACGGTCCAGCCGCGTATCCACGCCCCGGTAGACGGTTGAGGTGCCACCGCTGCCGATCTTGGCCTGCACCAGATACCGGCCATCCAGCAAGGTGTTCTCCAACTGGTCCCCTCCAACCACTGGGCCATCGTAGGTGGGCGGCGCAATTCGATCCCGGAACGCGCACACTTGGCCGCCCGGCAAGTTCTAGACTGACGTCGTGGGCAGCATCCCGGCCGGCGACGATGTTCTGGATCCTGACGAACCAACCTATGACCTGTCCCGGGTCGCCGAACTGCTCGGCATCTCGGTGAGCAAGGTTCTGCAGCAGTTGCGGGAAGGCCACCTGGTAGCGGTGCGACGCGACGGTGGCGTAGTGGTGCCGCAGGTGTTCTTCACCAGCACCGGCCAGGTGGTCAAGAGCCTGCCCGGCCTGCTGACGATCCTGCACGACGGCGGCTATCACGAGACCGAGATCGTGCGCTGGCTGTTCACCCCGGACCCGTCGCTGACCGTCACCCGCGACGGCTCGCGCGATGCGCTGAACAACGCCCGCCCGGTTGACGCGCTGCATGCCCACCAAGCCCGCGAGGTGGTACGGCGCGCCCAGGCTATGGCGTACTGACCCCCGGTGTACTGATCGCCGCCCCGTCCTCGTCCTGGTCCTCGGCCGGCTCCGGCTCGCGGTACAGCGAATACCAGGCCAGCACCGCGAAGGCGGTCGCGAGTCCGACATGCAGCCAGGAATACATGCCGTGGGACCCGTCGGGCTTGAAGATCACCATGATCCACGTCGAAAATCCCGCGATCACCGCCATCGCCCGGCGGGACTGGGCCAGCGGGGCGAGCACCGCCAGTGGCCACGAGTAGTACCACGGCAGGGCGGCGGGCACGAACAGCACGACGACCAGCATCACCCCGAAGATGCCGAGCAGCGCGTCCCGGTCGTCGCGGCGGAATCGCCACCACAGCACCGGCAGCGACACGAGGATGACCAGGATTCCGACCAGCCGGGCGACCCGCAGCACGGTGTAGAACTGCACCGCGAAGAAGCCGCTGCTGATGGCGTGGATGATGTTCGCCGCGGCCGTCGGGATGGTCAGCCAGTTGATGATCTTCACCGAGCCGGCCAGCGCGGTCAGCCAGCCGAGCCCGACCCCGGCCACCAGCGACAGCACCGCGAAACCGACGACGCAGATCACCGACGACGCCAGCGCGGCGGTCAGGAACGCGCGGACGGGCCGCCAGCCGCGATCCTCGCGCAGATGACGCATCCAGACCCAGCACAGGAACGGCAGTGCCAGGCCCGCGGTCGCTTTGACCGCGATCGCGATGGTGAGCAGCGTGACCCCCGCGACGTGGTGACGTTGCAGAGTCAGCGCGATGCCGGCGGCCATCAGCCCGACCATCAACATCTCGTTGTGCACTCCGCCCATCAGATGGATGAGCACCAGCGGGTTGAGCACGCAGATCCACAGCGCCTTGGCGCCGTCGGTGCCCAGGTGGTGCGCCAGCCGGGGAGCGGCCCAGATCAGCAGCGCCAGGCCGGGCAGCATGCACAAGCGCAACAACATCGTGCCGGCGACCACGTTGTTGCCGACGATCATCGTGACCAGCTTGGCGATCAGGATGAACGCCGGACCGTAGGGAGCGGTGGTGATCGTCCAGATGGGAGAGACGTCGTCGAGTAGCGAGTTGGGGTTACCGACCGGGCCGACCGCGTAAGGGTCCAGGCCGTCTCGCAACAACGCGCCCTGCGCGAGATACGAATAAGTGTCGCGACTGAACACCGGCACCGACAACAGCAGAGGCGCGAGCCAGAACGCGGTGGTGGCCCGCATGGTGAATTCGGAGGCCGCGCCGGCCAGGCACTGCCGGCCCAGCCGCAGCCAGGCGATCAGCATCAGACCGACGCCGATCCACAGCAGGATCGAGGACAACACCAGCCCGTGCCCAAAACGCAACCAGGACAGGTGAATCGACTCCAGCAGGGGGTCGTGCTGCCGGGTGCTGCCGGCACCCAGGCCGCCCGCGGTGATGAGCAACGCCCCGAGGAATCCCAGTCGCGCGGGTGCGCCCTCGGCAGCAGTGGCGAAGGTGCGCAACCGGGAAAGACGCTGCCGGTAGCTCTGTTTCGGCGCAGCGGGTGTCGCGTCTGTCATGGTTCAGGCAGTCCGGTCGGTGGCCAGGCGGGCCAGTTCGGACAATCCGGCTTTGGCCGTGGCGCTGATCGGCGCCCCGGACAGTGTCGTCAACGCACGCTGGGTGAGGTCGGTGATGCGGTTCTCCGCGGCGGCCAGGGCGCCCAGATCTTCGATCACCGTGCGCAGTTCACGCACCTGGGCATCGGTCAACTCGGTGCCGACCGAGGTGCGCAACAGGTCGGCCGCCGCCGGGTCTGACTCGTCGGCCAGCTGGGTGGCCTCGGCCAGCAGCACGGTGCGCTTGCCCGAACGCAGATCGTCGCCGGACGGTTTGCCCGTCACCTCGGGATCACCGAACACACCCAGCACGTCGTCACGCAGCTGGAACGCCACCCCGAGGTCGGTCCCGAATTGGTTGAAGGCCGCCATCACCTCGGGCCGGTCGGCGGCCGCGGCCGCCCCCAGTTGCAGTGGCCGGGAGACGGTGTAGGAGGCGGTTTTATAGGTGGCGACGGTCATGGCCGCCGCCACCGCTTCGGCGGCAGAGGCCGGCGTCGACGCCTCGGCGACGATGTCGAGGAACTGCCCGCCCAGCACCTCGGTCCGGATGTCCGACCAGACACCCTCGACGCGGCGGCGGGCCGCGGGGCACAAACTGGCCCGCGAGATGATGTCGTTCGCCCAGGCATGGGCGATGTCACCCAGCAGGATGGCCGCTGACAAACCGAACTGCTCCGGCGCGCCACGCCAGCCGCGGTCGCGGTGCAGGGCCGCGAAATGCATGTGGGCGGTGGGCCGTCCGCGCCGCGTAGCGGACGCGTCGATGACGTCGTCATGGATCAGCGCGAACGCGTGCAGCAACTCCAGCGCGGCGAACAGCAGCAGCGCATCCGCATCGGGTGCCTCGGCGCTCACCGCGTCCCAACCCCAGTAGGCGAACACCGGCCGCATCCGTTTGCCGCCGCTGAGCACGAAGTCTTCGAGCCAGGCGGTGAGCGTGTCGTAGTCGGCGCCGAGGAAGGCGGATTCGCTGCGACGGTCATGCACGTACCGTCGCAGCTGCTCGGTGATGGCGCCGGCCACCTCGACGGTCGCCGATGCTTCCAGGCTCACCGGAGGTGCCCCTTTCTGCTCGGCGTGCTTCTGGCCCGACAGTGTATGCCGCCCGGATGCCGCCGGCCCGTCGGCAGCCCCCGGCGCGCTGAGGTGACCGCATCGGCCGCCCCTATGCTGTCGTGGTGGCCCGGCACGGGGAGTCGGGGCAGTCGCAACAGGAAGATAAGAGGAAGAGAGGAGCCGAGTGACGCTCAACACCATCGCGCTGGAGCTGGTGCCGCCGAACGTGGACGGGGGTCGGGAGAAGGCGGCAGAAGACGCGCAGAAAGTGGTGCGGTACTCGGCAGAATCGGGGCTCGACGGCCGCATCCGGCACGTCATGATCCCCGGCATGATCGCCGAGGACGACGATCGTCCGGTGCCGATGAAGCCCAAGATGGACGTCCTGGACTTCTGGTCGATCATCCGGCCCGAGCTTCCCGGGATGCGCGGCCTGTGTACCCAGGTCACCGCGTTCATGGACGAAGCATCCCTCGGTGAGCGACTGGCCGAGCTGACCGATGCCGGCATGGAGGGAGTGGTGTTCGTCGGAGTGCCGCGCACCATGAACGACGGCGAGGGCTCCGGCGTCGCGCCCACCGACGCGCTGTCGATCTACCGCGACGCGGTGACCAACCGCGGGGTGATCGTGATCCCCACCCGGGAAGGTGAACAGGGCCGCTTCAACTTCAAGTGCAACCAGGGCGCCACCTACGGCATGACCCAGCTGCTGTATTCCGACGCGATGGTGGACTTCCTCGCCGAGTTCGCCAGGGAGACCGACCACCGGCCGGAGATCCTGCTGTCGTTCGGTTTCGTGCCGAAGATGGAGACCCGCGTCGGTCTGATCAATTGGCTAATTCAGGATCCGGGCAACGCGGCGGTGGCCGGGGAGCAGGAATTCGTCAGGCAGTTGGCCGGCAGCGAACCCGAGCAGAAGCGCCGGCTGCTGGTGGACCTGTACAAGCGGGTGGTCGACGGAGTGGCCGATCTCGGCTTCCCGCTGAGCATCCACTTCGAGGCGACCTACGGCGTGTCGGCCCCGGCGTTCGAGACGTTCGCCGAGATGCTCGCCTACTGGGCCCCGGATCGCGGTTAGCCGATTGTCGCGACCCGCAGCGACCGGCACGCCGCTCCTGCGATCGCGATTAGCCGGAACTTGTCTTGTCGCCCGAGGCGGTGAACCGGGGTGAGCGGTCCCGGCTGACCCAGGCCAGCAACGCCACCACTCCGGCCGCCGCGAACGACGCGATGCCCAGCCAGATTCCCGCCCCGGTGAACGACCGGGTGTTGGGATCGGTGTAGCGGGCCTGCGCGGTCATGGTGCTGACCACCCCGGGTTTGAGCTTCCACTGCACGACTTCGGGTTCGATCCGGTCGCCGTTGGTAGAGGTGACCGTCCCCGGGAAAGCGACGGTCAGCTCGACGTCGGCATCAGGGTCGGTCAGCGAGGTCAGGTCGGCCCGGCCTTCCAGGATCACCAGGTTGCCGTTGCGGCGCAGCGACAGGTTCACGCCCGCGGCGTCGGGGTTCATGTGGGCCAGTTGCGGCAACTCGGCGAACGTCAGGTCGGAGAAGACGGCCTGGGAACCGACATAGCCGTCGCTGTCGTAGTTGGAGACGGCGACCTTCTGGCTGAACGGCAGGTTCGTGTCCAGCTGCGGCCCGGTGTCCTTGTTGTTCTTCGGTTTTGCCGCGGCGATGATCTCGCCGGACACCTGATCGTCGGGCGAGATCGTCAACGACGCCCGCACCCGCAGGCAGCCGGTGGCCAGCGGCACCAGCATCAGCAGCATCAGAATGGCCAGCACACGGCGCCGCCGGGCAGTAAATCCGCGGGCTGGAAGCGGGGGAGAGCTGGCTCGCACCAGGTCATCGTGCCAGACCCGGTGCCACCCATGGGCGAGCCGCCCAATTACAGGGGCAGAGCGCGGCCCAGAATCGCGAAGGCCCGCGGATCCCCGGCGAAGTAGTAGCTGCGGATGACATCGGTGAAACCGAGCCGCCGGTACAGCCGCCAGGCGCGGTTGGCCTCGCCGTTGTTCTCCGGAGTGGACAGCAGGACGTTGTTCTCGTCGCGGCCCGCGAGCAGGCGCCGGGTCAGGGCCTCACCCAGACCACGCCCCTGAGCGCGCGGGTGGATGTGCAGCTCGGTCAGTTCGAAATAGCTGTTCATCAGCCGGTCGATGGCCTGCGGCGGGAAGCCGCTGCGTTGCAGGCCCAGGACCACCTGCTGTTGCCACCACTGGCCGGGTGCCCCCGGGTAGCCATAGGCGATGCCGACGAGCGGCGCGCTGCGCAGCTCGGCCTCCGAGCCGGGGGTGGCCGCGTCGTCGGCGACCTCGACGGCGGCGACGGCCTTCCAGCCCCGCCGCCGGGTGTGCTCGAGCCACATGCCGGCCCGCTGATTCTCGGTGCCTCTGGGATAACGCATCGCATCGACATAGACACTCAGAGCGTCGCCGAGGCGGCGCTCCATCTCTTTGGCCGGCAAATCGATGAGGAATGTCGCCAAGGTGCGGGTGTCCTTTTCATCGTCTGCGGAAGAGTTCCGGGTCGTTCCAGTATCGGACGAAGCGTTCGGGCAGCCACGACTGGGCGCGGGACGGCCCGGTGTGACGGGTCGGGTTGCGGCCGATCACGTCGCACTGCCGCAGCCGGGATAGAATCGCCTGCGAACCAGTGGTACGGCGCAGATTGACCTCGTATCATTGTGGTTAATTGCCCTAACAAGGGGCCGGGCTACCGGTGGTTACGTGACAGTGTGTCGGCAAGGAGGGACGAATGCCACTCTCCGATCATGAGCAGCGAATGCTCGATCAGATCGAGAGCGCTCTCTATGCCGAGGATCCCAAGTTCGCGTCAAGTGTGCGCGGCGGCGGCTTCCGGGCGCCGACCGCACGCCGCCGCCTGCAGGGCACGGCGTTGTTCGTCGTGGGACTGGGCATGCTGGTTTCCGGGGTGGCGTTCAAGGCCACGATGATCGGCAGCTTCCCGATCCTGAGCGTGCTCGGCTTCGTCGTGATGTTCGGCGGCGTGGTGTATGCGGTCACCGGCCGGCGGTTGTCCGGCCGGCCGGACACAGCGGGACCGACGGCGGGTTCGTCGCGGCAGCGTCGTTCCAAGGGCTCGGGCGGCTCCTTCACCAGTCGCATGGAGGACCGCTTCCGGCGTCGCTTCGACGAGTAGGCCCACGCAGTAGGTTCGTCACGGGGTAGCCCTTCGGGCTGCCCCGTTTTCGTTTGTGAACTCGGCAGCTGACACGGTTGCAGACCCGGCGGCGCCGACACGCCATCCACGCCGGGTGACGCCGTCTCGTGCCCCACTTGTAGCGCATCTGTGTCCATTGCGCCCCACTGCGCCCCACCTGCCCCCCGAAGCGCCAAATATGGGCTGTGACATCGGGTTTCATGTGACCCGAGCGGTGTGCCGGGTAGCTCTGCAACGACCGCTGGCCCGGCCGGGGTGGGAAAACGCCACTCCGGGACGCGCGGAGGGGGTGTTTATGGGGCGAAGTGGGGGGTTGTGG
>NZ_LKTM01000234.1 GCF_001417955.2 Mycobacterium gordonae | reverse complement strand
ATCGGGGGCCTGGGTGGCAACGGCGGTGCGGGCGGCGACGGCGGGTCCGGCGGGGCCGGTGCGGGCTTCGGCACGGTCGGCGGGAACGGCGGTAATGGCGCCTCCGGTGGCGCTGCCGGGTCGGGTGGCGCCGGTGGAGCCGGCGGATTGCTCGGCCTCGGCGGCGGTGCCGGCAACGCCGGCGTGGGTGGAAACGGCGGCGTCGGCGGATCGGGCGCTACCGGGGATGTCGGCGCGTCGCGCGGGCCGGGCGGCGGTCTTGCGGCAGACGGGTACCGCGGCGGAACCGGCGGCAATGGCGGCGCGGGAGGCAACTCAAGCAATGCCGGCTTCAACGGCTCCGGCGGTGCGGGTGGAGCAGGCGGCGCGGGCGGTGGCGGTGGTGCCGGTGGTGCAGACATCGGGACAGGTGCCGGCGGGGGCGGCCAGGGCGGAGCGGGTGGTGACGGCGGCGTCGGTGGCGCGGCAGGCACCGGCGGTGCCGGAGGCACGGTTGGCGCCGGCGGCAAGGCCGGCACCGGCGGCAACGGCGGAGTGGGCGGCAACGGATCAGCCGCCGTATCCGCCTCGCAACTCGGCGGCGACGGCGGCTTCGGCGGCAAGGGCGGTCAGGGCGGCCAGGGCGGCAGCGCCGGTGGCGCGACCGGGACCAGTGGTGCCGGCGGCGCGGGCGGTTTCGGCGGTCAGGGCGGCCTCGCCGGGAACGGCCACAACGGCGACGGCACCAACGGTGCCACCGCCGGCGGCACCGGCGGCCGGGGTGGCAACGGCGGCGCCGGAGGTGCGGCCGGGGCCGTCGGCACCGGCGGCACGGTGGGCGCCGGCGGGCAAGCGGGTACCGGTGGCGCGGGCGGTGGCGGGGGCAGCGGAG
>NZ_LKTM01000233.1 GCF_001417955.2 Mycobacterium gordonae | reverse complement strand
CTATTCGCGCCGGAGCCACCGTTGCCGCCCTTTCCGCCCCATCCTCCGGAGCCGCCGACGCCGCCTTTGCCGCCACCGAGCCCACCGGTGCCGCCTTGACCGCCCTGTCCTCCTGTCCCGGCATCACTACCTGCTTCGCCCCAGCCTGTCTGCCCGGCTTTGCCGGATGCGCCGTCGCCGCCCATACCACCCTGGCCGCCGGTCCCACCTAGACCCCCGTCGCCGGCCACACCGCCAGTGCCGCCCTTGCCGCCCGTGCCACCAGCGCCACCTGTGCCCGGAGCCGCGCTACCGCCCGAGCCGCCATATCCACCGTTGCCGCCGTTCGCGCCGGCCCCGCCGGCCCCGCCTTGCCCGCCGTCGCCTCCGAGGCCGCCGATGGGGCCTCCGTAGCTGCCGTCGCCACCACCTCCCCCGTTGCCGCCGTTGTGGCCGGGAGCGCCATCGCCGCCGGCGCCGCCCACTCCGCCGATACCGACCAGGCCGGCATTTCCGCCGCGGCCGCCGTTGCCGCCGTCACCATTGGCGAGCTGCCCCCCGGGCCCTCCGGCTCCGCCGTTACCACCGGTGGTGGGTGTGGTGCCTGCGGCACCGTTTAGGCCGCTAGTGAGGCCGGCGCCGCCGTTGCCGCCCTGACCACCTAGACCTGGATCCCCACCGTTGCCGCCAGTTGCCGAGTAGGGATAGATGCTGCCGCCGGAGCCGCCTATGCCACCGGTGCCGCCGACCCCGCCGGTGCCGCCATTCCCGCCGTTGCCGCCGTTACCAGCAGTGCCGAATGTGCCGCCGGCCCCGCCTGCCCCACCCCATCCGCCGGTGCCGCCGGCACCGCCTTTGCCCGCGTCACCGCCGGCGAAGGGCAGGGTATTGGT
>NZ_LKTM01000232.1 GCF_001417955.2 Mycobacterium gordonae | reverse complement strand
CCCATCTTCGGAAGACCTCGACCCCTATCCCGACAACGACGCGCCGAGCACCCCTACACCCTCATCTGCGAAGAGCCTGTTTATCGCGACCTGATGCAGTGGCACGAAATGTATACATATTTTGATGTTGGACCTGCATTATCGAGGCCGTGACCCGCATTACCCAGGCAATTGAATTCATCCTTGACGCCGCCTGGATCGGCCCGCGCCAAGGCCTGGTGCTCAACGAATTCCATTCTAATTCACAGGATCTGACTCGCCCGCCGCAACGTGCAGCTCGCCGCCCTCAAATGCGAAAAGTCGAGGCCGCTAAATCGCGCCGAAGGCTTACGAATTGCAGATTGATTCGGAATACTCATCACCGCGCGCATTACTTGCCGGCACCGCAAATCCACCAGGCGGGAGCATCTCTATGTCCTTCGTTATGGCAACACCAGACTTATTGGCAGCTGCGGCAGCGGATGTGGCGGGCATCGGCTCGTCATTACGCGCGGCGAATACGGCTGCGGCGGTGCCCACGACGGAGTTGCTGGCCGCCGCCGAGGACGAAGTGTCCACCGCGATTGCGACGCTGTTCTCCGGCCACGGGAAGGCGTATCAGGTCCTCAACCGGCAGGCGGCAGCGTTCCAGGCCGAGTTCGTCCGGGCATTGACGAGCGCGGAGGTCTCCTATGCGCTCGCCGAAGCGGCTAACGCGTCGCCGCTGCAACCGATCCTGGACCTGATCAATGCGCCCACCAACCTGCTGCTGGGACGCCCGCTGATCGGCAACGGCACTGACGGCGCGCCGGGCACGGGACAGAACGGTGGTGGCGGCGGTCTCCTCTGGGGTAACGG
Source organism: Mycobacterium gordonae (assembly GCF_001417955.2). Lineage (GTDB taxonomy): Bacteria > Actinomycetota > Actinomycetes > Mycobacteriales > Mycobacteriaceae > Mycobacterium > Mycobacterium gordonae_B. The sequence goes on along the minus strand of NZ_LKTM01000232.1, from coordinate 73 downwards.
CGGCAGCGGTGGCTCGGGCGCGCCCGGCGGAGTCGGTGGTGCCGGCGGGGCGGCCGGACTGCTCGGCACCGGC
>NZ_LKTM01000231.1 GCF_001417955.2 Mycobacterium gordonae | reverse complement strand
CCGCCCGCGCCGGCGAGAGCGCCGCCGTCGCCGCCGGTGCCGCCGTTGCCGCCGGCGGCACCGGGGCCGGCGGCGCTGCGACCGCCGTCCCCGCCCTGCCCGCCGGCGCCCGCGGTGCCGCTGGCGATTCTGGCCAAGTCGCCACCGGCACCGCCGTCTCCGCCGCGGCCACCGCCACTGCTTCCGTCGCCACCGACACCGCCGATCCCGCCGGCGCCGGCCGTGCCGCCCTGCAGACCGCCGAAACCGCCGTCGCCACCGGTGCCGCCGGCGCCGCCGTTGCCGCTGAGCCTGCCGCTGCCGTTGCCGGTGAGGCTGCCGGCCCCACCCGACCCGCCGGCACCGCCATCGCCGCCGTTGCCGGTGAACGCGCCGGCGGTTCCGCCGGCACCGCCGTTGCCGCCGCGGGCGCCGAAGTATCCGTCGGAGTTGCCACCCGCGCCGCCGTCACCGCCTGCGCCGCCGTTGCCGGCGATAGTGCCCGCCGCGCCGCCGGCGCCACCCTGTCCGCCTATGCCACTGACGATGTCGGGAGGGAAGGTGCCGCTGCTGGTGCCACTGTTGCCGCCGATGCCGCCGTTACCGCCCGCGCCGCCATTTCCGATGGTGCCGCCGGCGGCTCCGCCGTCACCTCCCGCCCCGCCGGCGCCTCCGGCCCGAACCGTGGCGTTGCCGGCTGCGCCATTGCCCCCGTTACCGCCCGCGCCGCCGTTTCCGGCCGATCCGCCGTTGCCACCCCGGCCTCCAGCCGCACCGGCCTGGCCGGCCACCGCACCGTTGGCGCCTGTCCCGCCATGGCCGCCATCGCCCCCGATCGCCGGACTTTGACCGCCCACCCCGTCGCTTCCTGCCGTCGATCCGGAGCCGCCGATGCCACCGGCGCCTCCGACTCCGGGATTGCCCCCGATGCCGCCCGC
>NZ_LKTM01000230.1 GCF_001417955.2 Mycobacterium gordonae | reverse complement strand
CCCCGGGGAGCGCCGAGTTGGCCATGCCGCCGGTGCCGCCGGCCCCGCCGCCGCCGAAGATCCCTCCGGTTCCGCCGGCTCCACCGCCGCCGCCGTTGCCGTCCGAGCCGACCGCGCCGCCTCCGCCGCCGCCCGCGTTGCCGAAGAACAAGCCGCCGTTGCCGCCCTGGCCACCGGACCGGCCCACACCGGTCGCGCCGAGCCCGCCGGCCCCACCGGTGCCGCCGCTGCCCAACAACGCGGCAGCGCCGCCGGGACCACCGGGTACGCCGTTAGCGCCGGATCCGCCGGCCCCGCCATCACCGAGCAGCCACCCGCCGGGGGCGCCCGCAGCTCCTGTGCCGGCGCCGCCCGGGGCGCCGTTGCCGATCAGCGGCCGTCCGGTCAGCAACACGCTGGGCGTGTTGATCACGTTGAGCGCCGCCGCCGGCAGCAGCAGCCCGTTGTCGCCGGCGGCGCCGTTGCCGCCCGCGGGAGCGCCGAGTCCGCCGACGCCACCCATTCCGCCGAGTCCAAGTAGCGTGGCCTTGCCGCCGGCGCCCCCGGCCCCACCGGCGAAGGCCGGAGCGCCCTGGGCGCCGGCCCCGCCGGCTCCGCCGCTGCCCAGCAGCAGGGCGCCGGTGCCGCCGTTCCCGCCGGCCCCGCCGGCTCCGGCCAAGGCGAAGCCGCCGACCCCGCCGATGCCGCCGAACCCGATCAAGCCCGCGTCGCCGCCAGCGCCGCCGTGGCCGCCGATGCCCGCGCCGGAGTCGCTGCCGCCGGCGCCACCGGCACCGCCCGAGCCCAGTAACCAGCCGGCGTGCCCGCCGGTTCCGCCGGCGCCGCCGTTGCCCCCGAAGCTGCTGCCGCCGGTTCCGCCGACGCCGCCGTTGCCGAACAGCGGACCGGCCGCTCCGCCGGCCCCTCCGGTACCGCCAC
>NZ_LKTM01000229.1 GCF_001417955.2 Mycobacterium gordonae | reverse complement strand
TGGTCGAGCAGGCCGTGCTTGCGGCAGTAGTCGTCGTTGTAGATGGTGTCGAAATACCGTTGTGGTCCGTCGGGGAAGACCGCGGCGATGGTGGTCTCGGCGGGCATGGTGCGTGCGGCCCACCCGGCCACCAACCCGACCGCGCCCACGCTCCAGCCGCCGCTGGCGTGGTGGGTGGCCGCCAGGGCACGCGCCGCCCACACCGCTTCGGCCGGTGCCACCCAGTGCACCTCGTCAAACGCCGCATAGTCGACGTTGCGCGGGTAGATGCTCGAGCCCAGACCCCGCATCAACCGGCTGGCCGCGGGTTGACCGAAGATGGTCGAGCCGACGGTGTCCACCCCGATCACCTTCAGGCCGGGGTTGGCCTGGCGCAGCACCCGGGCCACCCCGGCCGAATGACCACCGGTGCCCACCGAGCACACCAGCACATCGACACCGCCGAGCTGATCGAGCAACTCCAAAGCCAGCGGTCGGTAGGCGTCAACGTTGTCGGGGTTGCTGTACTGATCAGGGGACCAGGCGTCGGGGTCAGCGGCCAGTAGTTCCGCAATGCGGTCCTTGCGGGCTTGTTGCCATCCGCCGAGCGGGTGGGGCTCGGTGACCAGGTCCACCTCGGCGCCGTAGGCGTGCAGCATGTTCTGCACGATCGGTTCCATGCCCGGGTCGGTGACCACGGTGACCGGGTGGCGATAGACCATGCCGGCCAGTGCCAGTCCCAAACCCAACGATCCGCTGGTGGATTCCACGATGCGCGCTCCCGGGCGCAGGTCACCGCGGGCGCGGGCGCGTTCCACCATGTGTACTGCGGGTCGGTCTTTCATGCTGCCGCCGGGATTGAATCCCTCGAGCTTGGCCCAGAACCCCCGATCGGCCGGAGTCAACGGCTCCGAGATCCGCAACACCGGAGTATTGCCCACCA
>NZ_LKTM01000228.1 GCF_001417955.2 Mycobacterium gordonae | reverse complement strand
ACACCCCCAGCCAACCAGACCCCCCGATCACCAGTCGAAAACAGCTGACCGCCCTACACCCTCAATTGCGAAGAGCCGCTTTGGATTCAATTCTGCCGAAGTGCGCAGTCACCAGCTGTATACATTGCGCGTCGAACAGCCCCGGCTCATTGAAGTACTTGTCGCCGCGGCCCAGAAATATGACGTCGAGGTAAGCAGAGGCGCGCAGCAGCCGCTACCGGCCGTTCGCTCCGTCGGTTCCGCTGGTGCCACTAGATCCGGGGCCCAGCGACTGCCCAGCGTTACCGGGCGTGCTGCCCGAGCCGGCCAGACCCGCACTGCCGCCGTTGCCGGCAGTCCCGTGGGCACCTCCGGCACCACCGAGGCCGCCGATACCCGCTGAACCGAACAATCCGCCGGCCCCGGCGTTGCCGCCGGCGCCGCCGTTGCCTCCGTTGCCCGCGTCGCCGCCTCGACCACCATCACCGGCGTCACCACCCGCGCCTGCGATGCCGTTCGTATTAGATCCGGTACCCAGGGCTCCACCGTTGCCGCCGTTGCCGCCGTGGCCGCCGACGTCGCCGTTCCCGCCGAACCCGCCGATGCCGCCGCCGCCGCCGTTGCCACCATTGCCGAACAACCATCCACCACGCCCCCCGCTACCCCCGGCGCCACCGCTGGAGCCGCTGGTGCCCGAGGCGCCGGTGCCGCCGGTACCTCCGTCCCCTCCATTGCCACCGTTACCGCCCTGGGTGGTGAGTTGGCCGACGCCGTCGTTTGCATGGCTGCCGCCCGCACCGCCGGTGCCACCGTTACCACCCGCCGCGCCGATGCCACCGGTGCCTCCGTCACCGCCGTTGCCGCCGGTGCCGCCTTTGCCGCCGATCCCGCCGGTTTGGTTGCCGGCACCCCCGTTGCCGCCGGCGCCACCCGCCGCGCCCGCCCCGCC
>NZ_LKTM01000227.1 GCF_001417955.2 Mycobacterium gordonae | reverse complement strand
TACCGCTGGGAGGTCGCCATGGATTCGTGGCCAAGGAGTTTCATGAGGGTGTAGACGCTGATGTTGGTGTTCGCTAGTTCCGTGGCGTAGGTTATCTGTACTTGTTTTTGCGAAAGCGCTTGTTGTTCACCATTTTTAGGTGTCTGACACGTGAGGCACGTAAGGGTGTGTGGCCCGGCTATGTCAGCGATCTTCGAAAGCAGTTGAGCGAGTACCGGTGTCACCTCGATCACCGAAACCTGGAAACCCCCCGAAACAGCCCGCGGACCTCCCTCCACATCGATTGACGTGAAGCGATCCGACCCAGTAATCGAGCAACCCCGGCGCGACACGTCTGTGGTCCCAGGGGTCGGCTTGGCAACGGAACGAATCTGGTTGTTTTCGTGGCCTTCGTTTGACCGCGGCTTACGACTTACCTGTTCGGCATGGCGCTTCGGGGTCTGCGAGGGTGTCGAGCATCAGCTGGCACCAGGTAAGCGCTGCGTTCAGCGCGAGGTGTGCGTGCCGGGTGCCGAGACCGACGCGTGCGGTCGCTGGACTGTGTCCGGTACCCAGCCCCCGGTTGCGCAGCTCGGCGAGCCCGTTGGCGATGGTTGTGACCGCGCCGACGATGCGCCTGACCCCGTCGCTGCTGTCTGGCCCGGACCTGGGGGTCCAGTCCGAGCGAAAGCTGTGCTGTACGCGCCAGTTTGGGCAGGTCGGACATGTCGTCGAACGGCTGGCCGCGTTCGGTGAGTACGACCTTGGCGGTGGGCGTGGCCGATCTTCAGCTCAGCTATGCGAACAGTATGCCGGTTAGCCCCCCTTCACCGGGAAGGATCACCGAACTAGTCTTACGCGACGGTCGGCGTTCCTGTGATCTTCAGAGGTAAGTGGCGGTGAATCTTCAGCGATAGATGGCGTTACATGATCCCGATGACGAGGGATTCGC
>NZ_LKTM01000226.1 GCF_001417955.2 Mycobacterium gordonae | reverse complement strand
GGGTCTGCTGCACGAATAGGTGACATCTGAGTTGGCTTGCCCAGCATGGGCGGGCTGGAAGGATGTCCCCATGGCAAGGCCCTACCCCCGCGAGTTCCGCGACGACGTCGTCCGGGTCGCTCGCAACCGCGATGACGGTGTAACGATCGAGCAGATCGCCACCGATTTCGGAGTGCACCCGATGACGCTGCAGAAATGGCTCCGTCAGGCCGACATCGACGAAGGCACCAAGCCCGGCAAGAGCGCCAGCGAGTCCGGTGAGCTGCGCGAAGCCCGACGGCGGATCAAACTGCTAGAGCAAGAGAACGAGGTGCTGCGCCGGGCCGCAGCGTATTTATCGCAGGCCAATCTGCCGGGAAAAGGGTCTACCCGCTCGTGAAAGAGCTCGCCGCCGACGGGATCCCCGTCGCGGTGACGTGCCGGGTACTCAAGCTCTCCCGCCAACCGTATTACCGCTGGCTGGCCGACCCCATCACCGAGGCCGAACTCATCGAGGCCTACCGCGCCAATGCGCTGTTCGACGCGCACGCAGACGATCCGGAGTTCGGCTACCGCTACCTCGTGGAGGAGGCGCGCGATGCCGGCGAGCCGATGGCCGAGCGCACCGCATGGCGGATCTGCTCGCAGAATCGACTGTGGAGCGTGTTTGGTAAGAAACGCGGCAAGAACGGCAAAGTCGGGCCGCCGGTGCACGACGATCTTGTCGAGCGTGACTTCACCGCTGAAGGGCCAAATCAGTTGTGGCTCAGTGACATCACTGAGCACCGCACCGGTGAGGGCAAGCTCTACCTCTGTGCGATTAAGGACGTGTTCTCCAACCGGATCGTCGGCTACAGCATCGACTCCCGAATGAAGTCACAACTGGCCATCCGGGCACTACACAGCGCGGTAGCCCGACGCGGAGATGTCGCGGGGTGCATTCTGCACTCGGAT
>NZ_LKTM01000225.1 GCF_001417955.2 Mycobacterium gordonae | reverse complement strand
GCGTTGTCGCCGGAGTCGTTGGCGACCGGGCTCAATCGGGTGTTGGCCAATGTGGGGTCGGGCAATGTGGGGGTGGGCAATCTCGGCAGTGCCAATGTGGGCACGGCGAATCTGGGTGACTTCAACCTCGGGGCCGGCAATGTCGGGGTCGGCAACGTGGGGTTGGGCAACACCGGCAGCCACAACATCGGGTTCGGGCTCACCGGTGATCACCGGATCGGGGTGGGGGGCACGTATGTCACCCTGGGTGCTGCTGGTGGGGTGGAGTCGTTCGCTCTGGGTGGGTTGAACTCGGGTAGTGGGAATTTGGGGTTGTTCAACTCGGGTGCGGACAATGTGGGGTTGTTCAATTCGGGGTCGGGGAACTTCGGGATCGGGAACACCGGGGTGGGCAATACGGGGTTGTTCAACGCGGGGTCGTTGAACTGGGGTGTGTTTGATGGGGGTGTGGGCAACGTCGGGTTGTTCAATACGGGCAGTTTCAACACGGGCAGTTTCAATCCGGGGTCGTTTAACACCGGTGGTTTCAATGTGGGGGATACGAATACGGGGTGGTTCAACGGTGGGAATGTCAATACCGGGGTGTTGAACTTCGGGGACATGAACAACGGGGTGTTGAACACGGGGTCGTGGAACAACGGGGTGTTGCTGGCGGGGGTGGGTCAGGGCAGTGTGCATGTGGGGGTGGTGATTCCGGATGTGACGTTGCCGCCGTTGCAGGTGCCTTCGATTGCGGTGCCGGGGTTCGGGTTGCCGTCGATCACGGTGCCCTCGATCTCGATTCCGGCGTCGAGTACTCCGGCGGGGATCATGGTGGGTGGGTTCGGCCTGCCGCCGATCACGGTGCCCTCGATCTCGATTCCGGCCTCGAGCACCCCGGCGGGGATCACGGTGGGTGGGTTCGGCCTGCCGCCGATCACGGTGCCCTCGATCTC
>NZ_LKTM01000224.1 GCF_001417955.2 Mycobacterium gordonae | reverse complement strand
CCCCACCCACCGATTACTGCGCCGAGCGCACCGCGATGATGCCCACCCGCCGCCGCACCCGCGCCCAGGCCCGCGCCGCGCGCGTGGCCGCCGAACGCCGCGCCAACCACCACGCCCGCACCACCGCCACCGGCCCACCCGACGACGAACCCCCACCGTTCTAGGGCTTTCACTCAGCCTGCCAGGTCCAGCCCGAGATCCGCGGGTCGTCCTCACCGTGCTCACGGGTGTAGTTGCGGGCCGACAAACGCGCATCCACCATCCGCTGGCGCAACCCGGCCGCGCTGCTGGCCAGGCCGTCCACCCGATCGATCACATCCATCACCAGATGAAACCGGTCCAGGTCGTTGAGCATCACCATGTCGAAAGGCGTTGTGGTGGTACCGCGCTCCTTGAAGCCGCGTACGTGCGTGTGGTGGTGTCCGGCGCGCCGGTACGTCAGACGATGGATCAGCCAGGGATAGCCGTGATAGGCGAAGATGACCGGCTTGTCCCGGGTGAACAGGGCGTCGTATTCGTTGTCGGGCAAGCCATGTGGGTGCTCCGAATCCGGCTGCAGCCGCATCAGGTCCACCACGTTGACGACCCGGACCGCCAGGTCCGGCAATTCCCGCCGCAAAATGTCTGCCGCCGCAAGGGTTTCCAGCGTCGGGATGTCACCGGCACAGGCCAGCACCACATCGGGCTCAGCGGCGGCGGTGCTGGCCCACGGCCAGATCCCCAGGCCGCGGGTGCAGTGCAGCACCGCCTCGTCCATCGAGAGGTAGGACAGCGCCGGCTGCTTGCCCGCGACGATGACGTTGATGTAGTTGCGGCTGCGCAGGCAGTGGTCGGCCACCGACAGCAGCGTGTTGCCGTCCGGCGGCAGATACACCCGGGTCAGCTCGGCGCGCTTGTTGGCGACCAGGTCGATGAAACCGGGATCCTGATGGGACGCGCCGTTGTGGTCCTGACGCCACACATGCGAGCTGAGGAGGTAGTTCAACGACGCGATCGGCCGCCGCCACGGCAGGTCCAGGGTCGTGGCCAACCATTTCGCATGCTGATTGAGCATCGAGTCGACGATGTGCACGAACGCCTCGTAGCAGTTGAACAGCCCGTGCCTGCCGGTCAGCAGGTAGCCCTCCAGCCAGCCCTGGCACAAGTGCTCGGACAGCACCTCCATCACACGCCCGTCGGGAGCGAGGTGGTCGTCGTCAGGCTCCGTGGGCGAAACCCACACCCGATCGGTAGCTCCGAACACCGCATCCAGACGGTTGGAGGCTGTCTCGTCGGGACCCATCAGCCGGAACCGGTCGGGGTTCCGCGTGATCACGTCGCGCAGGAACGTGCCCAGGACGCGCGTGGCCTCGTGCGTGGCGGCCGCGGGCCGCTCCACCGGCACCGCGTAGTCGCGGAAGTCTGGCAGGTCGAGATCGTGCAGCAACACCCCGCCGTTGGCGTGCGGATTGGCGCTCATCCGGCGATCACTTTGTGGTGCAACCGCTTTCAGCTCAGGCCGCAGCCTTCCTTCGCCGTCGAACAACTCTTCGGGGCGGTAGCTGCGCAGCCACTCTTCCAGCTGCGCGCGATGCTCGGGGTTCTCGTGCGTGGCGGCCAGCGGTACCTGGTGTGAGCGCCAGGTGCCCTCCACGTGGCGACCGTCGACCTCTTTGGGACCGGTCCAGCCCTTGGGTGTGCGCAGCACGATCATCGGCCATACGGGTCGCTCACCCGTTGAGCCGGACCGCGCGGCGAGCTGAATCGCCGCAATGTCGTCGAACGCATCGTCCAGGGCGGCGGCCAGCTGCCGGTGCACACTCTCCGGGTCGTCCCCGGCCACCGTGATCGGCCGGTAGCCGTAGCCGCGCATCAGCGACTCGAGCTCAGCCTCCGGGATACGCGCCAGCACCGTCGGGTTGGCGATCTTGTAGCCGTTGAGGTGCAGGATCGGTAGCACCGCGCCGTCGACGGCAGGATTCAGGAATTTGTTGGAATGCCAGCTCGCGGCCAGCGGCCCGGTCTCCGCCTCACCGTCGCCCACCACGCAGGCCACCACCAGATCGGGGTTGTCGAATGCCGCGCCGTAGGCGTGCACCAGCGCGTAGCCGAGTTCACCACCCTCGTGGATCGAGCCCGGCGTCTGGGCGGCCACATGGCTGGGGATGCCGCCGGGAAAAGAGAACTGCCGGAACAGCTTGCGCAGGCCCTCCATGTTCTCCTCGATACCGGTGTACACCTCGCTGTAGGTGCCTTCGAGGTACGCGTTGGCCACGAGGCCGGGTCCGCCATGCCCGGGCCCGGTGATGTAGATGACGTTGGCATCGCGGTTGCGGATGACGCGGTTCAGGTGGGCGTAGATGAGGTTGAGCCCGGGCGTGGTGCCCCAGTGGCCGAGCAGCCGGGGTTTGACGTGCTCGGCGGCCAGCGGCTCGGCCAGCAGGGGATTGTCCAGCAGATAGATCTGACCGACCGAGAGGTAGTTCGCGGCTCGCCAGTAGGCGTGGATCAGGGCGCACTCGTCGTCGGAAAGTCTCATGGGGCTCATCTACCCGATTGTCGAGCCCTCAAATGAACTCCGTCTTACGGGCTCATTCCTCGCCGCGGGCGCGGGCCTCGTAAGCGCGCCGTTTCTCCACGTCGATCTGGTCGGTGAAGACGTGGTCGCCGCCGATCAGCCGGTTGAGCGCCTCGGCCGCGCGGCGCGGCCAGAACTTCTGGGAGGTGACCATGGCGCCGGCGATCTTCGTGATCCGCACCCGTGGCTTCGGCTGCGCTATCAGGCCGACGACGGCGTCGGCGATCTCGGCCGGTTCGGCGTTACGGAAGCCCTTCATCCCGGAGGTACCCGCGACGAGTTCGGTGTTGACGAACGTGGGCAGCACCGACGAGAAGTGCACGCCGGCCGAGCGGTACTCCAGCCTGGCAGAGTCGGTGAACCCGAGCACCGCGTGCTTGCTGGCGACATACGTGGCCAGCCCGACGATGTGCATTTCGCCGGCCAGGGACGCGATGTTGATGACATGGCCCCGGCCGCGGGGAACCATGCGCTGGGCCGCCAGCTTGCTGCCCAGGATGACGCCATAAACGTTGATGTCCAGGATGCGCCGGGTGACGGCGTCGGGCTCGTCGATGATCCGGCCGACCGGCATGATGCCGGCGTTGTTGACCAGCACGTCGATCGGCCCGAGCTGACGTTCGACCTGATCCAGAAAATCGGCGAACGAATTCGCATCCGTGACATCGAGTTTGCCGTACACCTCCAGACCGAGGTCGGCGCCGGACTCTTTGACCGTCGCCTCGTCGATGTCGCCGATGGCGACTTTGGCACCCAGCTTGTGCAGTGCCGTCGCCGTCGCCAACCCGATGCCCCGTGCGCCGCCGGTGACCACGATGACCTTGCCGCCGACCTTCGCGGCACGCCCCAACCCGACCGATCCCGAATCTGTCATGCCAGACACGTTAGGCGGCTGGATACTGCAACCATGACGGAGGTGCGCGACGCCGTCCCATCCGACGCCCCCCAAGTGGCCGGCATACACGTGCGATCGTGGCAGTGGGCCTACCGGGGCCTGATCGACCAGGACTATCTGGACGGCCTCACCCCGCAGGCCTGGGTCCGCAGGTACGACTTCGACCGGATGGGTTTGCGGGTACCGTCCACTCTGGTCGCCGTCCGGCATACCACCATTCATGGGTTTGCCAGTGTGGGACTGTGCCGCGACGACGATCTCGCCGATCATGGTGAGCTGATGGCGATCTACGTAGAGCCGGGCTCGCTGAGCAGCGGTGTCGGCCATTTGCTGATCGGCGCCGCCCGGGAACGGTTGGCGGCCCGCGGCTTCGCCGGCGCCGCCCTGTGGGTGCTCCGCGGTAACACCAGGGCCCGACAGTTCTATGAGCGCGACGGCTGGCTTCCCGACGGCGCGCGCCGCACCCGGGTCTACGGCGGCACGCCGGTGGAGGAGGCGCGGTACCGCCGCACACTGGCTTGACTACGGTGATGCCATGCCGGAGAAGCTCCTCGAGGCGGTCCGTGTCCTGGACCTGTCGGTAGGCGACGCCGACGCAGTCACCCGACTGCTGGCCGATCTGGGGGCAGACGTTCTCAAGGTGGAACCGCCCGGCGGCAGCCCGGCGCGCTCAAGCTTGCCGACGCTGGCCGGTGCCGCCATCCCGTTCGCCGTGCACAACGCCAACAAACGCGCCACAGTGCTGGACCCCGGCGACGAGGGTGACCGCCTGCGATTACACGAGCTGGCCGCCGCGGCGGACATCCTCGTCGACACCGGCCGCGCCGCCGACTACCGAACGTCCGGGGCCGAACTGGCCGACCGTCACCCGCACCTGGTGGTGCTGTCGGTCAGCGATTTCGGCGCGACGGGCCCGCGCTCGTCCTGGCGGGCCACCGACGCGGTGCTGTATGCGATGTCGGGGTCGCTGTCCCGCACCGGCCCTACCGTCGGCGCCCCGGTGCTACCGCCGACCGGAATCGCCTCGGCGACGGCGGCGGCGCAGGCCGGGTGGGCCGCCCTGGCCGCTTACTACAACAGATTACGTTGTGGCACAGGCGATTACATCGACTTCTCCCGGTTCGACGCGGTGGTCATGGCACTCGACCCGGCTTTCGGCTCGCACGGTCAGGCCGCTGCCGGCGTCCGCAGCGGCAGCCGGTGGCGGGGTCGCCCCAGAAACCAGGACGCATATCCGATCTATCCGTGCCAGGACGGCTACGTCCGGCTGTGCGTGATGGCGCCGCGCCAATGGCGTGGGCTGCGCCGCTGGCTGGGGGAGCCGGAGGACTTCCAGGATCCCAAGTACGAGGCGATTGGCGCGAGATTCGCGGCGTGGCCACAGATCAGTGCGCTGGTGGAGGCGTTGTTCGCCGGAAAGACCATGAAGGAGCTGGTGACTGCGGGACAGGCCCACGGGGTGCCCATCGCCGCGGTCCTCACTCCCGCCAGGATCCTGGAGTCCGAGCATTTCAACGAGGTGGGCGCGATCACCGACGCCGAACTCGTGCCGGGCGTGCACACCCGGGTGCCCACCGGCTATTTCGTCGTCGACGGCGAACACTGCGGCTTCCGGACACCGGCGCCTGCGGTCGGACATGACGAACCGCGTTGGTTGGCCGATCCGGCGCCCGTACCGCCGCCGGAGGGACCCGTCGGCGGCTATCCGTTGCAGGGGCTGCGGATCCTCGACCTCGGAATCATCGTCGCGGGCGGCGAGCTGGGCCGGCTGTTCGGCGACCTGGGCGCCGACGTCATCAAGGTGGAATCGGCCGAGTACCCGGACGGTCTGCGGCAGGTCAGGGCCGGCGACGCGATGAGCGAATCCTTCGCCTGGACCCACCGAAATCACCGCGCCCTGGGCATCGACCTACGCAGCGCCACCGGCAGGGAGATCTTCGGCCGTCTGGTCGCGGGGGCCGACGCGGTATTCGCCAACTTCAAGCCGGGAACCCTTGCCTCCCTCGGGTTTGACTACGACACTTTGATCGCGCTCAATCCCCGGATCGTGCTCGCGGGCAGCAGCGCGTTCGGGAACACGGGCCCGTGGAGCACCCGGTTGGGTTACGGCCCCCTGGTGCGCGCGACGACGGGCGCCACCCGGGTGTGGACGTCCGACGACGCCCCCACCGAGGGTGCCCGGCACGCGTTCTACGACGCGACGACGATCTTCCCCGACCACGTGGTGGGCCGTATCGCCGCCACCCTGGCTTTGGCCGCGCTGATCCGCCGCGACCGCGCGGGTCACGGCGCCCACGTGCACGTCTCTCAGGCCGAGGTCGTCGTCAACCAACTCGACACCCTGTTCGTCACCGAGGCCGCGCTGGCCGCCCACGTCGCGGATGTCCGCAACGACACCAGCGTGCATGCCGTCTGCCCGTGCGCCGGCGACGACGAGTGGTGCGTCGTGTCGATCGGCACCGACAGTGAATGGCATTCCGCGGCAATGCTTTTGGGCGAATCCGACCGCGCCGGGCTCATAGCGGCACTGAAACAGTGGACCAGCACCCGAACCCCGCAGCAGGCAGCTCAGGCACTGCAGGACGCCGGGCTGGCCGCGGGCCCGATGAACCGGCCGCCCGACATCCTGGAGGATCCGCAGCTACTGCACCGAAACCTGTTCAGCGACATGACTCATCCGCTCATTACGCGCACGCTGCCCGCCGAAACCGGTCCGGCTCCGTTCCGCCACATCCCGCCGGCCCCGCAACGTCCGGCGCCTCAGCCGGGCCAGGACACTCGGGCTATCTGTGAACAGTTGCTCGGCATGAGTCCTTACGAAGTGCAGCGGTGGATCGACGAAGGCGTACTGTTCGCAGCGGAGGAACCGGAGGCAGGCCCGTGACATCTTCAACCGCACAGTTTTTCGTTGACGGCCAGTTCCGCACCGCCGACCACGCCGAACCGGTGGTGGAAGCGGCGACCGGCGAGCCACTAGGCGCCGGCGCCGTCGTCAGCGAATCCGACCTCGACGCGGCGGTCGCCGCCGCGCGCCGGGCCCTGCCGGGCTGGCGTAACAGTTCACCCGAGCACCGTGCGGGGCTGCTCAACGCGATGGCCGACGCGCTCAAGGCCCGAGCCAAGCCGACCAGCGAGCTGGTCACCCGCGAAAACGGCATGCCGATCCGGCTGTCGCGCGGTGCCAACGGCGCCTTCCCGCCCCTACTGCTGCGGTATTACGCGCAACTGGTCACCGAAGTCCCGGTCGAAGAGATCCGGCCGAGCGTGACCGGACACACGATCGTCCGCCGCGAGGCGGTCGGGGTGGTCGGCGCGATCGTGCCGTGGAACTACCCGCAGGCGCTGGCCACGATGAAGGTGGCTCCGGCACTGGCCGCGGGATGCACCGTCGTACTCAAAGCTTCACCCGAAACCGCCTTGGACGCACTGGTTTTCGCCGAGGCGGCGGTCGAGGCAGGGTTGCCGCCCGGGGTGCTCAACGTGGTGTCGGGTGGGCCGGCCGTCGGCGCCGGCCTGGTGTCGCACCCCGGCATCGACAAGGTCGCGTTCACCGGTTCGACGGCCACCGGGCGCCTGGTCGCCGAGACCTGCGGCCGCCTGATGCGGCCGGTCACCCTCGAGTTGGGCGGCAAGTCCGCGGCGATCATCCTCGACGACGCCGACCTGGACGCCACCATGCGCGGACTGCGCAACGCGTCCTTCGTGAACAACGGGCAGACCTGCCACCTCAGCTCGCGGATCCTGGCGCCGAGATCCCGCTACGACGAGATCGTCGACGCCGTCGCGGCGCTTGCCGAGAGCATGGCGGTGGGCGACCCACTGGATCCGGGCACCGAGATCGGTCCCATGGTCAGCTCGCGGCAACGCGAGCGTGTGCTGAGCTACATCGAGGTCGGCAAGAACAGTGGCGCGCGACTGGTCGCCGGCGGGTCGATTCCCAGGGAGCAACCGCGCGGCTGGTTCGTGGCACCGACGGTGTTCGCTGACGTCGACAATTCCGACCAGCTGGCGCGCGAAGAGATCTTCGGCCCGGTCCTGACCATCAGCGCCTACGACAACGACGACGAGGCGGTGGCGCTGGCCAACGACACCGAGTTCGGTCTGGCCGGCACCGTGTGGTCCACCGACGTCGACCGGGCGACCATGGTCGCGCGGGCCGTGCACACCGGCACTATCGGCGTCAACGACTACGCGCTGGACGTGCGGGCTCCGTTCGGTGGCGTCAAGGCCAGCGGGATGGGCCGCGAGCTGGGCCCCGAGGGCCTGGAGGCCTATCGGACGCTCAAGTCGATCTACCGGACGGGTACGGCCTGACCCCGCCGCGATAGGTTCGAGCTATGCCCGTGGACCCCAGGACTCCGGTGCTGATCGGCTACGGCCAGGTCAACCACCGCGACGACCCAGACCCCAACGAACCGTCAATCGAGCCGGTCGACCTGATGGTCACCGCCACCCGGCGCGCTGCGGAAGCCGCCGTGGTCGAGGCGGTCGACTCGATCCGCGCAGTGCACATGCTGTCGGCGCACTACCGCAACCCGGGGCAACTGCTCGGCGAACGCCTGGGCCTGACCAAGTTCACCGCGAGCTACAGCAGCGTGGGAGGCAACACGCCGCAGTCGCTGGTCAACCAGGCCTGCCTGGACATCCAGCAGGGCCGCGCAGGCGTCGTGCTGATCTCGGCGGCCGAAACCTGGCGCACCCGCAACGCGCTGAAGAAGCAGGGCCGCCGGCTGGTATGGACCGAGCAGGACAATTCCGTTCCGATGCCCGAGGTCGCCGGCGACGACGTGCCGATGGCCGGTGACGCCGAGATCAAGATCAAGCTGGACCGGCCCGCCTTCGTCTATCCGCTGTTCGAACAGTCGCTGCGGATCGCCGCCGGTGAATCCGTCGAAGAGCACGGCAAGCGGGTCAGCGAGCTGTGGGCACGGTTCAGCGCCGTCGCGGCGGACAACCCACACGCGTGGATCCGTCGCCCCCACACCGCCGAGGAGATCCGGCAGCCCAGCCCGCAGAACCGGATGATCAGCTGGCCGTACACCAAGCTGATGAACTCCAACAACATGGTCGACCAGGGCGCCTCGCTGATCCTGACGTCGGTCGAACAGGCCAGGAAGCTGCAGGTGCCCGAAGACCGCTGGGTCTACCCGCAAGCCGGCACCGACGCCCACGACACCTCGGCGATCGCCGAGCGCGGCGAACTGCACCGGTCCCCGGCGATCCGGATCGGCGGACGCAGGGCACTGGAACTGGCCGGTCTTTCGATCGACGACGTCGACTACGTGGACCTGTACTCGTGCTTCCCGTCGGCCGTCCAGGTCGCGGCCGCCGAACTGGGCCTGGCCACCGACGATCCGGCCCGTCCGCTCACCGTCACCGGCGGCCTCACCTTTGCCGGCGGCCCGTGGAGCAACTACGTCACGCACTCCATCGCGACGATGGCCGAACTGCTCACCGCCAACCCGGGACGGCGCGGCCTGATCACCGCGAACGGCGGCTACCTGACCAAGCACAGTTTCGGCGTGTACAGCACCGAACCCGGCGCCGATGAATTCCGTTGGGAGGACGTTCAATCCGCGGTGGACTCCGAACCCACCACCGTCGGTCTGGTGGACTGGGAAGGCACCGGCACCGTCGAATCGTGGACCACGCCGTTCGACCGGGACGGACAGCCGGAAAAAGCGTTTTTGGCTGTCCGCACGCCCGACGACGCGCGCGTCCTGGCGGTGATCACCGATCCCGCTGCCGCGGCGGACACCGTGCGCGACGACATCGCCGGTGCCAAGGTCTCCGTCGCCGCGGACGGCACCGCGAAACTGCAGTAACCGGGCGGGTCACGGTACAGACTCAAAAGTGCGCAAGTCAGGCCCGCGTGCTTATTGTCGTTTGCATAACCCGGGAGGTGACGCCACGTGCACGTGCTGCTGACCGACGCCTCAGGCACTGTCGGGCGGCTGGTCGCGCGCCAGCTGGTCGCGGCCGGCCACACGGTCAGCGGCATCGCCCCCTACCCGCATGACTACCTGGACCCGCACGTCGAGTTCGCGTGCGCACCCCTGGACGACCCGGTACTGATGCGATTGGCCGCCGAGGCCGACGCTGTGATCCATCTGGCCCCGGTCGATGCCAGCGCCCCAGGTGGGGCCGGCATCACCGGTGTCGCGCACGTGGCGAACGCGGCCGCACGGGCGGGCGCCCGGCTGCTGTTCGTGTCTCAGGCCGCCGGGCGGCCCGAGCTCTACCGTCCGGCCGAGACACTGGTATCCACGGGATGGGCACCGAGCCTGGTCGTCCGCATCGCGCCGCTACTCGGCCGGCAGCTCGACTGGATGACCTGCCGCACCGTGGCCACGCTGATGCGCGCCAAGGTTTCCGCACGCCCCATCCGGGTGCTGCACATCGAGGACCTGGTCCGGTTCCTGGTCGAGGCGCTGGGCACCGACCGCTGCGGGGCGGTCGACCTGGCCACGCCGGACACCACCAACCTGATCACCGCATGGCGGGTGCTGCGATCCGTTGACCCCCGCCTGCGCCTGCACGGCGTCCGCGGCTGGGAGAACCTGGTCCCGGACTTGGATATCAGTGCCGCACAAGAGGATTGGAAGTTCAAATACGGCTGGCTGGCACTGGACGCGGTGGTGGACACCGGCCGCGGGCTGGTCGGGCGCAAGCTTGAAGCCAGAGGCGCGACCACTGGGGCGGGCCCGCTCCCGCTACCGGTCGAACCCCTGCCGCGTCCGGCCCCGGGCGACGAATCACTGCGCAGCGCCGCGCCCGAGGGACTGGAGGGGGAGTTCGACGACCGTATCGACCCGCGCTTCCCGGTCTTCAGCACGGGCAGCCTCGCCGAGGCGCTGCCGGGCCCGCTGACGCCGATCACGCTCGATGTCCAGTGCAGCGGCCTGCGCGCCGCCGGCCAGGCCATGGGGCGGGTGCTGGCGCTGGGCGACGTGGTGGCGCAGGAGTGGGCCGAGCGGGCGATCGCGGTATTCGGCCATCGCCCCTACGTCGGGGTCTCCGCCAATATCGTGGCCGCGGCCCAACTGCCCGGTTGGGACGAACACGCGGTGGCCCGGCGTACCCTGGGTGCCGAGCCGCCCGCCGCGGAGCTGCTGCCGTTCGGCCACCCGGAACTGACCGGTGGCCCACGTGGCTCGGTCGCCAAGGCGGTCGTGACGGCGCGGTCGCTGGCCTTGCTGCGCCACCTGCGCGCCGACACGCAGGCCTACGTCGCCGCCGCCGGCCGGGAACATCTCGATGCCGAGGCGCTGGCCGTGCTGCCGGATGCGGCACTGGAAGTCCGAATCCGGTTGCTGCGCGACCGCATTCACCAGGGCTGGGTCCTGACCGGCCTGTGGGTCATCGACTCCGGGATCACCGCCGCGGCCTTGGAGCGCACCCGCGTGAGATCCGGCATCTCAGGGGTCGGCGTGATCATGGAGAGCGACCGCATCGCGGCCGAAACCAAGGCGTTGGCGGCCGTGCTGCGAGCCGACCCGCCGTTGTGCGCGCTGGCCGCCGAAGGCAACGTCGGCAGCATCCGCGCGTTGTCCCCGGCGGCGGCCGCCGCACTCGACGCGGCCGTCGCCGCCCTCGGGCACCGGGGCCGCGGGGAGGCTGAGCTGGCCAATCCGACGTTCGGGGACGACCCCGGGTTACTGCTGGAGGTGGCCGCCGAAGCCGCTGCCGAACCCGAAGCGCCGCAAGCCCCGGGTTCGCTGGCGCAGCGACTGGCCGACAGCGCCCGCAACTCGCGCGAGCTCGCCCACGACACCACCATCCGTTTCACCCATGAACTTCGAATGACATTGCGCGAGTTAGGATCTCGCTGGGCTGCGGCGGACCTGATCGATTCCGTCGACGACACGTACTACCTGTTGTGCGACGAACTCGTCACCATGCCGGTCGACGCCCGGCTTCGGATCAAACGCCGGCGTGCCGAGCGGGAACGCCTACAGGCGCAGCATCCGCCCGACATCATCGGCCGGGATCAAGCGGGGTCCGGGACCGGATCTGCTCCTTGATGTCATCGAGCACGTCCCAGACGTTGACGTTCATGCCGGCCAGCACCCGGTCCTGGTCGTCGAGCCAGTAGGCGACGAATTCCCGGCCGGCGACGTCGCCACGCAACACCACCTTCTCTGAGCCCGACGCATATCCGGCGTATTCCATGCCGAGGTCGTACTGGTCGGTGAAGAAGTAGGGCAGCTCGTCGTATTCGCTTGGGCTGCCCAGCATTCCCGCCACCGCCACGGCAGGTTGCTTGAGCGCGTTGGCCCAGTGCTCCGTGCGGATCCGCACGCCGTAAAAGGGATGCTCGGCGGCGGCGATGTCGCCCACAGCGAAGATATCGGTATCGCTGGTGCGCAGCGAAGCATCGACCCGCACCCCACCGTCGGCCATCGCGAGCCCGGCCTGTTCGGCCAACTCGACATTGGGTTCGGCACCTACGGCGACCAGCACCGCATCGGCGGCGACGGTGGATCCGTCGGACAGTGCCAGGCCGGTGGCCTTGCCATCCCGGACGGTGATCTGGTCGGCCTGGGTTTCCAGCCGCAGCCGCACACCGTGGTCTCGGTGCAGGTCGGCGAACACCGCACCGACCTCGGCGCCCAGTGCGGTCATCAGTGGCTGTTCCGCGGATTCGACGACGGTGACGTCCACGCCGCGCCGGCGGGCGGCGGCGGCGACTTCCAGGCCGATCCAGCCGGCGCCCAGCACGGCGAGCGAAGAGCCCTCGACGAGAACGGAATTCAGCGACACGGCGTCTGGGTAGCTGCGCAGGTAGTGCACTCCGTCGGCGTCATGACCGGGTATCGGAGGTCGGCGCGGCGCCGAACCTGTTGCCAGCAGTAGCTTTTCATACCGCAGCGTGACGCCGTCGTCGGAAGCGACGGTGTGCGCGGCGGCGTCCAGCGCATCCACCCGGGTGTTCAGCCTCAGGTCCACGCGACGTTCCCGGTACCAGTCCGAGTTCTGCACTGTGAAATCGGCCAGCGACTTGTCGCCTGCCAGAAAGTCTTTCGACAGCGGTGGCCGTTCGTACGGCAGGTATTCCTCGTCGGCGAACAGTACGATCTGCCCATCGAATCCGCTGTCACGCAGGGCTTGCACCGCTTTGGCCGCCGCGAGCCCACCGCCGACGATGACGAACACTGTCGAAGTCATGATCACTCCTCACCTGTTTTCGAGAATCTCCCGCACCGACAACGCGTTTCGTACCGCGTGACCGCCCAGGTCATTGTTGAAGTACATCCACACATCGCGGGCCTCACCGGTCCACTCGGCGATGCGATCGACCCAGCACCGCAGTTCGTCGCCCGGGTAGGAGCCGGCGTACATGGCGTCCCCGGCGGGGCCGTGCATGCGGACATACACCAGGTCCGTCGTGGCGCGGGGGATGCACGCCAGTCCGGGCCCGCTCATCACCACGTAGGCGGCACGATGGCGCTCCAGCAGCTCGAAGACCGCGGGATCGTTCCACGACGGGTGCCTCAGCTCCACAGCGGTCCGGATGGACGGCGGCACACCCGCCAGGAAGGCGTTGAGCCGGGCGTCGTCGCGCTGCTGGTCCGGATGCAACTGCACCAGCAGCACCCCGTGCCGGTCACCCAGCAACTCCCAGCAGCGCTCGAACCGCTCGATCCACGGTCCGTCGGTGGCCAGCCGCCGATAGTGGGTGAGGCCCCGATGCGCCTTCACCGACATGGTGAACCCGGGCGGCAGCTGATCGCGCCAACCGGCGAACGTCGAATCCTTGGGCCAACGATAGAAACTGGCGTTCAACTCGACCGTGTCGAAGACCTCGGCGTACCGGTGCAACCGCCGCGCGGAGGGGAGGCCCGCCGGATACAGCACGCCCGCCCAGTGGTCGTAGGACCACCCGGAAGTGCCGATCCGCACGGTCATCGAACCGTCAACCGGTTAGCTGCAGGCGCATGTCGTCATCCAGCGAGGCACGCACCAGCGCCGCCGCCAACCGCGCGCTGGTGCGCGGCGCGAAGGCCGAAAGCTTGGCCGGGTCAGTGGGAAGCCGCAGCGTTTTGGCGGCGGCGGTGGCGCGGTCGTCGAAGTGCGGGCGCACCCAGGTCCAGACGTCTTGCACCTCGCGCAGGAAGATGTCGGCCCCGGTGTCACCAATGCCCTTGAACTGCTTGAGCATTCGGGTCGCGCGCTGCGGGTCGTGGCCACATCGGGCGGCGATCCGGCGCAGGTCGCCACCGAAGTCGTCGCGCACGTGCTCGGCGATATCGGTCAGCCGGGTGGCGGAGCTTTCGTCGTAACGGACGTAGTGGGCGCGGCCGAACGCCTCGATCATGGTGCGCCGGTCGGCCGCCAGCACAGCCTTCGGCGTACGCAGGCCTGCCTTGAAGAGTTCCTGCGCGGCGCTCGTGGCGATCGCGGCGTCGATCGGCTTGCTGGCCAGCATGCACAGCACCAGCAGCTGAAACAGCGGCATCGGTTTGTCGGCGAGCCGGATACCGGCCTGCTCCGCGTAGGTGGTGCCGGCCACCTCGAGCAGCCGCGCTACCCGCTGCTCTGCAGCGTCCATACCGGCGGCGTACCCGCATCGGCAATGGGCAAACGCCGGCCGTCACTTGGGCGGCAGGCTGCGCGCATGATCGGCTCCGCGGGTTACCCAAATACGAAGTTGGCGTTTGGTTTTCACTCCTTCGGGGGCAACGCGGAGCCAGCCGCGGGTTTCCCGTCCGGCCATCACCATCGGGCTGACGTGCTCGTGTCCGAGCAGCTTGTCGGTGTCTTCCCGCGGGACGCGGACCAGAAGGCCACCCTGACTGCTGACGGCCACCGCCATGTTTCCGCCGATCAGAAACGCCAGTCCGCCGAACATCCGCATCTCGTCGGTCGGCTCGGGGGCCAGCAACTCACGGATCCGGTCGGCGAGGACGGTGTCGTAGGCCACGGCCCGTCAGTCCAGGTCCACTCGGATGGTCAGCAGATCGGTGCCCATCAGGCGTACGACGGCGCTGTTGAGCCGAGGCAGATTTCCCAACCGCCGCAAAGCGTCGTCCTCGGGCATCAGGTGGGCGGTCCCGGCGCGCCATTCGCCGTCGATGCGCACCCGCACGGCCGGGTTGGCCTTGAGGTTGCGGACGTAGTCCGAATGTTCGCCGTGCTCGGACACCAGCCAGAACTGGTTATCCACCACGGCGCCGCCCACCGCCGTGAGCCGGGGCTGCCCGGACTTACGGCCCGTCGTTTCCAGCATGGTGACCGGCAACTTGCGGGCCAGCGGATTGACGACCAGCCGTTGTACTCGGTGGATCACTTGCCGTTTGAGAGTCACGGTCTTATTGAACGCTGCCCGTGACGCTGGTGCCACTCTCCACATCGGGATCGAACGCTCGGGTCGGATCGACTATCCGGGCCCGCAAGCGCTTCGGTCATCGGCCGCATTGCCTACGCGAGGGAATCGTGGCCGGCCGGATCGGTCGGCAATCTGGCTGATGTATGCGGTGGCGGCGCGGTGGATCGTGGCTAGCATGAGCGAGATCGATGAAATGGAGCTGGGCCTGCCTGAAATGTTGCCTACCGGAACAGTGACGCTCCTCCTCGCGGACGTCGAGGGGTCAACGCGACTGTGGCAAACCGCTCCCGGCGAAATGGCGGATGCGATCGCCCGACTTGATCGCGCACTGAGCCAAGTTGTCGACAAACACGACGGCGTGCGGCCGGTCGAGCAGGGGGAGGGCGACAGTTTCGTCGTGGCGTTCACCAGCGCCACCGATGCCGTCGCATGCGCGTTGGACATTCAACGCGCTCAACTGGCGCCGATCCGGGTGCGCATCGGGATACACACAGGGGACGTGCGGTTGCGCGACGAAGGAAATTATGTCGGAGCCACGATCAACAAGGCGGCCCGATTGCGCGATCTCGCGCACGGCGGGCAGACGGTGCTGTCGGGCGCGGCCGCGGAGCTGGTCGCGGACGGTCTGCCGCCCGGCGCGTGGTTGGTTGAACTCGGCACGCACCGGTTGCGGGATCTACCTCGTGCCGAGCGGGTGGTGCAGCTGTGCCACCAAGACGTGGCGGTCGAGTTCCCACCGCTGCGGGTGACCGATGACTCCGCCAAGGGCTCGCTTCCCGTGCAGTTGACCAACTTCATCGGCCGACGCGACGAGCTGACGGAGCTGCGAACGGTCTTGTCGGACAACCGTTTGCTCACCCTGACCGGAGCCGGTGGAGTGGGTAAGACCCGGCTGGCGCTGGAACTGGCGGCGGCGGTGGCCGGTGATTTTCCCGGTGGCGCCTGGTGCGTCGATCTGGCGCCGATCCCGCATCCGGATGTGATCGCGGTGACGGTCGCGCTGGCGTTGGGATTACCAGATCAGCCCGGGCTGTCCACAATCGGCAACGTCGTGCGGTTCGTTGGCGACCGCGCCGTCCTGCTGGTGGTGGACAACTGTGAGCACATGCTCGACGGAACGTCCTCGATCATCACTCAACTGCTGGGCCGCTGCCCGAATCTGATAGTGCTGGCGACCAGTCGTGAGCCCCTCGGTGTGGCCGGCGAGGTGAGTTGGCGGGTGCCGTCGCTATCGCTGGACGACGACGCCATCGCCCTGTTCACCGATCGCGCGAAACGCGCGCGGCCGGATTTCCGCGTCACCGACGACAACCTCGGCGTGGTGCGCGACCTGTGCCGGCGCCTCGACGGCCTTCCCCTGGCCATTGAGCTGGCCGCAGCGCGGGTGCGGGCTTTGTCGTTGCCAGAGATCGTCGTCGGCCTCAATGACCGGTTCCGCTTGCTGACCGGCGGCTCCCGGACGGCGGTGCGCCGCCAGCAGACGCTGCACGCCTCGGTCGATTGGTCGCACACCCTGTTGACCGACGCGGAAAGGAAGCTTTTCCACAGCACCGCCGTGTTCGCCGGCGGATTCGACCTGGACGCAGCGTGTTCCGTCTGCGCGGGTGGACTGGCCGAGCGCTTCCACGTCCTCGATCAGCTGACCCTGCTGGTCGATAAATCACTGGTGGTGGCCGAGCAAGGGCGGCTGGGAACGCGCTACCGGCTGCTCGAGACGATCCGGCAGTACGCCCAGGAGCACCTCGGCGCCTCAGGTGACGCCGACGCGGTGCGGGGCCGCCATCGTGACCACTACCTCAGAATGGCGACGGCACTCGACGCGCCGCAACGCAACGACTACGAGCGGCGCCTCGACCAGGCCGAGGTCGAGATGGACAACCTGCGAGCGGCGCTGGGCTGGTGCCTGGAGACGCGCGATATCGAGCCGGCACTGATGCTGGCATCCGCGTTGGTCCCGCTGTGGCGCTCGCGGCTGCGCATCCGGGAGGGTCAGGCCTGGTTTGACACCGTATTCGCCGAGGTGCCGCCTGATGACTGCGCCGCGGTCGAGCGGGCGGTATGGGCGCGCGCGCTGGCCGACGCCGCGACGCTGGGCACCTGGCTCGGGGCGGCCGACAGCATGGAACTCGCGGAGCGCGCCCTTACGATCGCCCGCGAGGTCGACGACCCGGCCCTACTTGCCCGCGCGCTGACGTCCTACGGGTTGATCGCCGGATACAGCTCGGCCACCGGGCCCGAGGCGCGGGCCTGCTTCGAGGAGGCCGGCCGCATCGCTCGGGAGCTCGGTGACCTCTGGCGGCTCAGCCAGATTTGTGCCTGGCAAGCGTATGCCGCAATCAGTGCCGGTGACGCACGGGCGGTGCGTGCCGCGGCCGAACAGGGCCGCGACATCGCCCTGGCGATCGGTAACTCCTACGACGGGCGGGAATGCCGATTAGGCCTGGGCTGGGCGCTTCTGATGGGGGCTGACGTTCCGGGCGCAGTCGCGCAGTTCCGCGAGGTACTAGCTGAGGCGGAAGACGCCCGGGCCATGTTCCTGGCACCGGCCTGCCTGCACGGTCTCGGCTCGGCGCTCGCCTACGCCGGTCAGGTGGGCGAAGCACGCGCCGCCGCGCTCGCCGCGATCGACGCCGAGACCGACGTCGGTGGCTCTATGCAGGGCATCGGACATTCCGCACTCACGCTCGTCGAGCTGGCAGCCGGGGACCCACGGGCGGCCCTCGCCGCCAGCGAGAAGGCCCTCCGTCAGATGAGTTCGCAGGTCATCCTGGCCTCCGGGCAGCGAGTCCGATCCGCCGAAGCCGCCGCGGCTCTGGGCGAGCCGGATTCGGCCCGCGCGTGGACCGATCAGGCGATCCCGGTCGCCGCCGGTTGGCACTTGGCGAAGGGGCTGCAGGTGCGGGCGCAGACATCCTTGGCGCAGGGCCGCCACGGTGACGGCGAACGTGACGCCCGACGGTCACTTGCCTGCATCGCCGATTCCGGGGCCTATCTTCAAATGCCCGAGACGCTGGAGAGTTTGGCCACCGCCGTCACTGGTCGCGGCGCCCATAGCGAGGCCGTGCAGTTACTGGGAGCCGCCGCGTCAATCCGGCGCCGCGGCGGAGTGGTGCGCTTCGCGATTCACGACGCGGACTATTCGGCGGTGCTGGAAAGGTTGCGGGAAGCGTTGGCGGCCAACGAGTTCGAGTCCGCTTGGGCCGAGGGAGAGGCATTGAGCATCGACGACGCGATCCGATTCGGAATCCGGGCGCAAGGCACGCGCCAGAGGCCCGACACCGGCTGGCCGGCACTGACGCCGGCCGAACTCGATGTCGTGCGGCTGGTGTGTGAGGGGCTGGGCAATAAGGAGATTGCCACTCGGCTATTCATCTCCCCGCGGACCGTACAAGCCCATTTGTCGCACGTGTTCACCAAGCTCGGCCTGTCCTCCCGCGTTCAGCTGGTCCAGGAGGCGGCGCGGCACAGTTAGCGCCTCGCGCCGAGCGTGACGCCACTGTCACGCTCGGCGCCGAACGTGACTACAGCGTCACACTCGCGGCGGCTAAGGGTCAGGCTGCGGCCGTGGCCTCCTGTGCCGCGGGTTCCAGGGCCTGCGCGACGATCGCCGCGACATCCGTCATCGGCCGCACGTCGAGCGCTCCGAGGACTTCGGCGGGCACGTCGTCCAGATCCGGCTCGTTGCGCGCCGGAATGAACACCGTCGAGAGCCCGGCACGCTGGGCGGCCAGCAGCTTCTGCTTGACACCGCCGATCGGCAGCACCCGGCCGTTCAGCGTCACCTCACCGGTCATGCCGACATCCGAGCGGACCTGCCGTCCGGTGGCCATCGAGACCAGCGCGGTCACCATGGTTACCCCGGCAGACGGACCGTCCTTGGGCACCGCGCCGGCGGGCACGTGCACGTGGATGCGGCGGTCCAGCAGCTTCGGGTCGACACCCAACTCAGCGGCGTGTGAGCGCACGTAGGACAGCGCGATCTGCGCCGACTCCTTCATGACGTCACCCAATTGACCGGTCAATTGCAGACCCGGCTCACCATCGGTGGCGCCGGCCTCGACGTACAGGACGTCACCACCCAGGCCGGTGACGGCCAGGCCGGTGGCCACCCCGGGCACCGCGGTGCGCTCGGCCGATTCCGGCGTGAAGCGCGGGCGGCCCAGGTAGCCGACCAGATCCGGCTCGTCGACGGTGATCGGCTCACTATCGGCCGCGAGCTTGGTGGTCACCTTGCGCAACGCCTTGGCCAGCAGCCGTTCGAACTGCCGGACTCCCGGCTCGCGGGTGTAGTCCGCCGCGATCTTGCGCAGCGCGGCGTCGGTGACCGTGACCTCGTCCTCGGTCAGCGCCGCGCGATCCCGCTGCCGGGGGAGCAGGTAGTCGCGGGCGATGGCGACCTTGTCGTCCTCGGTGTACCCGTCGATCTGCACCAACTCCATGCGGTCCAGCAGCGCCGACGGGATGTTCTCGATCACGTTGGCGGTAGCCAGGAACACCACGTCGGACAAGTCCAGGTCCAGATCCAGATAGTGGTCGCGGAAGGTGTGGTTCTGCGCCGGGTCGAGGACCTCGAGCAGCGCCGCACTCGGGTCGCCCCGGTAGTCGGAGCCGACCTTGTCGATTTCGTCCAGCAGCACAACGGGATTCATCGAGCCCGCTTCACCGATCGCCCGCACGATGCGGCCGGGCAGCGCGCCCACGTAGGTGCGCCGGTGCCCGCGGATCTCCGCCTCGTCACGGACGCCACCGAGGGCGACACGGACGAACTTGCGTCCCAGAGCACGCGCCACGCTTTCGCCCAGCGAGGTCTTGCCGACCCCGGGGGGACCGGCCAGCACCATCACCGCGCCGGAGCCACGGCCACCCACCAGCTGCAGACCGCGCTGCGCACGGCGGGTGCGCACGGCCAGGTATTCGACGATGCGGTCCTTGACGTCGTCCAGCCCGTGGTGGTCGGCGTCCAGAATCGCCCGCGCGCCGGTCAGGTCCGTCGAGTCCTCGGTGCGGACATTCCACGGCAGGTCGAGCACGGTGTCCAGCCAGGTGCGGATCCAGCCGCTTTCCGGGCTCTGGTCGCTGGCCCGCTCCAGCTTGCCGACCTCGCGCAGCGCGGCCTCGCGCACCTTCTCGGGTAGCTCGGCGGCCTCGACGCGGGCCCGGTAGTCCTCAGACCCGTCCGGCTCGCCCTCACCGAGTTCCTTACGGATGGCCGCCAGCTGCTGGCGCAGCAGGAACTCCTTCTGCGTCTTCTCCATGCCTTCGCGGACGTCTTCGGCGATCTTGTCGTTGACCTCGGTCTCGGCCAAGTGCTCGCCGGTCCACTCGATCAGGACGCGCAGCCGCTCGGCCACATCCACGGTCTCCAGCAACTGCCGCTTCTGCACATCGCTGAGGTAGGACGCGTATCCCGAGGTGTCCGCCAGCGCGGACGGGTCGGTCAGGCTGTTGACGTAGTCGACGATCTGCCAGGCCTCGCGGCGTTGCAGGATCGCCAGCAACACCTTCTTGTATTCGGCTGCCAGCGCCTTGACCTCGTCGGTCACCTCGGTTTCGGCGACCTCGGTCACCTCGACCCACAGCGCCGCGCCGGGACCCGATGCGCCCGCACCAATTTGCGCGCGATTCTCACCTCGCACGACGGCGGCACTGCCGCCTCCGGGCATCCGTCCCACCTGCAAGATCTTCGCGATCACCCCGTGCGAGGGGTACCGGTCGTCCAACCGGGGCGCGATCAGCAACTGCCCCGAATCGCTTGCCCGTGCAGCGTCTATTGCCGCTCGTGCGGCCTCGTCCAGTGCAGTCGGCACCACCATCCCGGGCAGAACGATGGTGTCGGTAACGAACAGCACGGGAACCGATGTGGCTTCAGCCATCAATCCTCCAAAAGTTGAGTCTGCTTCGCTAAACCCAGGCGCGCGCCGATTTGTTCCGAATGCAGGGCCGCACCGCGCGATAATCGGGTGGTGCCGCTCACACCTGACCCCGAGATCCTCGAATCGGCAGCGAGAGAGCTCGGCCCGAAGGCTGCGGTTACCTTCCTGGTCGGCGACGACGCGGTGACCTATTCCGTCGCCGACAAGACCATCCGCGTCGATGCGGCACCGGCGGACAGCCCCGTCGTGGTCCGCCTGTCGCGGCAGGCCTGGGCCGACCTGGTGGGCCAGGTTCGCACCGCGATCAATCTGCTGCTGAGCAATGAACTCGCCTTCGAGCGGGGAGGATTCGAGCAGCTGGCCGACTGGGACCCGATCCTGCGGTACCTGCACGCCGGGGTACCGCCGTACCACCCGGCCCGCGCCGATTTTTCCGGCCGCGACCCGGCCGCCACGTTCACCCTCGATACCGACGACGCCGAACTGGCCGCCCAGCTGCGGACCATGGGTTATCTGCACGTCAAGTCGGTGTTCAGTGCCGACGAAATGCGGACGGCCAACCACGAGGTGGACCGGCTGGCGGCACAAGCCCGGCCGGGAGACGACGAGTCCTGGTGGGTCACCACCGGCGACGGTGCCCAAGCGTTGTGCCGGTTGGTTTACGCAACGTTGCGCTCACCGGCACTTGCCGCGCTGGAACATGATCCGCGGGTGCGCAGGCTCGGCACCCTGATCGACCACGCGCTGCGCGCGGCTCCCGATCGGATGGAAGGCAGCGCGGTGCTGCTCAAAGTGCCGGGCAAAACCAGTGGGCTGTCCAACATTCCGTGGCACCAGGACTGCGGTATGGGTGGCCACGCGATCATGTGCCCGGCGGTCAGCGTCGGTATCCAGCTCACCGGGTCGGACTCCTCGAACGGCAACTTGCAGGTGGTACCCGGCAGTCACGGCCAGGCCATCCATTACCGCTGGGAGCAGCGCCTCGATCGGGTTCCGGTGGTGAGCATCGACACCGCTCCGGGTGACGTCACCGTGCACATCCAGGACCTGATGCACGCCTCACCCGAGCCGACCGGCGCCGGTGGGCGGCGCACCATGTATGTCACGCACTATCCGCCGGCTCTGTTCGACCACGTCGGGCCGGGTCAGGCCTTCAACGACCTGGTTCGCAACCGCGTTATCGCGGCGCCAGTCGTCTCAGCTGAGTGACGTGCTTGGGCGAAAGTTCTTGCAGGCAGGTCACACCCAGCAACCCCATGGTGCGGATGATCCCGCTCTGCAGAATGTCGATCGCCCGCCGGACACCCGCCTCACCACCGGCCATCAACCCGTAGAGGTAGGCGCGCCCGACCAGCGTGCAGCGCGCCCCCAGGGCGATCGCCGCGACGATGTCGGCGCCGGACATGATGCCGGTGTCCATCAGGATCTCGGTGTCGCCGCCCAGTTCGCGGGCCACCGCGGGCAAGAGATGGAACGGCACCGGTGCCCGATCGAGTTGGCGCCCACCGTGATTGGACAAGACGATCCCGTCCACGCCCCGGTCGACGACAGCACGGGCGTCGTCGAGCGTCTGAATGCCCTTGACGACGAGCTTGCCCGGCCACCTCGACTTGATCCAGGCCAGGTCGTCGAAGGTGACGCTGGGGTCGAACATGGTGTTCAGGTACTCGCCGACGGTGCCCGACCACCGGTCAAGGGACGCAAACGACAGCGGTTCGGTGGTCAGCAGATCGAACCACCAGTGCGGATGCGGGACGGCATCAAGCACGGTGCGCACCGTCAACGCCGGTGGGATCGACATGCCGTTGCGCACATCACGCAACCTGGCTCCGGCCACCGGAACGTCCACCGTCACCAGCATGGTGTCGAAGCCTGCGTCGGCCGCCCGCCGCACCAGCTCCATCGACCGCTCGCGATCACGCCACATGTAGAGCTGAAACCACTTGCGTCCCTGCGGGGCGGCGGCCACCAGGTCTTCGATGGCGGTAGTCCCCAGCGTGGACAGCGAGAACGGAATGCCGGCCGAGGCCGCGGCCCGGGCCCCGGCGATCTCACCCGCGGTGTGCATCAAGCGGGTGAATCCGGTCGGTGCGATCCCGAACGGCAGGTCCACCGGTTGGCCCAGCACGTCCCAACCTGCCGTCACTTTGGTCACGTCGCGCAGAATGGTCGGATGAAACTCTATGTCGCGGAACGCTTGTCGAGCCCGAGCGATGGACAGCTCGTCCTCGGCGGCGCCGTCGGTGTAGTCGAAAGCCGCCTTCGGGGTGCGCCGCTTGGCAATACGGCGCAGGTCCTCGATGGTCAGCGCGGCGTCCAGGCGCCGTCTGGTGCGATCGAACTGAGGCTTCTTGAATTGCAGCAACGGAGCCAGGTCCCGCACTCTGGGCACCTGCCGCTTGACCGTCATCGCTTCATCTAACCAGTGTGCGACCGTGGAGAGATGTCTGATTTGCAGCGCTTCGTGGACGCGCAGGACCGGGTGTACGACAACGTGCTGGACGAACTGCGGGCCGGGCGCAAACGCAGTCACTGGATGTGGTTCGTGTTCCCGCAGATTCGCGGACTGGGCAGCAGTCCGACCGCCCAGCACTACGGGATCGCGTCACTCGCGGAGGCTCGCGCGTATCTGGACCACCCGCTGCTCGGGCCACGACTGCGCGAGTGCGTGGCTCTGGTCAACGCGGTCGAAGGCCGCTCGGCGGAGCAGGTCTTCGGTTGGCCCGACGACCTCAAGCTGCGTTCGTCGGTGACGCTGTTCGCCCACGCCGCCGATGACAATGAAGACTTCCTGGCGTTGCTCGACAAGTACTACGGCGGGGAGCAGGATCCGCTGACGCTGGAGCGCTTGGGCTAGGGACGCAAAATCCGCCAGCCGTGCGGTTCGATCTCCACTGTGTCGACGACCTCGTCCGGAGGCGCCGTCGAGCCGGCAATCAGGCGGGCGCGCGGCGCGCCGAGCTTCGGTAGCGACAGCCGCAGCGGCTCGTCGTCGATGTTGAGGGCGACCAGCAGCGCGTCCTGGCCGCTGCGGGTTTCATAAACGTAATGCTTGTTTTCCAGGCGCACGGCGCTGGTCGTCGCCCGGTGCAACCAGGGGTGGCGGCGGCGCAATCCGACCAGGTACTGGTACAGAGCCCAGACTTCGGCCCCGGATTGGTCCAAAGAGATTGGGGGAGAAGGAAACTCGGGACGTACCGCGTCGTCACCGCCGTACCGTTCTTCCTTGACCCCGCGGAAACCGAATTCGTCGCCGGCATAGATGGTGGGCACCCCGCCGATGGTCAGCAGGATCACCAGCGCGTGGGCCGGGTGAGCGGGGTGTTCGAGGCGGCTGGCGATCCGGGTGACGTCGTGGTTGCCGATGAATGTCTGCGGCACAAAGGTTTCCAGGAAGTCGTTGTGTCGCTGCAGCGCATGGTCCAGCTCGAAGAAATTGCCGTCGTTGAGACTGCTCCAGACGGCCTTCCACAGCTCGTACTGGGTGGCCGAGTCGAACCGTGCCGACTCGACGACCGCGGCGTAATCGCCGTGGATCAACTCGCCGACGAACCACGCGTCCGGGTGGCGCTCGCGGACCTTGGGCAGCACCTGCGCCCAGAACCGGTGCGGCACAGTATAAGCCGCATCAAGACGCCAACCGTCGGCACCGCGCCCGAGCCAGTGTGACATGACGTCGGTGACGTAGTCGGCGATCGCCGGGTCTTTGTGGTTGAGGGTGATCAACTCCGCATGGCCCTCGAAGTTGTCGCCACTGAACCAGTGCGCCGATTCCGGGTCGCCATAGCGCGCGAAGTCCGCGCCGACGTGATTGAAGACGCCGTCCAGCAGCACGCGCAAGCCCCGTTGCCGCGCCTGCTCGATGAGATAGTCGAAGTCGGCGTCGTCACCTAGGCGCGGGTCGATCCGGAAGTGATCGGTGGTGTCGTAGCCATGGGTGCGCGAGTGAAAGATCGGTCCCAGTGCGACGCCGGATGCGCCGAGCGCGATCGCGTGGTCGAACCAGTCGACGAGCCGGCGCAGCCGGTGTTCCCCCGGGTCCGGCGGGGCTTCCGAAGGGTAGGCCCCAACGAAGCCCAGGGGATACACCTGCCACCAGATCGAGTGCTCGATCCAGGCGGGTCCGGTCACCTTTATGATCAGCCGACTGCCGCCAGTGTCTGGGCCGCGCTTATTGCCTGTGCCACACCGGAAACGATAGCGGCGACCTTGAGCGCCTCGAGAATGGCCTCGCGGCCCACTCCCGACTCGCGCAACGTGTGCTCATGGGCAACCACGCAGTGACCGCAGCCGTTGATCGAGGACACCGCGAAGCTCCAGAGCTCGAAGTTGGCCTTGTCCACACCGGGATTGCCGATGATGTTCATCCGCAGCCCCGCGCGCAGATCGTCGTAAGCGCCATCCAGGAAACCGCGGCCACGGTAGAACACGTTGTTCATTCCCATGATGGATGCGGCCCCCAGGGCGGCGTTGTAGGCCTGCTCGGAGAGTGTGTCGGCCGCCTCGGCGCCGATCTCGCCCAGCACCTGGGCGTTGCGGCTCGCCGCGGCGCACGCCAGCAGGGTGCCCCACAACTGCTCTTCGTTCAGCACCGTCGTGCGGACGATGGAGCCGAGGTTGAGCTTGAGGTCCTTGGCGTATTCGGGCAGGGCGGCTTTGAGATTCTCGACGCTCATCAGGCCTCCTTACGCCGAAGCCTTGAGCAGCTCACCGGCGTCGATCGTCGGGTCACCCTTGCGCCAGTTGCACGCGCACAACTCATCCGACTGCAGCGCGTCCAGCACCCGCAGCACCTCGTCGACGTTACGCCCCACGGAACCGGCAGTGGCAGAGACGAATTGGATCTCGTTGTTCGGGTCGACGATGAAGGTGACGCGGTCGGCGACTCCGTCGGCGTTGAGCACCCCGGTGGCCTGCGACAGTTCCCGCTTGATGTCAGACAGCATCGGGAAAGGCAGCTTCTTGAGATCCTCGTGCTGCGCCCGCCACTGGAAGTGCACGAACTCGCTGTCGATCGAGACGCCCAGCACCTGCGCGTCGCGGTCCTCGAACTCGTCGTTCAGCTTGCCGAAGGCGGCGATCTCGGTGGGGCACACGAAGGTGAAGTCCTTGGGCCAGAAGAACACGATGCGCCACTTGCCCGGGTGGTCGTCACTGGTGATGGTGGTGAAGTAGTCGCCCGGCTGCTGCGCGTCGACCTTGGACAGGTCACCGCCGATGAGTGCGGTCAACTGGTATGCCGGGAATTGCTGGCCAATCGTCAACAAAGACATAACGCTCCTTATCTGGATTCATTCAAGATTAGGTGGTCTGCCCCCCATGGTGCCCCGGGTTCGCTTTGAAGTAAAGGTGATTTGTCGCACTACACTGATAGGCATGCCCGATAAGAGTTTCCAACCTACGCTGGCCGGCCTGCGGGCCTTCGTGGCGGTCGCCCAGAAACAGCATTTCGGCAGCGCCGCAACGACTCTCGGCGTCAGCCAATCGACGTTATCGCAGGCGCTCGCGACGCTCGAGACCGGGCTGGGCACCAACCTCGTCGAGCGTTCCACCCGCCGGGTTCGCATCACGGCCGAAGGCGAACAGCTACTGCCGCTGGCCCGCGCCGTCGTCGACGCGGCCGAATCATTCACCCGCGCCGCCGCCGGTGCCGGCGATCCGCTGGCCGGCACGATCCGGCTCGGCCTGATCCCGACGGTGGCGCCCTACGTGCTGCCCGCCGTTCTGGCCGGGCTGCCGCGGCGCCTGCCCGACCTGACACTGCGGGTCGTCGAGGACAAGACCGATCGCCTGCTCGGCCTGCTGCGCGACGGCGCGCTGGACGCGGCGCTGATCGCGCTGCCCGCCGACTCGGCGGGCCTCACCGCCATTGCCATGTACGACGAGGATTTCGTCTTGGCACTGCCTCCCGGACATGCACTGTCGGGCCGGCAGCGGGTGTCCGCCGCGGTGCTGGCGGAGTTGCCGCTGCTACTGCTGGATGAGGGCCACTGTCTGCGCGACCAGGCGCTGGACGCGTGCCGGGAGGCCGGGGTGCGCGCCGAGCCGGTTGACACCCGGGCGGCTTCGCTGGCGACGGCCGTGCAGTGCGTGGCCGGAGGATTGGGCGTGACACTGATCCCGCAGACCGCCGTCGCGGTCGAAACCGCGCGCAGCAGTGTCGGTCTCGCCCGGTTCGCACCACCGCGCCCGCACCGGCGGATCGGGCTGGTGTTTCGTACCACGTCCGGCCGCGACGAGTCCTATCGCCGACTGGCCGGGATCATCGCCGAACTGATCGGGGGTTAGGTTCGCCTGATGGAGAAAGTCATCGCTGTGCTGCGGCGGGCCGAATACGATGACGACTGGTGCGCGCGCCTTCGCGGGCCGGTGGCCACCGAACTGTCGGAACTGGGCCTGCCCGGGCTGACCGTCAACGTCCGCGACAGCGCGGTGCGCGACTCGCTGATGACGCTGACGACTCTTAATCCGCCGGTTGCCGCCG
The DNA here is from genome assembly GCF_001417955.2 of Mycobacterium gordonae. Lineage (GTDB taxonomy): Bacteria > Actinomycetota > Actinomycetes > Mycobacteriales > Mycobacteriaceae > Mycobacterium > Mycobacterium gordonae_B. The sequence continues at coordinate 32,845 of NZ_LKTM01000224.1, read as the reverse complement.
TGGTGAGCGTGTGGACGCAGCAATGCTACGGCGAGCAGATGTCGGCGGCCCTGCGGGTACTGGCCGCCGAATGCGGGCAACTTGCGGCCTACCTGGTCACCGAGTCGGTTCCGATGCCGGGGCCGGTGGTCGAATCACGGTACCGCACACCGGGTCTGGCGAATATCGCGCTGCTGCGGCGGCCGCCGGACCTGGATCAGGCGACCTGGCTCGACCGGTGGCAACTGAACCATACCCAGGTGGCCATCGAGACCCAGTCCACCTTCGGCTACACCCAGAACTGGGTGGTGCGGGCGCTCACCCCGGACGCTCCGGGAATCTCGGCCATCGTCGAGGAGTTGTTCCCGCTGGAGGCGGTCTCCGATTTGAAAGCGTTTTTCGGCGCCGCCGACGACGACGACCTGCAGCACCGGGTGGGCCGGATGGTGGCCAGCACTTCCGCCTTCGGCGCCAATCAGAACATCGACACGGTGCCCACCAGTCGCTACGTGGTCAGGACGCCGTTCCGGGAAGGGTGAAGCAGATGACGACAGTTCAGGATGCGGTGGCGCTGGCGGCGTCCGAAAGTGGACTCGCGGTGATCTCCACGGTCCGCGCCGACGGCAGCGTGCAGGCGTCGCTGGTGAATGTCGGACTCCTGCCCCACCCGGCGGGCGGAGAGCCCGTGCTCGGGTTCACCACCTACGGCAAGGTCAAGCTGGCCAACCTGCGGGCCCGGCCACAGCTGGCGGTCACGTTCCGCAACGGGTGGCAATGGGCCACCGTCGAAGGGCGCGCGGAAGTGGCCGGCCCCGACGATGCGCAGAGCTGGCTGTCCGATCCTGACCAGTTGAGGCTGTTGCTGCGCGACGTTTTCACGGCGGCCGGTGGCACCCACGACGATTGGGACGAGTACGACCGTGTCATGGCCGAGGAGCGGCGCGCGGTGGTGCTGATCGGTCCGACCCGCGTGTACAGCAACCGATAGGCTTCCTGTTCGTGACGCTGCTGATCGAAGACGACAACCGGGTCCGCACTCTCACCTTGAACCGGCCTGAGGCCCTCAACGCGTTCAACGAAGCCCTGTACGACGCCACCGCCCAGGCATTGCTGGATGCCGCCGCGGATCCCGAGGTCGCCGTCGTGCTGCTGACCGGCGCGGGCCGCGCGTTCAGCGCCGGTACCGACCTGTCCGACATGCAGGCGATGATCTCCGACCCCGCCTTCGTGCCCGGAAAGTACGGGTTCCGGGGCCTGATCGAGGCGCTCAGCGCCTTTCCGAAGCCGCTGATCTGCGCCGTCAACGGCATCGGGCTGGGTATCGGGACCACCGTCCTCGGCTATGCCGACCTCGCCTTCATGTCGACCACCGCCCGGTTGAAGTGCCCGTTCACCAGCTTGGGCGTGGCCCCCGAAGCGGCGTCTTCGTATCTGTTGCCGCAGTTGATCGGCAGGCAGAACGCAGCGTGGCTGTTGATGTCGTCGGAGTGGGTGGACGCCCAGGAGGCGCTGCGGATGGGACTGGTGTGGCGGGTCTGTGAGCCCGACGAGCTACTGTCCGAGGCCCGGCGGCACGCCGACGTCCTTGCCGCGCGGCCGATTTCGAGCCTGATGGCGGTCAAGCACACGATGGTCGAACCGACCCGTCCGGAGATCGCGGCGGCGACGGCGCGGGAAAATGCGCACTTCGCCGAATTGATGGGCGCGCAGGCCAACGCTGCGGCGCTCGCGGATTTCGGGAACCGCCGGCGCTAGGCAGATGAAGCGGGCTGTAGTTCAGCCTGGTTGACGCGCGCGGCGGAGATGATGGCCCGCAGCGTGCGCCGGCAGCGCCCACAATCGCCCCCGGCCCCGCACAATGCGGCGACTTCCTTCGAGGTCGACGCGCCCCGTGCGACGGCTTCACACACCGTTTGATTGGTGGCTCCGACGCACAGGCACACGTACATCAGCAGACACCACCCGCAGCTGCGGTGGAAGCGTAGTGTGTGCTCATATTAGTGGAGTCTAACCTAAGTCAGTTAGCCGAGTCTAACCTAAGTTAAAACCGGTGATCACGATTGCGCCGCGGCGGGACGCGCCGATGGCGCAGTTAAGCGTGGGCTCACTTGCCTTGACTGCACTAGATTGAAATCGGCACCCGACGGTGCCGCACCACCCCGCACGGCGTGCTCCAGCCCAGCGCGCCCGCGCGGATCGACTGACAGCCTTCACACCGTAGGAGTGACCATGCAAGGCGATCCAGACGTGCTGCGACTGCTCAACGAGCAGCTGACCAGCGAGCTCACGGCCATCAACCAGTACTTTCTGCACTCGAAAATGCAGGACAACTGGGGGTTCACCGAACTTGCTTCGCACACGCGCGCGGAATCGTTCGACGAGATGCGGCACGCCGAGGCGATCACCGACCGCATCCTGTTGCTCGACGGGCTGCCGAATTACCAGCGCATCTTCTCCCTGCGTATCGGCCAGACGTTGCGCGAGCAATTCGAGGCCGACCTCGCGATCGAATACGAAGTGCTGAACAGGCTCAAGCCGGGCATCATCATGTGCCGCGAGAAGCAGGACAGCACCAGCGCAATTCTGCTGGAAGGGATCGTGGCTGACGAGGAATCACACGTCGACTACCTCGAGACCCAGCTGGAGTTGATGGACAAGCTCGGCGAGGAGCTCTACTCGGCCCAGTGCGTCTCCCGTCCGCCGAAGTAACCGGAACGGCTCGCCGGCGCCACACGCTGGATTGAATCAGCCCCATCGGGGGCATTCACACAGCTGCCGCCCTGCCCGCACTGCCGCGTGGCCAGGGTGCGCTTCAGCCTGCGCGCCGACCGAAAGACGTTAATGACGACCACGACAGTTGCCGCGCCTGCCGATACCGGGTCCGGCAGCGCGATGATCACCCCTGGGCGGCGCAACTTCATCTTCGCCGCCATCGCGCTCGGGATGCTGCTCGCGGCCCTCGATCAGACGATCGTCGCCACCGCGCTGCCGACCATCGTGGCCGACCTCGGCGATGCCGGTCGTCAATCGTGGGTGGTCACCAGTTACCTGCTGGCCTCGACGATCGTCACCGCGCTGGTCGGCAAACTCGGCGACCTGTACGGCCGCAAACGGGTTTTCGAAGTCGCCGTGCTGTTCTTCGTCGCGGGATCAGTGCTGTGCGGTCTGGCGCAGTCCATGACCATGCTGGTGGGATCGAGAGCACTGCAGGGCATCGGCGGCGGCGCCATCACCGTCACGGCCAGCGCGCTGATCGGCGAGGTGGTTCCGCTGCGCGAGCGCGGCCGCTACCAGGGAATCCTGGGCGCGGTATTCGGCGTCACCACGGTCGTGGGGCCATTGCTCGGCGGTTATTTCACCGACTACCTGACCTGGCGCTGGGCGTTCTGGATCAACCTGCCGGTCTCGCTGGTGGTGATCTGCGTGGCGGCCGCGGCGATCCCGGCGCTGAAAGCGTCCACCAAACCCGTGGTCGACTACGCCGGCATCGTCTTCATCGGGCTGAGCGCCGCCGGCCTGACCCTGGCCACCAGCTGGGGTGGCACCGTCTACGCGTGGGGCTCGCCGACCATCATCGGGTTGTTCGTCGGCGCGGCCGTCGCCCTCGGTGTGTTCGTGTGGATAGAGAACCGTGCGACCGCGCCGATTCTGCCGATCCGGTTGTTCGCCAGTCCGGTTTTCACCGTGTGCTGCGCACTGTCGTTCGTCGTCGGGTTCGCGATGCTGGGCGCGATGACGTTCCTGCCGACCTTCATGCAGTACGTCAACGGTGTCTCGGCCACCACGTCGGGCCTGCGCACGTTGCCGATGGTGGTCGGCATGCTGATCACCTCGACGGGTAGCGGCAGCATCGTCGGCCGCACCGGGCGCTACAAGATCTTCCCCGTCGTCGGCACCGCGCTGATGACGGTCGCGTTCGTCTTGATGTCCACCATGGACAAGTCGACCTGTGCGCTGCTGCAGTCGGTCTATCTGCTCATCCTGGGCGCCGGCATCGGACTGTCCATGCAGGTGCTGGTGCTCATCGTGCAGAACACCTCCGCTTTCGAAGACCTCGGAGTAGCCACCTCCGGAGTGAGCTTCTTCCGCACCATCGGCAGCTCATTCGGGGCGGCCATTTTCGGTTCTCTGTTCGTGAACTTCCTCAGCTCGAGACTGGCCACCGCCCTCGCCGCGAGCGGCGCTCCGCGGGACGCGGTGAGCTCGCCGGCCGCGCTGCATCGGCAACCGGCCGCCGTTGCCGCGCCAATCGTGCATGCCTACTCCGATTCGTTGTCCCAGGTTTTCCTGTGCGCGGCGCCGGTCGCCGCGGCCGGTTTCGTGCTGGCGCTGTTCTTGCGCGAAGTGCCGTTGCGTGACATCCACAACAGCGCGGTCGACCTCGGCGACGGGTTCGGCATGCCGAGCACCGATACGCCGGAACAGTTGTTGGAGAACGCAATTGCGCGCATGCTGCGCGGCGAGCCGGGGGTGCGGCTGCGGAGCATCGCGATGCGGCCGGACTGCCGGCTCGACGTCGCGGCGCTGTGGGCGTTGCTGCGGGTCAACCGCTACACGCAATTCTTCGGCTCCGCCCGGCTCACCGATATCGGTGACAACCTGCAGATACCTTTCGAGGTGCTGGAACCCACCTTCAACCGGCTGGTCGCCGCGGGATACGTGGTGCGCGACGGGGACCGGCTGTGGCTCACCCCCGCCGGCGTGGAGCAGGTGCAGTACGTGTATTCACTGCTGCTGGCCTGGATCATCGACAAGCTGTCCCGGTCGCCCGGTTTCGCCGTCCGCCCCGATCGCGCACAGGTGGAGGACGCACTGGGCCGGGTCGCATATCGCGTTATCGCACAGCGGGATTGGAATGAGGACAGCGCGACGGAGGCTATTGCGAGTCGGTGACCGGATGCCAGCTGCCGGGCAGCAGTGGCAGCCGGGGTCCGTCGGTCATCCCAGCACCGGCCAGCGTGGTCAATCCGGCAGCGGCGCCGGCGGTTTCGTCGGTCACGGTACCCGCGAAACCCATCTGCTGGGCACCCCGCTCGGAGGCCTCGGTGGTCGGCGGCCCTTCCCACTGCGGGTCGACGTCGACGTTCATGTCCAGGAACTCGTCGCCGAACCCACGGCTTTTGGCGGCCTTGCGGCGGCGCGCCCGAGCCTGCTCTCGAGCCGCGGTAGCGGCCGCCTGGGCGGCGCTGTCGGGCTCTGACGCCTGCCTTTTCGCTGCGCTACTCGCCTTCGTGCTGAGCCCGGAACCGAATCCGATCGCGGGCGGGGCCGCGGCGTAGGGCGGCGTGAAACCGGCCCCACCCCCGGCGGGCGGCGCCGGCGCCGAAGGGGAGGGAGGCGGGGCTCCCGCGGTGCTGCTCGGCGCGGGCGCCGGCGCCGACGCGGGTGCCGCGGCCGGTGCGGTCACCGACGACAGCCCCACCGCCGGCAACGGAGGCGGCGTACCCATCGGCACCGGCGCCGGCGCCGCGACCGGTGGCGGCAGAGCGGCCAGCCCGGCCAATCCGGCCAGGCCCCCCACCGAAGCCAGCGGGGCGGCAGCCACCGGGAGGGCCGCGGCAAGCGCAGCCGGCTGGCTGGTCAACGTGAAGACCTCAGCCAAATGGGTCGGCCAGTCGAACAGCTCCAGGCTGACCAGGTATTGGACTGCCAGTACCGGGTTGGTCTGCAGATAGACGAAGAACTGTTGAAAGTCCTCGCCCAGCTCCAATGTCCGGGCTACCCAGAAGGCCGCCACGGTCGGATCCGTGTAGTAGTCGTATTCGAGCCCGTTCAGCGTGCCGTCGAGCGGATTCCAGTCGTAGCCGAAGTTGCGAAGGATGTTGGCGACGAAGTCATCCAGGGCGTTGTCGACCAGCGGGTCGTGGGCGATCGTGTCGTTCCCGATACCGAACTGCTGAAGGATCGCGTCGAGTTGCGGGTTGTTGATGAGGTTCTCGAATTGCGTGAACGGATTGAGCTGGGGGTTGCTCATGAAGTCCTGGTAGGCCTGCAGCGGGTTCTGCAGGATCTGCGGCGCCGGATCGGCCGGTAGCGCCGCCGCCAGTGCGGTGTCGGATGCGGCCTGGTAGCCACTCATGACGGCCGCGGCCTGAGTCCACATGCGGGCGTAGTCGGCCTCATTGAGCGCGATCGGGATGGTGTTGACACCGAAGAAGTTCGTCGCCAAGAGCGCCCCGTGCACAGCGTGATTGGCGGCCAGCTCGCCCATCGTCGGCATCGTGGCCAGCGCGGTCAGGTAGGCGCCGGCCACCGCCTCTTCACGTGCGGCGTTGTCAGCACTGATCTGGCCGGCGCGGGTCAACCATTCCAGGTAGGGCAGGTGCGCCGCGGCGTAGGCCTGCGCGCTGGGTCCCGCCCAGACCCCGCCCTGCACGCCGGACAGCACCGCGACGAGTTCGTCTGCGACGGTGGCGTATTCGGTGCTGAGTGCCGACCACGCCGACGCGGCAGCGAGTAGCGGGCCCGGCCCCGGGCCACTGCTCAACAGCGCCGAGTGCACCTCGGGCGGTGCGGCCATCCACCCGTTGAAACCCGTCATGACGTGGCCCCACCAGGCCTTCTATGAGAACGACATGTTTCGAACATGATTTTCATTTGCACCAAGGTAGCTCCTTGGTGGTGTTCAGTTCAAGAGCGGATCGGCCGGGCGTACCATCTCGCCATGAGCCGAATCGGAAGTTTCGCGGACGACGACGTTGCCGGCTGGGTCCTCAAGTCCCCTGAACTCGGCGGCGCCATGGCCAATTTCAGCCGAGCGGTCTACACCAGCAACCGGCTTCCGTTGCGCACCCGCGAGATTGCGCGTGCGGTGATCGCCGACAACAACGAATGCATCGTGTGCGCCAACACGCGCGACGCCGACGGCCCGGCGGCCGGAGTAGACGAAGATCTGTACCACCACGCCACGGAGTGGCGGACCTGGCCGGGATACAGCGAGCAGGAGCGGCTGGCGGCCGAGTTCGCGCACCGCTTCTCCACCGACCACACCGAACTGCGCGACGACGAGGACTTCTGGGCCCGCGCCGCCGAACATTTCTCCGATGAACTGCTGGCCGACCTGGCGATCTCGTGTGCCCTGTGGGTGGGCATGGGCCGGGTACTGCGCACCCTGGACATCGGTCAGGCGTGCAAGCTGACGCTGCCCAGCCGGGCCTGACCCAGGCGGACATCAGCCGGAACCGCCGAATGGCTGCCATGACCGCCACTCCGCTTGCTGCTGCGGCTATCGCCCAACTCGAGGCCGAGGGCGTCGACACCGTCATCGGCACCGTGGTGAACCCCGCCGGTCTCACCCTGGCCAAGACCGTCCCGATCCGCCGGACGAACACGTTCGCCGATCCCGGCCTGGGTGCCAGCCCGACGTGGCATGCCTTCGCCATCGATCAGACCGGCATCGCGTTCACCGACGACGTCACCGTGGTGGGGGACCAGCGCCTGCGCATCGACCTCTCCGCATTGCGCATCATCGGCGACGGGTTGGCATGGGCACCCGCCGGATTCTTCGAACAGGACGGCACTGCCGTCCCGGCCTGCAGCCGGGGGACCCTGGGCCGCATCGAGGCCGCCTTGGCCGACGCCGGCATCGAGGCCGCGGTCGGTCACGAAATCGAGTTCCTGCTGGTGGATTCCGGCGGCGGCCGGCTGCCTGCCACGCTGTGGGCGCAGTACGGCCTGGCCGGAGTCCTCGAACACGAGGCATTCGTTCGGGATGTGATTGCCGGTGCGACCTCCGCAGGAGTCGTGATCGAGCAGTTCCATCCCGAGTACGGACCCAATCAGTTCGAGCTCTCGCTGGCGCCCCAGCCACCGGTGGCCGCGGCCGACCAGCTGGTGCTGATGCGGATCATCATCGGCCGCGCCGCCCGCCGTCACGGGATGCGGATCAGCCTGTCGCCGGTGCCGTTCGCCGGAAGCGTGGGATCGGGTGCACATCAACACTTTTCACTGGTCACCCCGGAGGGTCCGCTGTTCTCGGGAGGCACCGGCCCCGGTGGCATGACAATGGCGGGACAGGCAGCGGTCGCGGGGGTGCTGCGTGGCCTGCCGCAGGCGCAGGGCATTCTGTCGGGGTCGATCGTGTCCGGCCTGCGCATGCGGCCAGGCAATTGGGCCGGCGCCTACGCCTGCTGGGGCATCGAGAACCGTGAGGCCGCAGTGCGATTCATCGAAGGTGGCCCCGGAAATCCGCACGGTGCCAACGTTGAAGTGAAGATCATCGATCCTTCGGCCAACCCCTACCTGGCTACCGCGGCGATACTGGCCCTGGCACTCGACGGCATCACCGGCCGCGCGACGTTGCCGCCGGAGACGACGGTGGACCCCGAACAGCTTTCCGAAGCGGAGCGGGACGATGCCGGAACCCGGCTGCTGCCCGACGATCAGGCGCAAGCCATTGCGGCACTGGATGACTCGGCACTGATGCGTAAATTGCTGGGTGATCAGGTAGTCAACACGGTGACCGCGGTGCGCCGGATGGAGCACGACCGGTACGCGGATCTCGAACCCGCGGCGCTCGCCGACAAGTTCCGGATGGCCTGGAGCCTATGACCCCGGATTCTGCGTTGGCACAACATATTAGTCGGGTGGCGCTGATCGACCAGCACGCGCACGGGTGTTGGTCGTCTGCCGGTGACCGGCGGCGTTTCGAGAACGCGCTCAACGAAGCCAACACTCAGCCCCTCGCCGATTTCGACTCCGGCTTCGACACCCAACTCGGTTTCGCGGTGCGCAACCACTGTGCCGCCGTCCTCGGCTTACCCAGACATGTTGACCCGCAAGAATATTGGGAACACCGCAGTCAGTACAGCGAGTCCGACCTGGCGCGGCGGTTCCTGTCGGCCGCCGGGGTGAGCAACTGGCTGATCGACACCGGATTCGCCGACGGGGTCACCGATGTCGCGGCTTTCGGCGAGCTGTCCGGTCGCCGCGCCTACGAAGTGGTGCGTCTGGAGCAGGTGGCCGAGGAGGCGGCACAGGCAGACGGAGATTACGCTGTTGCCTTCGAAGAGATCCTGGCCCGCCGCGCCGCCGGCGCGGTCGGCACCAAATCGATCCTTGCCTACCGTGGCGGGTTCGACGGTGACCTCAGCGAGCCGTCCGCGGCCGAAGTCAGGATTGCCGCGCAACACTGGCGCGATGCAGGCGGCGTCCGGTTGCAGGACCGGGTGCTGCTGCGGTTCGGGTTGTATCAGGCATTGCGGCTGGGCAAACCGCTGCAGTTCCACGTGGGCCTCGGCGATCGCGACTGCGACCTGCACAAGACCGACCCGCTGTATCTGCTTGACTTCCTGCGCAACTCAGGGGATACCCCCATCGTGTTGCTGCACTGCTATCCCTACGAGCGTCAGGCCGGTTACCTGGCCCAGGCCTTCAACAACGTGTACATCGACGGCGGGCTGACCGTGAACCAGCTGGGCGCCCGGGCGCCGGCGTTCGTCGCACGAATCCTCGAACTCGCGCCGTTCCGCAAGATCCTGTACTCCTCGGACGGGTACGGGCCGGCCGAACTCCACTATCTGGGATCCGCGTTGTGGCGCAACGCAATCGGTCGCGTGCTGCACGGCTTCGTCGACGCCGGCGACTGGAGCGAGGCGGACGCCATCCGGGTGGTCGACTTGATCGCCCACCACAACGCCGCCCGCATTTACCGTCTCGCCAGCGGCGACCCTCGCGGCCCGACCACCTGGTGAGCAGTAGCTACACCAGGGCGCTGGCGTCGAAGATCCAGGACGTGTCGCCGCCCGCGAGGTTTTCGAAATGCTGCGGCGGCGCGAAGGCCACCAGGCTGTTCATGTCCCAATAGTCTTTCCACACAGCGATTTTGCCGTCGACGACCTTGTGCACGGTGACGAACCTGAGGACGCCCCGCTCCCCGGTCGGGAAGGTCCACGTCTCGGAGTGCTCGTAGATGACGTCGGAACCGTTGGACACCAACACCCCGTCGTGATTCTCGTATCCGGCCAGGTGTTCCAGCCCGATCTTCAGCCGCGTCACGATGTTCTCCGGACCACGAGCCGACACGGCCGGGACCGGCATGTCGACGTAGAGACAGTCGTCGGACAGGAATGTCGGCACCGCCTCCCAGTCCCGCCGCGAGAGCGCTTGCCACATTCCGGTCACGACACTCTCGGCTGTGATCATTTCTGTCATACCCGTCAATTAACTAGGCCGCCGCACGGGTGTCAACCACGGCGCGGCGGCATGCGGGCCCGACTATCGCGCGGCCATCGAACGGGCCGGTCCGAGTTGTACCGGCAGGGTGGACCAGCCGCGCAGTACTCGCGTACTGCGCCGGCTCCCGCTACCTGCGATCCGGACGTCGGGGAAACGTTCGAAGAAGGTGCGCAGCCCGACTTCGCCCTCGGCTCGCGCCAGCGCCGCACCGAGGCAGAAGTGGCGTCCCGTCGAGAACGCGAGATGCCTTCCCGCGTTTGCCCTTTCGACATCGAAGCGGTGCGGGTCGGCGAACACGGCGGGGTCCCGGTTGGCGGCGGCCAGATAGACGACCACCACCTCGCCGCGGTAGATCGGCATCCCCGCCACCTCGACGTCGCGCCCGGCCACCCGCGCGGTCAGCTGCACGGGCGAGTCGAGCCGCAGGATCTCCTCCACCGCGTTTGGCCACAACTCGGGCCGCTCCCGCAGCTTGTCCAGCTGATCGGGATGGTCGAGCAGCATCCGGATTCCGTTGCCCAACAGGTTGACCGTGGTCTCGAAGCCGGCGACCAGGACCAGCCCTGCGACTGCCTGCAACTCGATGTCGTCGAGATAGCTGTCCTCGCTGCCGCCCTGGGCGGTCTGAATCAATTGACTCATCAGGTCGTCACCCGGGTTGCGTTGCAGCTCATGTAGATGCTGCACCAGCCACGCGTTGAAGCCTGCCGTACCCCGCTGCACGCGGACGTACTGCCGCCAGGGCAACCCGATGTCCAGACTCGGGGCGGCCAACTCGCCGAACTCCAGCACACGCCGGCGGTCGTACTCCGGCACCCCGAGGATCTCGCTGATGACGGTGATCGGTAGCTGGGAGCAGTACCGGCCGACGATGTCGACCCCGCCGGGCCGGTCGGAGAGCCGATCGAGCAGTTCGTCCGCCGTCTGCTGAACCCGGTCGCGCAGCGCGTTCACCGCCCGCGAGGTGAACACCGCCGAGACGGTCTTGCGGTAGCGGGTGTGATCGGGCGGTTCGACCGCCAGCAGCGACGGCGGCCGCAGCGGGTGCAGGCGGTGGTCGCGGGTGCGAAGTTCCAACCAGCGCAACGGTTTCGGCAGACTATCGCCGAAGTTGACGACGTGGAAATCGTCGGAGCGAAGGAAATCGTGGGCGAGTCGGTGGTCGACCGTCATCAGGTTCGCCCGGTTGCGCACCAATCCGCCGCGGCGTCGTACTTCGTCATAGAACGGCACCGGGTCGTCGGCGACAGCCGGGTCGGCGATCAACCTGGCTTGCAGGTCACCCCGCCGGACCGCGAGTTTGGCCACCCCGCGGACCACGCCGTGCATTGCGAACCAGTGCAGTCTGTCCTTCACCGGTCAGCACTCGGCGCTGATCTTGAAGTCCGTCGTGACGACCTTGTTCGGGTTGTTGCTGTTGATGCCGGATGCGCTGCCGGTGATGGTGTAGGCGTTCTTGTTGACGTCCACGTGCGCGTCGCCCACCCCGCCCTCGTAGTAGCTGCCGGTGAAGCCGTCGATGTTGCGGATCTTGACGAACTGCGGAATCACCCGGTCGCCGCTGATCAACATCACCGCCTGCACCTGGCCGTCACGATCGCGAATGTCGATGGTCCGATAGGCCTGCATCTGACTACACGCCGGCGGGCGCGTGGTGTGGGCGGAGCCGTCGAGGGTCAGATGCGCGGCCTTGCGGGGCATGATCTGAGTGCCGCCGCAGCCGGACACGGTGAGTGCCAATGCGATTCCTGCCGTTACCACCATCCGGTTCTGCACCAGGACATTATTGCTGCTTCGGGTCCAGCCTGGGCAATGCTTTGACGATGCGATTTCGGACGAACTCCGGGCTGATCCCCTTGAGCCGGTCGATCCAGCGGATGCTGCCGGGCACATACCAGTGCAGCCGCGTCGGATGCTGGTAGGCCTGCCACGCCACCTCGGCGACGCTGGAGGCCGGCATCAGCCGGAACATCCCTCTCTTGGGCGCGGCAGCGCGCAACTCATCGTGGGTCATCTGCGTTTCCGACCCGTCGGAGTGCTGAGGTGTCGAGGTGAGGATGGCGGTGTCGATCAGGCCGGGCAGCACGTCGGCGACCCGCACGCCGTGGCGCTGCCATTCCACGCTCAGCGCCTCCGTCAGTCCCTTGACGGCGTGCTTGGTCGCCGAGTACACGGCGATGCGCGGCATGCCGTAGGTGCCCGAGGAGGACGACGTCGAGAACATCAGGCTGCCCGGCGCCTTCTTCAGGTAGGGGAGTGCCCCGTAGGCGCCCGTCAGCACGGCCTTGAAGTTCACGTCGACGACCCGCATGGCGGCCTCGTACGGCACATCCTCGAACCAGCCGCCTTCACCGATACCGGCGTTGTTCCACATCATGTCGAGCCCGCCGCCGGCGTTGCCGGCGCAGAAGTCGGCCAGGGCCGCATCCAGCGCCGCCTTGTCGGTCACGTCGACCACTCGGGTCCACAGGCCGGCGCCCAACTCCACACTGAGCGCGGCCAGGCCGTCGTCATTGCGGTCTACGGCGCCGACGCGCCAGCCTTTGCCGTGGAACAGCTTGACGCCTTCCCGGCCCATCCCGCTGCCCGCACCGGTGATGAATATCGTCTTCATCGAGGTGATCTCCGCCCAGCCCCTCAGCCTGCTTCGACCACATCTTTGATGCGATGCAGCGTCTTCGTCATGTCTCTTATGTTGCGACGTTTACGTAAGAAGCCTCCCAACACCAGGTAGACGTTGTTGAACGGCGACGGAGCGAGCCGGAAAGACTCGGTGACGTCCGTCCCGTCACGAGTCGGCTCCAGCCGGTAATGCCAGTTGTTCACCACCCGGTCGCCGACCAGCACAGCAAACCCGAATTCGCGACCGGGCTCGCAGGCCGTCACCTCGCAGGTGGTCCAGTACACCGGGCCGATCTCGTTGCGCCGAACGTGGCCGCGGAACCGAGCTCCGAGTTCGGGGCCGGTCGCGCCGTCGAGCCACTCGGCCTCGAAGGTTTCCGGTGAGAAGCGCCCGGTATTTCGAATATCGGCAATTAATTCCCAGATTTTGTCTGCCGGCGCTGCCATATGAACCGTTGCTGAACCCTCCATAGAAGGATCCAATCACGTCGCGTGTAACGAAACGCGGCGCCCCGCCGATAATCATTGTTTGGGCGTGAACATCCCGATGATCTGGCTGATGGTCTGAGTCAGCGTTCCACCCGGCTTGGGCAGTTGCGCGATCCCCGGACCCATGCCGCCGGCGCTGGCGCACTTCGGCCACGCGCCCGGTCCCTGACCGGCCAGAACCTTGTTCGCTACGGCGATTTGTTGCTGCTTGGAGGCTTTCGCGGGGTTTCCGACGCCGCCGTACTCCTCCCACGTGGCTTGCTTGAACTGCAGACCGCCGTAGGCGCCGTTGCCCGTGTTGGCGGCCCAGTTGCCGCCGGATTCGCACTGTGCGACGGCCTCCCAGTTCATGGCGTCGGCGTCGGCGGTGCCGGCGGACAGCGACATGCCGGTGGCGATGAATCCCGCGGTGATGGCGGACTTGATGAGGGGCTTTGTGATGTTCGTCATGCCCGGCATTTCGCCGAGCGTGTTCAAAGCGTTACCCACTAGAAAAAATTATGAGATCAGTTGTCTACCGCAATGAGATTGGCGCAAACGCCGTTCCGGCGGGTGCCTCAGGCGGGTGGCTGAGCCTGGCAGTAGGCGGCGGTTGCCGCCGTAAGCGCACGTTGATACAGGTTGTCCAGTCCACGCAGCCGCGTCACCTCGCTGCGGGCGTTCCGCAGCAGACCCGGGCATGCGGGGGAGTTCAGCAAACCCCAATTAAGTGATATGTGAGACAAAATCTTAGTGTTCAGGGCGTCGATGGCGGCCCGTGAGGCGGCAAGATCGGCCGGAGCGGGAGGCACCGCGGCCGGCGCCAGCTTCCAATCCGCGAACCGGGAGTACTCGATCGCTTCGGTCGCGGCGATCTGATCGCTGAACACGCGGGCGACGTAATCCGGGTCGACCTGTGCCGAGGCGGCGTCCTCGCGCAGCGTCACCAGCTCCTGCTGCACGCGAACCGGATCCTCGATGGCGGCGTGTGCGCCCCATTTGTAGGCGGCCACCGGCTCGGCGATCGCGAGCCGCTCAGCCAGCGCATCAACCAGAGCGGTCAGCGGGCCGGAACCCTCGGCCCGGCTCTGCGGCGCGGGACCACCGGCGAGCACCAGGGCAACCACGACCAGAGCCGCGCGGGACGCGGCATGCAGCATCGCGGCCCTCCCTCGTCGAGTGTTCAGGTCCTGACGAACAATGGTGGCATGCGTGCAGACTGGTTGCGCTCGACCCAGGCCCGGTCTCTGCTCGCCGCCACCCTGGGGACCTCGCTGCTGCTGGGCGGCGCCTTCCTGGCCGTGGACCAGCTGCACGCCACGCCCGCCGACGCTCTCCATCGTCCGGGACCACCGTTGTCGGACCAACAGAGCCGGACCCAGGCGGTGGGCGCCGCCCGGGACGTCGTCTCGGCCGCGCAGCTGCGCACGACGACGGCAGGCTATCTGTTGATGTCGTGCCGGGACCGCGACAACCCGCCGTACCAGGGCGCGGTGTATTTGACCTTCACGATTCCCGCGGATACCCGCGCCGACGTCTACCTCCCGGCCGTCGCCAAGGCGCTGACCGCCGGCGGCTGGGTGGAGGGCCTGTCGCCCGGCGGTCACCCGTACAGCAAGTCAATGTCCAAGAGCCAGGTCACGGCGCTGATCTACCGCGACGACGACAACGCGAGCCTGGGTGTGGCGCGGATCTACGGCGAATGCCGCAACACCAGCGATCACCGCACCGACACCACGGGGTGGGTGGACGTCACCGCCGAGATCAGCGGCTAAAACCGCGCGGATATCCCCTGAACGCACTACTGCGCTTGACGGCCGAAGCCGTCAAGCGCAGTAGTAGCAGTTGTCGTGCGGGTCAGCCCCGGGCGCCCAGGGCGCCCTGCAGGTCACCCTTCATGGCGACCAGCTGCGCACCCCAGTACTCCCAGCTGTGCGTGCCGTCGTTCTGGAAGTTGAAGACGGCGTTGTGTCCACCGGCCGCGTTGTAGGCGTCCTGGAACTTGATGTTGCTGCTGCGGACGAAGTTCTCCAGGAACTCGGCGGGCAGGTTCGCGCCACCCAGCTCGCTGGGCTTGCCGTTACCGCAGTAGACCCACAGGCGGGTGTTGTTGCCCACCAGCGTCGGGATCTGGAGCGACGGGTCGTTGCGCTGCCACGCCGGGTCGCTGGACGGACCCCACATGTCGGAGGCCTTGTAGCCACCCGCGTCACCCATGGCCAGGCCGATCAGCGACGGCCCCATACCCTGGGACGGGTCCAGCAGCGCCGACAGCGAGCCGGCGTAGATGAACTGGGCGGGGTGGTAGGCGGCCAGGATCATGGCCGAGGAACCGGCCATCGACAGACCCACCGCGGCGCTCCCGGTCGGCTTGACGCTGCGGTTGCTCTGCAGGTACGAGGGCAGCTCGCTGGTCAGGAAGGTCTCCCACTTGTAGGTGGAGCAACCGGCCTTGCCGCAGGCGGGGCTGTACCAGTCGCTGTAGAAGCTGGACTGGCCGCCGACCGGCATGACCACCGAAATGCCCGACTGGTAGTACCACTCGAACGCCGGGGTGTTGATGTCCCAGCCGTTGTAGTCGTCCTGGGCGCGCAGGCCGTCGAGCAGGTACAGCGCAGGAGAGTTGTCGCCGCCGCTCTGGAACTGCACCTTGATGCTGCGTCCCATCGCCGCTGACGGCACCTGCAGGTACTCGACCGGCAGACCTGGCCGGGAGAATGCTCCCGCGGTCGGCGCACCGCCGGCGAGTCCGATCAGGCCCGGCAGGGTCGCGGCCGCAGCCGCACCGACCAGGAGTCGGCGACCCCAGGCCCGTATCTTCCCGCTCACGTCTGTCATACCTGTGCCCCTTGTCCTTATGTCTTTTGTTCCCGGCAGAACTTACCGCGTGACTGGGCCGAATGTCGATTCGGACGCAATCACATTTCAGTTCCATATCGGTTACCGCCGCGGATACAGCAACTGTGTTACCGGAACCCTCGGTGGATCACCGCATTCGTTATAGCCCGCGGCCGACACGCCCGAACGCGACACACGCCGCGGCGTTATGCAGGCGTTACGCAGTTGAAATCGGGTGGAGTCGCAAGCGCGCAAGGGCGCGGACCGGTTTTGCGCCGGTGCGATCGCCGTCGCGCCGAGCAACCATCGCCCGGTTTACCGCCACCCGCGAGGGCAGTTTTCGGGGTGCCGATTGCGCAGATCACGGGTATTTGAGAGTCACCTGCGGGTTTCCCGGCAAGTTCAACACCGGCCAAGACGAACGTGCTCCGAGCGCGTAGGCTCGCTCGGAGCAATCCGACTGCAGACAGCTATCCCGGGCAATTCCGGCACTCCCGCGCCCCAGCACCTAGCCCCTTGGTGCCTGTAACGCGGCTGAGCGCGCGGCCGGCTCCGGGAATGATTGAGGTGCGAGATTTGGATACGGTACTTGGGCTATCGGTGACGCCGACCACGGTCGGGTGGGTCCTTGCTGAAGGGCACGGAGCCGAC
Source organism: Mycobacterium gordonae (assembly GCF_001417955.2). Lineage (GTDB taxonomy): Bacteria > Actinomycetota > Actinomycetes > Mycobacteriales > Mycobacteriaceae > Mycobacterium > Mycobacterium gordonae_B. Next base: position 16,111 of record NZ_LKTM01000224.1, on the reverse strand, counting down.
GGCGCCATCCTTGACCACCGTGAAGTGCAGTTGCAGGACGGTTCGCAGCACAGCCACGGAGTGCGTGCCGTGAGCACGGCACAGCAGGTGACCGCCGAAGTTCTGCGGGCCAGTGAGGTTGCCGAAGCCGACGACCACCGGTTGCGGGTCGTCGGAGTGACCTGGAGTGACGACGCCTCAGCCCAGGCCGCCCTGCTGCTGGAATCACTCACCGACGCGGGCTTCGACAACGTCGTGCCCGTCCGCCAGCTTGCCGCCGTCGAAACGCTGGCGCAGGCCATCGCGCCGGTGATCGGTTACGAGCAGACCGCGGTGTGCATCCTCGAGCGCGAGTGGGCGACGGTGGTCATGGTTGACACCCACGACGGTGAGACGCAGACCGCCGTCAAGCACGTGCGCGGCGGCTACGACGGGTTGGCGTCCTGGCTCACCGGAATGTTCGACCGCAGCACCTGGCGTCCGGGCGGCGTGGTGGTGGTCGGTTCCCAGCACGACGTCAGCGATTTCTCCTGGCAGCTGGAAAATGCGCTGCCGGTCCCGGTGTTCTCCCAGACCATGGCGCAGGTGACCGTCGCCCGCGGGGCAGCACTGGCAGCGGCGCAGAGCACGGAGTTCACCGACGCCGAACTGGTGGCCGCCGGCGCCGCCGCGCCCGTCGCCGCCGTGCCCGTGCGCTCGCGCCAGTTCGCCGGGGCGGCGACCACCCTGGCAGCCGCGGCGGTGACGTTCGTGGCGTCGGTCTCGCTGGCGGTGGGCCTGCAGCTCGCTCCGGGTCAGGATTCCGCTCCGTCCCGGCCGGCGCACAAGTCCACCCCGCCGATGGCCGAGGCGGTGGCTCCCGCACCCGTGCCGCCCCCCGCGCAAGCGGCTCCGGTCGCGCCTCCGGTGCAGCAGGAGCCGGTGCGACTCACCTCCGGCGAGCAGGTTCAGGAATCGGCGCCGGGCGGCGCGCCGACGGCGATCGTGCCCGAGCCGGATCCCGCGGAACCCGCCGATGGCCCGTTGCGGCTCAGCCGCGTGCTCGAACACATCCCCGGCACGTTCGCGGAGCCGGGGCGCCCGCCGGAGTAGCCGCTCAGGCCTTGCGCCGGGTCGCCTCGAAGGACACCGTCACGTCGTCGGCGACTTGCAGCGATCCCATCAGCAGTGAATAGGGTTTGACGCCGAAATCGGACTGGCGAACCGTGGACTGCAGTGACAGGCGCCACGAGTCGTCCAGTTCCTCGGTGTGCAGATCGACGACGTGTTCGCGCTGCTTGCCCCGGATCTGCAGGGTCCCGTTCAGTCGGTAGCCCTCGGGCGTCTTGTCGATGGCGTCAGCGTCGAAACGGATCTCGGGAAACTTGTTGGCGGACAATGACTTCAGTGCATTGGAGCGCACCAGCGTCTTCTCCGGGCCGGACAGCCCCTTGACGCCGCCTTCGCCGCTGAGCACCTCGAAGGAATCCACCTCGACCACGAGGGTCGCCGTATCAGGCTGCCCACCAGACCAATTCACGCTTGCCTGCCACCGGGTCATCGCGATGGTGAGCCGGTGGCCCATCCGCGCCGCGCGGCCGGCAACTCCGGTGTGCAGAATCAATTCGCCATCGGCAGCATCGAAGGTCCATACTGCGTCATCGTCGGTGGCCATGAGTCAGACGGTGAGGACGGTGCGGTAGTGTGCCCGGCCCTGCTCGAGCGCCGCGTAGCCGTCGGCGGCCTGCGACAGCGGCAACTCCTCAATCCAGGCGCGCACACCCGACAGGAGCGCGAAATGCATTGTCTCCTCAACATCTTTCGCGGTTCCCGAGGGATGGCCGATGATGCTGAGCCCGGGGGTGATCAACTGGACTGGACTGATCGGTAGCGGCTCTGGCGTCACCCCGATCGTGACCAGCTCGCCCTGCGGCAGCAGCCCCCCGACCGTATCGGCCATGGCCTGCGAATTGCCCGCCGTGGCAAGCACAACCGCGACCCCACCCAGGGTGCGGAGAGCTTCGGCGACGTTGACGGCGGTGGAGTCGACGTAGTGGTGAGCGCCCAGCTTTTTCGCGTCCTCGGCTTTGCCGCCGCCTCGCGCGATGGCGATCGTCTCGAATCCCATCGCACGGGCCCACTGCACACCCAGGTGCCCGAGACCTCCGACACCGAGAATCGCGACCCGGTCACCGGGCAGCGCCCTGGTGTGGCGCAGGGCGTTGTAGGTGGTGACGCCGGCACACCCCATCGGGGCCGCCTCGACATCGCTGAGCCCGTCCGGAATCCGGGCCAGTGCGGTGGCCGGAACGGTCACCGATTCCGCGTATCCGCCCGGATACTGCCAGCTGGGCACCTTTCCGTTGGCGCAGTGGATCAGAATGCCTTTGCGGCACGGGTCGCAGTGATTGCAGTTGCCACCGAACCAGCCGACGGCGACGCGGTCACCCACCGCGAATTCTTCGACACCGTCCCCGAGTTCAGCGATGGTCCCGGCGATTTCGTGGCCGGGTGTCAGCGGCCATGACATGTCGGGGAACCCGCCGTTGACGAAGTGGGCATCGGTGCCGCAGATGCCGCAGGCGGTCACCGTGATACGCACCTCGCCGCGCCCGGGAGGCGATGTCTCGACTTCGGCGAGCTCGAGCGGGGCGCCCGCGGACTGAACGTGTACGGCCTTATGAGTGGGCATGTCGCTCTCTGTCGATCAGTGGGTTACCGGGCATTGCTGGCCGGAAGCTGTTCCGTCGGTGTGGTAATCAACCTGCCAGTGCTTGATTCCGTTGAGCCAGCCCGACCGCAGGCGCTCCGGCTTGCCGACCGACTCCAGATCGGGCATCGCGTCGGCGATCGCGTTGAACATCAGGTCGATCGTCATGCGGGCCAGGTTGGCGCCGATGCAGTAGTGCGCCCCGGTGCCACCGAATCCCACATGCGGGTTGGGATCGCGCTTGATGTTGAAGGTGAACGGGTCGTCGAACACGTCCTCGTCGAAGTTGGCTGAGCGGTAGACCATCACCACTCGCTGGCCCTTCTTGATCTGCACACCCGACAACTCGTAGTCCTGCAGGGCGGTGCGCTGGAAGGAGGTGACCGGGGTTGCCCACCGGACGATCTCGTCGGCGGTGGTGACCGGACGTTCCCGTTTGTAGAGCTCCCACTGGTCGGGGAAGTCGGTGAAGGCCATCATGCCCTGCGTGATGGAGTTGCGGGTGGTCTCGTTGCCGGCCACGGCCAGCAGGATGACGAAGAAGCCGAACTCGTCGTCGGTGAGTTTGTGCCCGTCGACGTCGGCCTGGACCAGTTTGGTGACAATGTCTTCGCCGGGGTTCTGCGCCCGATCGGCCGCCATCTGCATGGCGTACATGATCAGCTCGACCGAGGCGGTGATGGCGTCGTTGGTGGCGAACTCGGGATCCTGGTCACCCACCATCTGGTTGGACCAGTGGAACAGTTTCATCCGGTCCTCTTGCGGAACACCCAGCAGGCCGGCGATCGCCTGCAACGGCAGCTCGCAGGACACCTGCTCGACGAAGTCGCCGGAACCCTGCGAAGCCGCCACTTCGACTATGCGACGGGCACGTTCGGCGAGGTCGTCGCGCAAGCGTTCGACGGCGCGGGGCGTGAAGCCGCGCGAGATGATCTTGCGCAGGTGGGTGTGCTGCGGGGCGTCCTGGTTGAGCAGGACGAACTTGCCGCGCTCGATCTGCTCCCCGACGGTGCCGTCCTTGTAGCGGGGGAGTGCGGTCTTTTGCAGGCTGGAGAACACGTCGCTGCGCCGGGAGATCTCCTTGACGTCCTTGTGCTTGGTGACCACCCAGAAACCGCCGTCGTCGAAACCGCCCGCCCCGTAGGGCTGCTCGTTCCACCAGATCGGTGCGGTTCGGCGTAGCTCGGCCAGTTCCTCGACCGGCAGACGCTCGGCGTGGATATCCGGGTCGGTGAAATCGAACCCGGGCGGCAGGTTCGGCTTTGCTTGCGGTTCGGCTGGCGTCGTTGACAATTGCCTACTCCTCGTAACCGTGTTCACAGGGGCATCCCGTGCCAATACTTCCTTGCTACACCACACTTGGGAAGCCTGGGAGCAAAAGACGTCGAAGCCGAACGGACGGGGACTTTCGGCACTAGCAGCGCCACCACGGCGGCCGTTTGATTTACCTCAGTGCCGATTCGACAGAGGTGACATGTTCGCGCTGAGCGCTCCGGAAACGTTGACGACCGCCGCCGCGGATCTCAGCGAGATTCGAGCGGCGATCGACAGCGCCAATGCTGCCGCGGCGGCACCGATATCCGGCGTGGTAGCCGCGGCCGGCGACGAGGTCTCAGTAGCCATCGCCAACGCAATGTCGTTGTACGGCAAGCAGTACCAGGCCATTGCCGATCAGGCGACAGCATTTCACGCCCGGTTCAGCGCGGCGCTCGCGTGGGCCGCGAGTTCTTATGCGGAGACGGAGGCGGCGAACGCGTCTCTGGTTGCCGGCTTCTCGCACGCCGCCGGCGCGGATCCACTGGTGGCACTGATCATGGGGGGCACCGACAATCCGCAGCCGATTCCCGAGTACGTGGCCGCCATCAATGACGCCTATATCCAGCCCCGTTTTCCGGGGGCACTGCCACAAGGGTTGTTCACGCCCGAGCAGTTCTGGCCCGTCACCGGAAACCTGACGTTCGGCCAGTCCGTCACCCAGGGCGTCACGCTGCTGAATAACGAGATCAATCATCAGATCAACACGCTGGGCAACTCCGTCGTCGTGTTCGGCTACTCGCAGAGCGCCGCGATCGCCACCAATGAGATCAACGCGCTGATGGCGGTGGGCGCGCCGTATGCGGGCCAGCTGTCCTTCGTGCTGGCGAGCAACCCCAACACTCCCGACGGCGGCATCCTCGCGCGGTTCCCCGGCTTCTACATCCCGTTCCTGGACGTGCCGTTCACCGGCGCGACCCCGCCGAACAGCCCCTATCCGACCAGCATGTACGCGATTCAGTACGAAGGGGTGGCCAACGCCCCGCAATACCCGCTGCATGTCCTGTCCGACCTGAACGCCATCATGGGCTACTTCTATCTGCACGACACCTATCAGCACCTGACGGCAGCCCAGGTCGGTAGCGCGCTTTTGCTACCGACGGCTCCGGGATACATCGGCAATACCCAGTACTACATGCTTCTGACCCAGAATCTGCCCCTGGTGCAGCCGATCCGCGACATTCCCTTGCTGGGGCCGGCGCTGGCCGACGTGATACAGCCGGACCTGCGGGTATTGGTCGATCTGGGTTACGGCAACATCGGCATCGGCGCCGATTACCCGAACGTGCCCACTCCGGCGCGGCTGTGGCAGGTGATCGACCCCGTCACCGTCACCTTCGACCTGGCCAAGGGGGCAGTCCAGGGACCACAGGCCGCCCTGGTCGACATCGGCCTGTTGCCACCGTCGTACCTGCCCGACACCTACCCCTACGTTCCGTCCCTGAATCCCGGACTGTCGTTGAGCTTTGGCCAACCGAGCGTCACCGGGCTATCCGTGCTGAGCTGTGCGCTGGGATCGATACTGCATCTGATCCCGCCGGTGAACGGCTGCCTGACTCTCGCATAGTCACGCTTTCCGGCCCGGCCCGTCGGGTCCGAAGTGGCGCTGAAAATGGCTAAGCCGGCGGCCGTGGAATTGGGCTGCGGATACGCCCTTGTGGCGACTGCAGCAAACGATATGCTCTTGAGGAACAAGGCACCGGTGCCAGGAAAGGACGAGCGGAAGACATGATTCGCGAATTACTCGCCGCCGCTGCGATCACGGGTTCGATGATCGGGGCAGCGCCGGTCGCCGGTGCCGACAACGGACGTTGGGAGGGTGACGTTCCGGGGATGAACTACGACGCGTCGCTCGGTGCGCCCTGCGACAACTACGAACGTTTCATCTTCGGGCGCGGCCCCAGCGGCCAGGCCGAGGCCTGCCACTTCCCGCCACCCAACCAGTTCCCGGCGGCGACCACCGGATACTGGGTCATCTCCTACCCCCTTCGCGGTGTCCAGCAGATCGGCGCGCCGTGTCCGGCTCCCAACGTGGCGGCCCAGTCGCCGGCCGGACTGCCGATGCTGTGCCTGGGCGCGCAGGGTTGGCAGGAGGGCTGGTTCACCGGAGCCGGTTTCTTCCCGCCCGAGCCGTAGATCCCGGCTGATCCCGATGTCCGCGCAGGCTGCCCCGATTCCGCGGTGGCTGCGGTTTGTGCTGGCGTCTGACCGGGCCGGCTCCGCGTGGTACATCGGCACCGGGTTCTTTTTCGCCCCCGTGCTGGCCGTGGTGTCGCCCTGGCCGACGGTGACCACCGTGCTGTGGTGGGTTATCGGACTGGCAGGATTGTGGCTCGGCCTTCTCGGAATCGCGATGGCCGCGGGACTGGCCCGGGTGCTGCGCTCCGGCGGCGAGATTCCCGAGGACTACTGGCGCACCCTCGTCGACTACTGACGCCGCCGCCTACAGTCATACCCAACGTCCGCCAACGAACGTCACTGAATAGGAGATCCGCCATGGCCTTCGATCCCAAAGATGCCGTAGACGCCGTCCGCGACATCGCCACCAACGCTGTCGAGAAGGCGTCGGACATCGTCGAGCACGCCAGCGACATCATCCGCGGCGACATCGCCGGTGGCGCCAGCGGCATCGTGCAGAACTCGATCGAGATCGGCACGCACGCGGTCGACCGGGTGAAGGAAGTCTTTACCGGTAAAGACGACGACCTGGACTGAGCGTCAGATAGCCGCAGCGGCGTTCAGTTCGTCCAGCCGCGTGGTGGCCTCCAGGTATTCCTGCACCCACCGCTCGATGACAGTGGCGGTCTTCTCCACCTTCTGGAACTGACCGACCACCTGCCCCACCGGGTTGAAAGCCACGTCGACCGACTCGTTGGGGTACCGGTTAGTGGCTCGCACCGCCATGCCGGAAACCATGTACTGCAACGGCATTCCGAGCGGCTTGGGGTTGTCCGGCTGCTCCCAGGCCTCGGTCCAGTCATTGCGCAGCATCCGGGCCGGCTTGCCGGTGAAGGAGCGGCTGCGCACCGTGTCCCGGCTGCCTGCCTTGATGTACGCGGCTTGCTGAACCGGGGTGTTCGAGGATTCCTCGACCATCAGCCACTGCGAACCGGTCCATGCGCCCTGCGCGCCCAGCGCGAGCGCCGCGGCGATCTGCTGTCCGCTGCCGATGCCACCGGCGGCCAGGACCGGGACCGGCGCCACCTCCTTGACGACCTGGGGCCACAACACGATTGAACCGACCTCGCCGCAGTGACCACCGGCCTCGCCGCCCTGGGCGATGATGATGTCGACGCCCGCGTCGGCGTGCTTGCGGGCCTGTGACGGCGAACCGCACAGCGCCGCCACCTTGCGGCCCTCGGCGTGAATGTGCTTGATCATGTCCGCCGGGGGGGTGCCCAGCGCGTTGGCGATCATGGTCACCTTCGGGTGCTTGAGCGCGACCTCGACCTGGGGGGTGGCGGTCGCCTCGGTCCAGCCCAGCAGCTGCAGGCTGTCGCCGTCGCTGTCTTCGACCGGAACGCCGTGATCGGCAAGGATTTTCTTGCCGAAGTCCAGGTGCTCCTGCGGCACCATCTTGCGCAGGGTGTCGGCCAGTTCCTCTGCCGACAGGTGCGCGTCCATGCCCTCGTACTTGTTGGGAATGACGATGTCCACGCCGTAGGGGTGGTCCCCGATGTTCTCGTCGATCCAGTTCAGCTCGATCTCCAGCTGCTCGGGGGTGAAGCCGACCGCGCCCAGCACGCCGAATCCGCCGGCTTTACTGACAGCGACGACGACATCGCGGCAGTGGGTGAAAGCGAAGATCGGGAACTCGATGCCGAGTTGATCGCATAGCGCGGTGTGCATGCCTACTCCTGTGGGGCGCGGGACCGATGCCAAAAATTGAAACGTGTTCTAGTTTAATACCAGCATTGCCGACGAGGCCAGCCTGGTCCCGTTTGTTCGAACTAGGCCCCTTCAGATCTGCAGGCCGCGGGTGAGCCACAACGCCAGGAAACCCAGCATGCAGGCGAAGCAGATCAGGTGGTCTCGGCAGACCGCACGAGCGAGGCGGCTCTGCTGGGCCGGCGGGTCGGCGCGGCTGCCCAACCGGATCGCATTCGGGACTGTGCGCATCAAAGCCAGAGCTACCGGAAGGCCGGCGGCGCCACCCGATATCACCAGCAGCCACACCGGGTCGCGACCGTCTGCTGCCTGAAAGGCCAGCGCGCCCAACAAGATCAGCATCACCAGGGCGATCAACCGGCCCATCGGGCGGGAGGTGGTGGTGGCGCGGCGATAGTAGCCCGCGATCGACGCCAGCACGGGCTCGGGCAACTCGGCCTCGGTGTGCTTGAACACCTGCACGTCGAAGATCAGGTCCATCCACAGCACAGCCAGCAGAAAACCACTGCAGGCCGTCAGCAGTGGTGTCATCGCACTCCGCCTCCGATCGTCGCGTCAAATTCTCGGGGCAGTGCCGCGGCCGACGAGAACGCGTTCTCGCCAATCTTCAGCGCCGCTCCTGCCGTCGCGCTCTCACCCGCGCGGCGAACAGCACAGCACTCAACACCACTGCCACCAATACCGTCTGCAACGCTCCGATCAGCACGACATTCGCGTCGTACCCGTCGGCCGTACCGGCGCACTGAAAGTGCACGCTGGTGCTGGTGCGATTGGACGACTGGGTGTAGCGCGAGGTGCGGTAGGCCAATTCGTACCCGCCCCGGCAAACGAACGGCTGCGTCCAGTAGGCGCTGGCCGGAAACACCGATGTCAACGCGGCCGCGACGCCCATGCAGATCCCGGTCAGCAACGCCACTTTTACAGCAGTCTCACCGGTGCGGCGCGCAGTCACGCGGAGATCCTCGCACGCCTCGCCATGCTCGACCAGCACACTCTTGCTCACGGCGCGGCACCGCGGGTAGCGTGGGGCTGCCAATTACGCAACCTTGGGTAGCGTAATTGTATCGACCGAAAGGACCGCACTCGATGCGCAGCCGGTACGCCGGAGAACCCTTCACCACGCCCACCGCGGAAATCGCAGCCGCACTGCAGGACGTCAGCATCCCGACGTTGCTGCTGTCCCTGGTACACATCACCGGCGATCCCCGCTTCATCCGAGACTTCAAACAGATGGGCCTGTTCCTCAACGAAGTACAAGGCTTCATGTCCGAGGAGGACAAGGCCCGTGCGCGGGCCGAGGCGCTGGCGGTGATCGCCGACTACCGTGACCGCGGCTGCCCGGAACCGCCGCCGCTGAGCGACGAACTGATTCGGGAAATGATGGATTGGGCCGCCTGCGAACACGTTCCCGATGACTACCTGCCGCTGGCGCGGGAGGAGATGGACCTCGAGGGTGTCGACCCACGTCGGCCGGTGGCACTGCCGGCCGCGTCAGTGGCGGACTTCCCGGTTGTCGTGATCGGGTGCGGCGAATCGGGCATCCTGGGCGGAATCCGGCTCAAACAGGCCAACATCCCGTTCACCATCATCGAGAAGAACGCCGGCCCCGGCGGAACCTGGTGGGAGAACAGCTATCCCGGCGCCCGGGTGGACGTCGCGAACCACTTCTACTGCTACAGTTTCGAACCCAACAACGACTGGACCCATTTCTTCGCCGAACAGCCGGAGCTGCAGAGTTACTTCACCGCGGTGATGGCCAAGCATGATCTCGGCGATGCCGTTCGATGGAATACGGAGGTCCTCGGCGCCGAATGGGATGACGCCGCCGGCGTGTGGAATGTGGCCCTCCGGGGCGCCGAAGGCGACACCAGCATTCGGGCGCGCGCGCTCATCACAGCGGTGGGTCAGCTGAACAGGCCGTATATCCCCGAAATCGAGGGCGCCGACACCTTTGCGGGGCCGTCGTTTCACTCCGCGGCGTGGGATCACTCGGTGGACCTCTCCGGCAAACGCGTCGCCCTCGTCGGTGCCGGCGCCAGCGGATTTCAAATCGCGCCGGCGATCGCCGGAATCGTGGAGCACCTCACGGTTTTCCAGCGCACCGCGCAGTGGATGTTCCCCAACCCGATGTATCACGACGAGGTCGGCGACGGTGTGCGCTGGGCGATGCGGCACCTGCCCTACTACGGACGCTGGTATCGCTTCCTGCTGCTGTGGCCGGGCGCCGACAAGGGCCTGGATGCGGCGCGCGGCGACCCGAACTACGCCGACCAGGACTACGCGGTCAGCGATATCAACGCCGCCGCGCGAATGATGTTCAGCCAGTGGATCACCAGCCAGGTTGACGAGGAATCCGACTTGTTGACCAAGGTGATGCCGGATTACCCCGCCACCGGCAAGCGCACGTTGCAGGACAACGGAAGTTGGCTGAAGACGCTGCAGCGCGACAACGTCGACCTTGTCCGGACGCCGATTCGACGGATCACGCCCGGCGGAATCGTCACCGAAGACGGGGTGACACACGACGTCGACATCATCGTGTACGCCACCGGATTCCGGCACACCGACGTGCTGTGGCCGCTGAAGATCATCGGCCGCAACGGAATTGACCTGCACGCGCTGTGGGGGAGCCGGCCGTATGCGCACCTGGGCATCACCGTGCCGGGATTTCCCAATCTGTTCCTGGTCTACGGGCCGGGCACGCATCTCGCGCACGGTGGCAGCCTGATCTTCCAGTCCGAACTGCAGATGCGGTACATCAACCTGTGTTTGCAGCACATGGCCGAACACCGCCTCGTCGCGCTGGAGCCCACCGCCGAAGCCGCCGAGCAGTGGCATCAGCGGACTCAAGCCGAGATCAAGCAGATGGTGTGGTCGCACCCCGCCGTTAAGCACTCGTACTTCAAGAACGCCGACGGCGAGATCCACACGGTCAGCCCGTGGCGGCTCAACGAATACTGGTCCGCGGTGCGCGAGCCGGACTGGTCCGATTTCGTTCTGCGACAGGAGAAGTGAGCCGATGCGCACGGTAGTCATCGACGGGCCCGCCAGCATCCGCGTGGACACCCGGCCCGACCCGGCCCTCACCGGCCCGGACGGCGTGATCGTCGCGGTGCGGGCCGCCGGCATCTGCGGATCCGATCTGCATTTCTACGAAGGTGACTATCCGCTGACCGAGCCGGTGCCACTGGGCCACGAGGCCCTCGGCACCGTCGTCGAGGCCGGGCCTGACGTGCGCACCGTCAAAGTAGGTGACGAAGTGCTGGTGTCCTCGGTAGCCGGTTGCGGCAGGTGCCCGGGTTGCGCCACCAATGACCCGGTGATGTGCCACTCGGGCCTGCAGATCTTCGGCGGCGGTGCGCTTCCCGGCGCTCAGACCGATCTGCTCGCGGTGCACGCCGCCGACTTCCAGGTGCGCAAGATCCCCGAGGGCATCAGCACCGAACAGGCCTTGCTGCTCACCGACAACCTGGCAACCGGTTGGGCGGCGGCCCAGCGCGCCGACATTCCGCTGGGCGGCACGGTGGCGGTGATCGGCCTGGGCGCAGTCGGCTTGTGCGCGCTGCGTAGCGCGTTTGCCCAAGGCGCAGCAACGGTTTTCGCGGTCGATCGGGTGCCGGGGCGGTTGCAGCGGGCAGCGGACTGGGGCGCGACGCCGGTCGCATCCTCGACGGTGGAGTCCATCCTGGCCGCCACCGGTGGCCGCGGTGCCGACGCGGTGATCGACGCCGTCGCGAGCGACGCGTCCCTGACCGACGCGCTCTACGCGGTGCGGCCGGGCGGCACTGTATCGGTGGTCGGCGTGCACGACCTGCAGCCGTTCCCCTTCCCGGCACTGGCATGCCTGATCCGCAGCATCACGGTGCGCTGGACCACCGCCCCGGTACAGCGCACGTGGCCGGAGCTGATCCCGCTGCTGCAGTCGGGCCGGTTGCACGTCGACGGCATCTTCACCACGACGCTGCCGCTCAACGAGGCCGCCAAGGGTTATGCGACCGCCGCGGCACGTTCCGGCGACGACGTCAAGGTCCTGTTGCTGCCCTGATCTGGCAGCATGGTCTCTATGCGCTGTGCCGCAATCCAACTCGAGGCGGTCCCGGCCGACGTCGACGCGAACCTGGCCACCGTCGAACGTCTGGTTGAGGATGCCGTCACAGCGGGCGCACAGACCATCGCCTTGCCGGAGTTCTTCACCACCGGCGTCGGTTTCTGGCCGGAACTGGCGGATGCCGCCCTGCCCGCCGACGGCAAGGCCACCGAACTACTGATCGCGCTGGCGCGCCGCCACGAGGTGATGATCGGCGGTTCGTTGTTGATCCGGGACCCCGACGGAAACGTGCGCAACGCGTATCTGGTCGTGACATCGCAGGGCGTTGCCGGCCGCCACGACAAAGACCTTCCGACGATGTGGGAGAACGCCTTCTACATCGGCGGCCACGACGACGGCGTCATCGACGTCAGCGGCCTCACGGTGGGCGCGGCGGTGTGCTGGGAATTGATGCGAACCCAGACCGTGCGTCGACTGCGCGGCCGCATCGACCTGGCGATGACGGGCTCAGGCTGGTGGTCGATCCCCGACTGGTGGCCGCGGGCGGCTTTTCGCCGGATGGAACGGCGCAACGCGTTGACCGCCCGACTGGCGGCGTCGTCGTTCGCGGGCTACGTGGGCGCGCCGGTTCTGCACGCGGCCCACGTAGGCACCGTGCGGTGCCGGATGCCCTGGTTGCCGCTGGGATATGAGGGCCGCTTCGAGGGCGGCACCATGATCGTCGCCGCCGACGGCACGGTGCTGGCGGCTGCGGGCGAGGGTGAAGGGGTGGCGGTGGCGGACGTCTCGACGGGGCGGTGTGCGCCGAGTTCAGATGTGCCTGAACGTTTTTGGCTGCACGCGCGGGGGGCGCTGCCCGCGGCGGTATGGCACTATCAACGCCTGCACGGCCGCCGCTATTACCGACGGCACGTCGCCGCGTCCTGACGGGTCAGCGGGTGGCCGTCACGTACTGCGACCGCATGAAGCTGTCGATCTTCACGTCCACGGGCGGCGGAGTGAGCCCATAACCGGCTTGCAGATTGAGAGTGTTCCGGACGGGCTCGACCGACCACCCGTGCTCCCGGAGCCAGTCCGCCGGATTCGCCGGGTTGTCGTAGGTGAGCGCGGAGAAGTCGACGTCCCCGGACATGTTGACACCGGGGTGCGACCGTTCCAGTTCAGCGAGCTGGTCGTGATTCAGGCGAGACCCCAGGGCGCCGGTGGCAATCCGACTGTCTGGGGCGCTGTTTTCGTGGATCCGAGCGAACAACGTCTCCTGGGCATCGCCGGTCAGGTACGGCAGCAGCCCCTCCACCGACCAGGCGGCAGGGGCTTGGGGGTCGAAGCCGGCCTTGATGAGTTCGGCGGTCCAGTCGCCGCGCAGATCCGCCGCGACCGCGACCCGCTGCGCCCTGGGTTTCGCGCCGAGGTCGTCCAGCACCCGCGCTTTGAACTCCAGCACTTTCGGCAAATCGACTTCGAAAACCGTTGTCCCCGATGGCCAGTCGAGGCGGTACGCCCGGGAGTCCAGGCCGGCGGCGACGATCACCGCCTGCTGGATGCCGGTTTCGCCGGCGTTGGTGAAGAAGTCGTCGAAGAACCTGGTCTGCACGCCGTACAGCCGGGGGAAGGTGGTTTCGTCTTCGGAGGTGCCGGGGTTTTTCAGCAATCCGGTCAGATAGGGGTCCGCGGTGGCGGTGATGAAGTGCTGTGCGTACTCGTCGCGCACGAGCGGCCGCGTACTCAGGGCGTGCACCGCGCGCCAACCCGCAACCAGCAGGGCGGTATACCCGACACCGCTGACGATGTCCCACTGGTCGTCGTCGGCACGGAGGGACCCGAAATCAGATGTCGTCATAGAGCGAACGTACCCGTCACAACTCCAGCAAAACGGTCACCGGCCCGTCGTTGGTCAGCTCGACCTGCATGTGCGCGCCGAAGGTCCCCGTCTCGACGTGTGCGCCCAGCGCGCGCAGCGCGTCGGCGAACGCGGCCACCAACGGCTCGGCAATGGGCCCGGGTGCTGCCGCATTCCAGGAGGGGCGACGGCCCTTGGCGGTGTTGGCGTAGAGGGTGAACTGGCTGACCACCAGGATCGGCGCGCCGACGTCGGAGGCGGACTTCTCTTCGTCGAGAATCCTTAGTGTCCAAAGCTTTTCGGCCAGACGACGAGCCTGGTCGGGGCCGTCGCCGTGGGTGACGCCGACGAAGGCGAGCAGGCCCTGGCCCGGCGGCCGGATGGCGCCGACCACCTGATCGTCCACCACCACCGCCGCCGAAGAGACCCGTTGCACCAGCACCCGCATGGGCGTCGATGCTGCCATGACGGCTCGGTAGGCTCGTGAGGTGTCTGTGCTGGTTGCGTTTTCGGTTACCCCGATGGGCGTTGGGGAGGCCGTCGGCGAGATCGTTGCCGAGGCGGTCCGGGTGGTTCGCGAGTCTGGGCTGCCCAATAAGACGGATTCCATGTTCACCGTCATCGAGGGCGACAGTTGGGCGGAAGTGATGGCCGTGGTGCAGCGGGCGGTGGAGGCGGTAGCGGCGCGGGCACCCCGGGTGAGCACCGTGATCAAGGCCGACATGCGCGCGGGGACAACCGACGCGATGACGCACAAGGTTGAGTCGGTCGAGCGGTACCTGTCCGACGGCTAGGGCTGTATAGCGGTTTTGAACGCGACCTTCTCCCACTATCGGTCGGATGGGAGTGCCGATCGCTCGATCGATGCGCGTAGCGTAAACCCGATCGCACAGAGCGAACCAGCAGGAGGCCACCCAATGTTGAAGTCGTCGGCACGCGTACCGGTGCGGATCTCATGACCGACCCGACCGAAGAGGGTGCTCGCGGGGGTGAGGGCGGCCAGGGCGGTGCCGGTGGTCGCGGGGGCGCGGGCGGTGCCGGTGGTGCCGGCGGCCGCGGCGGTGCCGGAGGCAGAGGCGGTGACGGCGGTCGCGGCGGTGACGGCGGTCCGGGCGGCGCGGGCGGGCCGGGCGGAGCCGGCGGCGCTGGCGGTGAACCGGGCCAGGGTGGTGAACCGGGTCAGCCAGGAGAACCGGGGCAGCCCGGTCAGCCGGGACAGCCGGGACAGCCCGGTCGACCGGGGGAGCCGGGCCGGGCCGGTTAGGTCAGCGGTCTAGACACCTGAGTCGCGTTGCTCCGAGGGCGGTAGCACCTCGGGGCCCATTCGTGGGACGAGGGGGACTGTCAGCGGCAAACGCGCGCCCGCGGAACATTAGTTCGTTCGGCGGAAACAGATTTTCTCCGCTTCCGCCGCCAGTTAAAGCCGTCAATTATTAGAGTCAGATGTGGATATTCGCGTTCCGCCAGGCAGCCTACCTGCAAAGCGACGGAACCCGCGTCAAAAATAAATGAATTCATTACGGCCGCGAATAACGGCCTGCGGACGAAATTCAGCAGGTCGAAGTCTTTGCAAAAACGCTTTCGCCACCGATGGCCGGAGCCGCTGACCACCTGCGCTGAGCGCCGGTACGGCACTGTCGCGGCCGAGCTCCGCTGCGTTAGTCAAAGATCCGAATTATGCTGCTATACAGACACTTTCGTATCCTAAAGTGGTCACGGTCGATCCTCGCCCGCTGCCTGTAGCGCTGCGTGTCGCGCGATCGGTGACGCGAAGATCCACATAATTGGAAGTGCCGCGATTTTACCTCGCAGGGGTGATACTAATGGATACCTTCTTTCCCCAACATTCCAGCGGGAGTTTTTAAATGTCGTTTGTGATTGCAGCACCGGAATTGATGGCGGCAGCGGCAGCGCAGGCGTCGGGCATTGGGTTGTCAGTAAGCACGGCCAACGCCGCTGCGGCGGCGTCAACCACCGGGGTGTTGGCGGCGGCCGCGGATGAGGTGTCGGCCGCGATCGCGGCGTTGTTCTCCGGACATGGTGCGGCTTACCAGTTGGTGAGCGTTCAGGCGGAGGCCTTTCAGTCGCAGTTCGCGCGGGCGTTGAGCAATGCCGGTGCGTCATATGCGGCCGCCGAGGCAGCCAGCACGTCGCCGCTCGGATTGCTGGAAGAAGCCGTGCTGGGCGTCATCAATGCGCCCACCAATCTGCTACTCGGGCGTCCGCTGATCGGGGACGGGACCAACGGCGCCCCTGGAACCGGGCAGAACGGCGGCGGCGGCGGCATTCTCTGGGGCAACGGCGGCGCCGGTGGGTCTGGTGCCCCGGGCGGGCCCGGCGGCGCCGTTGCCCC
>NZ_LKTM01000223.1 GCF_001417955.2 Mycobacterium gordonae | reverse complement strand
ATGTTCAGCCCGGCCAGCGCGCCCGGCGACCCCAGCGGCGCCAGGTGGAAGAAGGAGTCTCCGGTCAGCACGCCCTCACCCTTGGCCACCAGCCAGTCGTACAACTGCACCTGCTGGGCGGCGGTGGGGTGCAGGTCCTCCCAGACATCAGCGCCGCGCCCTGACGGGCGCAGCCTGGTGATGCGCAACGTGGCTCCGTAACGGCTTGCCAGCGCCGCGAATTCGTCGAGCTGATCCACATTGTGCCGGGTCACCACGACCGAGATCTTGGCGTCGCGGAAACCCGCGGCAGCCAGGTTCTCCAGCGCCCGCACCGCCATGGCGAACGACCCGGGCCCACGAACGGCGTCGTTGACTTCGGCGGTGGCGCCGTCCAGCGATATCTGGACGTCCACGTAGTCGCTGGCCGCCAGCCGGGCCGCCACCTCCGGCGTGATGCGCACGCCGTTGGTGGAGAACTTCACCCCGACATGATGTTCGGTCGCGTAGTCCACCAATTCCCAGAAGTCCGGCCGCACAGTGGGTTCGCCGCCGCCGATGTTCACGTAGAACACCTGCATGCGTTCCAGCTCGTCGATGATGTCCTTGCACTGGCGGGTGGACAGCTCACCCGGATCACGTTTGCCCGACGACGACAGGCAGTGCACACACGCCAGGTTGCAGGCGTAGGTCAGCTCCCAGGTCAGGCAGATCGGCGCGTCGAGCCCGTGCTCGAACTGCTCGATCAGTGCGGGGACTCTGGCTGCGGTGCTCATCGTTCCTCCCGGGGGACCAGCATCGTGGAGCGGGCCAGCACACCCAGTGCGTGCAGATAGGGGCCCTGGTCGGGGTCGTCGACGCCGGCGGCCCGGCAAGCGGACCGGACGTCAGGGTGCTCGCCCAGTGACTTCACCACCGTCAGAATGGTGCGGTTCTTCAGGAACGAGAGTTTGCGGGTGCCGAAGTGATACAGCAGCGCCCCAAAGGGTTCCGGCCGGATCGCCACCTGCGGATGCAGGCGCCAGGCGCTGTCCGGGTCGAACTGCGCGGTCTCCGAGGCCGGCGCGGGCGCGGCCACCGTCAGTAGACCCCGCACATGCCGTCGATGGAAACCTCTTCCACCAGGGTCTCGGTGACGAGCTCGGTCTCAGTCTGGTTTTCGTTGTCCATGGCGGTTGCCTTTCATTGAAGGGACTCGACAATGATGGGTGGTGCTGGTCACAATCACACGATCGTGGCCAGAATATGGCATCGAGTGCCGAAACGGAAGGGCGGGTCTGATGCTGCCGGAGTCGCGGGTGGGCAGGCGCCGCTCGACGACGCCACTGCACATCACCGACGTCGCGATCGACCTGTTCGCCGCGCGCGGGTTCGCCGAGGTCAGCGTCGACGACGTCGCCCATGCCGCCGGCATCGCGCGCCGGACCCTGTTCCGCTACTACTCCTCCAAGAACGCCATCCCGTGGGGCGACTTCGACGCCCACCTCGAGCAGTTGCAGGAACTGCTGGACCGCGTCGATCCACGGGTGCCGTTGCGGGAGGCGCTGCGCGGGGCGCTGCTCGCGTTCAACACCTTCGACGAATGCGAGTCGGTCCGGCATCGCCAGCGCATGCGCGTAATCCTGGAAACTGCTGAGCTGCAAGCATATTCGATGACGATGTACGCGGGTTGGCGGGAGGTGATCGCGGGCTTCGTGGCCCGCAGGTCGGGCGGCAAGACGACCGACCTGATGCCGCAGACCGTCGCATGGACCATGCTCGGGGTCGCGCTGAGCGCCTACGAGTACTGGCTCGGCGACGAGTCGGTCTCGCTGCCCGAAGCGCTCGGTAATGCGTTCGACGTCGTCGGGGCCGCCCTGGACTCACTCGAGTGAGCGATATCGACCATTTGTTGCACACCCTGCGGTCACAGGGCCGGTTCTGCGCGCGATCCGGATCGGCGATGTATGGCGAGCTCTTCGAACTGGTGGCCGGCGATGTGGAAAGCGGCGGAGTCTTCGCGGCCATCCTGGCCGGCCAGGCGGAGGCGTCCTCGGGTCAGGCGGTGCCGCTGCGGTTACTCGGCGGACTGCACCGGATGGTGCTCGACGGGCGGGCGGCCCACCTGCGCCGCTGGTATCCCAGCGCGGGTGGCAGCTGGGACGCGCAGCGCGCCTGGCCCGAGATCCTGCGCGTCGCCGACGAGCAGCCCGACGCGCTGCGGGCGGCGCTGCGCTCGCCGCCGCAGACCAATGAGGTCGGCCGGTCGGCGGCACTGATCGGTGGCCTACTGCACCTTGACAGCGAATTCCAGCTGCCTATACGGCTTTTCGAGATCGGCAGCAGCGCCGGGCTGAACCTGCGTGCCGACCGGTACCACTACCGCTACGCCGGCAATCAGTGGGGACCGCCCGATTCGCCGGTGGTGATCGACGACGCCTGGCACGGTCAACTCCCCCCGGGTGGCCGGCTGCGCATCACCGAACGGTACGGATACGACATCGCACCCATCGACGTGACCGAACCCGACGGGGAGCTCACCGTGCTCAGCTATGTGTGGCCGGACCAGCAGGCCAGATTGACCCGGGTGCGCGGCGCCATCGCGGTGGCCCGCGAGGTACCGGCGCAGTTGGAGCGCCGGTCGGCCGCGGATGCGGTCGCCGGGCTCACCCTGACCGAAGGAGCGCTGACCGTCCTGTGGCATTCGATCACCTGGCAATACCTCTCCGCCGACGAACGCGCGACGGTGCGGGCCGGGATCGACAGCCTGGCCGCGCAGGCGGACGCGCGGAAACCGTTCGCGCACCTGACTCTCGAGCCGGCACGCGAGGGACCGGACGGCGCATTGAAGTTCCTGGTGCGGGCCACGGCCTGGCCCGGCGGGGAGGATCGCGTGCTGGCCGAATGCCACGCCCACGGCGCGCCGGTGCACTGGCAGTGACACCGGCGGAAAGTTTTTCCGATTACCCCGTCGGAATTCGGGCCGCCACAACGACGTCAAGGATGTGAGCGCCCAACCGCACCGCCAGCGCGACGCCGCGAGCGCGCTGCTGGAGCTGTACGACGAAGCGCTGCCGGTGGTCTACGGCTACTTCGTGCGCCGCTGTGGCGACCGGGGGACGGCGGAGGATCTGACGTCGGAGACGTTTCTGGCCGGGATGGATGCGGTGCGCCGCACCGATCCGCCACCGATCGCCATGCCCTGGCTGATGGGAGTGGCGCGGCACAAACTGGCCGACCACTACCGGCGCCGGCGTGACCCGGTGCCGGTGGCCGATCCGCCGGAGCCGGTCGACCCACCCGACGACTGGGATGCCGAGCTGGACCGGTTGGTCGCCGAGAGCGTGCTGGAAAGACTGAGCGACTCACACCGCGCGGTGCTGGTGCTGCGCTACATGGACGACTGCAGCGTCGGTGAGTGCGCCGCACTGCTCGGCCGGACCGTGCACGCCACCGAGGCGCTGCTGGTTCGCGCCAAGAAAGCGTTCCGCAAGGAGTATCCGGAAGGGGGCACGGCATGAGTCTGCGCGATCCGCTCAACGTGCTGCACACCGAAGACCCTCCGGTGCAACCAGATCCGAGCTTCGCCGCGCGGTTGCGGGCACGACTGGAGTCCGCATTGTCACTACCCGAAGGAGTTGTCATGAGTGGTCTCAGCGCAACCATCTCCGAACTGTCCGAACAGCCTGCGGCCGCCCCCCGCCCGGCCGCACTCCCCTATCTGTCCGTGCGGGACGCGCGTGCCGCGATCGACTGGTACGCCGGGGCGTTCGACGCTGTGGTGGTCGGTGAGCCAATCGTGATGGACGACGGCCGAATTGGGCATGCCGAGCTCGAGATCGGAACCGGAGTGCTGTATCTGGCCGACGAGTACCCCGAGTTGGGCTTACGGGGTCCGCAACCGGGCGCCGTGTCGGTCAGCCTGATGCTGCATGTCGCCGATACCGATGCCGCGTTGCGGCGGGCTCGTGAGCACGGTGCGACGGTGCAGCGCGAAATCTATGAGGGGCACGGCGCGCGCAACGCGACCATCGTCGACCCGTTCGGTCACCGCTGGATGCTCAGCGGCCCGGTGGCGACCCCGATCGCCGGAATCAGGCAGGGCGACCTGGGTTACATCTCGCTGCAGGTTCCTGACGTCGAACGCGCCGCTGACTTTTACGCACACGTGCTGGGGTGGACCGTCGACGCGGCGTCGCATCGGGTGACCAGCACCGACCTGCCCACCGACATCCGGGCCGGTGAGCCGGGCATGTTCTGCGGTTACGCCGTCGCCGACCTGGCCGAGGCGCGCGCGGCGATCACCGCGGCCGGCGGGTCGGTCGGTGAGACTCGGCGCAACGAGCACGGCATCACGCTGGAAGCCACCGATCCGCAAGGTGCGCCGTTCGCGGTGTTCGAACCGGCAGCAGGCCGGGAACGTCCGCAGCTCAACGGATCCGGGCCCGGCGAGCTGGCCTACGTGACCTACGACGTGACGGAGTCCGCGGGCTTCCGGGACTTCTACGGGCGGGTGCTGGGGTGGACGTTCGAACCTGGCCGCGTCGCCGACGGGTGGCAGGTGCGCGACGCTCACCCGATGTCGGGCGCCGCCGGCGGGAGCTCGCGCCGCAGCACGGTGCCGATGTGGACCGTCGACGACATCGACGCCGCGGTGGCCCGGGTCCGCGAAGCCGGCGGCACCGTGCTGGACGAGCCGTCCCGCCAGCCGTACGGACTGTCCGCCGAGTGCACCGACGACCAGGGCTCGCGCTTCTACCTGGGGCAGTTCTAGCCGTCCAGCATCTCCGAAATCGGAACGGCTGCTGCGACTTTGGCGCGCACCTTCATGACCTTGCCGGGCAACCCGCCGCCGACCACACCGACCAGGGCGCCGTCGCGTTCGTAGTACGCCAGGAACTTGCGCCCGTCGTCCTCGACGATGTGCACGGTGTCGGTGGCCTCGGGTTCGCCCAGGCACTGGATCTTGACGTCGTACTGATCGCTCCAGAAATACGGGACGACGACCGTCGACGGCACCTCGCGGCCCAGCATCGCGGGCACCACCACCCGGGTCTGGTCGGCCACGTTGCTCCAATGCTCCACGCGCACTTGGTGTCCCGCGGCATCGCGCCAGGAAGCGACATCACCGAGCGCCCAGACGTGCGGGGCGCTGGTGCGGCCGGACTCGTCGCAGACGACACCGTTATCGACCTCGATGCCGCTGCCGTCGAGCCAGTCAGTGGCCGGATGCGAGCCGATTCCGACCACAACGAGGTCGGCGGGAACCTCCGTGCCGTCGGTGAGCACCACCGTGTCGACATGCCCCTGCCCGCGGACCTCGGCCACCCCGGTGCCGGTGCGCACGTCGACACCTTCGTCGCGGTGCAGCCGGGTGACCAGCGCGCCGATCTGCTCGCCCAGCACCGATGCCAACGGCGTCGGCTGCGGTTCCACCAGGACCACGTCGACGCCGAGACCACGCAGGCTGGCCGCGACCTCACAGCCGATGAATCCCGCGCCGACCACCACCGCCTTCTTGGCCGAGGACGCGTGGGTGCGCAGCGCCATGCATTCGTCGAACGACCGCAACACCCGGATGCCGTCCAGGTCGGGCAGGCTCGGGATCCGGCGCGGCACCAGCCCGGTGGCGATGACGAGTTCGTCGTAGCCCAGCGAGGTGCCGTCTGCCAGCGTCACCGTCTGCGCCGCGGTGTCGATGCCGGTCGCCGCCTGCCCCAGGCGAAGGGTGATGTCCTTCTCGTCGTACCAGTCGCGCGGTTTGAGAGCGGTGTCGTCGATCTCGCTGCGCAGCACCTCCTTGGACAGCGGCGGCCGGTCGTAGGGCAGGTGCACCTCGTCGCTGACGATGGTGATGGGGCCGGCGTACTCCGCACGACGCAGTTGCTCGGCGGTCCGGGCGGCCGCCAGCCCGCCGCCGACGATCACGATTCCGTGTGTGCTCACGTGGAGTTCATAGCACGGTAGACAATCAGTACTTCAACGCGCCCTTGTCGACCGGGATCTGGGTGCCGGATTGGGTGCCGGAGCCGTCACCGGCCAGCCAGACGACGACGTCGGACACCTCGTCGGGTGACATGAATCCCTTGTACTGCATGGGCATTGGCGGGAAGGCGTGCACAAACCTCGGGTGTTTGGCGAACACCTGCATCATCGCTTCCGGCTCGATCATCGGGGTGTCGACGGAGTAGGGGTGGATCGAGTTGACCCGGATGCCGTATTCGCCCAGCTCCAGCGCCAGGGTGTTGGTCAGCGCGGTCAGGCCGAACTTGCTGGCCGCGTAGTGGCCGTTGCCGGGCGTCGCCTTCAGGCCGGCCGCGGAGCTGACCACGACGATGGAGCCGCCGTTGCCGGCCTCGATCATGGCCGGGATGGTGGCCCGCAGGGTGCGCCAGGTGCCGGTCAGGTTCACCCCGATGACGGTGTCCCACTGCTCATCGGTGAGTTCCCAGACCCGGCCCCAGCCCAAAACGCCCGCGTTGGCGACCACGATGTCGAGCCGGCCGAACTGCTCGACCCCGTCAGACACCAACTGCCGCACCGCGGCGTCGTCGCGCACGTCGACCTCGCGGGCCAGCACCTTGCGTCCCTCGGCCTCCACCGCGCGGACGGTCTCGGCCAGATCCTCCGGCGTGGCCGGCGGGTAGGTCAGGGTGTCCGAGACCGGCCCGCAGATGTCGGACGCGATGATGTCGGCGCCCTCGCGGGCGAGCCGGATCGCATGGGAACGTCCCTGGGCCCGCGCGGCTCCGGTGATGAAAGCCACCCGTCCTTGAAGTGAATCAGCCACTGGTCCCCTTTCGCCGCTTGCCAGGCTAGCAGCGAAACTGAAACGTGTTCTAGTTAGGTGGCCCGATCGGCGCCAGGGTGCCGCGAATGGAACCGCACCGCGAGATTTCGCGCCAGACTTCGCAGCCAGGTTCCGTTCGTGGACAACCGAGGCGTGCTCAGATCTCGGAGATGATCTGAGCCCGCCGGCTCGCGTACTCCTGGTCGTTGACCACGCCGCTGGCCTTCAGCGATTCCAGCTCCTGCAGCCGGTCGGCGATCGAGCCCTGGGCTTGGGGCTGGGCGGTCTGACCCGCCTGCTGCTGGCCGGCACGGCGCACCACCGCGTGCAGCTGCTGACGGAGAGCCGGATTGGAACGCACATCGACGATGCGGTTGAGCGGGATGTTGTTGGCCTTGAGCAGCTGCAGGATCTCCATCAGCGGCCCGGCCTGGCCACTGAGGTCGTAGGTCCGGTTGTCCTCCTCGACGGTGAACTGCGCGGGCACCAGGCCGTTCACCAAAGCGCTTCGCTCCCAATCGATCCGGTACTCGTTCGTGGTGGGGTCGACCAGGACGACGAGCTTGCGGGCCGTCAGGTTGCCCAGCCGCGTCACGCTCGCGATCACCCGGTCCTCACTGTCGAAGGGCGCGATCCCAGGTCCGGATACGTACAGATGCACCTTGACCACCGGCTGCTCGTTGATCCGGGTACCCGTCTCGCTCAGACCGGTGATCTGCGCCAGCGCCAGCACTCCGGTCTGCTCGAGCGCCTCGTTCTTGGCGGCCGTGTTGACGCTCCAGTACGTCAGCCCGATCGCGATCAGCACGTCGGCGACGGTGATGAGCAGACCGACGTAGAACATCCACGACAGCAGCTGACCGAAGCCGAGGGTGAAGTAGACGACCAGGAAGATCGGTCCGACCAGGCCGCCGCACAACAGCACCAGCAGCTGCATCTTGATGTACCGCGCGAGCATGTGCTTTCTCCTCACTCTGCTCGGGTCGGGTGCCCGAGGATGTCAGATTAGCGCTCGCACGGCCTTTACCGATCACAAGTTTGCCCACCCAGCAGACGCAAAAGCCCCCGAAAACCGAGGTTTTCGGGGGCTTTTACGTCTGGTCGCGCGGTGAACGCTACTTGATGATCTTGGTGACCCGGCCGGCGCCGACGGTGCGGCCACCCTCACGTATCGCGAACCGCAGACCGTCGTCCATGGCGACGGGCTGGATCAGCTTCACCGAGATGTTGGTGTTGTCACCGGGCATCACCATTTCGGTGCCCTCCGGCAACGTCACCACACCGGTCACGTCCGTGGTGCGGAAGTAGAACTGCGGACGGTAGTTGTTGAAGAACGGCGTGTGCCGACCGCCCTCGTCCTTGGACAGGATGTAGACCTGGCCCTCGAACTCGGTGTGCGGGGTGGTGGTGCCGGGCTTGATCACGACCTGGCCGCGCTCGACGTCCTCACGCTTGACACCACGCAGCAGCAGACCGACGTTGTCACCGGCCTGACCCTGGTCGAGCAGCTTGCGGAACATCTCCACACCGGTGACCGTGGTCTTGGTGCTGGTCGGCTTGATGCCGACGATCTCGACTTCCTCGTTCACGTTGACCACGCCGCGCTCCACACGACCGGTGACGACGGTGCCACGACCGGTGATGGTGAAGACGTCCTCAACGGGCATCAGGAACGGCTTGTCGGTGTCGCGCACCGGGTCCGGGATCGACTCGTCGACCGCGTCCATCAGGTCCTCGACCGACTTGACCCAGGTCGCGTCGCCCTCGAGCGCCTTCAGCGCCGAGACCCGTACGACGGGGGCTTCCTCGTCGAAGTCCTGGGCGGCCAGCAGCTCGCGGACCTCCAGCTCGACGAGCTCGAGCAGCTCCTCGTCGTCGACCGCGTCGGACTTGTTCAGCGCCACGAGGATGTAGGGCACGCCCACCTGACGGGCGAGCAGCACGTGCTCACGCGTCTGCGGCATCGGGCCGTCCGTCGCGGCGACCACCAGGATCGCGCCGTCCATCTGGGCGGCACCGGTGATCATGTTCTTGATGTAGTCGGCGTGGCCGGGGGCGTCGACGTGCGCGTAGTGACGCTTCTCGGTCTGGTACTCGACGTGCGCGATGTTGATCGTGATACCGCGCTGACGCTCCTCAGGCGCGTTGTCGATCTGGTCGAACGCCTTGGACTCGTTCAGGTCCGGGTACTTGTCGTGCAGGACCTTGGTGATAGCCGCGGTCAGGGTGGTCTTGCCGTGGTCAACGTGACCGATGGTCCCGATGTTGACGTGGGGCTTGGTCCGCTGGAACTTCGCCTTCGCCACTTTGGTGTCCTCCTGGACTGTTGGTGCTTAAAAAAGCAGTGTTGATTTTTCTGGGTTTTGCCGCGGTGCTAACCGCGTCAGCTTACTAGTCGGGGTTTCCGCTTATTCGCCGGTTGCCTTGGCGATGATTTCCTTCGACACGTTCGCCGGAACTTCGGCGTAGGAGTCGAACACCATGGAGTAGTTCGCCCGGCCTTGCGTCTTGGACCGTAGGTCGCCGACGTAGCCGAACATCTCCGACAACGGCACGTGCGCCTTGACGACACGCGCCCCTGCCCGCTCCTCCATGGCCTGGATCTGGCCACGGCGGGAGTTCAGGTCGCCGATCACATCACCCATGTAGTCCTCGGGTGTGGTGACCTCGACGGCCATGATCGGTTCCAGGATCACCGGCTGTGCTTGCGCCGCAGCCTTTTTCAGCACCTGGGAACCGGCGATCTTGAACGCCATCTCCGACGAGTCCACCTCGTGGAAGGCGCCGTCGAGCAGCGTGACTTTCAGGTTCACCAGCGGGTAGCCGGCCAGCACGCCGTACTGCATGGCGTCCTGGGCGCCGGCGTCGACCGACGGGATGTACTCCCGGGGGATGCGCCCACCGGTGACCTTGCTCTCGAACTCGTAGGTCGCACCGTCTTCGCTGGTGAACGGTTCGATGCTGATCAGCACCTTCGCGAACTGGCCCGATCCACCGGTCTGCTTCTTGTGGGTGAACTCGACCTTGTCGACCGTCCGCTTGATGGTCTCCTTGTAGGCGACCTGCGGCTTGCCGACGTTGGCTTCCACCTTGAACTCGCGGCGCATGCGGTCCACCAGGATGTCCAGGTGCAACTCGCCCATGCCACCGATCACGGTCTGACCGGTTTCGGCGTCTTGGTGAACCTTGAACGTCGGGTCTTCCTCGGCGAGCTTCTGGATCGACAGGCTCAGCTTCTCCTGGTCGCTCTTGGTCTTCGGCTCGATGGCCACCTCGATGACCGGGTCCGGGAACGTCATCGACTCGAGCACGATCTGGTTGTTCGGGTCGGACAGCGTGTCGCCGGTGGTGGTGTCTTTCAGGCCGATCACCGCGTAGATGTGACCCGCTGACGCGGTCTCCACCGGGTTCTCCTTGTTGGAGTGCATCTGGAACAGCTTGCCCAGACGCTCCTTCTTGCCCTTGGTGGCGTTGATGACCTGGCTGCCCGAGTCGACCTTGCCCGAGTACACCCGGACGTAGGTGAGCTTGCCGAAGAACGGGTGCGTCGCCACCTTGAACGCCAGCGCGGAGAACGGCTCGTCGGTCGACGGCTTGCGCACGATCTCCTCGTCCTCTTTGCCTGGCGGGTGCCCGATGGCCGGGGGCACGTCCAGCGGCGAGGGGAGGTAGTCGATGACGGCATCCAGCATCGGCTGCACGCCCTTGTTCTTGAACGCGCTGCCGCACAGCACCGGGTACGCCTCGGAGGTGGTGGTGAGCTTGCGGATCGCGCCCTTGATCTCGGCGACCGTGAGCTCTTCTCCACCGAGGTACTTCTCCAGCAGCTCCTCGTCGGTTTCGGCGACGGCCTCGAGCAGCTTGGTGCGGTACTCCTGTGCCTTGTCGGCCAGGTCTGCCGGGATGTCAATGGTGTCGTAGGTCTCGCCCAGCTTGGTTTCGCCCCGCCACACCTTGGCCTTCATCTCGACCAGGTCGACGACGCCCTCGAAGTCCCCTTCGGAGCCGACCGGCAGCTGGATCGGAATGACGTTGGCGCCGAGGCGCTCCTCCATGGTGCGCACGGAGAAGTAGAAGTCCGCGCCGATCTTGTCCATCTTGTTGACGAAGCAGATGCGCGGTACGTCGTACTTGTCGGCCTGGCGCCAGACCTGCTCGGACTGGGGCTCGACGCCCTCCTTGCCGTCGAACACCGCGACCGCACCGTCCAGGACGCGCAGCGAGCGCTCCACCTCGACGGTGAAGTCGACGTGGCCGGGGGTGTCGATGATGTTGATCTGGTTGTCGTTCCAGAAGCAGGTGGTCGCCGCGGAGGTGATGGTGATCCCGCGCTCCTGCTCCTGCTCCATCCAGTCCATCGTGGCCGCGCCGTCGTGAACCTCACCGATCTTGTAGCTGATGCCGGTGTAGTACAGGATGCGCTCGGTCGTCGTGGTCTTGCCGGCGTCGATGTGCGCCATGATGCCGATGTTGCGGACCTTCGTGAGGTCGGTCAGCACGTCCTTCTGTGCCACAGAAGTCTTCCCACTCTTTCGTTGCTCAGTTAACTATCGGATGCGCCAGCGCTCACCCTGGTGTCGCCGCCCTGGCGGCTCCGGCGCCGGCACACTGCTCTACCAGCGATAGTGCGCGAAGGCGCGGTTGGCCTCGGCCATCTTGTGGGTGTCTTCACGCCGCTTGACGGCGGCCCCGAGGCCATTGCTGGCATCCATGATCTCGTTGGCCAGACGCTCGACCATGGTCTTCTCGCGACGCTGCCTCGAGAAGCTGACCAGCCAGCGCAGCGCCAGCGTGGTCGACCGGTCCGGGCGCACCTCGACGGGCACCTGGTAGGTGGCACCGCCGACGCGGCGGCTACGCACCTCCAGCGCGGGCTTGACGTTGTCGAGCGCGCGCTTGAGGGTGATGACCGGATCGATGCCGGTCTTGTCCCGGGCCTGCTCGAGCGCACCATAAACAATGCGTTCCGCCAGCGATTTCTTCCCCTGCAGCAGAACTTTGTTCACCAACTGGGTCACCAGCTGCGACCCGTAGACCGGGTCGTTGACCAGTGGACGCTTGGGCGCGGGTCCCTTGCGCGGCATCAGCTCTTCTCCTTCTTGGCGCCGTAGCGACTGCGAGCCTGCTTGCGGTTCTTCACACCCTGGGTGTCGAGCGAACCACGAATGATCTTGTAGCGCACACCGGGGAGGTCCTTCACCCGGCCGCCACGCACCAGCACCATCGAGTGCTCCTGCAGATTGTGGCCCTCGCCCGGAATGTAGGCCGTGACCTCAACCTGACTCGTCAGCTTCACACGAGCGACCTTCCGAAGCGCCGAGTTCGGCTTCTTCGGAGTGGTGGTGTACACGCGGGTGCACACGCCACGGCGCTGCGGGCTGCCCTTCAGAGCCGCGGTCTTGACCTTGGCGACCTTGTCTCGGCGACCCTTGCGGACCAGCTGATTAATGGTTGGCATCTACCGGCTTTCTGTGTTGCTGTTCTTCGTGCGGTGTTCAAAAGTCTCTGGTACTGCAGTTATGGCCCCGCCGCGGAATAACTTCATCACCCCGCGGCCGGGCGTGTCGCATGCGCTTGCCCGGAATACTTCATCCGTCGCATTGTGGACACGCGAATTGGCCCGGCATTTACGCCCGCTACTTCAGGCGCCGTTAGCCGCCAGGCACGAGGTCCCACAATACCCGCCCGGAGTCTGGCAGGTCAAAAGCGCCTGCCATGCGGTCACCCCGAGCGGTCTTCGGCGCCGCGCGAGCGTGATGCTGGCTGCACGATCGGGCCCGCACGTGCGGCCAGCTTCACGTTCGGGCCGCGTGCGAAGGCGTCAATTGCTGCTGTCCAGGGCCTGCACCGTGCGCCGATCCATGCCGGCCGCCAGTCGCAGCACCATGTCGGTGAACACCGCGTCGGTGTCGATCTCATCCATCACACCGGTCATTTCCAGCAGCACGAACCCGTGCATCGCCGACCAGAACTCGAGCGCCGCATAGAAGGCCTCCTCGCCCTGCAGGCCGTACGACGACAACACCGCGATGACGGGCGCGGCCGCCCCGCGGGTCACCGCCGTGTATTCAGGGTCGTCGCCACCCAGCGGCATCCGGGTGAACGCCGAGTACCGCCCGGGGTGATGGTGTGCGTAGCTGCGGTAGGCGCCCGCCATGACCAGGACGGCGTCGTCGCGCGAACGACCTTCCCCCACCCGGTTGAGCATGGTGATGATGTCGTCGATGACCCGGATGCGCACCGCGCGGCGCAGGTCCTCGAGGCTGTCGACGTGGTTGTAGAGCGACGGCCCCTTGGTCCCCAACTGGGTTGCCAGGGCATTGATGGTCAGGGAGTCCCAGCCCTCCCGGTCCAGGAACGTCAAGGCACCGTCGACGATGCCCTCGCGGCTGAGCTTCGCCTGGCGGGCTCCCGACTTTGCGCCACGCGCACGGCCGCCACCCGACGGTGGCTCCGGCTGAGCTGCCATGGCGTTCACCCTTCGCGCGACGTGAGAGCTAACTAATGACTCTAGTTGACCGCACCGCGACCGCCGGGTGCGGCGCTCCCTGGTGCCGGCGGCGCGCGGCTTTCCGGATAAATGCACACGGGGCTGTCGTCACGCAGTTAAATGCACGTAATCTCAATCGAGGTCTCGTCGAGCAGACGACCCGCCCAACGAAGGGGGCCCGCAGTGAAATGGACCACCGTGGGAACGCTGGCTGTCTGTGCCGCGTCCGTCGTTGCCATACCGGTCGCGCCGGCTCCGGCGGCGCACGCCAAGAACGGCGACACCCATGTCACCGGGCAGGGCGTCGAGACGACGATCGACTGCGGCGACGCCACTCTCATCGTCAACGGGACTAACAACATCGTCACCGCCCTGGGAAGCTGCTGGGCGGTCACCATGATGGGGACGGGCAACACGGTCATCGCCGACACCGTCGTCAACGACATCACCGTCTACGGCTACGACGGGACGGTGTTCTACAAGAACGGCGATCCCGTCATCTGGGACCGCGGCCGCGAACTGGGGATGGTCAACCGGATCCAGCGAGTCGGGCCCTGAACCGGCAAGTGTGACAGTTCTGATCACCGGGAGGAATCGAGAAACCATGCGCGCCAACGGAACTGCCGAAACATTCAGACTGGCCGGAGTGGGCCTGGCAGCCGCGGCCGTCGCCGCCGCCGTCGGACTGGTGGGCTGCAGCTCGACCGCCGGGCCGCCGGCAGCCAGCAGCTCCTCGTCGACGAAGTCGTCGACCACGACCACCGGCGGCGGGTCCACGGAGACGACCAGCAGCACCGGCGCCCTCCCGACCGGGAGCACTTCGGTCCAGGTGGGCGACACCGTGGTCTACGCGTCGATGGGACAGACCGCCACCATCGCCTGCGAAGAGGGCAAGTCACTGAATGTGACCGGGTCCGACAACACGCTGACCGTCAACGGCAACTGCGAGACGGTGAGCGTCGGCGGCACCAAGAACAAGATCACCCTGGACAAGGTCAACAAGCGCATCACTGTGCTGGGGATGGACAACACCATCACCTATAAAGACGGCGACCCGGAGATCAACAAGATCGGCCCCAACAACACGGTCACCAAGGGCTAACTGGCCGGGGCACCGTGCCGGCCGGCTCCGCCGGCGAACCGGCCCGCGCCCTCCAGCGCCTCAGCGGCCACCCGGGAGATACTCGCGAACTCGAGGTCCATCGCCGCCGACTCGGGCAGGCCCCACTGGTGCAGCGCCGACAGCCGGTCCGAGCGCAGACATTGCTGCGGCAGTGCGGCAAGCTCGGCCGCCAACTCCTGGGCGGCCTGGCGCCCTTGGCCTTTCGGCACCACCCGGTTGGCCAGCCCGATCGCCAGCGCCTCGTCGGCCTTGACACCCCGACCGGTGAGGATCATGTCCATCGCCCGGCTGTGCCCGATCAACCGCGGCAGCCGCACCGTCCCGCCGTCGATCAGCGGCACTCCCCAGCGCCGGCAGAACACCCCGAAGACGGCGTCTTCCTCGGCGACCCGCAAATCGCACCACAAGGCGAGCTCCAGGCCGCCGGCCACCGCATAACCGTCGACCGCGGCGATCACCGGTTTGGAGAGCATCATGCGCGACGGCCCCATCGGGCCGGGTCCGGTGCGATGTACGGAGTTTGCCTGCGGTGTGCCGAACGCCTTCAAATCGGCTCCCGCACAGAAGGTTCCGCCCTCGCCGCACAGCACCGCCACCGATGCGGTGTCGTCGCGGTCGAACCGTTCGAACGCGGTGTACAGCGCGGCCGCCGTCGGCCCGTTGACCGCGTTGCGCGCCTCGGGCCGGTTGATGCAGACCGTGGTCACCGGGCCGTCGCGTTCCACCCGCACCAAGTCACTCATGTCGCCTCCTGAAGTTGGGTCGTGTCACGAAGTTCCGCCAGTTCGGTGGCGAAGTCGTGGTAGGCCGCCCGCAGTTCGGCTCCGGGCCAGTGGGCGGGCAGCAGTTCGTCGGGCAGGATCGGGTCGCTACCGAGGTGGCGCACGATGGCCGCGGCCACCACGAAGCGCCCCGGCATGTCGGTCGACCGGGCGATCTCCCGCAGCAACTCGCGGCCCACTTCGGCCCACTCCGTCAGGTTCCACAGTTGTCCGGCCAGTGCGGCCGGCTGGTCGTCGCGCGCCCGCAGCACCCGCACCCGGGACGCGACGTCGGGCGTCAGGTCGAGGTCGAGGTTGTCCGGACGCATCCAGACCCCTTCACGCAACTCGCTGAACCGCTTGTCGTGCATGGTGTTCCGTAGCGCCGCGCGGGTTCGGGGATCGGTGCCGACGCTGGTGACGACGACGACGTGCCAGTGCCCGCGCCAGGCCCGGGTGCGCGGCCGCATCGCCTCGTCCTGTCGTCGCTGGCGGGCCAGCAGGCGGTCGGAGAGCCGATAACCGTCGGCGGACCGGATCAAATCGCCGGCACTGACCATGCGGGTCAGCGCCACCCGTATCGTCGCTTCTTTGATACCGAAATCTGTTGTCAAACGCACTAATTCGCTGGCGGTGGCGCACGCGGGGTGCGCGCCCAGCAACACGCTGAGCACCACCGACCGGGCGGTCATCCGGGCCAGCGATTTAGGCATGCCTCAGACCTGCGACGCTCTGCGGCCGTAATCGCCGAACGGTTCGTCGCGGTGCTTGACCGCATCCCGGAAGCCGTGCTCGACCGCGTCGGCGACGAACGCGTGCCCTTCCGGGGTGTGGCGTGCCACCCCGTCGAACACCGTGCTGACCATGCGACTGGTCGCGACACCCTGCTGCAGCAACGGGGCATTGAGCGCGAGTTTGATCATGATCAACTGGTTGACCGGTAGCGCGGCGATCCTGGCCACCAACCGCTCCGTGCGTTCGTCGAGATCGGCCGGATCGGGCGCCTCCACCGCCAGGCCCCACTCCGCGGCCTGCGCGCCCGTGATGCAGTCACCGGTGAACAGCAGGCGCTTGGCGCGCTGGTCGCCCAGGCGGTGCGCCCAAAGGCCCGCGGCGGGCACACCCCAGACCCGGGTTGGCGGGTAGCCGATCTTCGCGTCGGCGGCCGCGATCACCTGATCGGCGTGCAGTGCGATGTCGGTGCCGCCGGCCACGCAGTAGCCGTGGATCTTCACCACCGTCGGCTTGTCGGCGTGCATCAGGCTGGCGAAGCCGCGCACGAACCGGCTCATCATCTGGTAGTCGATCATCGGGTCCCACGGCTGGTTGGGCAGGTGGTTGACCGCCTGCGTCTTCCCGTCCAGCACCGTGTCCCGGTATCCGCCTTCCTGTCCCGAGGAACCCGTCCGGTCGGCGTAGGCCGAGAGATCGAAACCGGCACAGAACCCTTCGCCGCGACCGGAGACCAGGATGACGTGGACGTTCGGGTCGAGGTCCGCGCGTTCCACCAGCGCCGAGAGTTCCAGCGGGGTGTCGGCGACGATCGCGTTGCCCTTCTCCGGCCGGTTGAAGGTGATGCGCGCAACCCGGTCGGTGACCTCGTAGGTCATCGTCTTGAGGTTGTTGAAGTCGACCGGCCTGATCGAGTGCGTCATCCCTTGACCAGCGCGCGCTCGATGATCGGCGCCAGGTCAAGGCCGCTGGGCATGGTGCCGAACGCGCCACCCCATTGCCCGCCCAGCCGGGTGGCCAGGAAGGCTTCGGCGACCGCGGGATGGCCGTGGCGCACCAGCAGCGAACCCTGCAGCGCCAGGCAGATGTCCTCGGCCACCTTGCGGGCCCGGTATTGGATGGTGTCGAGATCGGCCAGCTGCTCGCGCAACCGCTCGACGTGGGCGTCCTGCCGGGCGTCCTGGCCCGCGGTCTGGGCCAACTCGTCGAACAGGACCTCGACGGACTCGGGCCGAGTTGCCATGGCGCGCAACGTGTCCAGTGCGCTGACGTTGCCTGAGCCCTCCCAGATGCCCATCAGCGGGGCTTCCCGGTAGAGCCGCGGCATGCCGGAGTCCTCGACATAACCGTTGCCGCCCAGGCACTCCAGCGCTTCGGCCGCATGCGGGGTCGAGCGCTTGCACACCCAGTACTTGCTGGCCGCCAGGCCGATGCGGCGCAACAGCGCCTCGCGCTCGTCACCCCGGACGGCCTTGTCGGTGGCTCCCGCCATCCGCATGGCGACCATGGTGGCCGCCTCGGCCTCCACAGCCAGGTCGGCCAGCACGTTGCGCATCAACGGTTGGTCGATCAGGTAGGCGCCAAACGCCTTTCGGTGCTGCGCGTGGTAGGTCGCGCGGGTCAGCGCGGTACGCATGCTGGTGGCGCTGCCGAGCGTGCAGTCCAGGCGCGTGAGGTTGACCATCTCGATGATGGTCGGGACACCACGGCCCTCCTCGCCGACCAGCCAAGCGGTGGCGTCGTCATACTCGACTTCGCTGGACGCGTTGGCGTGGTTGCCGAGCTTGTCCTTGAGCCGTTGCAGGAACATCCGGTTGCGGGTTCCGTCCGGCAGGATGCGCGGCAGCATGAAGCACGACAATCCGCCCGGTGCCTGGGCGAGCACCAGGAAGATGTCGCACATGGGCGCCGAGGTGAACCACTTGTGGCCCCGCAGGCTGTAGGTGCCGTCCCCGTTGGGGGTTGCCTGGGTGGTGCCCGCCCGCACATCGGAGCCACCCTGCTTCTCGGTCATCGACATGCCGGCGGTGATACCGGCTTTGGTGGCGGCGAGCTTGAGTTCCGGGTCGTACTCGCGGCTGGTGAGCAGCGGCTCGTACACCGCGGCCAGTTCGGGGTTGAAGCGCAGCGCCGGCACCACCGCGTAGGTCATCGAGATCGGGCAGATATGGCCCGCTTCGACCGTCCAGACCGATGTCTTGGCGGCCCGCACCACGTGCGCGCCCGGCCGGTCGTCCGCCCACGGGGCGCCGTGCAGGCCGTGCGCGACCGCGGTGCGCATCAGCTCGTGATAGGCCGGGTCGTACTCCACCTCGTCGACGCGGTGCCCCACCCGGTCATGGGTGTGCAGCACCGGCCGGTTGCGGTCGGCCAGCTCGCCCCAGCGTTGCGCTTCGCGGCTACCCGAGATGGCCCCCAGCTCGTTCACCTCGTCCAGACCCCACTGGCCGCCCTCGCGGATCAGCGCCTCGATGAGCACGGGAGAAGTGGCCGGGCTGTGATTCTCCAGGGGAGGAACCTGGTTGGTGACGACGTGCGTATCTGGCATGCCGCCAATGTTACATTTCTCCTACAACTGCACAAGAGGTGTAACGGACTGTTACGCACCCATGTTGTCACGCAGGAAAGCGATGTCGTTTTTGCGGCCCTCGTCGGCGGTCTCGCAGATCACCGGCGCGTCGGCGGCTTTGACGACGGCCAGCAGCAAATCGGGATCGATCTGCCCGGTGCCGAAGTTGGCGTGCCGGTCGGCGCCGGAGCCTGCCGCATCCCGGGAGTCATTGCAGTGCACCAGGTCGATGCGGCCGGTCAGTGCCCTGATGCGATCGACGGCGTCGATCAGCGCCTCACCGGCCGCCCAGGCGTGGCAGGTGTCCAGGCAGAAGCCGATTCCCTTGTCGCCGATGTGATCCCACAGCCTGCCGATGGTGTCGAAGTGACGGGCCATCGCATGGTCGCCGCCGGCGGTGTTCTCCAGATAGATCTGCATGTCGGTTTCGAGGTAATCCAGCGCCTTGACCCAGCGTTGGAAGCCGGCCTCCATGTCGTCGTCGTCCGCATGGCCGCCGTGCACGATCACGGCTGTGGCGTTGATCGCTGAGGCGGCGTCGCAGGTGTCCTGCAGGATCTTGCGCGACGGGATCCGGATCCGGTTGTTGGCGGAGGCGACATTGATCAGATACGGCGCGTGCACGTACAGCGGCATGGCGGCCGCTTTCAGCGTCTCGGCGTCATCGCGTGGTTTCGGTTTCTTCCAGCTCTGCGGATTGCCGAGGAAGAACTGCACGACGTCGGCACCGTCTGCGTCGGCGGCGGCAAGGGGATCGTCCTGGTGGACATGTGAACCGATGAGCACTTGTCCAGTCTAGTGAGGCCGTCGGACGCGGCCCGGAGCATAAGGTGTTGAGCGTGACGGACGAGGCAACGCTTGCGGCGGGACTTTCGGCGGGGCTTTCGGTGGGGAGGGGCATCTCCGACATCACCGGCGAGGCCGCCGAATGCGGCATGCTCGGCTACGGCAAGACCGAACAGCGCACGGCGGGCATCCACCTCCGACTGCGGTCGCGGGCGTTCATCTTCGCCGACGCGGCGGCCGACGGCGCGCGGGTGCTGCTGGTGGTGGCCGACCTGCCGTTGCCGATGCAGAACGTGACCGACGAGGTGTTGCGCCGGTTGGCGGCGTCATACGGCGACACCTACACCGCGCAGAACACCTTGATCACCACGACGCACACCCACTCCGGGCCCGGCGGCTACTGCGGACACCTGCTGTACAACCTGTCGACGAGCGGGTTCCGGCCGGCGACCTTCACCGCCATCGTGGACGGCATCGTCGAAGCGGTGCGCTTCGCCCACGACGATCTGGCGCCGGCGAAGGTCGCACTGTCACACGGTGAGTTGCGTGGCGCGAGCATCAATCGGTCCCCCGCCGCCTTCGACCGCAACCCGGTGTCCGACCGCGAGTTCTTCCCCGACCGCATCGACCCGCACACCTCGCTGGTGCAGATCGATCGCGGCGAAAAGACCGTGGGCGCAATCCATTTCTTCGCCACCCACGGCACCAGCATGACCAACCGCAATCTGCTGATCTCCGGAGACAACAAGGGCTTCGCCGCATATCACTGGGAGCGCACCCATTGCGGCGCCGACTACCTTGCCGGCCAACCGGACTTCGTCGCCGCGTTCGCCCAGACCAACCCGGGTGACATCAGCCCGCACGTCGACGGGCCCGTCGAGTACGGCCCTTCGAGGGAAGAAGACGAACTGGCGAACACGCGACAGATCGGCATGTCCCAATTCGAGGATGCCGTAGGGCAACTCGACAAGGGGACGCCGATCGGCACCGGCGTCGACTCCAGGCTCACCTACGTCGACCTCAGCGCCGTCGAGGTGCGCGGGCAGTTCACCCCGGACGGTCAGCCGCACCGCACCGGGCGGCCGATGATCGCCGCGGCGATGTTCGCCGGCACCGACGAGGGTGAGGGATTTCCGGGCTTCCAGCAGGGGCAGGGACGAAATCCATTTTGGGACAACATTTCCCGCGGCATCTATCGGCTAGCCGGGAAGTTGCGGGCGGCGCAGCAGCCGAAAGGGATGGTGCTTCCGGCCCACTTGCTGAACCGGCTGCAGCCCTTCATTCAAGAGGTCGTTCCGGTCCAGCTGTTGCGGATCGGGCGACTTTATCTGATCGGCATTCCAGGCGAGCCGACGATCGTCTCGGGTCTGCGGCTACGCCGGACGGTGGCTTCGATCGTCGGCGCCGACCTCGATGATGTGCTCTGCGTGGGGTACAGCAACGCCTACATCCATTACGTGACCACGCCCGAGGAGTATCTGGAACAGCGCTACGAAGGCGGCAGCACGCTGTTCGGCCGATGGGAGTTGCCGGCGCTCATGCAGACCGTCGCCGGACTCGCCGAGGCCATGCGCGACGGCCGCCCGGTGACCCCCACGCAGCGACCGCGGCCCCACAGACCTCGCAGCTGGTTGCGCGCCGCACCTGCCGACACCGGTTCCTTCGGCTCACTTGTCGCCGAGCCGGGCACGACGTACCGCCCGGGCGAATCGGTGGAAGCGGTATTCGTCAGCGCATACCCCAACAACGACGTCCACCGAAACCGGACCTTTCTCGAAGTGGTCCACCTCGCCGGAGACGGCTGGGTGCGGGTGGCCGACGACGGCGACTGGTCGACGACGTTCCGCTGGCAGCGCGACGGGCGCAGCGGCTCGCACGTGCGGATCCGGTGGGACATCCCGGTCGATGCGGCGCCCGGGCACTACCGCCTCGTCCATCACGGGATGGCCCGCGACAGCTACGGCAGGCTGGAGCCGTTCCAGGCGACGACGCACGAGTTCGCGGTGCGCTAGTTCTGGCGAGCAGACGCAAAAGCCCCCGACACGCCGGGCGTGCGGGGGCTTTTGCGTCTGCTCGCGCTGACCTACCGGTAGTCGCTGTATCCGTAGTCGTCCAGCGGAACCGCGGCACCGGTCGCCTGACCGAAGTCCGGGCTGTAGTACTGGTCCTCGTAGGACGGGATCGTGTACGCGGCGGCCCGGGCCTCCTCGGTCGGCTGCACCTGGATGTTCCGGTACCGGTTGATACCGGTACCCGCCGGGATCAGCTTTCCGATGATCACGTTCTCCTTCAGACCGTTGAGCTTGTCGCTGCGGCAGTTGATCGCCGCATCGGTCAGCACTCGCGTGGTCTCCTGGAACGACGCCGCACTCAGCCACGAGTCGGTGGCCAGCGATGCCTTCGTGATACCCATCAGCACCGGACGTCCGGCGGCGGGCTCACCACCCTCGGCCACGACGCGGCGGTTCTCCGCCTCGAACTCCGCGCGGTCGATCAGCGAACCGGGCAGGAACTCCGTCGAGCCCGAGTCGATGATGGTGACCCGGCGCAGCATCTGACGGACGATCACCTCGATGTGCTTGTCGTGGATCGACACACCCTGCGCCCGGTAGACCTCCTGGACCTCACGGACCAGGTGGATCTGCACCTCACGCGGGCCCTGCACACGCAGCACCTCGTGCGGGTCGGCGGAGCCTTCCATCAGCTGCTGGCCCACCTCGACGTGGTCGCCGTCGGCGAGCACCCGCTCGGAGCCGTCCTCGTGCTTGAACACCCGCAGGCGCTGACGCTTGGACAGCTTGTCGTAGACCACTTCCTCGCCACCGTCGTCGGGAACGACGGTGATCTTGTAGAAGCGCTCGCCGTCCTCCAGCCGCACCCGGCCGGTGACATCGGCGATGGGCGCCTTGCCACGCGGGATCCGGGCCTCGAACAGCTCCTGGACACGCGGCAGACCGCCGGTGATGTCCTCACCCACACCACCCTGGTGGAAGGTACGCATGGTCAACTGCGTGCCGGGCTCACCGATGGACTGGGCGGCCACGATGCCGACCGCCTCACCGATGTCGACCAGCTTGCCGGTAGCCATCGACCGTCCGTAGCAGGTGGCGCAGACGCCGGTGCCGGTGGTGCAGGTCAGCACCGAACGCACCTTGATCTGGGTGATGCCGGCCGCCAGCAGGGCCTCGATCGACGGGTCGCCGAGGTCCTCGCCGCGCGCGACGACGACATTGCCTGCCTCATCGACCGCGTCGGCGCCCAAAGTCCGTGCGTACGCCGAGGTTTCGATGTACGGGTCACGGATGAGGCTGCCGTCGGGCTGACGCTCGGCCAGTTCGACGACGATGCCGCGCTCGGTCTGGCAGTCGTGCTCGCGAACGATCACGTCCTGGCTGACGTCCACCAGACGACGGGTCAGGTAGCCCGAGTCGGCGGTACGCAATGCGGTGTCCGCCAGACCCTTTCGGGCCCCGTGGGTGTTGATGAAGTACTCCAGCACGGTCAGGCCCTCGCGGAACGACGACTTGATCGGACGCGGGATGAACTCACCCTTCGGGTTGGTCACCAAGCCCTTCATGCCGGCCAGCGTTCGGGTCTGGGTGAAGTTACCGGTGGCGCCCGACTCCACGATCGTGATGATCGGGTTGTCGCTCGGGTAGTGCTCCCGCAGCGCCTGACCGACCTCGTCGGTGGCTTCCTTCCAGATCTCGACCAGGGCCTCGTTGCGTTCGTCGTGGTTCAGGGCACCACGCTGGAACTGCTTCTCGACCTTCTCCGCGCGCTCTTCGTAGGCGTCCAGAATCTCCTTCTTGCGCGGCGGAACCAGCACGTCGGCCATCGAGACCGTGACGCCGCTGCGGGTTGCCCAGTAGAAGCCGGCGTCCTTCAGCTTGTCCACGGTCTGCGCAACCACGATCATCGGGTAGCGCTCGGCCAGGTCGTTGATGATCGCAGCCTGCACCTTCTTGTGCATCTGCTTGTTCACGAACGGGTAGCCCAGCGGCAGCAGCTCGTTGAACAGCACACGGCCCAGCGTGGTCTCGGCAACCCAGGCATCGCCCGGCTGCCAGCCGTTGGCGCCGAACAGCTCGGCCTCGAGCTCGGCCGGCGGACGCAACTGCGTCAGCCGCACCTTGATCTTGGCCCGCACCGAGAGCACGCCGCGGTCGGCGGCCATGATCGCCTCGGCCGGCGAGGAGTACACGCCGGTCTCCGACTGGTCGGTCGCGGCAGCCTGGAACTCGCCCTTGTCGCCGGCGACCTCGGTGGTCAGGTAGAAAAGCCCGGTCACCATGTCCAGACGCGGCATGGCCAGCGGACGGCCGGAGGCCGGCG
The DNA here is from genome assembly GCF_001417955.2 of Mycobacterium gordonae. Taxonomy (GTDB): domain Bacteria; phylum Actinomycetota; class Actinomycetes; order Mycobacteriales; family Mycobacteriaceae; genus Mycobacterium; species Mycobacterium gordonae_B. The sequence continues at coordinate 247,472 of NZ_LKTM01000223.1, read as the reverse complement.
ACAGGATGTTGTTCGACGACAGCATCAGGATGCGCGCCTCGGCCTGCGCCTCCGCGCTCAGCGGCAGGTGCACGGCCATCTGGTCACCGTCGAAGTCGGCGTTGAACGCCTCACACACCAACGGGTGCAGCTGAATGGCCTTGCCTTCCACCAGCATCGGCTCGAAGGCCTGAATGCCCAGCCGGTGCAGGGTCGGCGCCCGGTTCAGCAGCACCGGGTGCTCGGCGATGACCTCTTCGAGCACGTCCCACACCTGCGGACGCTGACGCTCCACCATGCGCTTGGCGCTCTTGATGTTCTGCGCGTGGTTGAGGTCCACCAGGCGCTTCATCACGAACGGCTTGAACAGCTCGAGTGCCATCAGCTTGGGCAGACCGCACTGGTGCAGCTTGAGCTGCGGGCCGACCACGATGACCGAACGGCCCGAGTAGTCGACGCGCTTGCCGAGCAGGTTCTGACGGAACCGGCCCTGCTTACCCTTGAGCAGGTCGGACAGCGACTTCAGCGGGCGGTTACCCGGTCCAGTGACCGGGCGGCCGCGGCGGCCGTTGTCGAACAGCGCGTCCACCGACTCCTGCAGCATGCGCTTCTCGTTGTTGACGATGATCTCGGGCGCACCGAGGTCGATCAGTCGCTTCAACCGGTTGTTGCGGTTGATCACGCGGCGGTACAGGTCGTTCAGGTCGGAGGTGGCGAAGCGGCCACCGTCGAGCTGGACCATCGGGCGCAGTTCCGGCGGGATCACCGGGACGGCGTCCAGCACCATGCCCATCGGCGAGTTGCCCGACTGCTGGAACGCGGCGACCACCTTGAGTCGCTTGAGAGCACGAAGCTTCTTCTGCCCCTTGCCACTTCGGATGACCTCACGCAGGTTCTCCGCCTCGGCGTCGATGTCGAAGTTCTCGATCAACTTCTGAATCGACTCCGCGCCCATGGCGCCGGTGAAGTACTCGCCGTAGCGGTCCTGCAGCTCGCGGTAGAGGTTCTCGTCCACAATCAGCTGCTTGGGAGCCAGCTTGGTGAAGGTGCTCCAGATGTCCTCCAGCCGGTCCAGCTCGCGCTGCGCGCGGTCGCGCAACTGACGCATCTCGCGCTCACCACCGTCGCGCACCTTGCGCTTGGCGTCGGCCTTGGCGCCTTCGGCCTCCAGCTCGGCCAGGTCGGCCTCGAGCTTCTGGGCACGGGCTTCCAGGTCGGCATCGCGCTGATCCTCAACGGCCTTGCGCTCCACCACCATTTCGGCCTCGAGCGTGGAGAGCTCGTTGTGCCGCATCTCGTCGTCGACCGCGGTGATCACGTAGGCGGCGAAGTAGATGATCTTTTCCAGGTCCTTGGGAGCCAGGTCCAGCAGGTACCCCAGACGCGACGGAACGCCCTTGAAGTACCAGATGTGCGTGACCGGGGCGGCCAGCTCGATGTGGCCCATCCGCTCACGGCGCACCTTCGCGCGAGTCACCTCGACGCCACAGCGCTCACAGATGATGCCCTTGAAGCGCACGCGCTTGTACTTGCCGCAGTAGCACTCCCAGTCGCGAGTCGGTCCGAAGATCTTCTCGCAGAACAGGCCGTCCTTCTCGGGCTTGAGCGTGCGGTAGTTGATGGTCTCCGGCTTCTTGACCTCGCCGTAGGACCACTGACGGATGTCCTCCGCCGTCGCCAGGCCGATTCGGAGTTCATCGAAGAAGTTGACGTCTAACACGTAACTCCCTTTCCCCTTGCGGGTTTAGTGACTGAAAAGCTGATTCAAGAAGATCAGGCAAGATCCTCGACAGACGCGGATTCGTTGCGCGACAAGTTGATTCCCAGGTTGGCCGCCGCCCGCTCGAGGTCTTCGTCCTCGCCCTCGCGCAGCTCGATCGCCGCACCGTCGGACGACAGCACCTCAACGTTGAGGCACAGCGACTGCAGCTCCTTGAGCAGCACCTTGAACGACTCCGGAATGCCCGGCTCGGGGATGTTCTCGCCCTTGACGATGGCCTCGTAGACCTTGACCCGGCCGACGGTGTCGTCGGACTTGATGGTCAGCAGCTCCTGCAGCGTGTATGCCGCGCCGTAGGCCTGCATCGCCCAGCACTCCATCTCACCGAACCGCTGGCCACCGAACTGCGCCTTACCGCCCAGCGGCTGCTGGGTGATCATCGAGTACGGACCCGTGGAACGGGCGTGGATCTTGTCGTCCACCAGGTGGTGCAGCTTCATGATGTACATGTAGCCAACCGTCACCGGGTACGGGAACGGTTCGCCGCTGCGACCGTCGAACAGCACGGCCTTGCCGTCGCCGTTGACCATCACGTCGCCGTCGCGGTTGGGCAGCGTGCAGGACAGCAGGCCCTGCAGCTCCTCTTCCTTGGCGCCGTCGAACACCGGGGTCGACACGATCTGGTTCGGCTGTGCATGCCGGAGGTCCTCCGGCAGGTTCGCGGCCCAGTCCGGGGCGCCTTCGATATTCCAGCCGGCCTTGGCCACCCACCCGAGGTGGGTCTCCAGGATCTGGCCGATGTTCATCCGTCGCGGCACACCGTGGGTGTTCAGGATGATGTCCACCGGGGTGCCGTCCGGCATGAACGGCATGTCCTCCACCGGCAGGATCTTGCCGATGACGCCCTTGTTGCCGTGCCGTCCGGCCAGCTTGTCGCCGTCGGAGATCTTGCGCTTCTGGGCGACGTAGACCCGGACCAGCTCATTGACGCCGGCAGGCAGTTCGTCGTCGTCCTCGCGGGAGAACACCCGGATGCCGATGACCTTGCCGGACTCACCGTGCGGCACCTTCAGTGAGGTGTCGCGGACCTCGCGGGCCTTCTCACCGAAGATGGCGCGCAGCAGCCGCTCCTCCGGGGTCAGCTCGGTCTCACCCTTGGGAGTGACCTTGCCGACCAGGATGTCGCCGTCGCGGACCTCGGCGCCGATGCGCACGATGCCGCGCTCGTCCAGGTCCGCCAGCACCTCGTCGGAGACGTTCGGGATGTCCCGGGTGATCTCCTCGGCGCCCAGCTTGGTGTCGCGGGCGTCGATTTCGTGCTCCTCGATGTGGATCGAGGTCAGCACGTCCTCTTCGACGAGGCGGTTGGACAGGATGATGGCGTCCTCGTAGTTGTGACCCTCCCACGGCATGACCGCCACCAGCAGGTTCTTGCCCAGGGCCATCTCACCGTTCTCGGTGCAGGGCCCGTCGGCGATCACCTGGCCGGCTTCCACCCGGTCGCCGGCGTCCACGATCGGCGACTGGTTGGCGCAGGTGCCGTGGTTGGAACGGGCGAACTTGCGCATCCGGTAGGTGCGCCGGGTGCCCACGTCGTGCATGACGGTGATGTAGTCCGCCGACACCTCCTCGATGACGCCGGCCTCTTCGGCCACGACGACGTCGCCGGCGTCGATCGCCGCACGCAGCTCCATGCCGGTGCCCACCAGCGGCGCCTCGCTACGCACCAGCGGAACCGCCTGGCGCTGCATGTTGGCGCCCATCAGGGCACGGTTGGCGTCGTCGTGCTCGAGGAACGGGATCATCGCGGTGGCCACCGACACCATCTGGCGCGGCGAGACGTCCATGTAGTCCACCTCGGACGAGGGCACGTACTCCACCTCGCCCGCCTTGCGGCGGACCAGAACGCGCGGCTCGACAAACCGGCCGTTCTCGTCGATCGGCGAGTTGGCCTGCGCCACCACGTGGCGGTCCTCCTCGTCGGCGGTCAGGTAGTGGATCTCGTCTGTGACGACCCCGTCCACAACCTCCCGGTACGGCGTCTCGATGAAGCCGAACGGGTTGACCCGCGCGTACACCGACAGCGAGCCGATCAGGCCGATGTTCGGACCTTCCGGGGTCTCGATCGGGCACATGCGGCCGTAGTGCGACGGGTGGACGTCACGGACCTCCAGACCGGCGCGCTCACGGGACAGACCACCCGGCCCCAGCGCCGAGAGACGACGCTTGTGGGTCAGACCCGACAGCGGGTTGTTCTGGTCCATGAACTGCGAGAGCTGGCTGGTGCCGAAGAACTCCTTGATCGCGGCGACGACCGGCCGGATGTTGATCAGGGTCTGCGGCGTGATCGCCTCGACGTCCTGAGTGGTCATCCGCTCGCGGACGACGCGCTCCATGCGGGACATGCCGACCCGGATCTGGTTCTGGATCAGCTCGCCGACGGTGCGCAGCCGGCGGTTGCCGAAGTGGTCGATGTCGTCGGTCTCCACCGGAACCTCGGTGCCGCCCGGAACGGTCATCGTGTGCTGACCCTCGTGCAGACGGACCAGGTACTCGATGGTGGCGACGACGTCTTCTTCGGTCAGCGTGGAGCTGGTGATCGGATCGCCGACGTGCAGGCCGAGCTTCTTGTTGACCTTGTAGCGGCCGACACGTGCCAGGTCGTAGCGCTTCTCCTTGAAGAACAGATTCTCCAACAGGGTCTGCGCGGACTCCTTGGTGGGCGGTTCGCCCGGCCGCAGCTTGCGGTAGATGTCCAGCAGCGCCTCGTCGGTGCCCGCGGTGTTGTCCTTCTCCAGCGTCCCCATCATGATCTCGGAGAAGCCGAACCGCTCGTGGATCTGCTCGTTGGTCCAGCCGAGGGCCTTGAGCAGCACGGTAACGGGCTGGCGGCGCTTGCGGTCGATACGCACACCGACGGTGTCGCGCTTGTCGACGTCGAACTCCAGCCAGGCGCCACGGCTGGGGATCACCTTGACGCTGTGCAGCAGCTTCTCGGTGGACTTGTCGATGGTCTCGTCGAAGTACACACCGGGCGAACGGACCAGCTGGCTGACCACGACACGCTCGGTGCCGTTGATGATGAACGTGCCCTTCTCGGTCATCATCGGGAAGTCACCCATGAACACCGTCTGGCTCTTGATCTCGCCGGTGTTGTTGTTGATGAACTCGGCCGTGACGAACAGCGGAGCCGCGTACGTCATGTCCTTGTCTTTGCACTCGTCGACGGGAGCCTTGACCTCGTCGAAGCGCGGGTCGGAGAACGACAGCGACATCGAGCCGGAGAAGTCCTCGATCGGTGAGAGCTCGTCGAGCACCTCTTCGAGGCCGCCCTTGGGGCTGACCTCGCCGCGCTCCAGCGCGCGCTCCCGCCAACCCTGCGAGCCGATCAGCCACTCGAAAGAGTCGGTCTGAACGTCAAGCAGCCCCGGAACCTCGAGAGGTTCACGGAGCTTGGCGAAAGAAACGCGGTTGGGCGCCCCAGGTACGGAGTTGTTTGAGCTCTGGCGGAAATCAGCCAAGATGCATCCTTCCAGCACCTCGTGCGACTAACGAGAACTCGAAGTGAAAGCCGGTACGACCCGGTGCCCACCAAAGCCTGTTCGCCGCAGATAATTGTGTCGGTTCGGCTGGCGGACGAACTGTCCGGATCTCACGCACGCAGCTGAAGCTGAGCCGCGGGTTGGGGCTCAGGCTAAGACCACAGTGTCTTTAGCGGCCAAGAGGCGATTGTGAGGTGGGCAGGAAGTAGCCAGCGCAACGTCCAACAATAGCGCAGACGCGCGCATTCCTCAAATACCCACAACAACTAGCAGTCATACGCCGTCCTTGGACTTGTGACGACCGATGGCGCTGGCTGGCGACCTCGAGTTGCCCGTGGACAGATACGACACATGCTGCCCAACAGATTGACCCGTTTGGGCCTCGTCGTCAAGGGCTGCGCGCGGCAAGTTGTGGGAAGTTGTGGTTAATTCCGCGGCGGCCGCCCACCAGGTGAACAGCAGGAGGCAGCAGCGTGCGGCAACTTTCCGAACCGCCGGACGGCGACAAAAATCGCGGCGAGGGCAATCAGTCAGGGCAGCCGGTCCCCGAGCGCTTGGAGCCCTGGGATCAGTACTCGTGCGACTGGTACTTGTGGGTGCCCTCGAGGTCGTCGAGGATGGCCGCCTGCGCGTCCTTGGGCAGCGTGTGCAGCATCGCGCGCACGCGGGCCTGGCGACGGGCGACGGCTTTGCGCTCGGGCATGCCGGGCGAGGCCACGATCTGCGGTGGCACGCCCTCGATCTCCTCCACACCGCCGGCGTGCTGACCGGCGTCCAGGGCGGCCTGCTCCTCGGCCATGGTGGCCTCGTCCTTCTCCTCGGACATGCCGATCGGGCCGATGCGGCGGCCGTTGAGGAACTGCCGCACCACCGGTTCGTCGCTGGTCAGCAACACTTCGCGGGGGCCGAACATGACCAGGTGCTTGCGGAAGAGCATGCCCATGTTGTCCGGCACGGTACGGGCGATGTTGATGTTGTGCGTCACGATGAGGATCGTCGCGTCGATCTGGGCGTTGATGTCCATGATCAGCTGGCTGAGGTATGCGGTACGGACCGGGTCCAGACCGGAGTCCGGCTCGTCGCAGAGGATGATCTGCGGGTCCAGCACCAGGGCGCGGGCCAGGCCGGCACGCTTGCGCATACCACCGGAGATCTCACCGGGGAACTTCTTCTCGTCGCCACCGAGACCGACCATCGTCAGCTTCTCCATGACGATGTCGCGGATCTCTTTTTCCTTCTTCTTCGTGTGCTCGCGCAGGGGGAACGCGGTGTTGTCGTACAGGTTCATCGAACCGAACAGCGCGCCGTCCTGGAATAGCACGCCGAACAGGGTGCGGATCTCGTACAGCTCTTTGGCCGAGCACTCGATGATGTCGGTGCCGTCGATGATGATCGAGCCCCGCTCCGGCCGCAGCAGACCGATCAGGGACTTCAGGAACACGGACTTGCCGGTACCCGACGGGCCCAGGAGAACGCTGACCTCCCCGGAAGGAATCTCGAGCGTGACGTCTTCCCAGATCCTCGAGGATCCGAAGGACTTCGTGAGTCCGTTGACCTCGATGCTGACGCCCATGGGAAATCCTTCCGTCAACGCGCAAATTCGCCACCAGGCCCCGTGTGGCTTGAGTCACTGTAGCGCACGCCTGGTGCGGGATATCAGGGTTGCAAAGATAACAATCTGCCGGGCGCCCTGACCAGCTGCGTCAGCCGGCCGGAGCCCAATTGCCGTGGAACCCCATCGGTACCCGCTGGGGCAGGTGGACGGTGGCCACCGACTCCAAGGTCTGGGCATCCACCAGCAGCAGTTGGCCCTCGTCGCGGCCGCGGTGATAGCCGTACCCCATCAGGACGCCTTGGTCTTCTGCGGGGTCTTTCCCGTTGCTTGCGGGGTTGGGCACGAATGACATCTCGCCGATCACAAGTTCGGGGTCCAGCCGGGCCACCTCACTGGATCCGGTGGCGTAGTCGTGCTTGTAGAGGGCGGTCACCATCGGCGTGCCCTGCTCCTGGGCGAGATAGCCGTCGTCGACACCGACGGCGTAGCCGAACCGGTGCCGGGCGCCCGTCAGCGTCTCGTTGATGCGGGGGAACTCCTGGGGCCGGTCGTCACGACGGTCGGTGGACACCGAGCCGGTGGCCAGGTTGATGGTCCAGCGCTCCAGCATGGGCTGGGTGTCCCCGGGACCGCGGCGGTCGCGATCGAACATGCGCGCGTAACTCACCACGTCGAGGACCAGGAATTCGGTGCCGTTCCGGATTTCGGAGTAGGCGTTGAGCGGGTGGTAGACGTAGCAGGGTTCGATGTCGAACCACCGCACGTCGCGGTCGGAGCCTTCCCGGGGCATCACGCCGATGCGCGCGGGATACGACGGGTTCCACGCATACGGCATGCGGTCGGTGGGCTTCGGGTTGCTGTTCAGCCGGGCCGCGATCGGACTCGGCACCCGCACCCGCCCCACCAGCGACTGCATCACCAGTTGGGCCGGCAGACCCAGCCAGCGCGGAATCTTGACCGGCAGCACCTGACCCGGGTCGAACGTGACCGGCAGGTCGTAGATGACCACGTATTTGTCGGTGAGGGAGAAGTCATGCATCATCGGCGATCCACCGACCCGGATGTCGACGGTGCGGCGGGCCCGGCCCTGGGCGTCGATCACCGAGTACTGAACTGTTCGCCCGCGGGCGAAGGAGTAGGAGACGGCGTGCAGTTCGCCGGTGTCCGGGTCGCGGTGCGGGTGGGCGGTGTAGCCGCCGTACAGCGTCCCGTCGAAATCGCACGTCCCGACGGTGTCGAGCTCCTCGGTGAGCTCGTAGTTGGCCACGCCGCCCTCCACCAGCGCCAGGGTGCGGCCGGCGTGGGCCAGCACGCTGGTGTTGGCGCCCAGGGCCAGCAGCCCAGCGCGCGGGTCCAGCCGCGACGGGGCGGGCTCGCCGAGCTTGGCCGCGACCGATGCGCTGCGCACCCAGCGGTTGCGGTACCAGCGCGCATGCCCGTCCTGCAGCGACACCCCGTGGACCATGCCGTCGCCACTGAACCAGTGATAGGTGGCCGGGTTCACCTCCGCCGCGGGGTTGGGCCCGTTGCGCAGGTAGCGGCCGTCCAGGTGCTCGGGGATCTGCCCGGTGACCCGCAGATCGGTGGCGGTGACTTCGGATTTGACCGGTGCCAGGAAGTCCTCGAGGTAGGGGTTCCGGATCTCGGTCGTCTGCGTCACCGTCATGTCTGAGCTCCTATAACATTGTTATTTCAGCGTTATTGCGACCGTACGCTTCGGACCGGGAGATGGCAATATTGTTTGGCGAGATGACACCCGACCCGACCCCGCGCAGCGTCCGCGACGACTTGCTGCACGCCGCCGTGGAACTGCTCAACGACCACGGCCCCGATGCGCTGCAAACCCGCAAAGTGGCCGGCGCCGCGGGAACGTCGACGATGGCCGTCTACACCCACTTCGGCGGCATGCGTGAACTCATCGCCGCGGTCGCGGAGGAAGGTCTGCGGCAGTTCGGCGCGGCGCTGACGGTGCCGGAGTCCGACGACCCGGTGGCCGACCTGATGGCCGTCGGCGCCGCTTATCGGCGTTATGCGATCGAACGGCCGCACATGTACCGGTTGATGTTCGGCAGCACCAGCGCGCACGGCATCAACGCCCCGGCCGGCAACGTCCTGACCCTCACCCTTGACGAGATCGAGCAGCAGGATTCCAGCTTTGCGCATGTCGTGCATGCCGTACACCGGTCGATGCTGGCCGGCCGGATCACGGCAGCTACCGCAGAGGACGACACAGCGGTGGTGGCGACGGCCGCCCAGTTCTGGGCGTTGATCCACGGTTTCGTGATGCTGGAGCTGGCCGGGTTCTACGGCGAAGACGGCTCGGCTGTATTGCCGGTGCTCGCCGGAATGACGACGAACCTGCTTGTCGCACTGGGCGATTCACCCGATCTGATCAAGCGGTCGCAGCTGGCCCTACAGGCTGAGCAGACGCAAAAGCCCCCTGAACCGTGAGGAAAAGGGGGCTTTCGCTGGGGGTACCTCCCGCTTGCGGGGGACTGCTCGGCAGAACTACTTGACGGTGACGCTGGCGCCGGCGGCCTCGAGCTTGCCCTTGGCCTCGTCGGCGGCCTCCTTGGAGACCTTCTCGAGCAGCGGCTTGGGGGCGCTGTCGACCAGGTCCTTGGCCTCCTTGAGGCCCAGGCCGGAGACGATCTCGCGCACCACCTTGATGACGCCGATCTTCTTCTCACCGGCGCCCTCGAGGATCACGTCGAATTCCGACTGCTCCTCGGCGGCCTCCGCCGGAGCGCCGCCACCGCCACCGCCGGCCGCGGCGACGGCGACCGGAGCGGCCGCGGTGACCTCGAAGGTCTCCTCGAACTTCTTGACGAAGTCCGACAGCTCCAACAGGGTCATTTCCTTGAAAGCGTCGAGCAGGTCGTCGCTGGAGATCTTTGCCATGGTGTTTTCCTCCTGAGTTTCTTGAATTTCTCGGGTTTGTGGGGTTATTCGGCGGCTTCGGGGGTGGCCTCCGCGGCCTCGGCGGCGGGCTCCGGTGAAGCGGCAGGGGCTTCGGTGCCCTTCTTTTCCTGGAGGGCGGCCAGCAGGCGCGCCATCTGCGACGCGGGTGCGTTGAACAGCCCGGCAGCCTTGGCGAGGTTGCCCTTCATTGCGCCAGCCAGCTTGGCCAGCAGCACCTCGCGCGACTCCAGGTCTGCGATGCGCTCGACTTCAGCAACGGTCAGCGCGTGGCCGTCCATGTAGCCGCCCTTGATGACCAGCGCCTTGTGCTCTTTGGCGAAGGTCTTCAGAGCCTTGGCCGCGTCGACCGGCTCACCGGTTACGAACGCGATCGCGGTCGGGCCGGCGAACAGTTCGTCGAGGCCCTCGATGCCGGCCTCGGACGCCGCCCGCTTGATCAGGGTGTTCTTGGCCACCGCATAGGTGGTCGACTCCCCCAACGAACGGCGCAGCTCGGCCAGGTTGGCCACGGACAGACCGCGGTACTCGGTGATGACCGTCGCCGTCGATGCCTTGAAGTGCTCGGTGATGTCTGCGACGGCAGTGGCCTTGTCAGCCCTGGCCATGCATACCTCCTACAAGTGTGGTGGCCACCGGAGGAACGACGAACGCCCCGGCGCAGGATGCGGCCGGGGCGTGGAATGCGCCGGCGCTCGCGCCGGCTGGGTTGCCTCGTCCTCCTGCGTGGGCCGCCGGGATGTTCCCGGACCTTCAACCGATTGCTCGGTGACCGACGGTCTTTGGTGGATCGGCCACCACAATAGCGTGGGCCCGCGCGATCAGCCAAAACGGCACCTTGGCAGGAGTGAAAGCTGCTACCCGCACGGCTTTCGATCGCCGCCTACAGCCCGGCGAGGCGCGCCGCGCCGACGAGACCGGCGTCGCCGCCGAGTTCGGCCGGCACCACCCGGAGGCCGGTCAGGAAATCCAGCCGGGCGTAGTCGGCCAGGGCGGCATGCAAGGGGTCGAACAGCAGAGCACCGGACTTGGCCACTCCCCCGCCGATGACCACCAGATCCAGGTCGCAGATGGCGCCCACCGAGGCGATCATCGCGGCCAGCGCGCGGGTGCCCCGCGCGAATGCCTGCAGTGCCACCGGATCTCCGCCCGCCGCCGCCTGGGACAGTTCCCGTGCACCGGCGCCCTGCGGCGCCGACCAACCGTTGGCCCGCGCCCAGCGCGTCATCGAGGGACCCGACGCGATCGTCTCCACGCAGCCGCGGCCCCCGCACGCGCACGGCAACCCGTCGGGTTCGACCACCACGTGACCGACGTGGCCGGCGTTGCCGGTGCGGCCGGTGTAGGGGACCCCATCGAGTACCAGGCCGCCACCGACGCCGGTCGAGACGACCATGCCGAGCAGAAACCCGGCGCCGCGGCCGGCGCCGATCCAGTGCTCACCCAGCGCCATGCAGACTCCGTCGCCGCCCAACCGGACCGGTACGCCCGGCACCGCGGCCGCCACCCGGTCGCGCAGCGGGAACCGCCGCCAGGCCTTGATGTTGACCGGGCTCACGCTGCCCGTGGCGAGGTCGACGGGGCCGGCAGAAGCGATTCCCACCGCCGCCACCGTTCCGCCGGCCGCACGCACCGCGTCAGCGACCATCGCGGCTACCGCGTCCCAGACCTGTTCGGCACCGGCACCGGCGGGTGTCGGGCAGGTGGCGTTGTAGACCAACGTGCGGCCGGGGTCGGCGAGGGCCGCGGGGTCGGCGAGTCCGGCGGCGATCTTGGTGCCGCCGATGTCGAGGCAGAGGGTGAGCATCAGTGTCGGTGGGTGTTGTCGGGCTGGCGTGGGTCGCCGGGGTGTTCGTAGCCGGGTGCCAGCTGTACCAGGGCGGCCCGGCGGGCGTCCAGCCACCCGCGGAACGCACGCCGGCGCGCCGCCGCCAGCAGATGCTGACGAATGGTCGACCGAACCTCGTGCAGCGGCGGTTGGGCGACCGCCGGTACGCGCCAGCCATGGCTTCCTGCCGGCGATTGCGCGAACCGCAGCGGGTTGCGGGCGTGGTAGGCCGCGACGTCGTCGGCGCTGATCTCGACCGCGGCGGTGACGTCGGCGAACAGTGCGCGTGCCCGCGGGTCGGCCAGGGCCGCCGCCGCGATGCTGCCGATCTCGAGCCTCGCGGTCACATCGGGCAGCAGGTCGTCCTCTGCCGGGGCGCCGCTGCCGTCGAGGCCGCGGGCGGCCGCCTCAGCGGCAACGACGCGCTCGGTGACGATCAGTTGCGTCAGCCAGCGTCGCAGTTGGCGGCCCTCGCTGGTGTCCGGCGCCGGCAGGGTGTTCGCTTGCGGACCGCCGCGCAACCGCGCCTCGCGGGCGTCGATCTCGGCGACGGCCACCGGGGCGCCGGCCACGGTCGCCGCGCAATCGGAATTCATGTCACCGTCACTTTCACCGCCGGCGAATAGATGAGTCGGCCCGCGCAGCCGACCCGGATCAGCGCCCACCACTGCCCCGGGTCCAGCCAGGCCGGCGGGCTGACATCGAAGGCGAGTTCGACGCTGCCCTGGGCGGGCAGCTCGGCGCCCTGGGCTGCCGGGCCAATCCACTCCCACGTTCCCCAGGGGCTGATCAGGTGTGCTTCGAGAGCCAGGTCGGCATACGCACGGCTGCCGATCGTCACCGACAGGCGGGCCACGGCACCGGCGCCCACCACGACATCAGCGGGGTCCTCGACGAGGTAGGCGAAATCGGCGGCCTGTGCATCGATGTCGACGAACGCGACATCCTCGACCACCTGCCGCCAGGCAGCCGGCACGTCCGCGCCGGTGACCCGAAGCTGGGCGCGCACCGGGTATCGCCCGGCCGGGGCGTGGCCCGGGATCCCCAGGACGACATCGGTTTCCAGGTGCGCTCCGGCGGCCAGCGTGAACGGCAACTCAACCGGGGCGACCGACCAGCCGTCCGGGTACACCACCTCGACCACGCCATCGAGTTCGGCGTCGGTGCAGTCGCTGGCCACAGTCAGGCGCAACGTCACCTCGCGCAGATCGGCGCCGGCATCGACACTGACCTGCTGGGGATGCAGGTGGGCCACCACCGGCAACCCACCCAGCGGCGCGGGACCGCGGTTGTGCAGCCAATACCGTGCGTAGAGGGGCTGCGCGGGTTCGGCGTCCGGGGCCAGCGGGGCCGGGTCGTTGCGGAGTTCGGCGATGTCGAGGCGCGCCAGCACGGTCGCCACCTGATACCCGTGCAGATCGATGAGGCGTTTGCGGCGTTCGGGTACCTCCAGCAGGTTCGCCTGCGCGAGCCCACGCAGCCTGCCCAGGTCCGACCCGACGACGACCCGCGCGGCCGCGCCGGTGGATTCCACGAGTCGCAGCGCGACGTCACCGGGTGCGACGGGTTGCGCGCTCCCGGCCGCCAGTGGGTTGCCGGCGGCTTTCAACGCGCCCAGTTGCACCGAGTCGGCGGGTTCGACGTTGAGCAGCGATCCGGCGGGCGGCAGCAGGCCGTGCCGCTCTGCTGGGGTGACCGCGAGCAGTGGATTGGAGAACTGGGCGCTGCGGGCCGGGAGTCTGTTTTCCCGCCAGTCACCCTCGCCGCAGATGAGCGCATAGTCGAAATCGTGCGTCCAGTGCTGGAGCTGGAAGTTGGACCCGTCCGGTGCGGTCCGGCGCGGCTCGTCGATCCAGGTTCCCGATGGCCATCCGGTGCACGACCGCATCAGCGCCGTATGCAGCGTGCCGTCCGTCTCGACGGCGAAGCTCGGCACGCCGCGGTTGAGCAGGGCGACGGTGTAGTCGTCGAAATCGTCCGTGTTCGACGGAACCTGCTGCTGGACGACGACTTCCGCATCGCCGAGGTCTGTGGCGAGCGTCGCGATCGCGGCGGTGAGGTTCCGGGCGCCCCTGCCGTCGATGATCAGCACCGGCACCGCGTCACAGGCTCGCAGGTCGGCGTCGGGCACCCAGACGGCCGCCAGCTGCGTCGCTGCCGGCACCCACACCCGCGCCTGACCCGTCTGAGCCAACTGCCGCTCGAGTTCGGCGGTGTAGGCCGGGTCGGCGCCGGCGAGCACCGCTTTGGTGAACGCGTTGCGGGTGGGCCCGCCCAGCGCGATGCGGGCGTCCGGCAGGTTCGAGTCGACGTCGAGGTGGCCGTAACGCGGCTTGTCGGCGCCGCTGCAGGTGGCCGTCACCCCGGCGCGGACCAGCGCGACCATCAGGTCGCGGGCCATCGGGCCGGCCGCCGACTCCGACGGCGCCACGACCTCGGCGACCGAGATCGCCCGGGTGTCGCTGCCCAGGCGGACCCGGGCCGCCGAGGACAACCCGAACCAGCCGTAAGCGGGGTTGTCCAATGTCCACAGGTGCTCGCCGGTGTCCACCGAGCGGAGGCCCGCCGCGGTGGCACAGTGCAGTAGGGCAAAACCGCGCCCGACGACCGCGTCGCCTACCTCGCTGACCGGCATGGCTCCAGGTACCGGGCACGGCCAGCGCAGCCGCACCAGCCGGTCTTCCCCGACGAAATCGTCGATGGTGGTGCGGCAGTCGACGCGGTCGGTGCCGCGCCACAACGTCAGGGTCTGGGTGTAGCGCAGCAGGTCGCCGATGCGGCCGCGAACCACCAGCCGCTCACCGAGTGGTCCACGGCACGCCTGCACGGTTGCCGAAGATTCCGAGCTGCACACCACCGGCCCGTGCGGGAGCAGATGCCAGGGGCCCTCGCCCTGGGTCGGGTGCGACGCGTATTCCTCGTAGACCGCGAGCTCGTTGCCCACCCGGCCGGGGGCGATCAACTCCCGGCCGGCACGGATCAACGACGCCACCGCGCCGCCGCGGTGCGGGTCGACGGTGAGCCGGTAAAACTCGTTGGCGATCTGCGTCCCGGCGACCGGTTGCCAGCCCGTTGCGTGGTCGGATGGGACCAGCCGATAGGTCCGCCATCCCAGCGAGGGCACGTCGCGGGCCAGCCAGGTCACCGATCTTCCGTCGTGTTCGACATGGGCGGGCACCTCCGCGCCGTCGGAGTCCAGTACCCGCACGCCCGCGCCCAGCGGCGGGTCCAGCCGGACCGTGACCACGTCGTCGCGCATCGAGGTCAGGGGGTTCCACACCACCACCGAGTGGTCCGTGGCCGCCGCCAGACCGGATAGCAGCCGCAGCGCATTATCGCGGCAGGTGCCGCCCAACTCCCACGCGTCCCGCCAGCCCGTCAGCAGATCGAGATACACCTGGTCGGACTCCGACCCGGTGATGGCGTCGTGGTGCGCCCCGTACGCCAGCTGCACCCACGCCTTGGCGAAGGCGGCCTGCGGGTACTGCGCCCCGGTCAGGACACCGGCGAAAACCGCGAAACGCTCGGCGTCCAGCACCGCGTTCTCGGCCGCGCGGTTGGCCTGCTTGGTGTCGATGTACGACACGTCCTTGCCGGTATAGATCGGGTTCATGTCGCGGGTTTGCGGCGACGCGACCGCCGTGCGTTCGGCCAGTTCGGCCCGCACCGCCGCGAAGAACTCCCGCGGCAACCCGCACACGAACCGCGGCCACGTGTAGCGCGCTGCCCAGTCGCGGTGGATCTCGGTGACCCACTTGTTCGGAGGTGTGTAGTCGGTGCCGACCGGCAGCAGCACGTTGCGGGTCAACGCCACCTTTTTCAGCTGGTCGAACAGCGTGTAGGTGGCTTCCTCGGCTTCGGTGAGCGTGGTCGATGAGTCCATCCACCAGCCGGCCGAGTAGTGCGCGGGCATGTAGTGGGTGAGCAGGCCCCGGCCGGACGGCGAGATCCACTCGAACTCGCTGGAGAACTGCATCCGGTCCACGTCACCACCCTCGGAGCCACCCGAAGCCGGGCCCCACTGGTGGTGCGGCCCGCGGGCCCAGGAACTTGAGGTCAGGCCGGCGTCGGCGGCCATCCCGGGAAATTGCGGGTCGTGCCCGAAGACGTCGAGCTGCCAGGCGGTCGCCGGGTCGGCGCCCAGCACATCGCGCTGAAAACCGATGCCGTGCAACAGGTTGCGGATTGTCGTCTCAGGGCTGGTGAGGTTGGTGTTGGGCTCGTTGTAGGTGCCACCCATCACTTCGAGCCGGCCCTGGGCCAGCAACCGCCGCAGGTCGGCGCGGTCCTCGGGGCGGGTGTCCCAGTACGGTTTGAGGTAATCGACTTCGGCGAGCACGAATTTGTACTCAGGTTCGCGCCGGGCCATCTCCAGATGGGCATGCACCAACTCGAAGCCATTGGTCTGACGGGCGCGCCCGGGCGGGTCTTCATGCCATTCGCTGGTGTAAGCGGCCTGGGTGTTCCACCAGACGGGGTCGTAGTGGAAGTGGCTGACCATGAACATCGTCCAGCCAGGTTCGGCCACCACGAAGTCGAAAGTCAGGGCGCCTCCTGGGGTGCTCACCCGGGCGGGCAGCCGCTCCCCAATCGCCGGCCGGTCCACCGAGACCGCGACCTCGACCATCTCTTGACCGGCGCTGACAACGGCCTCGCCGCGCAGGCCGTCACCGTCGATGCGCAGCGCGGTCGGCTCAGCACACCCGGCGACGCCCACTCGAACCAGCTGCTGCGGCTGGTCCGGCGGGCCCACGAACAGCTCGGTCGATGCCGCCGAAACCAGTTGCATGACCGCACCTTACGGTGCCGCTCCGGCGCGACGAAGACGATTGCCCACCGCGCCTGCCGCCGCCTGCACCTCAGGGGGCTCCAAGACCTGGAACTCGGCGCCCACCATCGCGAAGTGCAACACCATCCGCTGCGGATCGTCGCCGCCCGCCGTCACGACGCAGGCCTCGTCTCCGTCGGCTTCGACGGTCATCGACTGTGGCGGGAAGTGGCGCGCGACGACGGACGCCGGCAGCTGATAACGCACCCGGGCCACGTAGCGGTAGGGCGCGGCGCTGATGGCGTGGCGGAGGAATTCGCGTGCATCCGGCGCGCGCCGTGGGATGAAGGTGCTGCCCGCCGCGCGCGTCGCGCTCATCCGGTCCAGGCGCAGCGTGCGCCAGTCGGTCCGGTCTCGGTCGTAGGCCAGCAGGTACCACCGCCGGCCGGTGGTGACCAGTTGATAGGGCTCCAGGCGACGCCGGCTGGGGGCGCCGTCACGAGCGGTGTAGTCGGTGGTGACATGCTCGTGATCCCGGCACGCCCTGGCCAGCGTCATCAGCGTGTCCGGCTCTACCGGGGAGTCCACCGCGTCGGGCGTCAACGTGACGGTCGCCTCGTGCAGCGCGGTCACCTGCGAGCGCAGCCGGGCCGGTAGCACCTGATCCAGCTTGCTGAGCGCGCGCAACGCAGATTCACCGACCCCGGCCACACTGCCCCCCGCCGCCAGCCGCAGACACACCGCCACGGCCACCGCCTCCTCGGGATCGAGCAGCAACGGCGGCAACGCCGCGCCGGCGCCGAGCCGGTAGCCTCCACCGGAACCCTTGCTCGCCTCCACCGGATAACCCAGGTCCCGCAGACGCTCGACATCGCGCCGCACACTGCGGCCGGTCACCGACAGCTGCCGGGCCAATTCTTCACCAGTCCACACCCGACGCGACTGCAGCAGACCCAGCAGCTGCAGCACCCGGCCCGTCGTCGCCGACATGACAGCAAGTCTGCCCGACTTTTAGGACCGAAACTGTCCGGTATTGCTGCCAGGCTCATAGACGTGGCAGATCTCCGGACCCAATTGGCCGACCAGCTCGACTGGCACTGGCAAGCACAACTGCGACCCCGCCTGGACGGGTTGACCGACGATGAGTACTTCTGGCAGCCGGTGCCCGACTGCTGGACCGTGCATCCGGACGGTTCGGTGGACTTCGCGTATCCCAGCCCCAGCCCGACGCCGTTCACCACCGTCGCGTGGCGGCTGGCTCACGTCATCGTCGGAGTGTTCGCCATGCGCAACCATCATCACTTCGGCGGCGCGCCCGCCGACTATCAGAGTTGGCGCTACGCCACCGACGCCGGGACGGCGCTGCGGCAACTCGACGAGGAGTACTCGGTGTGGATCACCGGGGTGCGGGCCTTGTCGGACACGGACCTCAACCGGCCGTGCGGCCCGGCCGAAGGCCCCTACGCTGAGTACGCGCTGAGCGAACTGATCCTGCACATCAACCGGGAAGCGATCCATCACGGCGCTGAAATCGCCTGTCTGCGTGACCTTTACCTGCACACCCGAAAGGACTGACCATTCCCGCCCTCGCCCCTCCGGTCACCGGCGAACGCAATGCGCTGCGGGAATTTCTCGCCTACCACCAGAGCGCCTATCTCGCGGTGTCCTACGGCCTCACCGATGAACAGGCCCGATCGGCTCCATCGGCCAGTGCGCTGTCGGTCGGCGGCCTGATCAAGCACGTCACCGGTATGCAGCGGATATGGATGGCCAGGGTGGCCGCCGCGCCGGACGCTCCGCCGAAGGACACCCGACCGTTCGAGGACCGCTCTGCGCAGCACGCGGACGAGTTCGTGATGCATCCCGACGAAACACTTGCGGGGATCCTCGACGCATTCGCCGCTCAGAACGCCGAATCGCTACGACTGGCCGAGAGCGCCGACCTCGACGCCACGGTGCCGGTTCCGCGCGATGCCCCCTGGTTTCCCAAGGACGTCGACGCCTGGTCGGTGCGCTGGGTCTTCCTGCACGTGATCAACAAACTGGCCCGTCATGCCGGGCATGCCGACATCGTGCGGGAAAGCATCGACGGGGCCACCATGTACGAATTGATCGCAGGCCAGGAGAATCGGCAGCCGGAACCCTGGCTGACGCCCTGGCAACCCCGATAGGCCGTCACACAATCCACCGTTCGCCGCGCTTTTGCGCCGGGTGAGGCGGCTCACGCAAATTGTGATTCGACTGCACCGATTTGGCACACTGCAGAAATGAGTTCCACTAAACACCGCGATGTGGCCAAGCTCGACCGGGTGCCGCTACCGGTCGAGGCGGCCCGGGTAGCTGTCACCGGTTGGCAGGTCACCCGCACCGCCGCTCGTGTGCTCACCAACCTCCCCGGCAAGGGCCCCTGGCAGCAGAAGGTCATCAAAGAAATTCCCCAGACCTTCGCCGACCTGGGCCCGACGTACGTGAAATTCGGACAGATCATCGCGTCCAGCCCCGGCGCCTTCGGCGAATCGCTGTCCCGCGAATTCCGCGGCCTGCTGGACCGGGTGCCGGCCGCCGACACCGATGAGGTGCACAAACTCTTCATCGAGGAACTCGGCGACGAGCCGGCCAACCTGTTCGCGACGTTCGAAGAGACACCCTTCGCCTCCGCATCGATCGCGCAGGTGCACTACGCGACGCTGAAGACCGGCGAGGACGTCGTCGTCAAAATCCAGCGACCGGGCATCCGCCGCCGGGTGGCTGCCGACCTGCAGATCCTGCAGCGCTTCGCTCAGGCCGTCGAGCTGGCGAAGCTGGGCCGCCGGCTGTCCGCGCAGGACGTGGTCGCCGACTTCTCCGACAACCTCGCCGAGGAGCTGGACTTCCGGCTCGAAGCGCAGTCGATGGACGCCTGGGTCTCCCACCTGCATGCGTCTCCGCTGGGCAAGAACATCCGCGTCCCGCAGGTGCACTGGAACTTCACCAGTGAGCGGGTCCTGACGATGGAGCGGATCCAGGGCATCCGCATCGACAACGTCGCCGCTATCCGCAAGGCGGGATTCGACGGCACCGAACTCGTCAAGGCGCTGCTGTTCAGCGTGTTCGAAGGCGGGCTGCGACACGGGCTGTTCCACGGCGACCTGCACGCGGGCAACCTCTATGTCGACGACGAGGGCCGCATCGTGTTCTTCGACTTCGGGATCATGGGCCGCATCGATCCGCGCACCCGTTGGCTGCTGCGCGAACTGGTGTACGCCCTACTGGTGAAGAAGGACCACGCCGCCGCAGGCAAGATCGTGGTGCTGATGGGCGCCGTCGGCACCATGAAGCCGGAGGCGGAGGCGGCCAAGGACTTGGAGAAGTTCGCGACTCCGCTGACCATGCAATCCCTCGGCGACATGTCCTACGCCGACATCGGCCGCCAGCTGTCGGCGCTGGCCGACGCCTACGACGTCAAGCTGCCCCGGGAGCTGGTGCTGATCGGCAAGCAGTTCCTCTACGTCGAGCGCTACATGAAACTGCTGGCCCCCAAGTGGCAGATGATGTCGGACCCGCAGCTCACCGGGTACTTCGCCAATTTCATGGTCGAGGTCGGCCGCGAGCATCAATCCAACCCGCAAACCAACGAGGTGTAGGTAAGTGGAAGTTCGCAGTGGCACCGCGGTATCGGGTGATCTGAAGCTGTACTACGAGGACATGGGTGACCCCGATCATCCGCCGGTGCTGCTCATCATGGGCCTGGGCGCCCAGATGCTGCTGTGGCGGACCGAGTTCTGCGAGCAGCTCGTGCGCCGGGGCCTGCGGGTGATCCGCTACGACAACCGGGACGTCGGGCTGTCCAGCAAGACTGAGCGGCACCAGGACCCTCAGCCCCTGGCGACGCGGATGGCGCGCTCGTTCCTCGGCTTGCCCAGCCGCTCGGCGTACAAGCTGGAAGACATGGCCGACGACGCCGCGGCCCTGCTCGATCACCTCGACATCGACGGGGCCCACATCGTCGGGGCATCGATGGGCGGCATGATCGCGCAGGTCTTCGCCGCGCAGCACGCGCACCGCACCCAGACGCTGGCGGTGATCTTCTCCAGCAATAACCACCGCTTCCTGCCGCCGCCGGCGCCGCGCGCGCTGCTGTCACTGATCAAGGGCCCGGCGCCGAGTTCACCGCGCGAGGTGATCATCGACAATTCCGTCCGGGTCTCCAAGATCATCGGCAGCCCGCAGTACCCGACGCCGGAGGAGCAGATGCGGGCCGAGGCCGCCGAAGCCTATGACCGGAACTACCACCCGTGGGGCATTTCCCAGCAGTTCAGCGCCATTATGGGCAGCGGCAGCCTGCTGCACTACGACCGGCGCATCACCGCCCCGACTGTCGTAATCCACGGCACAGCGGATAAACTTATGCGCCCCTTCGGCGGCCGGGCGGTCGCAAAGGCGATCAACGGTGCCCGATTGGTGTTGGTCGACGGTATGGGTCATGATCTGCCCAAGCAGTTGTGGAGTCGCGTCATTGGTGAGCTGACTAGCAACTTCGATGCCGCCGGTTAAGCCGATAGCCGACGGCTCCGTGGTGCCCGGCGAGGGGTGTCACGCAAATACGAGAGACGCAATGGTGTGCGCTGGAGGTGGTCCGATATGGCCGAACTGAGACCGTATTACGAAGAGTCGCAAGCGACGTACGACATTTCGGATGATTTCTTCGCGCTGTTCCTGGACCCCAACATGGTGTACACGTGCGCCTACTTCGAGCGCGACGACATGACCCTCGAAGAAGCGCAGCTCGCGAAGCTGGACCTGGCCCTGAACAAGCTGAACCTGGAACCGGGCATGACGCTGCTCGACGTCGGCTGCGGATGGGGCGGTGCGGTGGTGCGGGCTCTCGAGAAATACGACGTGAACGTCATCGGCATCACCCTCAGCCGCAATCACTACCTGCGCAGCAAGGCCCGGCTGGCGGCGATCCCCACCACCCGGCGCGCCGAGGCGCGGCTGCAGGGCTGGGAAGAGTTCAACGAGAAGGTCGACCGGATCGTCAGCTTCGAGGCCTTCGACGCCTTCAAGAAGGAGCGCTGGCCGGCGTTCTTCGACCGCTCCTACGAGATCCTGCCCAGTGACGGCTCGATGCTGCTGCACAGCATCTTCACCCACGAGCAGACGTACTGGCGCGACCACGGCATCACCGTGACGATGAGCGATCTGCGCTTCTTCCGGTTCCTGGCCACCGAGATCTTCCCCGGTGGCGGCATGTGCGGCGAGGTCGACATCATCGACAATGCGAAGAACAGCGGATTCTCGGTCGGTGAAATTCAATACCTGCAGCCGCATTACGCGCGCACCCTGGACATGTGGGCAGCCAATCTGGAGGCCAATCGCGAGCAGGCGATCGCCATCCAGTCACAGGAGGTCTACGACCGTTTCATGCGGTATCTGACCGGCTGCGCGAACTTGTTCCGAAAGGGCCTGTCGAACGTCGCGCAATACACGCTGACTAAATAACAAAAGTTGCCGCTGAACAGCGCAGACGCTGTCGCGGTTTAGTAATGGCGCGGCGCGTTGGATAACATACTTCCCGCACGCACCGGGGGGGCGACGACGCGTGCGATCGTGGACCCGTTCGGGTCCGGAAAGGCAATACACATGGCTGCGAAGCTGAAGCCGCACTTTGACGATGTGCAGGCACACTACGACCTGTCGGACGACTTCTTCCGGTTGTTTCTGGACCCGACCCAGACATACAGCTGCGCTTATTTCGAGCGCGAGGACATGACGCTGGAAGAGGCACAGATCGCCAAGATCGACCTGGCGCTGGGCAAGCTGGGCCTGCAGCCCGGGATGACGCTGCTGGACGTGGGCTGCGGCTGGGGCGCCACCATGCGCCGGGCTGTCGAGAAGTACGACGTCAACGTCGTCGGCCTGACCCTGTCGAAGAACCAGGCTGCGCACGTGCAGAAGTCTTTCGACGAGATGGACACCGAGCGCACCCGGCGCGTGCTGCTGGAAGGCTGGGAGCAGTTCGACGAGCCCGTCGACCGCATCGTCTCGATCGGCGCGTTCGAGCACTTCGGCTTCGACCGCTACGACGACTTCTTCGCACTGGCGCACCGGGTGCTGCCGGCCGACGGCGTGATGCTGCTGCACACCATCACTGCCCTGACCGGTACGCAGATGGCCGAGCGCGGGATGCCGTTGACCTTCGAGGGCGCCCGCTTCGCCAAATTCATCATGACCGAGATCTTCCCGGGCGGCCGGTTGCCGTCGATCGAGAAGGTCCAGGAGCACTCCGCGAAGGGCGGCTTCACACTGACCCGGCGCCAATCGCTGCAGCCGCACTACGCCCGCACGCTCGACCTGTGGGCCGCCGCCCTGGAGTCGCGCAAGGACGAGGCGATCGAGATCCAGTCCGAAGAGGTCTACGAGCGCTACATGAAGTACCTGACCGGATGCGCGGACTCGTTCCGGACCGGCTACATCGACGTCAACCAGTTCACCCTGGAGAAGTAGGGGAAATAATCCCGGTATCAGTGAGTTCAAATGCGGGGGACGCGTCCCCGCACGTGTAGGGTCCCGGAGATGATCACCTCGCGGGGGGTGGGCCTGTCCCATCGGGAGGACAAATGTCTAACAACCTAACTCGAGCCAGAAGCCGGCGAGAGAACAACGACGACGTCCAGGCGCACTACGACATCTCCAACGAATTCTTCGAGTTGTTCACGGATCCAACCCGGACCTACAGCTGCGCCTACTTCGAGCGCGACGACATGACCCTCGAGGAAGCCCAGATCGCCAAGCTGGACCTGGCGCTGGGCAAACTGGGGCTGGAGCCGGGTATGACCCTGCTCGATGTGGGTTGCGGCTGGGGTTCGACGATGAAGCGCGCCCTCGAGAAATATGACGTGAACGTCATCGGCGTGACCCTGTCCAAGAACCAGCACGCCTACTGCGAGCGGCTGCTGGGCGAGGTCGACACGAACCGTTCGCACCGGGTTCTGCTGAGCGACTGGGCCGAGTTCAACGAGCCGGTGGACCGGATCATCACCATCGAGGCCCTGGAGCACTTCGGCTTCCAGCGCTACGACGACTTCTTCAAGTTCGTGTTCGAAGCCCTGCCCGACGACGGGAGGATGCTGCTGCACTCGATCACCGGGTTGACCGGAGGCCAGATCGTCGAGCGCGGGATGCCGGTGACGTTCGAGATGGCCCGGTTCATCAAGTTCATCGTGACTGAGATCTTTCCGGGCGGCCGGCTGCCGTCTATCGAGAAGGTGCACGACCACGCCACGAGAGCCGGTTTCACCGTCTCGCATGTCGAGTCGCTACAGCTGCACTTCGCCAGGACCCTCGACTTCTGGGCCGAAGCGCTCCTGGCCCACAAGGACGAGGCGATCAGGATTCAGTCCGAAGAGATCTATGAGCGCTACATGAAGTACTTGACCGGTACCGCCGAGTGCTTCCGGATCGGGTACATCGACTGCCACCACTTCACGTTGCAGAAATAGACTTACGCGGGCCTCGACGGGCACCGAAGCAACCCTCGGCCGGTCAGCCGGTACCACCGGATCGGGTAGTGTTGCACGTCAGAGGTCTGGGCCCGCGCGGACGACCAGCTAGTGCCACTTATTCAGGAGAACACCACAGCAATGGCCGACAAACCGACCGGTGCCATGACGAAGGCGACGCAGTTCGAAGACATTCAGGCGCACTACGACGTCTCCGATGATTTCTTCGCGCTGTTCCAGGATCCGACCCGGACCTACAGCTGCGCCTACTTCGACCCATGGGACATTTCGCTCGAGGAAGCCCAGATCGCGAAGATCGACCTGAACCTCGACCAGCTGGACCTCAAGCCGGGAATGACGTTGCTGGACGTCGGCTGCGGCTGGGGCACCACCATGAAGCGCGCCGTGGAGAAGTACGACGTTAACGTCATCGGCCTCACCCTGTCCAAGAACCAGCACGCCCGCTCGCAGCAGGTGCTGGACGCGATCGACACCGACCGCTCCCGACGGGTCCTCCTGCACGGCTGGGAGGACTTCAACGAGCCGGTCGACCGGATCGTCTCCATCGAGGCCTTCGAGCACTTCGGGCACGAGAACTATGACGACTTCTTCAAGCGGTGTTTCGACGTCATGCCCGACGACGGCCGGATGACCATCCAGAGCAGCGTCAGCTACCACCCGTACGAGATGGCGGCGCGGGGGAAGCGGATCACCTTCGAGACGGTCCGCTTCATCAAGTTCATCGTGACCGAGATCTTCCCCGGTGGCCGCCTGCCGTCCACGGAGATGATGGTGGAGCACGGCGAAAAGGCCGGGTTTGTCGTCCCCGAACCACTTTCGCTGCGCCCGCACTACATCAAGACCTTGCACATCTGGGGCGACACCCTGGAGTCCAATAAGGAGAAGGCCGTCGAGGTCACTTCGCTCGAGGTCTACGAGCGGTACATGAAGTACCTGCGCGGCTGCGAGCACTACTTCGACGACGAGATGCTCGACGTGAGCCTGGTGACCTATCTCAAGTCGCGGGCAGCCGCCTAGTCGGTCGGAACGGGCGTGCACCGTTCGTCGAACCGGTAGAGAGTGGAGCACCGGGCCCCGCTCGCTACGGGAGGAGACGACGAATGCAGTATTTCGCTTTGCTGATCAGTCACGAGCGCGACTTGACGCCCTCGGAACGTGCTGCCGAGATGGAGGCCTACCAGGGCTTTCACCGCGCTGCGGCCGCAGCCATCCGGGCCGGTGATGCCCTGCTTCCCGCGGCGGCCGGCGTACGGATCGACGGCGGCCCGGACGAGCCGGTCATCACCGACGGACCGTTCGCCGAAGGCGCCGAAGTAGCGTGCGGTTACTACCTTTTCGAAGCCGAAAACCTCGACGAAGCCCTCACCTTCGCCCGTGGCATTCCGCTCGCCAAGCACGGTGCGGTAGAGGTGCGGCCCACCGTCCACGCGATCGAACCGTCTCCCAAACCCAGCGGCACCGACTGGCTCGCGCTGCTGTTGGAGCCGCCCGGAACCACCCACACGCCGCACACTCCGGAGTGGGATGCGGTGGCTGCACGCCACGTCGAGTTCGCCGCCGCCGCAGGCGATCACATCGTCGGCGGCGCCGCGTTGCACGATCGTTCGACCGCGACGACCGTGCGGATCCGCAACGGCGAGGTCCTTGTCACCGACGGTCCGTACGCCGAAGCCGCGGAAGTCGCCAACGGCTTCTATGTGCTGAGCGCCGGCGACCGTGACGAAGCCGTCAAGGTGGCCTCGATGATTCCCGCGTCCACGGTGCAGCTCCGGCAACTGGCCGGTATCTCGGGACTGTAGCCACGTCGGATGACCGATCTGGACGGCGTCTTTCGGCATGAATGGGGACCTGCCGTCGCCGCCATCGCACGATGGTCGGGCGACCTCACCATCGCCGAGGACGCCGTCCAGGAGGCGTGCGCCGAGGCGCTGCGCACCTGGGAGCGCGATGGCGTACCCGATCGCCCCGGCGCATGGCTGATAACGGTCGCGCGCAATCGTGCCCGTGATCGGCTACGCCGCGAATCCATCCGTCCCGGAAAGGAATTGGCGGCTTTCGTGGACGATATCCGCACCGACGACGCGGTGTTGCATCCGGTTCGCGACGACGAACTGCGGATGATGTTCACCTGCGCGCACCCGGCACTGGACCGCCGCTCGCAACTGGCGCTCACGCTGCGGCTGGTATCCGGGTTGACGGTCGCCGAGATCGCCCGCGCACTGTTGCAGACCGAGGCAGCGATCGGGCAGCGAATCACCCGGGCCAAGTACAAGATTCGGCACGCGAACATTCCGCTGCGGGTTCCGCCCGCCGAGTTGCTCCCCGAACGCACACCGCACGTACTGAGCTGCATCTACTCGGTGTTCACCGAGGGCTACTGGTCCACCGCCGGCCCGTCGGCCATCCGCGACGAGTTGTGTGACGAAGGGGTGCGGCTGGCCGGCGAGCTGTGCGCCCTGATGCCGCATCCCGAGGCACACGCCCTGGCGGCCCTGGTGCTGCTGCATGACTCGCGGCGGGCAACACGGCTGGACGCCGCCGGGGCGCTGGTGCCGCTGGACGAGCAGGACCGTCACCGCTGGAACCGCGACCGGATCAGCCGCGGCCTCAATCGATTACGACAGGCGCAGGGATCGACCGGTCCGTATCTGCCGCAAGCCGTGATCGCCGCCATCCATGCGACGGCGCCCTCCTGGGACCAGACCGACTGGACCGCGATCTGCGCGGCTTACGACCGGTTGCTGCAGTTGACCGACTCGCCGGTGGTGAGAGCCAACCGCGCGCTCGCGGTCGGCTTCCGCGACGGCCCGGATGTGGGCCTGGCAGCCCTGGACAAGGTGGCCCACGACCCGCGGCTGACGCACTCGAATCTCGTCGCGTCGGTGCGCGCGGACCTGTTGCGGCGGGCAGGGCGCCACGCCGAAGCCGTAGTGTGGTATCGAAAGGCATTGGAGGGCAACGCTTCTGAGCCAGGCCGCGCATTCCTGCGGCGGCGCGTCACCGAATGCGGCGGCTAGATCCACTGCCCGGCCCTCCCCGCGAGCAGACACAAAATCGCCCTGGAACGCGTGCTCCAGGGCGATTTTGTGTCTGCTCGCGCAGCCGAAGGCGCCGCTTACTCCGCCTCGGCGGTGAAATTGCGGGTGACCGACGGGTCGACCGGGATACCCGGGCCGGTCGTCGTCGACACCGTGACCTTCTTCAGGTAACGGCCCTTGGACGACGACGGCTTGTGCCGCAGCACCTCGTCGAGCGCGGCACCGTAGTTCTCCGCAAGCTTCTTCTCGTCGAACGACGCCTTGCCGATCACGAAGTGCAGGTTGGCCTGCTTGTCGACGCGGAAGTTGATCTTGCCGCCCTTGATGTCGGCGACGGCCTTGGCGACATCCGGGGTGACGGTGCCGGTCTTGGGGTTCGGCATCAGGCCGCGCGGACCCAGAACGCGGGCGATCCGGCCCACCTTGGCCATCTGGTCGGGAGTCGCGATGGCGGCGTCGAAGTCCAGGAACCCGCCCTGGATCTTCTCGATCAGGTCGTCGCTGCCGACGACATCGGCTCCGGCGGCTACGGCGGCGTCGGCCTTCTCACCGACGGCGAAGACGGCCACCCGGGCGGTCTTACCCGTGCCGTGCGGCAGGTTGACCGTGCCACGGACCATCTGGTCGGCCTTGCGCGGGTCGACGCCGAGCCGGATCGCCACCTCGACGGTCGCGTCCTGCTTGGTCGACGACGTCTCCTTGGCGAGCCGGGCGGCCTGCAACGGGGTGTAGAGGTTGTTGCGGTCCACCTTCTCGGCGGCGGCGCGGTATGCCTTGCTGGTTTTGCTCATTGTTCAATCCAATCTGGTGTTGGGTTCGTGGTTGGCGGGCCGAAGCTGGCCCTCCCACGCGTTCTCGGGTGTTTTGTCGAACTGGAACTACTCGACCGTGATGCCCATCGACCGGGCGGTGCCGGCGATGATCTTCGCCGCCGCGTCGATGTCGTTGGCGTTGAGGTCCGTCTTCTTGGTCTCGGCGATCTCGCGCACCTGGTCCCAGGTCACCTTCGCGACCTTCGTCTTGTGCGGCTCCGCCGACCCCTTGGGCACACCGGCGGCCTTGAGCAACAGCTTGGCGGCCGGCGGGGTCTTCAGCGCAAAGGTGAAGCTGCGGTCCTCGTAGACCGTGATCTCCACCGGGATGACCTGACCGCGCTGGCTTTCCGTCGCGGCGTTGTAGGCCTTGCAGAACTCCATGATGTTGACGCCGTGCTGGCCGAGCGCCGGGCCGACCGGCGGGGCAGGGTTGGCCTGCCCGGCCACGATCTGCAGCTTGATCAGCCCGGTGACTTTCTTCTTCTTCGGGGCCATGAGTTTGTCCTACATTCCTTCCTAGTCTTGCAAAGTGCTGGGGTGCAAAGTTCTGGGATGCCCTGGGGGCTAAATCTTGGAGACCTGGCTGAAGGTCAGCTCCACCGGTGTTTCGCGGCCGAAGATCGAGACCAGCACCTTGAGCTTCTGCTGTTCGGCGTTGACCTCGTTGATCGTGGCCGGCAACGTCGCGAATGGTCCGTCCATCACCGTCACCGACTCACCGACCTCGTACTCGACGTCAATGACAGGGCGTTCCAGTCCACCGGTCTCTGCCGCGGCAGCCGTGCTGGCCGCACCCTTGGCGGCCTTCTTGGCCGCACCCGGGGGCAGCAGGAACTTGACCACGTCGTCGAGCGAGAGCGACGACGGGCGCGATGTCGCGCCGACGAACCCGGTGACTCCCGGGGTGTTTCGCACCGCGGCCCACGAGTCGTCGGTCAAGTCCATGCGCACCAGGATGTAACCGGGCAGCACCTTGCGGTTGACCTGCTTGCGCTGGCCGTTCTTGATCTCGGTGACCTCTTCGGTGGGAACCTCCACCTGGAAGATGTAGTCGCCGACGTCAAGGTTCTGCACCCGGGTCTCGAGGTTGGCTTTCACCTTGTTCTCGTAGCCCGCGTAAGAGTGAATGACGTACCAGTCACCGGGCTTGCTGCGCAGTTCCGCTTTGAGCGCAGCGGCGGGGTCGACATCTTCGGCCGGAGCCGCCACCGCGTCCTGCGGGGCGTCAGCCTCTTGCACGTCGACCGCCTCACCCGCGGACGTGTCACCGTCGAACGTCGTCACGGTTCTCAGTCCTCTCTATCGCTCTCAAGTCTCAGCCGAACACCAACAGCACGAGCTTGCTCAGACCCAGGTCGGCGCCACCTACCACCGCCACCATGAAGGCCAGGAAGACCAGCACCACCGACGTGTAGGTGAGCATCTGCTTGCGGTTGGGCCAGATCACCTTCCGCATCTCGGCTACAACCTGCTTGAGGTAGGTGTAGACGAACACGAAAGGGTTGATCGAGCTGGTCGAACCGGCTTTCTTCGGCTTCTTCGCCTTGTCTTTCTGCGTCGATTTGGCCCCCGAAGACTTCGACGCCTTCGAAGACTTCGACGCGTCCTTCTTTGCCGAATCCTTCTCGGCGACCTCGACGTCGGTCGACTCGTCGCCGTCCTCGGCCTCCGCCGCGCGCACCCGGGAACGTTTTCCCGTGGGCCGCTGCGGCCGCGCCACCGCCTTGGTCACCACGGCGCCGCTGTCGCCTGCGGCGTCGTCGGCAACGTCGCCTTCGTCGCTCACCGCGTGCTCCTTCGTTCGCTAGCTGTTTCGCGTGCCGTACCGCTCAAAGTGGCCACTCTTTCCAGTGTCCACCATGGCACGCGAGTCAGATGGCCCGCCTCCTCGTGCGGCCCGCCGTCAGCAGGGGCGACAGGACTTGAACCTGCAACCTGCGGTTTTGGAGACCGCTGCTCTGCCAGTTGAGCTACGCCCCTATTTTCCGGGGCTTACATGACTCGCGCGCCCCCCGTTCGGCAATCGCGAACCGACGGACAGCGCGCTTGTAATGGGAAAACCCCGAGGTCCGAGTGTACATCGACGTAGGAGCCAGATACTAATTACCCGGTTCTGACTACCTGGCCCGATTCCTTGTCCCATTTGAGCTGGATGGAGTTGTCTCCTTCGTGGCCCATCAGGGTGGTGTAGGCCTCCAGGACCAGGACGCCATCCTGGTTGTGACAGAAGTTCTTCGTCATGACGATGTCGGCGCCGAAACGCTCGTTGACCGATTCGATGCGCAGACTGCCGTAGAGCTTGTCTCCGACATGGATCGGCGCGTGGTACACGAACTTCTGGTCGACCTGCACGATCTGCATGGTTTCGAAGCCGACGTCCACATTGCGGAAGAAGTCGTCCTGGATGAGTTTCGCCAGGATCGTCACGAAGGTCAGCGGTGCGACGATGCGGTCGCCGCCGAATTCGGCGGCCGCAGCCTCGTCGTAGTGGACCCGATCATCGCACTTGATCGACCGGGAGAATTGCCGAACTTGTTCGCGGCCTACCTCGAAGTAGTCGGGATAGACAAACGACATTCCGCGGATATCTGTTTTGAGGGCCATCCGCTAGGCCAGCTTCGCCGAGGCGACAGCCCGGCCGAAGATCTTCTTGCCGCCGGTCGTCGCCGTCAGTGCGATGGTCACCGATTTGGTCTCCGGGTCAACGGACTTCACCCGGCCGCTGAACACCAACTCGGCGCCTTTGCCGTCGTTGGGTACCGGTACCACCGCGGTGAACCGCACGTTGTACTCCGTCACGGCCCCGGGGTCGCCCACCCACGACGTGACATAGCCGCCGCCGATACCCATGGTGAGCATGCCGTGGGCGATCGCGGTGTCCAGCCCGACCATCTTGGCGATCTCGTCGTCCCAGTGGATCGGGTTCAAGTCACCCGAGACCCCGGCGTAGTTGACCAGGTCCTGACGGGTCAACGGGTAGGTCCGCTCTGGGAGCTGGTCACCCACCTGCACCGAACTGAACTCACGCAGTGGCATCGGCAAATCCTACTTCCCCGTCTTCACCGGCACGGCCCGCCAGGGTCGTGTACGTCTCCTGGACGATCTCGCCGGCATCGTTGGTGATGATGTTCTTGGTCACGATGATCTGGGTGCCGTGCGCCTCGCGCACCGCATCCACGTGGACGTCGCAGTACAGCTTGTCGCCGGCGACGATCGGCTTGAGGAACTTCAGAACCTGGTCAACCTGAACGATCTGCTGGTCGGTCACCGCGATGTTGGCGTCCCGGAAAAAGGCAGACTGCGCCTTGTATCCGAATACCGAGATGAAACACAACGGGGCTGCCAGGCCGTCGTAGCCCAGTTCTGCCGCCGCGTCCTCACCGAAAAAAGCCGGCTCGTCGTTTTGCACCGCCGTGGCGTACTCGCGGATCTTTTCCCGTTCCACCACGTAATGGTCGGGGTAGCGATAGTGCATCCCGAGGATCTTTTCGGACAGGGCCACAGTTCTCGAACCTACCTAGTCGACTCTCTGTAATTGGGGTGCGCGCGGTCAGCGCGTTTCGCGGTGCCCCTGGTGCTTACCGCAGTTCGGGCAGAATTTCTTCAGCTCGAGACGGTCGGGGTCGTTGCGGCGGTTCTTCTTGGTGATGTAGTTGCGGTGCTTGCACACCTCGCACGCCAAGGTGATCTTCGGCCGCACGTCGGTACTGGAAGCCATGACGGTTCTCTCTCAAATCTCTCGAAGTCTCTATATTCGTTTGTCGTGCTGTGGTGGTAGCGATGGCCGGACTCGAACCGGCGACCTAACGATTATGAGTCGTTCGCTCTAACCAACTGAGCTACACCGCCTCTGGGGCCGCGCACCTGCTCGGCGTCCGCCGAGCCCCCTAACGGAATCGAACCGTTGACCTTTTCCTTACCATGGAAACGCTCTACCGACTGAGCTAAGGGGGCCGTTCACCCGCAGCGAAGACCTGCCGCGGGCCAAAAAGAGGTTACAGCCTGGCACACAACGTCTCCAAACCACGTGGGCCCAAGCAGGACTAGCCGGTCAACCCGTGTCGCTGTTGCGGTGCAGTGACCAGGCACTGAGGTCGCTGAACTCGTCGTAATCCTCGGCATGCGAGTCGGGGTCGGCGTTGTCGGCCTCGTCGAGCATTGTCCGCATGGCCAGATTGACGGCTTCCCGCGCGCCGGCCACGTGATAACGGCGAATGATCTCGTCGACCAAGTCCATGTCAAGTAGGACTTCGATCCTCTTCAACATGAACCGATATTAGCGACTCGGCGCAGGTAGGAATAGGTACCGGGAATAGGCAGAAGGCCAGGCCGAAGGTGTTTTCGCGCGCCCCATAGGCTGGTGGTGTGTCGAATTCGGACCGGTTGTACTTCCGGCAGTTACTTTCCGGCCGCGACTTCGCGGCCAACGATGTGATCGCGGCGCAGATGCGCAACTTCGCCTACCTCATCGGCGACCGCGAAACCGGGGACGCCATGGTGGTCGACCCGGCCTATGCAGCCGGGGACCTGGTCGACGCGCTCGAGGCCGACGACATGCACCTGTCGGGGGTGCTCGTGACCCATCACCACCCGGACCACGTCGGCGGGTCGATGATGGGATTCGAGCTCAAGGGCCTCGCCGAGCTGATGGAGCGGGTGAGCGTGCCGATCCACGTGAACACCCACGAGGCGCTGTGGGTGTCCCGGATCACCGGAATCCCGATGAGCGACCTGACCGCTCACGAGCACGGCGACCGGATCAGCATCGGCGACATCGAGATCGAACTGCTGCACACACCCGGCCACACGCCCGGCAGTCAGTGCTTCCTGCTGGACGGACGGCTGGTCGCCGGCGACACGCTGTTCCTGGAAGGTTGCGGACGCACCGACTTCCCGGGCGGCGATTCCGACGAGATGTATCGCAGTCTCCAGCAACTCGCCGCGCTCCCGGGCGACCCGACCGTCTTCCCCGGGCACTGGTACTCGGCCGACCCGAGCGCCTCGTTGTCGGAAGTCAAACGCTCCAACTACGTGTACCGGCCCGCCAATCTCGACCAGTGGCGAATGATGATGGGCGGCTGAAGCTCGCTCGATGACCCGCTCAGCAATACACAGGAAGCCCCTTTACGATCAGTGCAGCTAAGTTCCAGGTCCGAGGATTAAGTGGAGGGTGGAATCCATGGGGTGGGTCCGAGGCAACTGGCCGGAAAGCTGGCCGCAGAGCTGGCGGGGCATCGACTCCATCGAGTCCAGCACCTGGTTGGCCTGGGCCGCATGGGCGGCGATCGCGCTCGGCGTCGTCGCGCTGATCTTCACCCACCGCCAGTTGCAGCGGAATCGGGCGCTGGCTGCGGAGAAGACGCGCCCACACGTCGCCATGTTGATGGAGCCGCACGTCGCGGACTGGCATGTCATCGAGTTGGTGGTGCGCAACTTCGGCCGCACCGCGGCTTACGACATCCGGTTCAACTTCCCCAACCCCCCGACCGTCGCCGAATACGAGAACGCCTCCGACGGCTACGCCGACGTCGTCGAACTGCAACTGCCGCGGGAGCTGCCCACACTGGCGCCCGGTCAGGAGTGGCGGATGGTGTGGGACTCCGCACTGGACCGCGCGGAAATCGGGCACGGCGTCGAATCTCGCTTCGAGGGCACGGTCACCTACTACGACCGCCCCGAGCGGCCCCGCGGGTGGAAATTCTGGCAGCGCACCCGGCAGCCGCTGGAGACGAAGGTGGTCTTGGACTGGGACGCGCTACCTCCCGTCCAGCGCATCGAGCTGATGACGACGCACGACCTGGCCAAGCGCGAGAAGCAGAAGCTGGAGCTGTTGCGCAACCTGCTGACCTACTTCCACTACGCCAGCAAGGAAACTCGCCCCGAGGTGTTCCGCAGCGAGATCGACCGCATCAACCGCGCCGTGCAGGAGACCCAGGACCGGTGGCGCACCCGCCAACTCGACGAGCCCACCGACGTGAGTCTGCGCTGGGGCGACGCCGAGAACGAACTGGGAAAGCATCGCAGCCAGCGGGTGTGAGCCCGGCGGGCCGCGATCTGGTTCAATCGACTCGCCGAGCGAAGGAGTAACCCATGAGCGGTCCGGTCGTCTACACCCACGACGAAACCATCGGGGTCATCCGGATGGACGACGGCAAAGTCAACGCGCTCGGCCCGACCATGCAGCAGGCCCTCAACGACGCGCTCGACCAGGCCGACGCCGACAACGTGGGGGCGCTGGTGATCACCGGCAACCAGCGGGTGTTCAGCGGCGGATTCGACCTGAAGATCCTGACCTCGGGCGAGGTGCAACCCGCGATCGACATGCTGCGCGGCGGATTCGAGCTGTCCTACCGGCTGCTGTCCTACCCCAAGCCGGTGGTCATCGCGTGCACCGGCCCCGCGATCGCGATGGGCTCATTCCTGCTGTGCTCGGGTGACCACCGAATTGCGGCGCACGCGTACAACATTCAGGCCAACGAGGTCGCGATCGGGATGGTGATTCCCTGGGCGGCCCTGGAGGTCCTGAAACTGCGGCTGACCCGGTCGGCCTACCAACAGGCCACCGGCCTGGCCAAGACATTCTTCGGTGAGACGGCGCTGGCCGCCGGCTTCATCGACGAGATGGCACTGCCCGACCGGGTGATCGCCCGCGCCGAGGAGGCGGCTCACGAATTCGCCGGCCTGAATCAGTCCGCGCACGCCGCCACCAAACTGCGTGCCCGCGCCGATGCGCTCAAGGCGATCCGCGCCGGGATCGACAACATCGAAAAGGAATTCGGCGTCTAGGAGGGTCCGGCATCTGGCCAGGTGGTGCGGTTGCCCGAACAACCGCTGCACACCGGCGCCTCCTCCATCGTCAAGTCTGACACCGTCGCGCTGTCACGTCATTGGAACTGGCGGAACCGCTCGAGATAGTCGACCCAGTTCCAGGTCGACAGAAACGCCTGTGCCGATTCGTATCCCTTGCTGTAGAGCGCTTCGGCGTCCTTGCGGGAGATGCTGAAATCCAGGAAGTTCACCGCTGTCGAGTCCACCCGGATCGCCCGGGCGCTCACCCACGGCTGATTCAGATACGTCTGGTCATGGCCGACGAACATGGTGGTGATCAGCTGCTCGAGCAGCACCGACGGCGGGCCCAGGAGCCGCAACGCGCCCACCCCCGGAATCAGCTGGTCGTTGCTGGCCGGCAACTCCGGCACCACCGTGATGCCGAAGGTGGGCCAGCGCGGCGATTTGCAGTCCGGCCGGTCGAAGGAGTCGATCGGAAAGTTCGACAGCACCCCGCCGTCGACCAGGGTGGATGTGCGTCCGGCCGCGCTGGTCAAGGTGACCGGCCTAAAGAAGAAAGGAATGGACATCGACGCGCGCACCGCATCGGCCACCGATTGTTCGTCGGGATCGAGTCCGTACAGCCGCCGGTAGTCCCACGGCAGCCGCACCAGCTGCCCGGTGGTCAGGTCGGCGACGGTGACCACCAGCCGGTAACGGCGCTCGGCGGGCATCTGCCGGTCACTGAGCGCCAGATCGCCGAAGGTCCGCACGCCCAGATTCCGCAGCTCGCCGCGGATCCAGTCGTGGGCGAAATCGCCTCTGTACATGCCGTTTTCACGCAAGAGACCCCACGCCGGACCGACCACAGGCAGATGTCCGACCGGACCGGTATCGCGAAACTTCTCATACGGCAGGGTCAGTGCAAGCTCTTTGATCTGCCCGGTGGTCAACTGGTCGCCGTTGGAGGCGGCGGCCAGTATCGATCCGACCAGCGAACCCGCGGAGACGCCGGAGACCCGTTTGAGTGAGTAACCTGCCTCCATGACGGCGACCACGGCGCCGACCAGCCCGACACCCTTGACACCGCCGCCCGAGAGAACCATGTCGACGGGTTTGCGCCGTGCGGTCCTGCCCCGCTGCTCGACCATCAGCGCCCCTTCAGTCTTGGGCCGAAGTCCATTGATACGGCAGGAATTTCCCGTCGAATGTGACTACGACACGATCGCCCGACTCGTGCGCTTTCTTCTGCAGGTCGATGCTGAAGTTGATCGCGCTCATGATGCCGTCACCGAACTGTTCGTGGATCACTTCTTTGAGCGCGCCGCCATAGACCTGGAGCGCCTCGTAGAACCGGTAGATGGTGGGGTCGGTGGGCACGGCACTGGGCAGGCCGCCCCGCATCGGCGGCGCCGCCAGGACGGGAACGACGGACTCGTCCAACCCCAGCATCTCGGCCAGGACCTTCCCCTGCTCCGCCGGAATCGGGTGCTGGCCCAGCAGCGCCGACGTCGTCCACAGCAGTGGCCTGTCGATCGCGTCGGCCAGTTGCTGCCAACTGAGCCCCCTCGACAGCCGGGCAACGACGATCTTTTCGGTGATCTCGTTTCTGTTCATGCACCCAGCATGCACGTTTGGACCGACACGGCCTGACCCGGCTCACGCGCCGCATCACTCCACAAGGCGGCGAAGGTTTTTCAGGCTTTCAGCCAGTGAACGCCCCACCCAGCGCAATGCGACGCGGTCGGCGATCAGTCCGAGCAGGCCGCCTTCGGAGTTGTAGGCCAGTCGGAAGGTGACCGTGGTCCGGCCGGGCCCCGCATCGCGCAGCCGGAAGCGGCCACGCTGGGTCACGCCGGTGATGTTGATCCAGGCCAGATCGCGCGCGGCGTCGAGCTCCACCACTTCGGCGATGCCTCCGACCGGGATCGAGCCGATCTTCCACAACACCGTGTAGCGGGCGCCGACCCGGACCGGGCCTTCGGTCAACGTCTCCCAGCGCTCCAGATGAGCCAGGAAGGAGGGGTAGCGATCCGGGTCGCTGAGCACCTTCCACACGGTGTCCCGATCGGCGTTCACGACGATCCGGCGTTCGACGCGCATCAGCCGATCACCGGGAATCGCCGCTCGGCGGCCAGCCGATCCACGCCCGCCTGCAGGCTGGCGATCACTTCGTCGTACACGCCCTGGTCGTCGTCATGGACTTCGATCGGCTCCTGGACCTCGATGACGATCTTGGCGGGTAGCGGAATGTGCCCCAGCAGGTCACTGACGTTCAGCCCCCAGGGGATCGCCAGCGAGACCGGCACACTCTTGAGCCGGATCAACCTGTCCAGCATCAGCAGTTTGGCCAGCCACTGCGCGCGGCCGAGGAACAACGCCGTCTCCTGGCCGCCGACGGCGGCCACCGGCACGATCGGCACGCCGGTCTCGCGGGCGAGCCGCACAAATCCCTTGCGGCCGCCGAAGTCGACGACGTGCCGTTGCCACGACGGGCGGAAGACTTCGTAGTCGCCGCCCGGGTACACCAGGACGGCTGCGCCGGATTCCAGTGCCAAACGGGCATTTTCGGGGCTGGCCGCCACCGTGCCGAACTTGCGGAGCCAGCGCAACGGCGGATAGAGCGTCACCAGGTTGTGCGCGAGTTGATAGAAGGGACGCTCCACCCCGAAGTACGAGCAGAACGCCAGCGTGAAGACGAACGTGTCGGGCGGCACGTTGCCGCCGCTGTGATTGCCGACCAGCAGCACCGGTCCCGTCGGGGGTATGCGGTCGAGCCCGCGCACATCGGCACGGAAGTACAACGATGCCAGCAACCAGGTTCCGGGCAGCTGATCCCGGATGAAGTCCGGGTCGCGCTGGTCCAGGTCCGCTTTCGGGACCCGGCCCGTGATCTGCTTGCCGGCCCACTCAAGGGCATCAGCGACGCCGCCCATTGCTCAAGCCTGGCACATGATGAGCCCAGCGGACTCACCAACGGCCACGATGAACCACCTCGTGCAGTGGCCGCCGATTCGGTTTGCGGATCGGAGTCAGCGGCCGGTCGGCGGGATGGCCCACGCCGAGCATGTACGCGACCAGATGGTCGTCGGGGACGCCGAGGATCGCGCGCGCCCGGTCCTGGTCGCCCACCGAGGAATGACCGGTACCGATACCCAGGTCGGTGGCCGCCAGCATCATCGCCATCGTCGCCTGACCGATGTCATATTGATCGATGAGCTTCCTGCGCTCATCCGGCGGGACCGGAATCACCAGAACGATCGCGGCCGCGGCGCCGGCGAGGTGACCGGCGCCCATCCAGACCGTCGAGAGTTCTTGCAGCTGAGCAGGATCGGTGACCACGATGAAGTCCCACGGTTGACGGTTCTTCGCCGACGGCGCCCGCCATCCCGCCTCCACGATGCGCTCCAGGTCGGTCTCTGCAACCGGCTGCGCCGTGTACTGGCGCACGTTGCGTCGTGCACGTATCGCATCCCAGGTCTCCATGACGTCCTCCCGTTTCGCGCGATCGGGCCCGGCCCCCGCGCCCCTTTGTACACCCGTAGGGCCGTCGGTGTCGGACGGGCGGTCTAGGGTGGCCCGCAATGGCGCTTCATCTCCACCGTGCCGAACGGACCGATCTGCTTGCCGACGGTCTCGGCGCCCTGCTGGCCCGGCCGCTGCCCGACCCGTTCGCGCAGGAGCTCGTGCTGGTGCCGGCGCGCGGGGTGGAACGCTGGCTCAGTCAGCGCCTGTCCCACCGGTTGGGCGCCACGCCGGATCGCGGTGACGGCGTCTGCGCGGGGGTGTCGTTTCGCAACCCGGCGTCACTGATCGCCGAGATAGTCGGCACCGTCGACGACGACCCCTGGTCTCCGGAGGCCATGACCTGGCCGCTGCTCGAGGTGATCGACCGCTCACTGCCCGAGCCGTGGTGCCGCACGTTGGCAAAGCATCTGGGATACTTCGACATTGGCGATGAAGCGGATCTGCGCCGGGGCCGGCGGTACGCGGTCGCCCGCCGCCTGGCCGGGCTGTTCGCCTCGTATGCCCGGCAGCGTCCCGGCTTGCTCGTCGGCTGGCTGGCCGGAGACCTGGGCGACCTCGATGCCGACCTGCACTGGCAACCCGAGCTGTGGCGCGCGCTGGTGGCGACGATTCCCGCCGATCCCCCGCACATCCGGCACGGGAAGACCCTGGCCAGACTGCACGACGGTCCGGCGGCGCTGCCGTCGCGCCTGTCCTTGTTCGGCCATACCCGGCTGGCGCGCAGTGAGGTCGAGCTGCTCGAAGCCGTGGCCGTCCACCATGAGCTGCATCTGTGGCTACCCCATCCCAGCGACGCATTGTGGCGGACACTGGGCGGCGTGCGGGGCACGGTGCCCCGTCGCGAGGACACCAGCCATCGCGCGGTCGGGCATCCGCTGCTGGCGACCCTCGGACGGGATCTGCGGGAGCTGCAGCGAAGCCTGCCGAATGATCCCGCGACCGATGAGGCTCTGGGCGAACCCGATCGCCGGGACACCCTGCTCGGCTGGCTGCAAGCCGACCTCGCCGCCAATGCCGTCCGGCCGCACGGCCGCACGCTGGCCGACGACGACCGGTCCGTGCAGGTGCACAGCTGCCACGGTCCGGCCCGGCAGATCGACGTGCTCCGGGAGGTGCTGCTCGGACTGCTGGCCGACGACCCGACCCTCGAGCCGCGCGACATCTTGGTCATGTGCCCGGACATCGAGACTTATGCCCCGCTGATCGTCGCGGACTTCGGCCTCGGCGACGTGGTGAACGGCGCACACCCGGCCCACCGCCTTCGGGTCCGGCTCGCGGATCGCTCACTGCTGCAGACCAATCCGCTACTGGGCGTGGCGTCGCAGCTACTGTCCCTGGCCGGTGGGCGGGTCACCTCGAGTGAAGTGCTCAACCTCGCCCAGTCCGCCCCGGTCCGGGCCCGCTTCGGCTTCAGCGACGACGACCTGGAGGGCATCACCCGCTGGGTACGGCAGTCGAACATCCGGTGGGGCTTCGATCAGGAGCACCGCAAGCCGTTCGGCGTCGACTTCGTGCACAACACCTGGCGGTTCGGCCTGGACCGGGTACTGGCCGGAGTCGCGATGTCCGAGACGGCACACGCCTGGATCGATTCGACGCTCCCCCTGGACGATGTGGGCAGCAACCGGGTCGAATTGGTCGGGCAGTTCGCCGAATACATCGACCGGCTGCAGCGC
The DNA here is from genome assembly GCF_001417955.2 of Mycobacterium gordonae. GTDB lineage: Bacteria > Actinomycetota > Actinomycetes > Mycobacteriales > Mycobacteriaceae > Mycobacterium > Mycobacterium gordonae_B. The sequence goes on along the minus strand of NZ_LKTM01000223.1, from coordinate 207,834 downwards.
GTGGTCGACTCGCTGACCGCAGCCCAGCCGCTCCGGCAGTGGCTGACGGCGTTGGCCGACGGGATCGGCCTGCTGACTCGGACCGGCGAAGACGACGCCTGGCAGACCAACCAGATGCAACGCGAATTCGCCGACGTGCTGCGCACCGCGGGTTCGCGCGACCAGACGCTGCTGCGCCTGCCCGACATCCGCGCTCTGTTGCAGAGGCACCTCGCCGGGCGGCCCACCCGCGCCAACTTCCGCACCGGCACCTTGACGGTGTGCACGATGGTGCCGATGCGCTCCGTCCCGCACCGGGTGGTCTGTCTGGTGGGACTCGACGACGGCGTCTTCCCACGGCTCGGCGTCGTCGACGGTGACGACGTACTGGCCCGGCAACCGCTGACCGGCGAGCGCGACATCCGGTCCGAGGACCGTCAGCTGCTGCTCGACGCCATCGGCGCGGCCACCGGCAATCTGGTCATCACCTACACCGGCGCCAACGAATACTCAGGCCAGCGCCGGCCCCCGGCCGTCCCGCTGGCGGAGCTGCTCGACGCCCTGGACACGACCACCACCAGGCCCGTGCGGTCACGGATTGTGGTCGAACATCCGTTGCAGCCCTTTGATATTCGGAATGTGGAGCGCGGCGCGCTGGTGGCTGGCTCGCCGTTCAGCTTCGACCCGACGGTGTTGCGCGCGGCGCGCTCCGCCACCGGCGAACGATCCGAGCAACCGAGACTGATCCGCGACCTGCTGCCGCCGCCACCGCCGGACGACGTCGTCCTCGCCGATCTGGTCGCGTTCTTCAAGGACCCGGTGAAAGGCTTCTTCCGGGCGCTGGAATACACGCTTCCGTGGGATGTCGACGGTGTCGAGGACGCCATGCCGGTCGAGATCAACGCGCTCGAGGAATGGACGGTCGGCGATCGGATGCTGAGCGACATCCTGGGCGGCCTCGCTCCTGATGACGCGCGGCAGGCGGAGTGGCGGCGCGGCACCCTGCCCCCGGGTCAGCTGGGGTGGCGCAAGGTGACCGATATCCGTGATCAGGCGGCGCTGCTGGCGTCAACCGCCTTGGGACACCGCCAAGGACACCGCCCCACCGACAGCGCAACCTACGACGTCGACATCGATCTCGGGGGCCGGCGCCTGACCGGCACCGTGTCCGGGGTGTTCGGCGATCGCCTGGTGTCTGTGACGTATTCCAAGCTGGACGGCAAACATCTACTTCAATCGTGGATTCCGTTGCTGGCGTTGCACGCTCACCATCCCGACCGCGACTGGTCAGCGGTCTGTATCGGCCGGCCCAAGCGGGGCACCACCCCCCGCGAGGAACATCTGGGACGGCCCGAACAGCCCGCCCCGGAGGTGCTGCGGGACCTGGTGGCCATCTACGATGCCGGGCGCCGGGAGCCGATTCCGTTGCCGGTCAAGACGTCTTACGCCTGGGCCGTCGCCCGGCACTGCGGGGATGACCCGGTCAAGCAGGCGGACTACCGGTGGCGAAGTGGTCTGTATCCCGGGGAGGATCAAGATCAGGCGCAGGTGCGGGCCTGGGGCCGACACGCACGGCTGAGCGACCTGATGCAACCGCTGCGGCCCGGTGAGCAATACCCGGCCTTTGCCAAAGGCGAGGAACACCGCCTGGGCGCCTTCGCCGCGCGCCTGTGGCTGCCCCTGTTGCGCGCCGAGCGGAGGCCCGGATGATCCCGCCATTCGACCTGCTGGGCCCACTGCCCGCCGAGCGGTCCACCACGGTGCTGGAGGCCAGCGCGGGAACCGGCAAGACGTTCGCGTTGGCCGGCCTGGTGACCCGATACGTCGCCGAAGGCAGGGCGACCCTCGACGAGATGCTGCTGATCACCTTCGGCCGCGCGGCGAGCCAGGAACTCCGCGAGCGGGTGCGCTGCCAGATCGTCGACGCGGTCGCCGCTTTCGGCGACCGTGCGATCGCCGACGGCAACGACCTGGTGCGCCACCTGATCGACGGCACCGAGGCGCAACGCAACGCTCGAAAGCAGCGGCTACGTGACGCCCTGGCCGGCTTCGACGCGGCCACCATCGCCACCACCCACCAGTTCTGCCAGCTGGTGCTCAAATCTCTTGGCGCGGCCGGGGATACAGATTCGGGCGTCACCTTGCTGGAGGACCTCAACGACCTGGTGACCGAGATCGTCGATGACCTCTATCTGGCCCATTTCGGGCGCGTGCGTGACGATCCCGCATTGACGTATCGCGAGGCGCTGCGCATCGCCCGCGCGGTGGTCGCCAACCCGTCCACACACCTGCGGCCGAGCGACCCGGAGCCCGGTTCGCGCGCCGCGGTCTGCATCGCCTTTGCGAAAGACGTTCTGGCCGAGCTGGAAAGACGCAAGCGACGCCGGGGGGTGCTGGGATACGACGACCTGCTCATCCGGTTGGCCGCCGCACTGGACACCGACGACTCCCCCGCCCGGGTCCGGATGCATCAACGCTGGCCCATTGTCATGGTCGACGAGTTCCAGGACACCGATCCGGTTCAGTGGCAGGTGATCGACCGGGCCTTCAGCGGGCGGTCCACGCTCATCCTCATCGGAGACCCGAAGCAGGCGATCTACGCGTTTCGCGGCGGCGACATCGTCACCTACCTCGATGCGGCCAGGACCGCCGGCGACAAGCGAACGCTGGGTACGAATTGGCGCAGCGACAGCGCACTGGTCGAGCGCTTACAGGCCGTGCTGCGTGGAGCCGAGCTCGGTGACCCCGCGATCGTGGTGCATGACGTCGCGGCCTCGCACCGCGGTCATCGCCTCGCCGATGCTCCGCGCAACGATCCGTTCCGGCTTCGGGTGGTGCGCCGAGCAACGCTGGGCCGCAAAGGGACTCAGAATCTGCAGATCGATGAGCTGCGCGAGCACATCGGCCGCGATCTCGCCGCCGACATCGGCGGGCTGCTGACGAGCGCGGCGACGTTCGACGGTGAGCCGCTGGAAGCCCGCGATGTCGCTGTCATCGTCGAGAGCCACAAGGACGCCCGTGTCTGCCACCGCGCACTCACCGAGGCCGGGATCCCCGCCGTCTACACCGGCGACTCCGACGTGTTCAGCTCCGAGGCCGCCGACGACTGGCTGTCGCTGCTGGAGGCGTTCGATCAGCCCCACCGCCCGGGGGTGGTGCGGGCGGCCGCGACGACGATGTTCTTCGGGAAGACGGCGCACGACCTGGCGGCCGCCGGTGACGCACTCACCGACGACATCGCCGACACCCTGCGGGAGTGGGCGGACCACGCCCGTGAACGGGGTGTCGCCGCGATCTTCGAAGCCGCGCAGATGAGCGGCATGGCAGACCGGGTGCTCTCATGGCACGGCGGCGAACGGCACATGACCGACCTGGCGCATGTGACGCAACTCCTGCAGGAGGTGGCCCACCGGGAGCGTTATTCCCTTCCTGCGCTTCGTGACTGGCTGCGCGGCCAGCGGGAGGAACGAGCCGGCGCCACCGAACGCAACCGCCGGATCGACAGCGACGCCGCCGCGGTCCAGATCATGACGGTCTGGGTGAGCAAGGGGCTGCAGTACCCCGTGGTGTACCTGCCGTTCGCGTTCAATCGCAACGTTGGTGATCGCGACCTGGTGCTGTTCCACGACCAGGGCAAGCGCTGTCTGCACATCGGCGGAAAGGACAGTTCCGACTTCGCCGCCGTGGAGAAACTGGGCCGCAAAGAAACGGCCAGCGACGACAGCCGGTTGACCTACGTTGCGCTGACCCGGGCTCAGTCGCAGGTGGTGGCGTGGTGGTCACCGGCTCACGGCGAGCCCAACGGCGGGCTGTCGCGGCTGCTACGCGGCCGGCGTCCCGGACAGTCAGCGGTCCCCGATCGGTGCGAACCGCAGAAGATCACCGACGACGAAGCCTGGGAGCGGCTTCGCGAGTGGCAGGACGCCGGCGGGCCGGTGGTGGAGGAGTCCGTGATCGCCGCAGCACCGACGATGTCCGGCCACCACGCGCCGTCCGACCTGGGTACCCGGCACTTCCACCGCGCCATCGATACCGCCTGGCGGCGCACCTCCTACTCGGGCCTGATCCGCGACGCGGAGCGGACCACCGGGGTGAGTAGCGAGCCCGAGCTCACCGAACTCGACGACGAAGTTCACGACCTCCCGTTGAAGGGGCCCGGGGCGTCGTCGGACGTGCCCTCCCCGATGGCCGAGCTTCCCACCGGCGCGCAGTTCGGCACGCTGGTACACGCGGTGCTGGAAACCACCGACCCCTTCGCGACCGACCTCGGCGCCGAACTCGAGGCACAGATCGGTGTTCACTCAGCGTGGTGGCCGGTCGAGGTGCCCGCCTCCCAATTGGCCGCGGCGATGGTGCCGATGCACGACACGCCCCTGGGGCCACTGGCGGCCGGGCTGACGCTACGGCAGATCAGCCTGCCGGATCGGCTGCGCGAGTTGGACTTCGAGTTTCCGCTGGCCGGTGGCGACGTGCGGGGTGCCGACGCGGACACGCGACTCGCGGACGTGGGGCGGTTGCTGCGCGCCCATCTCCGGGTTGACGACCCGTTGGCGTCCTACCCCGACCGGTTGGTGGGAGACACGCTTGGCAACCAGTCGCTACGCGGCTACCTCAGCGGCTCCATCGACGCGGTACTCCGGATTCCGCATGGGTCGGGTCATCGTTACCTGGTCGTGGACTACAAGACCAACTGGCTCGGCGAGCCGGACCGTCCGCTGACCGCCGCCGACTACACGCAGCCCAGGATGGCCGAGGCCATGTTGCACTCGGACTACCCGCTCCAAGCGCTGCTGTACAGCGTTGTCCTGCATCGTTTTCTGCGTTGGCGGCAGCCGGATTACGATCCCGGTCGGCATCTCGGCGGGGTGCTGTATCTGTTCCTGCGCGGAATGTGCGGACCCGGTACCCCGGTGCTTGACGGTCATCCCGCCGGGGTGTTCAGCTGGGCGCCGCCACCGGAGCTGGTGACCGCTCTGTCCGACCTGCTCGACGCGCGCGCGGCGGCGGCATGACCGCCGAGACGATCGACCCTGCCGACCGGCGGCTGGCCGTCAGTGCCGGCGAGCTGTTGCGCCTCTTCAACGATGCCGGTGTGCTCGAATCAGCCGATGTGCATGTCGCACAGCGCCTTACGACGATGGCAGGCGAGTCTGAACCCGCCGTCGCGCTGGCACTGGCGCTGGTGGTGCGCGCCCTTCGCGGCGGGTCGGTGTGTGTGGACCTGGAATCGGTCCAGGCACAGGTTGGCATGGACGACCTACCGTGGCCGTCTGCGCCGCAATGGCTTGCGGCGGTTCAGGCCAGTCCGTTGGCCGACGAGCCGCCGGTACTCCGCGTGTACGACGGCCATCTGCTTTATCTGGACCGGTATTGGCGCGAGGAGCAACAGGTCGCAGACGACTTCTCGGCCCTGTTGTCGGCTCCCGGCCGGCCGGCGGTTGCCGATATCGACCGGCTGTTCCCGCCCGGCTATGAAGAACAACGCGAGGCCGCCGGCATCGCCCTGCAGCAGGGGCTGACCGTCCTCACCGGTGGTCCGGGGACAGGCAAGACCACCACGGTGGCCCGGCTGCTGGCGCTGTTCGCCGAACAGGCGGAGCTGGACGGGAAGCCGCGGCTGCGCATAGCGCTGGCGGCTCCGACGGGCAAGGCGGCGGCACGGTTGCACGAGGCGGTCCAGCTCCAGGTAAATGAGCTGGATTCGGTTGACCGTCAACGGGTCTCGGGATTACGTGCGACGACGCTGCACCGGCTGCTGGGCAGTCGGCCCGATACATCGTCGCGGTTCCGTCACCATCGGGGCAACAGGTTGCCGCACGACGTCATCGTGGTCGACGAGACATCGATGGTTTCGCTGACGATGATGGCGCGGCTCCTGGAGTCGGTGCGCCCACACACCCGACTGCTCCTGGTCGGCGATCCCGACCAGTTGGCATCGGTGGAGGCGGGTGCGGTACTCGCCGATCTGGTCGACGGGCTGGGATCGCGCGCAGACGCCCGGGTTGCGGCGCTGCTGACGTCGCATCGGTTCGGCGAATCGATTGGCCGGCTGGCCTCGTCGATTCGCGACGGCGATGCCGACCTCGCCATCGACCTGCTGCGCTCCGGCGGCGATCACGTCGAATGGATCGACACCGAGGACCCTACCGAGAGTTTGCGCAAAGTGCTTGAGCCGCACGCCCTTGCACTGCGGCAGGCCGCGATGCTCGGCGACGCGAAGGCTGCCCTGGGCACCCTCGACGAGCACCGGCTGTTGTGTGCGCATCGCCGGGGGCGCTACGGGATCGCTCACTGGAACCGCCAGGTGGAGCGGTGGTTGGTCGAGTCCACCGGCGAGGCGATCTGGTCACCGTGGTACGCCGGACGACCGGTGCTCGTCACGAACAACGACTACGGACTGGGCGTCTACAACGGTGACACCGGTGTGGCCGTGGTTGCCGGCGCCGGCCAGCAGGGCGCGCTTCGAGCCGTCATCGCCGGTGCCGAGAATCTGCTGGAGTTGGCGACCAGTCGGCTGTCCGATGTCGAGACGATGCACGCGATGACGATTCACAAGAGCCAGGGCAGTCAATCCGATGTGGTGAGTGTGCTTATGCCGCCTGAAGATTCGCGGTTGCTGACGCGGGAACTGTTCTACACCGCGGTCACCCGGGCGAAACGGAAAGTGCGGGTGATCGGCCCGGAAGGGTCGGTGCGTGCGGCGATCGCTCGACGGGCGGTGCGAGCCAGTGGGCTGGCGCGGCGACTGGCCGGCCACCATGGATGACAACGACGACACCACCGGCGCGCCCCGGCGGCCCCACATCCTGCGACTCGTAATGTTCGTCGCCTTCCTGCTCACCATGTTCTATCTGGTGGCTGTCGCGCGAGTGATCGACATCGACGCGGTCCGACGGACTGTCACGTCGACCGGGCCGATGGCGCCGCTGGTTTATGTCGTCGTGTCGGGTTTCCTCGGCGCCATGTTCCTGCCCGGTTCGATTCTGGCCGCGGGCAGTGGGCTGCTGTTCGGTCCCGTGCTGGGCCTTTTCGTCACGCTCGGCGCGGCAATGGGTACGGCAGTCGTCGCAAGCACGGTCGGCCGCCGGGCCGGCCGGGACAGCGCACGGGTTCTGGTGGGTCCCAAGCGGGCCGAACGGATCGACTCGGTGGTCGAACGGGGCGGGTTGTGGGCGGTCGTGGGCCAGCGTTTCGTCCCCGGCATCTCGGACGCGTTCGCTTCCTACACGTTTGGCGCGTTCGGAATCCCGATGTGGCAGATCGCAATTGGATCATTCATCGGCTCGGCACCGCGGGCGTTCGTCTATACCGCGCTGGGTGCTTCCATCCGGGACCGCTCGTCACCCCTGGCTTATGCAGCTATAGCGGTGTGGTGCGTCACCGCGGTTCTCGGCGTATTCGCCGCGCGGCACTTGTACCGGCACTGGCGCGACCACCCCGTCCGGGAGGACGACGCGAATTGAGCGCAGTCCCACCGCACGACCAGCCGGTCGGCCCGTGCCTTCGGCGATGCCGCCCTGGTGGCGCCCGCAAAGCGTGACGCGAACCCATCAGGCGACCCCCACGATCGGGTTGGGCTTCTGGTAGGCCAAGACGTTCATGGGCTCGCCGTCGAAGATGTCGTACGAGTCGCGTCCGACGACTTCGTACCCGAGATCGCCGAGCGTGTTGCTCAGCGCGCGGCATCGAGAGAGGTAATCGGCGCTGACGGCTATGACGAGAAACCCACCCGGCTCGAGAATCCGATCCAGCGCGGCGAGATCGGTGGCTTCTGCGTGCGCGAAGGTGAATACCCCCACTGCAACGACGGCAGAGAAATACCGTTCGGGAAACAGGCTCGGCGCCTCGGCCAGTGTCCCGTGCACCAGCCAGCGGTATACCCCCTTGGCCTGCGCATGCGCGAGCATCCCCCCGGATCTGTCGAGCGCGGTGAGATCGGTATGTCCCAGCCTGCGCAGCTCCTCGCCGACGAGTCCGGTGCCGGCTCCCGCATCGAGTAGCGGGCCGGCGCCAGCAGGCAGGAAACGGGACAGCAGCGCAGCGGCGCGGCGAGGATTTTCGAGATAGCTGCTGCCCAGGTCAGCGTCATAGCTCGGGGCCCAAGCGTCGTACTTCTGCTCCAGGGTCAGCCATCGGTCCGGCTGGTAAATCCACGCGAGCTTGCCGACGACCTTCTGACAGAGGAAGAAACTCCAGCCCACGTGCCCGCTTTGCACTACTTCAGGGATTCGCCGATACGCTCTGGCCAGGCTCGGGCACAAGTGCCGCGCACGGTCCGACAAGAGTTCATAGCTGCGGGCGAGATGCGAGCTCAGATCACGGGTTTCGTAGACGACGAAGCCGTGCCGTGCGAGGGCGTCGACGTAGTCGTCGGCCGAGAACGTGGGCTCGAACAGAAGCCGGTCGTAGACCACCTCGCGCGCGAGCCTAGTCACCGGTCGGACGGGCGTTACCAGATCGTCGAAAGCGAAGATGCCACCGGGTTCGAGCACTCGCATCGCCTCGCCGAGCGCCGTCTCGCGCGCGTGTACGTGGTAGAGAGCGGCTTGGCTCAAGACGTGGGTGAACGCGCCGTCGTCGAACGGCAGCGCCGCCGCTGACCCGATGGTGAATGCGAGGCGCAGGTCCGGATTCTCCGCGGCAAGGCCGCGGGCGCTGGTGATCCGGACGGCGCTCAGGTCAATCCCGGTAACGGCCGCGCCGGTTTCTCGCGCCAGCCAGGCGGCGACGGACCCGTTGCCGCAACCAAGGTCGAGCACACGCGATGTCGGCCCGATCCCGGCGGCGAGCAGCATCTCCTCGTTCCACCGCCGGCAGCCGGCGAGGAACCCGGTGCTGTGGTCCTCGAAGATGCCCCAGTGCAAGCTTCCATCGGGATCCCAGAACGTGCGATACGTGGCGTCCTCCGAGTCGTAGAAGTCCCGCGTCATGCTCTCTGTGAATCCGCGGTCGAATCCTCGGCGAATCGCATTGGTGGCGACCCGTCCGGTTGTCGCGTTTGCGATGTCAGACCTACTTTCAGTTGCCGCGTTTCACGCCAACAGATTCGAATTCGACGGGCATCCTGGCGCCGAGTCCGCGTCTACAATGGCCGCTACGATGGCCGCCTACAATGGCCGCCTGATCATTTTCCGCGGCGGGGCGTACTGTGCCGTTTGTCAACGACACCCAGCGCTTCACTTAAGGCCATCTTTGGTATTGGCAGGCCGCACGCAGTGGGCCGATGCCGGGAGCCTGACGAATGGTCGTGCCGATGCCCTTTCCACCAACCGATCACACTGCGGAAAGGTTGGTATCGCAGGCTCACCATACCGAGAAATCCGGGGTCGAAAAAGCAACACATCAGCTCACCTATTCATGGCCCGCAAAAGCGAATCGGATTGCAGCTCGGGCCTGATGTCCGTAGCAGGTTCGACAACGAATACCATCAAAAAGTAGTGGCGACAATGGTTTTCGATATCCTGCGAACGATTTGTCTTGACGTGGATTTAAACGTCTGTCATGCGACGAACACGTACGGCTCAGCTCATGGTGTACGGCCGACACACCACAGCCCGCGCGTCCACCCGCCCCGCCCTGGGCGACACTGGATGAGATGACTACCGACGCGCTCCGCATCTCGAACGTCAACATCTTCGACAGCATCGAGGGCCGGATCACCGGGCCGCAGGACGTCACTCTGAGAGACAACCTCATCGAGTCGATCACGCCGCCCGACGGCGACGACATCGGCCCGAAGATCGACGGCACGGGAAAGACCTTGATGCCCGGCCTGATCGACGCACACTGGCACGCGATGTTCACCACCATCTCGGCGCTGGTGGCCCAGGTCAGCGAACTCGGTTACGTCTTCGCCCGGGCTGTGGTCAGTGCCGAGGAGACCTTGCTGCGCGGCTTCACCACCGTCCGCGACCTCGGTGGCCCGGTATTCGGCATCAAACAGGCGATCGACGACGGCACGATTCTCGGCCCGCGCATCTACCCGGCCGGTGGCTTCATCTCGCAGACCGGCGGGCACGGCGACTTCCGGATGCCGCACGAGGTGCCCCGCGGCATCTGCGGCCACCTCAGCTACATCGAGATCATCGGGGCAGCCGTGATCGCCGACGGCGAAGCAGAAGTGTTGCGTGGGGCGCGCGAGATGCTCCGCCGGGGCGCCTCCCAACTCAAGCTGATGGCCGGCGGAGGCGTCGCCTCGGCGTACGACCCGCTCGACGTCGCCCAGTTCACCGAGGCCGAGATGCGCGCCGCGGTGGAGGCCGCGGAGAACTGGGGCACGTACGTCACCGTGCACGCCTACACGCCCCGGGCGATCCGCACCGCGGTGGCCGCCGGCGTCCGTTGCGTCGAACACGGGCATCTCATCGACGACCAGACGGCTGCACTCCTGGCCGAGAAGGACGTGTGGTGGTGCCTGCAACCCTTTCTCGACGACGAAGACGCCGTGACGGTGCCGCCCGGCAATGTGCCCAAGTTCCAGCAGATGGTCACCGGCACAGACACCGCCTACGAGCTGGCCATCAAGCACAACGTCAAGATCGCTTTCGGCACTGACACGTTGTTCGACGCCGCACTCGCCAAACGCCAGGGCGCCCAGCTGGCCAAGCTGACCCGCTGGTTCACTCCCGCCGAAGTGCTGCAGCAGGCCACCGTCCGCAACGCCGAACTGCTCGCCATGTCCGGCCCGCGCAACCCCTATCCGGGGCGACTGGGCGTGGTCGCCGAGGGCGCTCTGGCAGACCTGATCCTCGTCGACGGCGACCCGGTGGCCGACATCTCGCTGATCGCCCGGCCGGACGAGGCGTTCACCGCGATCATCAAGGACGGCCGGCTCGTGAAGGGCGCAGTCAGTTAGCCGAACGCACCGCTGACACGAACTGGGTGCGCGGCGAGGTGTCCTCCACCCCTTCGGGCACACCACGTCCGTAGCCGGTCATCAACTGGGGGGACGGCGTCACCGTCGCGTCCCAGCCGTGCCTGCGCAACCATTCACCTACGTCTTCGCGTTCCTCGAAGTACCACAGCTCGTCGGTCCGCGGCATCTCGCGGTCCGGTTCGACCTTGGCCATCACCGCGCGCAGCCGGTCCATCCGCTCCCGCCGCCGCGCCCGCACACCTTCATCCATCCAATCCGGTCCCGGCGCCTCCACGGCTATCCGGCTGCCGGGTGCGGCAAGGCCCTGGATTCGTTCGAACAGCAACTCATGGGCGGCGGCCGGCAGATACGGCAGTAGCCCTTCTACCGACCAGGCGCTCGGGGCGGAAGGATCGAACCCGGCCTGCTGCAATGCCGCCGGCCAATCGTGGCGCAGGTCCACCGCGACGGCGACGCGAGAGCACGTCGGCTCTGCCCCGTGCTCGGCCAGCGTTGAGGATTTGAATTCCAGCACCTTGGTCTGGTCGAGTTCGTAGACGGTCGTACCGTCCGGCCAGGGCAACCGCCACGCCCGCGAATCCAGACCCGACGCCAGGATCACGATCTGGCTCACGCCGGCGCGGGCCGCGTCCAGGAAGAAAGTGTCGAAGAAAGCCGTCCGGCAGGCCATGTAGTTCACCATCGACTGCATCTGCACGGGCAGCTGCGGCTCCGCTTCGACCAGCTCGTCGGGCAGGTCCGGCGTGGCAAACCAGTTCCAGATTCCGTCGCCGACCACATCCAGAAAAATCCGCGCGTACGGGTCGCTGATCAGCGGATTGTCGCTCTCGGTCTCCGCCGCCCGGCCCGCGGCAACGCCCAGCGCCGTCGCCCCCACACTCTCGGTGATCTCCCAGGTGTCGTTCTCGGTTCGCACCACGCCCAGTCCTCCTACTCCCCAACACACGACTGTGCCGACACTACGTGAGCAGGATGTGAACCGGCCGGCACGTTAAGTTGTCGTAGAACAGACGACAGCGGCAATTCGGAAGACGGATCACAAGGACCTCAAAGGACCCCTGCACATGCGAGTTGACGGCCGCGACATCACCGTGTCCGGCAGCCTGCTGCAACCGCTGACCCGCCGCACCAACGACATCATCCGGCTCGCCCTCGCCGCCGTCGCCCTCGTGGCGGTGGTGACCAGCTCCCTGATCACCCGTCCTCGCTGGGTCGCGCTGGAGAAGTCGATCTCCGAGATCGTCGGGGTCCTCACCCCGACCCAGTCCGACCTGGTGTACCTGGTGTACGGCATCGCGATCCTGGCGCTGCCGTTCGTGATCCTGATCGGCTTGATCCTGTCCCGCCAATGGAAGCTCCTGGGCGCATACGGGGCCGCCGCACTGATGGCAGTTCTCCCGTTGTCGATCAGCAGCAACCGCATCGCCGCGCCGAGGTGGCACTTCGACCTGAACGACAAGCTCACCACCGTGCCGGCCCAGTTTCTCGATGACCCGCGCTGGATCGCGATGCTCGCGGCGGTGCTGACCGTGTCCGGACCCTGGCTCCCGGCGCGCTGGCGGCACTGGTGGTGGGCACTGCTCCTGGCGTTCGTGCCAATCCACCTCGTGGTGAGTGCGATCGTGCCGGCCCGCGCGGTGGTGGGACTCTCGGTGGGCTGGTTCGTCGGCGCTTTCGTCGTGCTGGTGGTCGGCACGCCCGCGCTCGAGGTGCCGCTGGACGGCGCGGTCCGAGCCATGGCCAGGCGCGGATTTCTGGTGTCGCGGCTCCTGGTGATACGCCCGGGGGGACCGGGACCGCTGGTGTTGTCGGCCGAGTCGACCGAACCCTCCGCCCGCGCGGCAGTCGAGTTGTACGGCCCGCATCAGCGCAGCGGCGGCGCGCTGCGCCAAGTGTGGTGGAAATTGCGGCTGCGCGGTTCGGAGACCGCACCCCTGCAAACGTCCCTGCGCCGCGCCGTCGAGCATCGCGCGCTGATGGCGATCGCCATCGCCGACACCGGTGTCGCCAACACCTCCACGATCGCGCTGGCCGCCCTGGATCGCGGCTGGACGATGTACGCGCACCAACCCGTGCAGGGCATTCCGCTCGACGAATGCGCCAACGACACACCGGTCACCAGTGTCTGGGAATCCCTGCACGTCCTTTACGACCACCAGATCTCGCACGGCGACCTGCGCTGCAACGAGATCACGGTCGCCGACGGCAAGGTGCTCTTCGGCGGGTTCGGCGCCGCTGAGTACGGCGCTACCGATGCCCAGCTGCAGTCCGACATCGCCCAGCTCCTGGTTACGACGTCGGCGCTGTATGACGCGGAGTCCGCGGTCGGCGCGGCGATCTCGGCCTTCGGCAAGGACACCATCTTGACCGCCTCTCGTAGGCTGACCAAAGCCGCTGTGCCCAAACGTATCCGGCAATCGGTGGCGAACCCCAAAGCGGTGATGGCCGACGCGCGGGCCGAGGTGAAGCGCCAGACCGGTGCCGACGAAATCGAAACCGAGACCATCACCCGGTTCAGCCGCAGCCAGTTCATCCAGCTGGTGTTGATCGGCGCTCTGGTCTATGTCGCCTACCCCTTCATCAGCACCGTGCCGACCTTCTTCCACGAACTTCGGACGGCGAACTGGTGGTGGGCGCTACTGGGCCTGTCGGTGTCGGCGCTGACCTACGTCGGTGCGGCCGGGGCGCTGTGGGCCTGCGCCGACGGCGCGGTGAGCTTCTGGAAGCTGTCAATCATGCAGGTGGCCAATACGTTCGCGGCAACCACAACGCCGGCCGGCGTCGGTGGCCTGGCGTTGAGTACCCGGTTCCTGCAGAAGGGCGGGCTGACCGCGCTGCGCGCCACCGCGGCGGTGGCGCTGCAGCAGTCGGTGCAGGTGATCGTTCACCTGGCGTTGCTGATCTTGTTCAGCGCGGTGGCCGGGACATCGACCGATCTCTCGCATTTCGTCCCCAACGCCACGGTGCTGTACCTGATCGCCGGTGTGGCACTGGGCATTATCGGCACCTTCTTGTTGGTGCCGAACCTGAGACGTTGGCTGGCAACCGAACTGCGTCCGAAGGTCGGCGAGGTGACCCGCGACCTGACCGATCTGGCTCGGGAGCCCAAGCGACTCGGGCTGATCGTATTGGGAGCCGCCGGAACAACTTTGGGCGCGGCGCTGGCGTTGTGGGCCAGTGTCGAAGCGTTCGGCGGCGGGACGACGTTCGTCACCGTGACGGTGGTGACGATGGTCGGTGGAACGCTGGCTTCAGCGGCACCGACGCCGGGCGGGGTCGGCGCCGTGGAAGCCGCGCTGATCGGTGGGCTCGCCGCCTTCGGCGTGCCCGCCGCCATCGGGGTGCCCTCGGTGCTGCTGTACCGGGTGCTCACCTGCTGGCTCCCGGTGTTCGTGGGATGGCCGGTGATGCGGTGGCTCACCAAGAACGAGATGGTCTGAGCGCCAGACTCATTCGGCGGACTCCGCCCCCGCGACGTCGACCATGACGGTCAGGAATCTGCTGCTGCCGGCGACGCTCGTAGTCAGGTAGACCTGGTAGTACCCGTCGGGAACCGACTGCGCCACCGTGATCGCGACGTCCACCTTCGCGGCCCCCTCGTCATCGAAGGGGCCGGAGGCCGGTTTGACCGTGATTCCCGGCGCATACGACGTACCGGTGACCGTGTAGTCGCGGGGCCCCTCGATCATCCGCTGGGCGTCCAGCCTCACCGTGCCTGTCGTCCCGCGTGTGATCGTGACGACCGGGCGCGCGACGTTGACGGTCACCGCCGCACTACCCGCGCCGAACGACGGTGGTGCCGAGGACGGGCCGGTACCCCAGCTGTCCGGCCGCGACCCGAGTGAGAAGGTGAGCTCACCGCCGGTACGGATCAAAGTCTCGGGAAGGTATGTCCGGTCGCTCGGTTCGCCGTTGACGCGCAGAGCCCTGATGTATTTCAGGCGGTTGAAACCCGAGGCGCCCGGCGCGGTGATTCTGATGGATTGCCCAGCCGGCAAGGCGATGACGGCGCGATCGAACAATGGGGTGTTGATGCTGAGCAATGCAGTGCCCGGGGTGACCGGATACATCCCGAGTGCGGCCCAGACGTACCAGCTGGACATCGCGCCGAGATCGTCGTTGCCCGGTGCGCCGTCCGGCGTCGGCCCGAAGAGCCCACGGACGCGGTCGACGGTGCGCTGCGCCCGCCACGGCTCACCGACGTAGTTGTACAGCCACGGCACGCCGAAGCACGGTTCGTTACCGGCCCACAGGTAGGGCTCGTTGGGACCCTCGTTGAGGAGTTTGGTGAATCGGTCCAGGCGCGCCGCGGCCGCCTTGCGCCCACCAAGGGCGGTCACCAGGCCGGCCACGTTCTGCGGCACCAGCCAGAGATACTGCTCGGCGTTGCCCTCGTCGTAACCGGGCTGACCGAAAGCCGAGGTGGATTCCCGGAACCCGGGGCCGTCGCGGAAGAGGCCGCTGGGGCTGCGCGGTGAGATGTAACCGGTGGTGGGATTGAACAGGTTCTGCCAGTACTGTGCCCGGTTCTGGAATTCGGCCGCGGTCCCGTCCTCACCCAGTGCGGCGGCGAATCGGGAGATGGCGAAGTCATCGATGGACCACTCCAGAGTGATCGAGGCGCCGGGCCCGAACTCGGTGAGTTGTGGGACATATCCCAGCTGCAGGTAGGCGCCGATACCCGGTCGCTCAACGTAGCCGTCAACACCGGCACCACCCCGGGTCGCACCGCTGACCATGAAACGCAGGGCCGCCGCGGTGTCAAAGTCCTTGGCCCCGAACATGTACAGACTCACGATCAGCGGGACCACGCTGTCGCCGGTCATCTGGCTCGTCGCGGCATTCGCCAGCGCCCAGCGGGGCAGCGACCCGCTCTGCTCCGCATCGATGACCAGAGATTGAGCCATGTCGCTGGCTTCCTTCGGGAACAGCAGTCCTTGCAGCGCGGCCAGGCTGCGGTAGGTGTCCCAGTCCGAGAAGTTGGCGTACTGCGTACGCCCCGGTGCCACCGTGTGAATCGCGCTGTCGAACCCGATGAAGCGGCCATCGGTGTCGTTGAAGGTGTTGGGATGCAACAACGACCGGTACAGGCAGGTGTAGAAGGTCGTCACGTCGCCGGGGCTGCGGCTGGACACCGTGATCCGCGACAGCGCATCGTTCCACGCGCTCGCCGCGGCGGCGCGGACACCGTCGAAAGTCCCGCGCTCGGCGGCCAGATTCGCCCGTGCGCCCTCGATGCTCACATAGGAGATGGCGGTCCGCACCTCGAGCACGGCGCCCGCCGGAAACAACACGTAGCCGCCGCTGTACGGCGAATTCGCCTGGCGGGCACCGTCATACACCGAATAGCCGTCCCAGGTCCCGTACGAGATGAACGGCTGGTTGAACTCCATCGCGAAGTACACCGTGTAGGTGTTCTGTTTGTCGCAGAACGAGCCGCTGGTCGCCCACCCGGTGATCGTGGTGTTGTCCTCGCCGAGCGCAATGGCCGCGCGCGAGTTGCCCGCCAGCGATGCACCCGAGCGCACGTGCAGCAGCGCCGGCTGGTTGTCCCGCGGATAGCTGAACCGGCCCAGCCCGGTTCGGGTCGTGGCGGTGAGTTCGGCTTTGACACCGGTATCGGGGAATTGCACCGTGTAATAGCCCGGGACACCGGACTCCGTGTTGTCGTGGGCGATTCGGTCCCACGCCCGCCAGGGCTGTGACCCGACGGGACTGGTGGTCGGCAGCATGGAGATGTCGCCGAAGGCGGGACAGCCGACCGAGGCGTGGGTCATGCTGAATCCGGTGGCACGCTCGTTGGCGTGGTCGTAACCGGCGTAATTGTGGACGGTGTCCGGTGAGTACTGCACCATGCCGAACGGGACGGTGGCACCCGGGAAATTGTTGATCTCCCCGACGATGTCGCCCCCGGTACCAGTGCCCACGAGAGTGTCGACATGTTCCACCGGATTGGTCACCGCCGCGGGTTCGCCGTCATAGGCGGTGGGCGACAGCAGAAAGAACGGCACGAAGAGAGCCAGCGCCGCGACAATGGCGACGGTGACTCTCAGCGACCTGCGGGACCGCATAGATGTCTCTTACTGCACGCGCGGTATTCCAGTGGCCTTTTCAGTCAAACGACCCACCCAACGTTTCTGACACATACCGACTACCAATTACGCAATTCGGCTAGTCTCTTCTGCGACGTCACCGGCACAGATACCGGTGCCACAACTCCTGGAGATGCGATAGATGAAGGACCTGACGGCAGTAGTCGCAACGGTGGCACTGAGCCTGACGCTGGTTGGCTGCCACTCCGAAACCAAGACCGAAGTCAAGACATCGACGTCGACGAGCACGTCCACCTCGACGTCGACGGCCACCTCGACCACCACGACCAGCGCAACGCCGGGGGCGCAGGCGAACAAGACGATTGCCGACTACATCCGGGAAGCCAACCTCAAAGAGGTGCCGGTGCACCACGGCGACCCTGGCTCCCCGACCATCAACCTGCCGGTGCCCAACGGCTGGCACAGCGTTCCCGAAGGACAGGGCGCGCCCTACGGCGGCATCGTCTTCGACGCGCCGGCCGACCCCAACGACGCACCTACGATCGTGGCCATCGTCTCCAAGCTGGAAGGCAATGCCGACCCGAAGAAAATCCTCGAATACGCTCCCGGTGAATTGAAGAACCTGCCCGAATTCGAGGGCGGCAGCCCGAACGGCAAAGAATCCACCCTCGGCGGCTTCCCGGCGTGGCAGTTCGGCGGGTCCTACACCAAGAACGGCAAGAAGCGCACGGTGGCCCAGAAGACGGTGGTGATCACCGGGCCGAACGGTCTGTTCGTGCTCCAGCTCGACGCCGACGGGCTCGACTCCGAGGCCGGGCCGTTGATGGACGCCACCGCGGTCATCGACGACCAGACCACGATCACCCCCTGATCGGTACGCGAAGCCAAAGCGCCGCGGGGCCTATGCGCTCCGCGGCGCTTTGCTTTTGCGCGGCGCGGCCGATCCGGCCCGCCGAGCGTGAACTGAGGGTGAGATTTCGGTCCGATCCGCACCCTGTCGTCACGCTCGGCGAAGTCGCGGCATCTCCCGCGGCACGGCGGGATTGTCTACGGTTGAACGCATGACAGACCAGTCGTATGCGGTTGACGTCGGGCATCCACCGTCAGCCTTGCTCAAAGCCGTCAACCCCGCCCTGAGCTTCCTGCTGGGGACCCCGCTCGGCGGTTCGCTGCGCAAGCAGTTCATGGTGCTCAATTTCTCGGGCCGCAAATCGGGCAAGCAGTTCAGACTGCCGGTGAGCGCGCACGTCATCGACGGCGACCTGTACGCGCTGGCCAGTGCCGCCTGGAAGTTCAACTTCCGTGGTGGCGCCCCCGCACAGGTGGTCTACGACGGCAAGACCACCGCGATGCGCGGCGAACTCATCGAGGACCGCGCCGTCACCCGCGACCTCTACTTGCGCGGCGCGCAGTCCTACGACGTCAAGCGCGCGCAGCGGCAGATGGGTTTGAAGTTCCGCGACAACCGGATTCCGACAGCGGAGGAGTTCGGCGAAGCGATCGAGCGACTCAAGCTGGCCGCCATCAAATTCACGCCGGCCGGCTGAGCAGCTCCTTTGCCCTTGCCGATATTCGCCGGGCGCCGGCCGCTGGCCTGCCTGGTGTCGATGGTCCTGGTTGCCGGTGCCGTCGGCTGTTCGCACGGATCGACCAGCCGAGTCTCGTATGCGGGCGCGCCCTGCCCGCAGCCAAACTTCCCCGGAGTGCCGCAGGCCGACCTGGGTTCGAACTACAGCTGCGGTTATCTCACCGTCCCGGAGAACCGTGACGACCCCAAGAGCCGGACGATCCGGATTCTGATCGCACGGGTGAAAGCCGCCAACAATGCCGCCAAGCCCGACCCCATCGTGTTCCTGGCCGGCGGCCCCGGCGGCGTCGGGACGCTGAACGCACCGGCGGTGGTGGCCGCCGGGATGAATTCCGACCGTGACGTCATCTTCGTAAACCAGCGCGGCACGGTGCACAGCGACCCGCACCTGAGCTGCCCGGAGATGGACGACTTCGCAACCCGCGCAGTGCAATTGGTTTTCCAGGCACCCGCGACGGCCGATCTCGACGCGGCCGCCGTCGCTGCCTGCCGCAACCGGTTGTCGTCCTCGGGCGCCGATTTCGCCGCCTACGACACCAGGGAGAACGCCGCCGATATCGCCGACCTTCGCGAGCAACTGGGCATCGACGAGTGGAACGTCTACGGCGTCTCCTATGGGACCGACCTGGCTCAGCAACTGCTGCGCGACCACCCCAAGGGCATCCGGTCGATGGTCCTGGATTCGGTGGTGGCACCACACGTGAACATCGTCGACCACTGGTGGGACGCCCCGGCCAGTGGTCTGGCCGCGATCTTCGTGGCATGCGCCGACCAGCCGGCCTGCGCCGCGGCCTACCCGAACCTGCCGACGGTATTCGTCGACACCGTGAACACCTTGAGCCGCAACCCGATTGAGGTCGACACCACGACCCCGACGGGCGGGCCGACGCACGTCACCATCGACGGGTTCAAGGTGGTGCCCCTGGTGCTGGACTGGAGCGCCGATCCCGCCAAGGTCATCGACATACCCCGCATGATCTACCAACTCTCCCGCGGCGATGGCGCCCTGGCCGGCGCCGGGATCGCCGCCGGCGCTCCGTCGGGATCCGAGCGCGGGCTGTTGGGTGCCGGACTGGCGTTGGGCGCGTACTGCCAGGAGATGGCCGCCTGGACCAACCCGGATCAGGCACTGGCCCAGGCGCGGCGGGCAATGCCCGGTCTGCCTGACTCGGTGCTGCGGATCACCCCGACCGGCAGCTGGATTTTTCGCGAGTGCCAGGCGTGGGGTCTGGGCCGGTCGGACACGGCCGACACACTTCCGGTGTTGAGCAAGGTTCCGACCCTGATCCTGTCGGGTTCGTTCGACTCCAGCACCGCTCCGCAGTGGGTGAAAGAGGTGACCACCGGCCTGCCCGGCTCGGTCGCGTTGCGCTTCCCGGGTGTCGGCCACGGCGTGATTCCGGCATCGGCGTGCGCCCAACGGATCATGACCACTTTTCTCGACAATCCGCGAACCGATGTCGATCAGTCCTGCATCGGACAAGTCGTCATCCCGACATTCAGCCTGCCTCCGGGATGAAGACCGCCAACTTCCCCGCATCGATGACCGAGCGCTACCAGCGCGCCCGCACGTGGACGGTGGGTTCCGACCCGGGCCTGTTGCGGCTGCGCCTGGCCACCCGCACCACTATCGCGTTGGCCTGCTCCCTGCTGGCTATGTATGTGCTCACCAGCGCGGTGCACCAACCGTTGACCGTCGCGCTGCTGGGCGCGGTGATCACGATGATCGCAGCCCGGTCGGTCAACGAGCCCGACCCCCGCCAACAACGGATCACGATGGCGTTGTTGCCGTTGCCGGCGGCCCTGTCCATCACCGCTGCCGCGCTGCTCACGCCGTATCAATGGGTCAGCGACGTGGTGTTCGTCGTCGTCGTGTTCCTCGCCGTCTATGTCCGGCGGTTCGGTGCCCGCGGCCGGGCACTCGGCATGGTCGCGTTCATGGCCTATTTCTTCAACCTGTTCCTGAGGGCCGGCGTGCACGAGCTGCCGTGGATGATCCTCGCCGTCCTGGTAGGCACCCTCTGCACCTTCGTCATGACCACTTACCTGCTGCCCGATCGCCCAGAACGGGTGCTGCGAGCCACCATTCGCTCCCTGCGAGCGCGTATGGCGATCGTCGTCGACACCACCGCCGACGTCGTGCGCAGCGGACGTCTCGACGAACGGCGTCGCCGGCGACTGCGGGTGCGGATCGCCCGGCTCAACGAGACAGCGCTGATGGTGCAGGACCAGATCGAGGACAAGGCCAACCCCGCGGCACTGTGGCTCGGGCCGGGGAGCGATCAGTTGGCGCCGTGGCTGTATGACGCCGAACTGGCCGTGGAATGGGTTGCGATCGCCGGTATCCGCGCGGCATCGGAGGAATCCGAGATCCCGGCGGCCACGCGCGCCGAACTGGCCGCCGCGCTGACCGAACTCGCCTGGGCCATCGGGGTTCCGAATTCGGCGGGGCTGGGCCGTGCGGCCGATCAGGCGCAGGGCATTCTGGACCGTCAGCTCACGCCGCCCTGCGAACCCCACCATGCGGCGGTGCGCCGCCTTGCCCTGGCGGTAATCTCCGCAGCCACAGCGACGTCGGAGGTGCGCGAGCAGATCGAGCACGCCGTGGCCGACGGCGCGACGACCCGGGAGCCCGACGACGACGCCGCGGGCGACCAGAGCGAACCCGACGAGCCCCGGCCTGGACTGCTCCCGACCACCCGGCAGGCCATCCAGGCGTCCGTCGCCGCGTCGCTGGCGATCGTCACCGGCGACCTGGTCTCACCGGCGCGCTGGTACTGGGCGGTGATCGCCGCGTTCGTGGTGTTCGCCGGCACCAACACCTGGGGCGATACCCTCACCAAGGGCTGGCAGCGACTGCTGGGCACCGTGCTGGGCGTGCCGTGCGGCATCCTGGTGGCCACGCTCGTCGCCGGTGACCGCACCGCCTCGCTGGTGATGATCTTCGTCTGTCTGTTCTGCGCCTTCTATTTCATGCAGCTGACCCAGAGCCTGATGGCCTTCTGGATCACCACGATGCTCGCGCTGCTGTACGGGCTGCTCGGCCAGTTCAGTTTCGACGTGCTGCTGGTGCGGATCGAGGAGACCGCCATCGGCGCGGTGATCGGTTGTGCCGTCGCAATCCTGGTGTTGCCCACCAACATCGGCACCGTGCTGCGCCAGGACACCCGCGATTTTCTGGCCGAACTGTCCGCTCTGATCGCGACGTCCATCGCGACCATGTTCAACCACGACCTACCCGAAAGCCCGACCGAGCAGGCGCGCCAGCTCGATCGCAAGCTGCAACAGGTACGGGCGACCGCCAAGCCCTTGTTGGCCGGCGTCGCGGGGTTCGCCGGCCGCCGCAGCATCCAGCGACGGCTGAGATTGTTCCGTGCCTGCGACCGCTACGCCCGCATCCTGGCCCGGCGCAGCGAGCAGTACCGCAACCCGGACTGCCCGCAGGACCTGGCCACCGCGGTCACGGCTGCCGCCGATCAGATTCGGCGCAATATCGACTCGCTGGTGGCGACGCTCGACGGCGAGCACGCAGCTTCGGTCGTCTCGGCGGCCGACGCCCTGGACGCCGCCGAGGCGCTGGCGCGACAGCATGACGGCACCTTCACCCCGGCGGCGTTCGGACCCGATACGCAACGGCACCCCTCGGTGCTTCATCCGTTGCGTCAGATCGACCGGGCCATCGTTGCCGCGGCCAGCCACCTGGACACCGAAGCCGGCCTCAAAATATCTGCCCCGCAACAGAACTGACCTCAGGGCACCGGCCAGACCTTGCGAAGAATGTCGGCCAGCTCGAAAGTCACCGCCGTCAGCCTGGCCTGGATCTCGGGCTGTTGCTCCGGCGGCAGGTTGTTCACCTCGCCCTGCACGATGGTCGCCTGCCGCTGCAACTGCGACAATTGCTGACTTCGCTGCGCCTGAGAGAGGTTGTCCCAGTTCGCGTGCAATTCCGAGGTCTGCCGCTGTAGCTCCTGCACATCGGACTGCGCATCGGCCCGCGCGGGACCCGCTGTCATCAGCGCGCCGACCGCCAGTCCTGCTGCAAGTATCGTCGCAATCTTCATGACTCTCAGGGTGCCGCGATGCGCTTGCCCGATGTTCGCGGATTTCTTGCGAAACTCTTGCGCCCGTCGGCTACGGCGCCGATAGCATCGCGTTGAACCCTCCTAGAGGAGCCATGAAGGAGCCACGCGATGGCCGCCCCAGACCTGCCGCCAGGATTCGATTTCACCGACCCTGATATCTACGCGCACCGATTGCCGGTTCACGAGTTGGCTGAACTGCGCGCCACAGCTCCGATCTGGTGGAATGAGCAGCCCATCGATCAGGGTGGCTTCGGCGATGGCGGCTACTGGGTGGTGAGCAAACACCGTGACGTTCGCGAGATCTCGCTGCGCAGCGACATCTTCTCCTCGGCCGAGAAGTCGGTGGTGCCGCGTTACCCGCAAGAAGCGGCGCAGGCCCAGATCGAGCTCGGGCGGGCATCGATGATCATGATGGACGATCCCGAGCACAGCCGCCTGCGCAAGATCGTCGCGCGCGGATTCACACCCCGCGCTGTCGAACGGTTGCGCGCCGACCTTGCCGAGCGTGCCCGCCAGATCGCCGCGCGGGCCGCTGCCCAGGGTTCGGGTGACTTCGTCAGGCAGGTGGCCTGCGAGCTGCCGCTGCAGGCGATCGCCGGTTTGCTCGGGGTGCCGGCCGAGGACCGCGACAAGCTGTTCGACTGGTCCAATCAGATGATCGGCGCCGACGACCCGGAATTCGCCGACCACGATTCGCTGACTTCGGCAGCCGAAATGATATGGTATGCAATGCAATTGGCCGAGCGCAGGGCCGCAGAGCCCGGCGACGACATCGTGACGACGCTGATCCGGGCCGACCCCGACGGCCACCGGCTCACCGAGGCGGAGTTCGGGATGTTCGTGGTCACGCTGGCCATCGCCGGTAACGAGACGACCCGAAATTCGATCACGCAGGGCATGATCGCGTTCACCGACTTCCCGGAGCAGTGGGAGCTGTTCAAAGCCGACCGCCCCTCCACCACCGCCGACGAGATCATCCGCTGGGCCACGCCGATCACCGCGTTCCAGCGAACCGCCTTGGCGGACACCGAACTTGGTGGGGTGGCCATCAAGAAGGGCCAGCGGTTGGTGATGTTCTACCGGTCGGCCAACTTCGACGAGGACGTGTTCGAGGACCCTTACCGATTCGACATCCTGCGCAGCCCGAACCCACATGTCGGTTTCGGCGGTACCGGAGCGCACTACTGCATCGGCGCCAACCTGGCGCGCATGACGATCGACCTGATGTTCAATGCGATCGCCGACACCATGCCCGATCTGGCGTCGGCCGGGGATCCCGAGCGGCTGCGGTCGCCATTCATCTCCGGCATCAAGCACTGGCCGGTCGAGTACCGGAGCGGCCGAGGTGCCCCGCCAAAATGCGAAAAATAACCGCCGGCGGGAGCACCCCGACGACGCGGCCGGTGGAGCGCCTTCTCAGTTGCGCAATGTGTCGTGCGGAGAGCGTCCGTAGTTTCCGTTAAACCGCGCGAAAATCCCGCCCCCTGGCCTCCCGCTCCCACAGCACGCCGTCCCCCGCACTCGGGCCCTCGCTGATGAGTTCGCGTTTGAGGACCTTATTGGTGGCGGTACGCGGGAGCGTGGCGGCGATCCGCACATACCGGGGCCAGGCCTTCGGCGACAGATCGGGTTGCGCAGCGAGGAAATCGCCGAACCGCCCGGGTGTCAGCGTCGCGCCGTTGTTCAGCACGATCGCCGCCATCACCTGGTCACCGACGCTGTCGTCGGGCACCGCGTACACGGCGACGTGGTTGATCTCCGGCAACCGCTGCAATACCCGCTCGACGGGTCCCGCCGCCAGATTCTCCCCGTCGACACGCATCCAGTCCGCGGTGCGCCCAGCCAGGTAGATCCAGCCATCGGCATCCCGGTAGGCGAGGTCGCCCGACCAGTACATGCCGTGACGCATCCGCTCGTCGGTGGCATCGGCGTCGTTGTAGTAGCCGGTGAATCCGCCGGCACCGAAGGTGTTCACCAGTTCGCCGACAGCCTCGTCGAAGTTGACCAGCGCACCGTATTCATCGAAAACTGCTGCCGCACATTCGGTTACCGTGTCCGAGTGGTAGACGCTGACGCCGGGATAACCCTTGCCGATCGATCCGGGCGGTGTGCCGTCCTCGCGCATCACGACGACGGCGAATTCGCTGGAACCGAAGCTGTCCACCACCCGGCAGCCGAAACGCCGCGCGAACCGGTCGAGATCGTGTTCGGTGGCTTCGTTGCCGAATGCCGCACGCAGGGGGTTGTCGGCGTCATCGGGCAACTCAGGGGTGGCGAGCACCAAGGCCAACGGCTTGCCGACGTAGTTCATGTACGTGACTCCGTAACGGCGGATGTCCGCCAGGAACCTTGTTGGCGAGAACTTCGCCGGCACCATGGTCGCGCCACAGGCGATCGCCACCGTCCAGCCCGCCGCCACTCCGTTGGAGTGAAACAACGGCATCGACAGATAACACACGTCCTCGGACGACAGTCCGAATCGCTCGACCAGGCTCGCACCGCACAGGACCCCCATCGCGTGCGCGAACCGGACCGCCTTCGGGTCTCCGCTGGTGCCGGAGGTGAAGATGATCACCACCGGGTCGGCACCGCCGCGCTCGACGGGCACCAGCGGTTTCGCGGCGGTGACCGAGTCCCGGTATTCGGCACCGTCGACATCGAGGACGGTCACCCCCGCCAGATCCAAACCATCCAGCAGGCCACGGTGCTCGGAGTCGACCAACAGGATCTGGCAGTCGGCCCTGCGGACGTCGGTGGCCAATCCCTCCCCACGCCGGGTGGTGTTGATGCCGCACAACACATATCCGCCCAGTGCCGCGGCCGCCATCGAGCGCAGCATGGCCGGGGAGTTGCCGAGCAGTGCGCCGACGTGCAGCGGCCGGTCAGCTGCCATCAGGCCGAGCAGCGAGGAGGCTTCCGCGGATGCCTCGGCGAGGTGCTCGCGCCAGGTCCATCTCCGCTCACCGTATGCGATCGCGACGCCGTCGTCGTCCAGACGAGCACGCAACAACTGTTGGATGGTCTCGAAAGGCATTAGCAGTCAGCCTCTTTGGTGTAGTACAACAAGGTCACCTGCTGATCGGGAACATCGTGGAACACCGGCGACACCCGCATTCCGATGTGGATCTGCTCGGGTTCCACATCGATGAGCTCGGTGCTGACCCGCGGCCCGGCATCCCACTGCACGACCGCCAGCAGCTGTGGCACCTCTTCGGCCCAGGGCGGTCCGGTCGGACGGCGCGCAACGGTGTAGGTGTACAGCGTCCCGGCGCCGTCGATGTCGCGCCACTCCAGGTCGTCGGCGAGGGTCCCGGGCGCCAGGGTGCGCGGGTAGAAGACGTACCTGCCGGACGACGGCGAGTACTGAATGCGGATGCGGTGTTGCCGCAACGCATCCCAGAAAGGTTGCGACACCGGTGTCGGTTCGGGCAGCGGGCGGGGCTCGGTCATCTCAGTCGCCCCCCAGCACCAGCGCAACCTGTTCGCTCATGATGCCGCCGTTGCCGGTGACGAACGCCGTGTCACATTCGCGCACCTGCGCGGCCGCGGCCCGTCCCATCACCTGCCGCGCCCCGTCGACCACGTGGTGCATTCCACCGGCCATCCCCGCCTGCCCGTAGGAGAGTTGACCGCCGGCAGTGTTGAGCGGGAAGTCGCCGCGGAAGGTGAGGTCGTGCCGGGTCAGCCACTCCATGCCCGCGCCCTTCTCACAGAATCCGGCATCTTCCAACGTCATCAGCACGGTGATGGTGTAGCAGTCGTAGATCGATGCGACATCGACGTCCGCGCGGCCCAGACCTGCCATCGCAAAGGCCTTCTCGGACGCCCGGGCTATCGGGGTACGCAACAGGTCGTCGGCGTAGGTGGGCGTTTTGAACCGGATGTGCTCGCCGAATCCCTTGATCCAGACCGGACGGTGGCGGGAACTCCGGGCGATGTCGGCATTGGCGATGAGGACCCCGGCGCCGCCCTGAACCCGCATCACCGTCTCGAGCATGTGGATGGGGTCGGCGATGACCGGACTGTTCAGCACGTCGGCGACGGAGATCGGCCGGCCGTGAAACACCGCCGGGGGGTGGGCGCAGGCGTTGGTCCGCTGATCCACCGCGACTTTGGCCAGAGCTTCCGGCTGGTAACCGTATTCGGCCGCGTAGCGTTGCGCGATCTGCGCGTACGGTGCGTTCTGGCCGACGTTGCCGTACGGGATCTCGAATTCGGCCTGCGGCGAACCGTAGATGTTGCTCGACGCCCCGTACCAGCCCGGCGTGCGAGCGGGCAGGCGTTCGGAGCGCGGAATCGCCTGCGATCCCGGCACCACCGCCAGTACGGCGTCGCAGACGCCCAATTCGACCGCGGCGGCGGCCCGCCACACCATACCCGCGGCGGTCGCACCGCCCAGGTCGACACGGTCACCGAAATCCAGTGGGATGCCGAGGTACTCCGACAGCGTCGCCGGCGCGAACATGTCCGACTCGGCGATGCCGTGACACGACAAGCCGTTCACCACATCGGGTTTCACTCCGGCGTCCTCGATCACCAGCCTGGCCAGTCGCGCGTATTGGTCGAGGGTGAACGACGGCGGTCCGGCCTGTCGCTTCTCGGCCGGCAGTTCGGCGATTCCGATGATGGCGGCCTCGCCGCGCAGGCCGGTCACGGTGTGTTCCTGCGCGGCAGCCAGACGGTCGCCGTGCCCGGCATCAGCACGTCGTCACCACGCCGGCAGAAGATGTCCAGGTCTACCAGCAGGTCCCGCTTGCCGGTGACGACGCCGCCGAAGCTCAATTCCTGACCGGGATACGCGATGGCCCGGTTCTGCACCGAGAACGACACCAATCGGCCGGCACCGCCGGCCCAATCGGTCAGTGAGCGCGACAGCAAGGCCGCCTGCAACGGCCCCTGTACCAGCACGTTGTCGTAGCCTTCGACGCCGCGCGCCCAGTCTTTGTCGTAGTGGATGCGGTGACCGTTGTACGTCGCGGCGCTGAAGAAGAACATCTGCGTCTCGGTGACGGTGACGGTCAAAATCGGTATCGCAGTGCCGGTTTCGACGTCGTCGAGGTATACCTGCCCTTTCATGCGGGCCTGGCGATCATCGACATGGTGGCCTCGGCGATGAGTTCGCGGTGCTGGTTGCGGTATTCGCCTCGCCACGTCACCAACACGAATCGGCCTGACCGGCCCTCTTTTTCGACGATCGAGTCGATGGTGCGTACCATCTCGATCTCGTCGCGATGGTAGGCCGGCCCGTGAAAAGTCGTGTTCTCCCCGCCGGCCATCCGTCGCGGGGCACGCGGGAACGCCAGGCTGCCGGTGACGGCGCCGGACGATCCGTCGGGCCGTAGGTCGCCCAACGAGGTCACGCCGAGAACGGCGTACTGCAGAAACAAGGGCGGACAGATGACGTCGCGGTACCCGTGCGCTCGGGCGTAGCCGGTATCGAACCACAGCGGGTTGTGATCATCGACGGCGGCGGCCCAGCGTTGCCAGTCCCGCTTGTTCACCTCACCGGTCGCGGTCGCCACCACGGTGCCGACCCGCGCGGCGGATTCCGGGTCAATCAGGCTGTCCATTGCCCCCCTCCCAATCCATTTCATCCTCAAGCCATTTCGCCGCCACATCGGCGCCGCCACCCCAGGTCGACAGCACCCTGGCGCGCTCGGAGAACAGGTGCAGGTCGGTGTCGACGACATATCCCATGCCGCCATGCAGCTGGTGGGCGTCAAGCGTGACCTGCTTGACCGCGGTGGCGTGCATCTTGGCGATAGCCGTCTCCCGGGTTGCGGTGTGACCGCGGCCGATGCGGAACACCGCCGATTGCGCGGCCAGCCGGGCGGCCGAGAGCGCGATATGCATGTCGGCCACCAGGTGCTGGGCCGCCTGGAAGGACGCGATCGGCCGGCCGAACTGCTCACGCATCGTGGTGTGGTCGACGGTGCGCTGCAGTACCGCCTCACCCACCCCGACCAGGTCCAGGCACAGCAACGCCACCGCGGCATTGGCCACGCGGCGCAACTCACCCGGGCAGACACCGGCGCCCAGAATGTGAACATCATCTTCGACGAGCACCTCATCGAACGTGACGGTGCAACTGCGGTACCCACCCATCATCGGCAGCGTTTCCACGGCGATCCCGTTAGCCGCCAGATCGATGACGAAAACACCAGTGGCGGAATCGATTCGCGCGGCCACGACGATCAGGTCGGCCAGGTCGGCGTCGGCGACGAAGTCGGCCACA
Organism: Mycobacterium gordonae; assembly: GCF_001417955.2. GTDB lineage: Bacteria > Actinomycetota > Actinomycetes > Mycobacteriales > Mycobacteriaceae > Mycobacterium > Mycobacterium gordonae_B. Next base: position 179,021 of record NZ_LKTM01000223.1, on the reverse strand, counting down.
CCGGATAGCCGCCAACGTCCGTTCCCGTCGGCCATGCCGCGAACCGGCGAACCCGGCATGGACGCATCGCGTGGGTTCCACAGTGCTGTCGTGGCGCTGGACGTTCCGGAGGTCAGTCCGGGCAACCAGGCGTCTCGTGCGCCCGGCCCACCCAGCCAGTGGATCGCCAGCGCCGCCTGCAGCGTGCTGTGAATGATGTTGGGGCACAACGCCCGTCCTGCCTCTATGCAGAAGATACCGAGATCGCTCAACGTGCCGCCCGAGCCACCCGATTTCTCGTCGATCGCCAGGCCTAGCAGGCCGGCTTCGGCAAGCACTTTCCACAGGGGCGGCGGGACATTCCGGTCGTAGGGACTGTGGGCGGCCAACAGGCCGCGACACATGGCGGCCAGATCGCGCTCATCCTGATCGGGGAGTAGTCGCATCGGATCACCGGCCGTAGGACGGCATGCCGTAGCCACGCTGGGCGATCACATCCCGCAACACCTCGTTGGCGCCACCACCGAAGCGCATCAGTGGCGACACCCGGTAGAGGCGCTCGAAGAACCCACCCAGCGGCGCGGCGGCGCTGCGGTGTGCCAGCAGCCCGTCCGGTCCGAGCAGATCGAGCGCCAGATCCGCGATGCGCTGGCGCAGTTCGCTGGTGAAGATCTTCTCCACACTCACCTCGATCGAAGGTATCTGTCCGCTGTCGAGCAGGGACGCCGCCTCGTACCCCATCAACGTGGCGGCTTCGACGTCGGCCTCGGCCTGGGCCAGGCGGCGACGGAAGGCGGGTTGGTGGACCGGTACCGAGCCGTCGCGAAGCGGGCGGCCCGCCAGCGACACCAACTCGTCCAGCGCCCGCCGCAGATCGCCCGCGTTGGTCAACGCTCCGCGCTCCAGGTCCAGCGCCCCGGTGATGTAGGTCCAGCCTTTGTTCACCTCACCGACGAGGTTGCCGGCCGGTACCCGCACGTCGCGGAAAAACGTTTCGTTGGTGCGGTAGCCCGACCACGCGTACAACGGTCGGACCTCGACGCCGGGCGTGTCGACGGGCACCATGATCACCGAGATGCCGCGGTGCTTCTTCGCGTCGGGATCGGTTCGCACGCATAGCCATTCGTGTGTGCAGCGCTGAGCACCGCTATTCCAGATCTTGGACCCGTTGATCACCCATTCGTCGCCGTCGCGAACGGCCCGGGTACGCAGACTGGCCAGATCCGTCCCGGCACTGGGCTCGGAATACCCCACAGCACAGACGATTTCCCCCCTGGCGATGGGCGGGAGGAACTCCGCCTTGTTCTGTTCGGTGCCATGCCGCATGATCATCGGCGCCACCGACGTGACCGTGAGATCCGGGCCGGGCACACCCCAGTACTCGAATTCACTCATCAACAGGTGCTGGTGCATCGCGGTCAGCCCGAGCCCGCCGTATTCGCGTGGCCAGTTCAGCCCGAACCAGCCGCGTTCGCCGATCTTGCGGCGGAACGCGGTCAGCTCGCCGCCCTGGAACTCGAGGTCATGCTCGGCCATCTCGGCACGCAGCGCGGGGGTGACGTTGTCCCGGAGGAACTGCCGCACGTCCGCCAGCCACGCCCGCTGCTCGTCGTCGAGCTCGAACTCCACAACCGCGACATTAACCCGTTTCGCGTGCCGCCTGGCAGCGTGGCCCGTTCGTGTGGAGATAGAGCGCCGGTCCGTCGGGTATCCGGCCGCCGGTGTGCAGGTCCAGCAGTGCCGCCACCGCTTTGGCGGTATAGACGGGCTCGAGTTCCAGACCCTCTTTCTCGTGGGCGAGCTGTAGTGCCGCCGTGCCCTGAGCCGTCGGGTGGCCGTAGCCCTGACCGAGCCAGTCGCGCAGCAGCAGCAGGCGCTCCGCGGGCAGGGTGACATCGGTCAGGCGCGCGCCGCGCTTGTCCAGTAGGCGGGCGGCGCGGCGCGCAAGGGCGGTGATCGAGCGATGACTCAGGCGCAGTGTGTCGTTCACGACGACGCCGATCACGCGGGTGGTGTTGAGGCCGGCCAGCGCGAGGCCGAGATGCAGACCGGCGACGGTGCCGCCCGATCCGACTGCGACGACAACGGACCCCGGCGCCGGCAGCAGGCCCTTATCCACTTGCGCGGCGATTTCCAGCGCAGCCTCGACGTAACCCAGAACACCCACGGGTGAGGACCCCCCGGCGGGCAGCACGTAAGGGCGGCGGTGCCGCGCATAAAGGAACGGCACGGCCGCGACCGTACGAGACTTGCTGTGGGTCAGATAGATGTCGGCGCCGGAGGCGCGCAAGCGCGTGAGCTGAGCCGCGACATGTTCGTCGACCGGCTGATCGATGAGCGCGAGCGCGGTGCGCAGACCGACATCGCGGGCGTAGAGTGCCGTCGCCAGCCCCCAGTTGGTACCGAGACCGCCGAAAGTCAGGATCGTCTGTCGGCCAAGTCTTTTCGCCTCCGGAAGCAGCCACTCCAGCTTGCGTACTTTGTTTCCGCCCCAGCCCCCGTTGCCGTAGGCGCCGTCGTCCTTGATCCAGAGCGCCGGGCCGGCGGTCGTCAAACCAGACAGCGGGCGCACCGGTGTCGGCCCGTCACCGAGGTAGACGCGGTGCAATGTCCGACGCAGCTCGGGGAAGCGCTCGTGAAGGTAGGTGGTCACCGGTGCATCGCGGCCGGCTGACCCACAGGCTTGTGCGCGCGGACGCTGACCCGGGCGCCGAGATGCGGAACGAGGATGACGTGCTTGAGCTTCTGGCGTTCGCCGGCGTCGCCGGTCGTACTCAACTCGACACGGCGCAGGATTTCGCGCAGCACGACCCGGAATTCGACCATGGCGAAGGTGGCGCCAAGACAACGACGGTTGCCGCCGCCGAACGGGAGCCAGGTGCTGGGACTCAGAGTGGCCCTCAGCATCCGGTCAGGGTCGAACCGTTCCGGATTTGCATATACAGCCGCGCTCGCGTGGACAAGTCCCATTGCCGGGACCACCATCACTCCCGCCGGCAGCCGGTAACCGGCCAGGTCGACCGGTTCGGTCAGCACCCGGCCCACATCGAACACCACCGGACGGATGCGCAACGTCTCCTTGGCCACCGCGTCCAGGTACTCGTCTCCCGCCGGGTCACCGGCCGCGCTGGCCTCGGCCGCCCGCACCGTCTTCGCCAAGATGTCGGGATGGCGGGTCAGGCGCTCCAGCGCCCAGGACAGCGCGGTCGCGGTGGTGTCGTGGCCGGCCACCAACAGCGTCATCAGCTGGTCGCGCAATTCCCCGTCCGTCATCCCGCTGTCGGCCCGTACCAACATGGCAAGCGTGTCGGTCCGGTGCGCGAGGTCCGCATCGGTGCGGCGGTCCTTGATCTCCGCGTAGAGGAGGCGGTCGGCCTCCGCGATGTGCCGCCGCAGCCTTCGCCAAGGCCGACGATGAAGCAGCTTCGGGTTGGCGATCGCGATGCTCTCCCAGGGCCCGAGGTTGAGCAGCGGGGGCATGATCGCGCGCAGCGCGGCGAGCCGGTGCCGATCGGAGGCACCGATCACCGTACGCAGAATGATTTCGAGCGCAATCTCAGACATCTTGGGCGCCAGTGCAAACGGTTCCGCTACCGGCCAGCCGGCGATATTGTCCGCCGCAATCTCGGCCATCAACTCGGATTGGCGGGCGACCGCGTCGCGGTGGAAAGGTGGCAGCATCAGCCGTCGCCGTTCCCGGTGCATGTCATCGTCGATGACGAGCAGCGAGTTGTCACCCAGCAGCCCGCGCAAGATCTTGTTGGCCTCGCCGGCGTGGAAGACGCCGGGGTCGCCGGCGAACACCGTTTTGATGTCGGCCGGATCGGCCAGATAGACCATGGTGCCCAGCAGTGCCACCCGCAGCGTGAACACGCTGCCATAGCGGCGATGGCAGGCGGCCACCGCCGCGGGACCGCGGCCCATCATCAGCGCTGCCAGCACCCAGCCGGGTAACCGGGGTCCCGGCGGCAGCGTCGGCGCGATTTCCTGCTGCATCGTTCGATCGTCGACGCCGGGAACTATCGGGTCAATAGCCGTACCTCAGTCTTGCGTGCGGTTCACGGCCCCGTCCGCAGGCGTCCCTCGAACGACTCACTTTCGGCACGCGCCGCGCGCACGATGTGATCGCCCGACCGGTAGGTCTGCGTGGTCGCCTCAGATGGCGTGATCGGAAGATTCGCGGCTTGGCGCAACAGCATGAGGGCCAGAGTCCCGGAGGTTCTGCACGGCACCACCAGGATGTTCGCGCAGGCATGGCTACCGCTGATTGCCATCAGTCGTTGGCGCGCGGGCAGCCCACCGGGCAGAGCGGGCATCGTGCCGAAGGCCGCGTCCAGGTCCGGCGAAGCCTCCAAGGACGTCCAATTGACGTTGATGGCGACAACCTGGCCCAGTCTCGGCGACAGAACCTCGATCAGCTCGGGAAGCTCACCCGCAATCGAGGCCGAGTGGGGCCACCATGCCCCGTCCACTGGTGCGCCTAACTCCGCCGACAAGGTGAGCCGGACCGGGCTCGCCAGGCGCCGGCCGTGCGGTCCGCGATTCATCGCAGGCAAACTTGCTGGGGCAACAAGCAATTCAAGACGATCCTTCTTTCGGATTCAACCGGTGGCTGGGGTGAGGATCGACAGAAATCAAACCAATCAATCAAACGCTCAACCTCAATGCTACACGGCAGTGGAAATCACGTAGCGCAATGATCAAATCATCACGGAGACAGGAGCATTCGATAGCACTGCGACACCCCGAGCGCACCCGGGAGTCAGCCCCCGAACGAAATCCCAAGCAGAAAAACCGATGTCACGCCGAAGCCGTGCTAGTGTGATCCGGGGTGTTTTTCGACATCCGTTCAGATTGAGAGAAAAGATAGAGTATGGCACAGGGGACCGTGAAATGGTTCAACAGCGATAAAGGCTTCGGATTCATCGCTCCCGACGGAGACACTGGAGATGTGTTCGTGCACTACTCCGAGATCAACGGGAATGGTTACCGTTCGCTCGAGGAGAACCAACGAGTCCAATTCGACATCGGCCAAGGCGCCAAGGGGCCGCAGGCCACCGGAGTGACCGTCATATAAGCGACACTCCTTCACGCATGGGCTGGCAGGCGATGTCCTGTCGGCCCATGTTTCATTTGGGCACCCTGGCGACAACTGACCATACGCTCATCCAGAAGTGTATTGCGTTTTGCCACGCGCTGGGATTCACGTTCGGTGATTTGCCGACCAGGCGGTCGCATTTCGTTGACAACCGCCTTTCGCGGCCATACATTATGTGACAGTTGTCCCGGCGGTCTGGGGTCCGGGAGCCGCACTTCGTCAGTGGGCAGGTGGCCGGCGATGAACGATCGCGCATTCCATCCGGGGCGGGCCCGGCCGCTGGTTGCGCCGCGCAGGCCATCATGACCGTCGGCGCCGCTGCCCCAAGCGTTTTCGACGCCGGCCTGCCGACCCTGTGCTACGAACCCACCGAAACTCCGGCCGCCGTCTACCCGCGTATCCAGGCCGCGCAACGGCAGGCGCCGATCGCGCTCGGGCCGTTCGGGCCCGAGGTGCTTTCCTATCACCTTGTGCGCGCAGTGCTGCGCGACAGCCGATTCCAGATCCCGCCGGGCTTGAATCTTGTTGTCCAGGGCATCACTTCGGGACCGTTGTGGGACAAGGTGATGAACAGCCTGCTGTGCCTCGAGGGTGATGCGCACCATCGCCTGCGCAGCCTGACGTCCAAGGCTTTCACCCCTCGCGCGACGCTACGGCTGCACGACACCATGGTGGCGGTGATGAACGATCTCGTCGATCGCGTCGCCGAAGCAGGTGCGGGAACCAACCACTGCGATGTGGTCACCGACCTTGCCCGTCCCTACCCCGTTCCGATCATCTGCGCGCTGCTCGGCGCGCCCCGCGAGGACTGGCAACGTTTTTCGCAATGGGCCGACGAGATCTTCAAGGCCTTCAGCTTCATCGCAGGCGTCAGCGAGATCGAATCCGACGTGATGCGGGCCTGGGGAGAGCTCGACGACTATGTCGACGAGATGGTGGTCCGGCGCCGTCACAGCCTGACCGAGGACCTCCTGTCCGATCTGATACGCGCCGAGGACGACGGCGACCGGCTCAATCCCGCCGAATTGCGCATGCTCGCGGGAGGATTGTTGCTGGCGGGCACCGACACCACGAGGAACCAGCTTGCGGCCTCGGTCCACGTGCTGTGCGCACACCCGGACCAGTGGGAGTCGCTTGCGGAGCGTCCCGAATTCGCCATGCGCGCCGTGGAGGAAACGATGCGCCACTCCCCCATCGCGTGCGGGACGCTGCGACTGGTGACCGAGGATGCCGAACTCGACGGTTACCTCTTTCCCGCCGGCACCATGATTCTGGTCAATACCGCTGCGGCGAACCGAGATCCGTTGGTGTACGACGAGCCAGACCGCGTCGACATCACCCGCGAAGGGGCACCGGCCATCCTGACGTTCGGCGGTGGAATCCACTACTGCCTGGGTGCCAATCTGGCCAGACGTGAACTCGCCGAGGCGCTGACCGTGCTGACGGGCCGGCTGCGCAACCCCCGCATCACCGGACCGGCCCCGTGGAAGCCGATGGTGAGCCTGAGCGGGCCGCTGAGTTTGCCGATCGCGTTCGACCTGTAGCCCTTCGGCTCCAAGAAGCCGCCAAGAAATCGTCGAGCCGTCCGACAGATTCTTTCGCTGTCAGCACCACAAGCGAAAGGAAAGCACAATGTTCACCACCAAAATGCGCGCCCTCACCGGCATGTCCCTGATGGCAGCCGGCCTAGGCCTGGCCGCGCTGGGCGCCGCCGGTCCCGCCGACGCCGCGCCGGGCAACCAGCCGCCCACCGGCAGCTACACCTGCTACGACTACGCGAGCCAGACCTTCTACACCTGCTACTACTGAGCCGCCAGAGCGTCCCGCAGAAGCCCGTCCACCTGGTCCAGGGGACGGGCTTCAACTCCATCCACCGAAGCGGTGAGCTGCCCGCAGTCGACAAGCACCGAGTAGCAGGGCACCCCATCGGGGAAATGGCGCAACCGCATCTCCAGCACCGACCGGCTGCGCCAGCTCGCAGAATCCAAATGCCAACAGTCGTCGGTCAGCTTCAGCACGGTCGAGCCCGTTGTGGCGTCTAGCAGTTCGGGTGTGTCCACCCACTGGAAGGCCCGCGCCTCGAACGAGTCGGCATAGAGCACATAACGTCCATCGGGCGAGACGCTTCTCTCTTCCCGCGTCACGGAATCACCGGGCGGTAGGGAGACCAGGGGTGCGCCGACTCCAGTTGCGCGGCAACGCGAATCAACACGTCCTCCCGGCCGTATGCGGCAGCGAGCTGAACCCCGATGGGAAGCCCATCGGGGTTGCGGTGCAGCGGCAGGCTGATCGCCGGCTGGCCGCTCATGTTGAAAGGGGGCGTGAATGCGGCGAACTCGCCACCACGACGCATCGGCCTGGTCACATGGTCGGGATCATTCTCGAACTCGGCCAGCGGCAATGGCGGTTCAGCGACCGTCGGGGTGAGCAACAGATCCCAGCCATCGGCCCACCACTGCTGCAGCGAACGACGGAAGGCATACACCGCGTTCTCCGCCGCGGCGTACTCCACGGCCGTCACGTGCCGGGCTCGCTCGATCAGCGCCCAGTTGACAGGCTCGATGTCCTGGGCTGTCACCTCCCGGCCGAGTGTCTCGCCGAAACCGCGCGCCGCCATGGCCATCTGGGTGACCCACAGCGCCATGAACTTCTGCTGCAGAGTGGGATCAGCGAGGCACGACGGCCAGACCGGCTCGACGATGTGGCCCAGGTCCTCCAATAGCGCCGCCGCCCGCACGGCAGTAACGCAGTCCTCATGCAGGAAACCGCCGCGCGGATGGCTGTCCAGCAGTCCGATATGCAACCGGCCCGGGTCGGCGCCCACCTCGTCGCGGTACGGCCGCGGCGGCGCCGGCGCTATGACGGTGTCGCCGACACCCGGGCCGTGCACCGCGTCCAGCAGCGCGGCCGTGTCGCGGACCGTGCGACTGACGCACAACTCCACTCCCAGGCCCGCTTCGGCGCGCTTGGGCCCCACGGTGATGCGGCCCTGGCTCGGCTTGAGGCCCACCAGCCCGCAACAGGACGCCGGAATGCGGATGCTGCCTCCGCCGTCCGAAGCGTTCGCAAATGGCACCATCCCCACCGCCACCGCCGCGGCGGCCCCGCCACTGGAACCCCCCGGGGTCCGGTCCAGCGCCCACGGATTGCGCGTCGGCCCCCAGGCCAGCGGCTGCGTGGTCGGCAGACTGCCCATTTCGGGGCTGTTGGTCCGGCCGGCGATGACCAGGCCGGCCGCCTTGAACCGAGACACCAGCGTGGTGTCAGCGGTGTCGATCTTGCCCGCTTCCTTGAGCGCCACGTTGCCGTTGGACAGGGTCTGACCGGCAAAGCTGGTGTAGAGGTCTTTGAGCAGAAACGGCACCCCACGGAAGGGACCGTCCGGCAGACCGGGGTCGGCCGCAACCGACCGGGCGTGCTCGAACCATTCGATGACCACGGCATTCAGGGCCGCATCGGACTGCTCGATGCGTGCGACCGCCGCTTCCACCAACTCGCCCGCGGTGACCTCACCCCGGGCAACCAGCCCCGCCTGCTCCGTCGCGTCCATCCAGCGGGTTTGCTCGGCAAGACCAGTCATGACCCTTGGTCTACCACGACGGCGCGGTTCCCAGTACGGCCCGACGTTGGGATCAGCGCGGACGGGATGTTCGATCGAAGCGCCTCAGCCGATCACCGGGCGCCGGCCCGCGGTCATCTCGGTGAGCGCGTCCTGCATCGCGGTGTGGATGCGCTCGGCATAGGCCGGGGCGTCCTCTTCCGGTTCGGCGACCATGGCGGGAAGAACACGGGTCTGCAGCTTGGTGGGCAGCGGAAGGTAGGGCAGCATTCCCACCGCTCCGGTGTTGAGCCCCCAGGGCAGTGACAGGCTGGTTGGCAGCGCCTTCACCCGCAGCAACTTGTCCAGGCGCAGTGCGCGGGCGAGCCTTTCGCCATCGGAGAGCACCAGCAACGACTCGCCGGCTCCGGCGGTGACGATGGGAACGATGGGCACTCCTTCATCCATCGCCAGCTGCGCGAAACCGCTGCGGCCGCCGAATACGATCTGATTGCGGTCGGTGAACTTCTTCGCCGCGTCCAAGTCGCCTCCGGGAAAGACGACGACGTGCTGCCCGTCGGCGAACGCCTCGTGGGCGCTTTCCCGACTGGCCGGCCGGGCGCCCAGGTGCTCGACAATCGGCCCTACACCCACCGTCCACGCCAGCTGGTGCGTCAGGAAAATGACTGGTCGTTCGAGTTCCAGGTCTTCCAGGGCCGCGCTGACGGCCATCACGTTGAGGTCGACAACGCCGCCGAATCCGTGATTGGCGACGAACAGCACCGGATCGTCCAACGTATCGGCTTCGACCTCGACCTCTAACCGGTGATACCGGCGAACGAATTCAATGACGTTGCGCCGCAATGCGTTCAGAGCGGCATCCAGGCGCGCCCCGCCCGGGTCGACCACCTGCTCCACGGCATCGAGAAGTGAATCGGCGAACTGCTCGACCGCGGCGGGCCGGCCAGAATCGGACTTCGGAGTCACGGCGGCCATTATGCGGCATCAGTGAGACCCACATCACAATTGGGTGAGCGCACAGCGGTTCTGGCCGCCAGCGTCTCGGTCGCCGCCACCCTGTTCGATCGGAGCGGAGTTGACTCAAGTCGCAGTTAGCAACGCACCCCTCTAGGCTCAAAGGACACCGGACTTAGCGGGGGGAACGCTGATGACTGTGCTGAACAGGCTGTTTGCATCAACGGGCAAACACATAATGGTCGCACTGACCGCTGCTGCGGTCCTCGCTGGATGCTCCACATCCGCGACCGTGACGCCACCTGCCGCGCAAACCACGCACACAACCGTCAAACCGCCGCCCAATACGGTTGCGCCGGCACCACCACACATCAGCCCGCTGGCAAAAGATTGGAAGACCTACGGCGATACCGTCTACTTTGGCTGCCCCACCGAATTCTCGGCCAGCAAATCCGCGCTCGAAGATATCCGGCCTAAAGTCCTGGACCCCAACACCGCCGATTTGATCATGCCGGCGGTGCCGATGGTCGCCGCCGGCGAGACGGTCACCGGCGCCATGTGTGCGCTGTCCAACAACGTCGGTGACATGAAGGTCGTCTATGTCGTCGCCACCACCACCCCCGGCCAGGCGCCGGCCGCGGTGAAGGCCACGGCCTATTTGTTCGACCTTAAATCGAGTCAGCCGCTGGCCACCAGGGAGGTACTCCCGCCGGCACCGGAGCTCAAGCTCGCCGCGGCCAAGGACTGGCGGCTGGCGCCGACCACCACCGGAGTGGCGTGGGTCAACGCTTTCACCGACACGCACGGGTCACCGTCGCCTCCGAAAACCACAATCCTGTCCAATACCGACCTGGCCTCCCGCTGGGACGACCCGGAGCAGGCCCGGGTATGGCAGGACGTGCTCTCTTTCCAACGCAATCCTGTGCCCGGCGGCCCGCTGGGCGCTGAATTACGGTTGCCCACTGGCGAACCCGTTTACCAGGACAACGACGTGGCAACAGTCGACGCTGAATTATCCGATGGGCCAGACAAGCTCGTGCAGATCACGCACTGGGACTCGCACAACCCACCGGTGATGTCGACCGCGTTCTACGACTTGACATCGCGGACTCTCGTCAAATTCGGTGACACCGAACGGATTTCCGGCGGCGGCCTGGCAGCGACCCTGTCGGACGGCAAGCTCTTCGTCGACGGGCGGGGCTCGGCCGGTTCTCAGTTCGGCTATGGGGTGTGGAATCTGCGCACCCAGCACTGGGATCTGCTCACGGCTCGGGATGAGGCCAAGAAGCAACCGATTTCGAAGCTCGCGTTCTTCGGTGACCACCTGTACATCACCAACTCGGCCGGCACGCATTCCGTGCTCGCGCTTCCGGAGACCAACCCGGTTGCCACGAACTGGACCGACCGGCCGTTCGGACGCATATCCGGCTGGACCCTGGTGTGCAGCGGCGAGACCGCGCCCGAGCAGAAAGGGGACTGCCGGGAGATCCTGTTGGTGCGCGACACCGACGGCCGCTACCCCGGCCCCTGGTTCTGAGCCACAAAAGCGTCGACCGTCGCCAGGTCGTAAGAACCCGCGTCGGTACCCACTCCGCCCGCAACCTGTGCAGCGGTAGCGCATCCAAGCCGGGCCGACTCAGCCAGGTCGCGCCCCAGAGCCCGACCCAGAATGAACCCCGCCGAGAACGCGTCGCCGCACCCAGTGGTGTCGACGACGTCGACCGGGTACGCGGGCACCGCAATCGTTTCTTCGGCCGCCACGACGAGCGCGCCCGCACCCCCCCGGGTCACCGCGACGCAGCCGGCGCCGGCCTCCAACAGCGCCCTGGCTCCTTTCTCCAAATCGGTGGCGCCGGTGAAGCCGAGCACCTGCTCATCGTTGGGCAGCAGATAATCGGTGTGCGGCAGTGCCTCGGCGATCCACGCCAGCAGGCCGGGATTGCCACCGGCCAGGATGTCCATCGACGTCGACATCCCGCTCTCCTTGGCGCGCTTGAGCAGCGTCGCGGCGGCAGCTCCGCCCAGAAATTCCGGTCCACCCAGATGCAGGTGCCTGCCGCGGGCAATGTCGTCGAGGTCAAGGGCATCCAGGGTCAGGGTGGCGTTGGCGCCCGGGCAGTGCCAGGCGGGACGGTCACCGTTGGGACGCACCGGGATGACCGATGCCGACGTCTGGCTCGCCGTGGTGCGCGCAATGCCGGCGACGTCGACGCCATGGCCCTCGAGCAACCCGAGCAGCGTGTCACCGAGGGCATCGGTTCCGACGGCTCCGTAGCAGCGGACCCGGGCCCCGAGGCGGCTGAGCACCACCGCCGTGCCGGCCGCGGTACCGGCCGCGGAGATCTTGATGGCCTCGACCAGCTGCCCGTCGGAGCCGTCGGGAATGGAGGTGACCCCAAGGACATGCGTGTCGAGAACGTGGACGCCGACCGCTGCGATGTCGACCTGAATCACCATGTGCTCTCCTCCACTGCTGCGGACGGAATGCTCCGGAGCCTAATGGTTGTTGACGACGACACCGAGTAAGAAAGGGACCCGCTCATGGACGAACGTGTCGCCATCATCACCGGCGCCTCGCAGGGAATCGGGGACGCGTTGGTCGCGGGATACCGCCGACGCGGCTACGCCGTGGTCGCCAACTCGCGTCGCATCGCAGACAGCACCGATCCCTTGGTACTCGCCGTCGCCGGCGACGTGGCGCAGCCCGGAGTGGGCGCCCGCATCGTGGATGGGGCACTGGAACGGTTCGGTCGCGTCGACACCGTCGTGAACAATGCCGGGATCTTCGTGCCCAAGCCGTTCACGGAATACACCGACGAGGACTACGACGCCGTCACCGGAGTGAATCTCCGTGGCTTCTTTGAGGTTTCGCGCGCCGCGATCGCGGCGATGCTGACCCGTGGCGGTGGCGGCCACGTGGTGAATATCTCCACCAGCCTGGTCGATCATCCCAATTCCGCGGTGCCCTCGGCGCTGGCGTCGCTGACCAAGGGCGGGCTCAACGCGGCGACCAAGGCACTGGCAATCGAGTACGCCGACAAGGGGATTCGAGTCAACGCCGTGGCGCTCGGCAACATTCGCACACCGATGCACGCCCCGTCGACCCACGACCTGCTGGCTAAGATGCATCCACTCGGGCGGCTGGGTGAGATCGACGAGGTGGTGGACGCGGTGCTGTACCTGGAAGGCAACTCGTTCGTCACCGGCGAGATCCTGCATGTGGACGGAGGCCAAAGTGCCGGGCACTGAACTCGAAGGCATCGTCGGTGAGGTGATGGACCGCTGGAAGGCGGGCATCGACAGCCACCAGCCTGACCGGGTGGCCGAGCAGTTCACCGAGGACGCGGTCTTCCAGGGACTGCGGCCCTATAGCGTTGGCAGACAAGGTGTCTACGCGTACTACGACGGACAACCATCAGGCATGACGGTGTCCTACCGTGTCCTGGAAACTCGGCCCGTCGCTACCGACGCGGTGCTGGGATATTTGCACGCCGACTTCTCGTTTCCCGATCGGGACACCGTCAGCGTGCGGATCGGCGTGCTGGTGACCCGAGGCGCCGACGGCTGGCGCATCGCCTATTACCAGGCCTCGCGAACCGATTGAGGCTCAGCCCTTTTCCGCGCGGCGCGCACGGGCGCGTCGCTTGCCTTCGTGCATCGCGGCGACCCGGGCGACCGGGATCAAGTGGCCCTGCTCGATGAGGTCGCTGGGCAGCCGCTGCGGCGCCGGCATCGATGCGGCCCAGGGATCGCGGCCGGCAAGGGCGTCAACCGCCGTGTGGACCGTGAAGTCGATGGGGTGCACCCGATCCAGGTCCGGCCAGTCGAGCGGAAACGACACCGGCGTGCCCCCACGCAACCGTGGACTATAAGCAGCGGCGACCGTCGCGCCTCCGGCTCGTGTCGCGTCGACGAACACCTTGCCCTCGCGATCCTCCACAATGAAAGCCGTTGTCGCCGAGCCCGGGTCAAGCGCCTCGGCGCGAGCAGCCAGCGCCCGGGTGGCCGCTGCGACATCGTCGGAGGCTGCGTGGTCGTCGATCGGAACGAACACATGTACGCCCTTGGCACCGCTGGTTTTGACCGCGCCGGCCAGACCGCAATCCTGCAATGCCTGACGCACCTGGTGGGCCACCTTGACCACCGCGGCGAAGTCGCCGTCGGCCGGCGGGTCCAGATCGAGCACCAGGTGTGTCGGCCGATAGATGTCGTCGGCCAACCCCAGCGCGGGGTGGTACTCGACAGCACGCTGGTTGGCGAGCCAGAGCAGCGTCCGCCGGTCGTCGCACACGGGGTAATGCACCTCGCGGTGAGATGCCTCCGCCCAGATGGAAACGGTGCGCACCCAGTCCGGGGTGTACTTGGGGACGTTCTTCTGCATGAAGGGCGCCCGACCGCGCAACACCCGAAGCACGGTGAGTGGCCGGCCGGCCAATCCGGGCACCATCCGGTCGGCCACCGCGTCCAGGTAGTCCACCAGATCACGTTTGGTCGCGCCGGCATCGGGACTCAGCGGCTGATCCAAGTTGGTCAGATCGACTCCCCCGCGCTGCTCCCCGGCGCTCATATGCAAAGCCTATGCGCTGGGTCTCGGTCGGCTCCGAACCGCGCACCGCGCGCTATCGTTGACCTTGCATGCAGTTCGTTCGAGGGCAGAGTCAGATGATCGCAGCCAAGGTGTTCGTCGCAGCAGCGCTGACCGCAGGGTCGTTGCTGGCCGTGCCGCCGGCCCACGCGGACTACGGGCCCGGCGACCCGCCCTGTCCGGCGACCGGATGCCAGCCGCCGCCCAAAGCGACTCCGCCACCGGTTCGGGGCGTGCTGGGATGCGTACGGGGCGTCTGCATCCCCAATCCGCATCCGCCCTGGCAACGCCACTGACCTGAACCGTTCCCGCCGCAACCGGTTTCGTGGCCGGGGGCTAACGTCTGGGCTATGGGTGCTTTGGATGGCCGGGTTGCGTTGATCACCGGAGGGGCTCGGGGTCAGGGCCGCGCGCACGCGGTGGCGCTGGCAGCGGAAGGGGCGGACGTCGTCGTCGCCGACGCGCCCGGCCCCATGACCGACCTCACCTACCCGCTCGGTACCGAGGACGATTTGCGCGACACGGCCAAACTCGTCGAGGAGTCAGGACGGCGCTGCCTGCCGATTGCCGTCGACGTGCGCGACTCCGCCCAGGTCGCCGCCGCGGTCGAGCAGACGGTCGCCGACCTGGGCAGCCTCGACATCGTCGTGGCCAACGCCGGCATCGTCAGCACTGGACCGCTGGACCAGGTCAGCGACCAGGTGTGGCAGCAACTCATCGACACCAACCTGACCGGCGTTTTCCACACCCTGCGGGCCGTCATCCCGGTGATGCGGCGGCAGCGATTCGGCAGGATCGTGGTGACGTCCTCGATGGGCGGCCGGATGGGGATCCCGGATCTCGCCGCGTACAACGCCACCAAATGGGGCATCATCGGGCTCGCGAAGTCCGTCGCCCTGGAGGTGGCGAAGGAGGGCATCACGGTCAACGTCATCTGCCCGACCACAACGCAGACGCCGATGGTGCAGCCCGCCGGAGGCGATGACGTTCCCGACGATCTGGTACGCCGCATGACGAGGGCCAACCCGATACCGCAGCCGTGGCTTCAGCCCGAGGACGTCAGCCGCGGTGTCGTGTACCTGGTCACCGACCCCGGGGTTATCACGGGCAGCGTGCTGGAGGTAGGACTGGGCGGCAGCGCCCGTATCCACTGATGTGCTTCTCAGTAGGCACCCGACATGGAAGGCTCTTCGCATGCCTGACCTAGCTGACCCCCGCTTTCTCGACGACCGCCTCGCCCACTGGGCAGCGACCAAGCCCGACGACGAGGCGATCGACTATCTGGATCGGAACTGGACCTGGGCGCAGTGGAACGACAGAGTGCGCCGGTTGGCCGGGGCTCTCTCGGCGTTCGGCGTCAAGCGCGGCGACGTGGTGGCTTTCCTGGACAAGAACCATCCCGCGTGTGTCGAGTTGACCATTGCCGCCGCATCGCTGGGCGCGGCCAACGCGATCATCAACTTCCGGCTGGCGGCCGACGAACTCGACTATGTCCTCAACGATTCGGGAGCCAAAGTCCTGATCGTGGGTGCCGAGCTGAAGCCGAGCATCGACAAGATCCGCGGCGACCTCACCAACGTCGAGCACATCATCACGGTGACGCCCGAAGGCGGCGACGGCGACGAATACGAAGCGCTGCTGGCCGGGTCGACACCGGTGGGACGCGCCGACGACGTCGACCCCGATGACGTGTGCATCATCATGTACTCCTCGGGCACCACCGGGCGCCCCAAGGGCGTGCAGCTGACGCAGGCCAATATGATCGCGCACACGCTCAACGCACACGAGGGCTTCGACTTCGACCCGGGCGACAAGAGCATGGTGTCGATGCCACTGTTCCACGTCGGTGGATCGTCCTACGTACAGTTCGGTATTCACGACGGAGTGCCGAGCGTGATGACGCGCGACGTCGACGGCATGACACTGGCCGGCGCAATCCTCAAGGGCGCCAACAGAACGTTCCTGGTGCCGGCGGTGTTGGCCAAGGTACTGGAGTCCGGCGAGGACGCGGTGAAACTGTTCGGTGCGCTCAAGACCTACTCGTACGGCGCGTCACCGATGCCGCTGCCGCTGCTGCGCGCAGCCCTGGAGGCGTGGCCGAACACCGACTTCATCCAGGCGTACGGCCTGACCGAACTGTGCGGGGTGATCAGTCACCTGCTCCCCGAGGCCCACCGCGCCACCGACCGGCCGGAGCGGCTCAGCAGCGCGGGCACGCTGGTGCCGGGCGCAGAGGTGCGTGTCGTCGACCCCTACACGCTCCAGGACGTCCCGACCGGCGAGCAGGGCGAATTGTGGTTCCGCTCACCGCAATTGATGAAGGGGTACCACAACAGGCCCGAGGCAACCGCCGAGTCGATCACCGAGGACGGGTGGTTCCGCACCGGCGACATCGGCCGCGTCGACGACGGCGGATACATCTTCGTCGAGGACCGGCTGAAGGACATGATCATCTCGGGCGGCGAGAACATCTACTCGATCGAAGTCGAGCAGGTATTGGCCGAGCACCCGGCAGTCGTGGAGGTCGCGGTCATCGGCGTGCCCGACGACAAATGGGGTGAAGTGGTGAAAGCCGTTGTGGCGCTTGAGGGCGAGGCCACCGCGGAGGAGATCATCGCTTTCGCCCGCGAGCGACTGGCCGCCTACAAGTGTCCGAAATCCATTGACTTCGCCGACGAGCTACCACGCAACCCCACCGGCAAGATCCTCAAGAAGGAGCTGCGCAAGCCCTACTGGGAGGGCCGCGACCGCGCGACCGTGTGAGGTCAGCGCGCCGGCGCCACCTCGGAGGCCATCACGTCGACGGCCCGCTCCCACACCCGATGCAGGCCAACGGCTTTTGCCAGCGCAGTGGTGAACTTGCGGTCCATCTTGTCGGCGACCAGGACGCCTGGTGCGTCCAGCGGGATGCCCGCGGCCCTCAGCGCAGCCGTCCCGTCACCCCACGCGGCTATCGGTTTGCAATGCCGGAAAGCCTCCTGCAACAACAGAACCAGCTTCAGGTCGTTGGTGGGCTTGGTTCCGCCGGCGACCACCACCGCGTCGAACTCGATGGATCGCGTGGTCAGCAGGGTCCGTTCGACGATCACGCTGCGCCGGCCGGACTTCAGGACACCGCCGACAGGCGCGGTCACCAACGGCGTCGCGCTGAGCCCGAGGACGGCGTCGACGAGTTTGGCGACGCCGCCGAGGTCGGAGTCCGCTCCGGCGATGATGCCGACCTTGCGGCCGTCGATCGGGCCGGGGATCTCTACCACCTGCGACAAAGACGGCGACAGCACAACGTCTTTGGGCGGGTTGCCCTTGGGCGCGGGCAGGCCGAGCCCGATGGCGACCTGCTTGCACAGATCGACGTCGACATTGGCCAGGACTTCGAGTTGGCGTTCCTTGATGGACTGCTCGTAGCACTTGCCGAGCTCGAACGTGAACGCTTCGATGACATGCGCCTGCTCGACCGCGGACAGACTGCGGTAGAACATCGCCGGCTGGGTGAAGTGATCCTCGAACGAGGACGGGTTCTCCCGCACCGTCGGCCCCTGCACCTGCCGCGGCGTCTGCACATAACCGCCTTCGTCGGCGCCGGCCACCAACGGCTCCCCGTCATCGATGCTGTTGGGGCGGTAGGGCGCCTGGCCGGTGTGAATCGCGGTCTGGTGCATACCGTCACGCAGCATGTCGTTGACCGGGCAGTGCGGCCGGTTGATCGGCAACTGGGTGAAATTCGGGCCACCGAGACGGGTGAGCTGCGTGTCCAGGTACGAGAACAGGCGGGCCTGCAGCAGCGGGTCGTTGGTCGGTTCTATACCGGGAACCAGGTTGCCGAGATGGAACGCGACCTGTTCGGTTTCGGCGAAGAAGTTGGTCGGGTTGGCATTCAGGGTCAATTTGCCGATCAGCTGCACCGGCACCATCTCCTCGGGCACCAGCTTGGTCGGGTCCAGCAGGTCGATGCCCTGGAAGCTGTCGGTGCCGTCGTCCGGCATGACCTGGATGCCGAGCTCGTATTCGAGCGGGGCGCCCGCCTCGATGCCATCGGCCATGTCCCGGCGGTGAAAGTCGGGATCGACGCCGGCGGTGATCTGCGCCTCTTCCCAGACCTGGGAATGCACGCCGGCCACCGGCTTCCAGTGGAACTTGACCAGGCTCGTCTTGCCCTTCCTGTTCACCAGCCGGAAGGTGTGGACGCCGAACCCTTCCATCGTGCGGTAGGAACGCGGAATGCCACGGTCGCTCATGTTCCACAGCACGTGATGCGTGGCTTCGGTATGCAGCGAGACGAAATCCCAGAAGGTGTCGTGCGCGGACTGGGCCTGCGGGATCTCACGGTCGGGATGGGGCTTCGCCGCATGGACGACGTCGGGGAACTTGATGCCGTCCTGGATGAAGAACACCGGAATGTTGTTGCCCACCAAGTCGAAATTGCCTTCATCGGTGTAGAACTTGACCGCGAACCCCCGGGTGTCGCGAACGGTGTCGGCCGACCCCCGCGAGCCCAGCACCGTCGAGAATCGGCAGAACACCTCGGTCTTCTTGCCCTTGCGCGCAAGAAACCCGGCCCTGGTGACCGATGAGGCGGTGCCGTAGGACTCGAACACACCGTGCGCGGCCGCACCGCGGGCATGCACGACGCGCTCGGGAATGCGCTCGTGGTCGAAGTGGGTGATCTTCTCGCGCAGGTGGAAGTCCTCGAGCAGACTGGGCCCGCGGCTACCGGCTTTCAGCGAGTGGTCGGTGTCGGGAAGGCGCAGGCCCTGAGCGGTGGTCAGATACTGGCCGCCCTGGGCGCGGACGTCGTAATCTCCGGCCTCACCGTTGGTGTTGCCGGTCGGGCTCGTTCGCTTGGGGGCGGTCTGGTCGGGCTGGCGGCGCGGTGGCATGGCTACTCCGAAATGCTGGGACGTGGATTTCGCGGGGTACCCCGAACTCGACGCCCTAAGCAGAGATTGACCTTTCGTGGTTTCGGGTATTTCTCAGCGTGTTTCATTGGTGAGCGTGAAGTGAGCGGCGATGGTCGGCTGGCTGGACAGATTGCAGCAACGCAATCGCACCGTGGGTGTGACCATTGCGGTGATCTACAAATACCTCGACGATCAGGGCGGTTATCTTGCCGCGCTGATCACCTACTACGCGTTTGTCTCGCTGTTCCCTTTGTTGTTGCTGTTGACCACCGGCCTTGGGGTGCTGCTGGCCGGTAGGCCCGACCTGCAGGCAGAAGTGCTGCAAAGCACGTTGAGTCAGTTCCCGGTCATCGGCAGCCAGCTACATCAACCAGAAGGACTCAGCGGCGGGGCCGGAGCAGTGGCGGTAGGCATAGTCGGCGCGCTCTATGGTGGTCTGGGCGTGGGACAGGCGCTGCAGAACGCCATGGATTCGGTGTGGGCGGTACCGCGGCACGAGCGCCCCGACCCGATCCGGTCACGGGTGCGCAGCTTCCTACTGCTGTTGGTGCTCGGCTCGGCGGCCATCGCCACCACCCTGCTGTCGGCGATCGCGCACGTGACCAGCACGTTGGGCCCATTCGGCAGGATCGGCATCGCTCTGGTCGCGGTGGCCATCAACGCAGGCATCTGCCTGGTGGCCTTCCGGGTGACCACGGCGCGCGAACTGACCTACCGCCAGGTGTTGCCGGGAGCGATCGCGGCGGCCATCGTCTGGCAGATTCTGCAATGGTTCGGGGCCGGGTACATCGGGCACGTGGTGAAGTCCTCCAGCGCCACCAACAGTGTGTTCGCACTGGTGCTGGGCATGCTGGCGTTCCTGTTCCTGGTGTCCTCGACGCTGGTGCTGTGCGCCGAGATCAACGTGGTGCTGGTCGAAGGGTTGCATCCGCGTTCGTTGCTGACCCCGTTCACCGACGACGCGGATCTCACGCCGGCCGACCGCAAGACCTACACCAGAAAAGCCAAAGCCGAACGCGTCAAGCGCTTTCAGCGCGTCAGCGTCCGATTCACCGATTCCAACCGCAAGCCCACTGGCGTATCCTGAATCGACCGTGCCGCTATCACGTTGCGGTGCAATGAGTTACCGAAGGAACCCATGGACTTCCGCGCTTTCGTCGAGCCACAGCAAGGGGCCACCTACGCCGACCAGTCAGCAGTTGCGCGAGCCGCCGAAGATCTCGGCTTCGACGCGTTCTTCCGCTCTGATCACTTTCTGGCCATGAGCGGTGACGGGGGGCCGGGGCCAACCGACTCCTGGGTGACGCTGGGCGCGATCGCCCGCGAGACGTCACGCATCCGGTTGGGCACACTGGTGACCTCGGCGACGTTCCGTTACCCCGGGCCGCTGGCGATCGCGGTAGCACAGGTCGACGAAATGAGCGGCGGCCGTGTCGAATTCGGCTTGGGCAGCGGTTGGTTCGAATCGGAGCACCGGGCCTACGGGATCCCATTTCCGTCGGTGCGCGAACGTTTCGACCGGCTCAGCGAGCAGCTCGCCATCATCACGGGGCTGTGGACCACACCGAAAGGTGAGACATTCGACTACGCGGGCGAGCACTACACGATCGCCGACTCACCGGGGCTGCCCAAGCCGGTACAGAACCCGCATCCGCCGATCGTGATCGGCGGCACCGGGGCCAAACGCACCCCGGCTCTCGCGGCACAGTACGCGGCCGAATTCAATGTGCCCTTCGCGACGATCGACGTCGTGCGTACGCAGTTCGAGCGGGTGGCCGACGCGGTCGCCGCGGCCGGGCGGGCCGCGGACTCGATCGTCTATTCCAGCGCCTTCGTGCTGTGCGCCGGCCGCGACGAGGCCGAGGTGTCCCGTCGGGCTGCGGTGATCGGCCGGGAGGTCGACGAGATGCGGTCCAACAGTCCGCTGGTCGGCACGCCTGGCGAGATCGTCGACAAGCTGGGCCCGTGGGGGGAGTTGGGAGTGCGGCGGGTATACGCGCAGCTGCTCGACATGTCCGACCTGGCGCATCTGGAACTGCTGGCGAGTGAAGTGATGCCGCAGTTGCGGTGAGTGGTCAGGTGTAGAACCCGTCGATGACCTGCTTATTGTTCTGCTCCACCACCGCCCGCTTGAGCTTCAGCGAAGGTGTCAATTCCCCTGTGTCGACTGATAATTCGTGGTCAATCAGCTCCCACTTCTTGATCGTCTCCCAGCGGTTGAGTTCGCTGTTCAACTGCTGCACGTAGCCGTCGACCAACTCGCGGACCTGGGCGTTGCGGGTGAGCTCGGCGAACGATCCTTCCGAGATCCCTTGCTCTTCAGCCCATTTCGTCAGCGCGTCACCGTCCAGGGCGATCAGCGCGACACAGTAGTTGCGCGCTTCGCCGAACACGATGAATTGGCTGGCGTAGGGGCACAGCGCCATGAACTTCGCTTCGATGGCCGGCGGCGCGACGTACTTGCCACCGGAGGTCTTGAACAACTCCTTGATGCGGCCGGTGATGGTGAGGAACCCGTCGGAATCGAGGCTGCCGCGGTCGCCGGTGCGAAGCCATCCGTCCTTCGTCATCGCCTCCTCGGTCTTGTCGGGCAAGTGGTGGTAGCCCGTCATCACCAGCGGGCCGTGCAGCTGCACCTCGCCGTTGTCACCGATGCGCACCCCGGTGCCGTCGAACGGCAACCCGACGGTGCCCAGCTTGTAGTTGTCGGGACGGTTGATGAACCCGGCCCCCGCGGATTCGGTGAGCCCGTAGCCTTCCAGCACCAGCACCCCGGCAGCGAGGAACCACTCGGCGATCTCGCGGTTCAGCGGCGCGGACCCGGAGACGAAGAACCGCAGCCGGCCGCCGAAGACCGCGCGCACCTTGCTGAACACCAGGCGGTCGAACAGCTGCTGCTGCAGCCGTAGCGGCAGCGGCACCGGCTTGCCGTCACGGCGCCGGCGGCTGACGTCCAGGCCAACCCGGAAGGCCTGCTCGAACAACCGGGCCTTGATGCCGCCGCCTTCCTGGCTCGTCATCACGATCCGCGCATGCGCCTTCTCGAAGATGCGCGGAACCGCGGCCATGAACGTCGGCTTCACGACGCCCATGTTCTCGACGATCTTGTCCACGCGCCCATCGACAGCGCTGACGAAACCGCACGCGAGCTGGCTGGCGAGCAGCACCTTGCCGAACGAGTGGGCCAGCGGCAGCCACAACACGTGCAGGTCGTCCTCGCCCAGGAGTTCCTCGTTGCGGATGAACTCCGCCGCCGAGGTCCATGACCGGTGCGCGAGGCGAACCCCCTTCGGGCGTCCGGTGGTGCCCGACGTGTAGATGAGCGTGGCGAGCGATTCGCTGGTCACCGTGGCTGCGGCGTCGGTGACGGATGTCGGGTGTTCCTGTAGGTGAGCGGCGCCGCGGC
Source organism: Mycobacterium gordonae (assembly GCF_001417955.2). Lineage (GTDB taxonomy): Bacteria > Actinomycetota > Actinomycetes > Mycobacteriales > Mycobacteriaceae > Mycobacterium > Mycobacterium gordonae_B. Next base: position 156,542 of record NZ_LKTM01000223.1, on the reverse strand, counting down.
GGGCGAATTCGTCGAAAGTGATGACCCAGTCCCCGTCACCCTCCCCGTCCATGACCACCACCAGCCGTACGTCCGGCAGGTCGCCGCGATTGTCGGCGAGTTTGGCGACCTGTGATGCGTCCTCGGCGAAGACGATCTGCGATTCCGAGTCAGCCACGATGTAGGTGGCGTCCGCCGCGTGCGTGCTGGGGTAGACGGTCGTCGTCGCCGCACCGGCGCACATCACGGCGAGGTCGGCCAGGATCCACTCGTACCGGGTGCCCGCCATGATGGCGACGCGCTGTTCCGGTTCGATGCCCGACGCGAGCAAGGCCGCCGCGAGTTCCCGCACCCGGTCGGCGGTCTCCTGCCAGGTGATCGACACCCAGCGGCCGTCATGCAGTTGCCGAAACGCCTCTTTATCGGTGGAAACGGCGACTCGATCAAAGAACATCGAAGCCAGGTTCGACGACGTCTTGGGTTCAGCGGTTACCGACGACACTGTCATCCCTCTCCTTGTCACTTCTCTCAATGAGAAGTATGCGAGCTCCGCCAAGCATTTCCAGATGCTGCATGGGTCACCAACGCTAAACGGCCACGATCTCGGATGAGCGGAAACCGCTTCTATTGGGGGCGATACCCGAGCTGTGCGACCGGGGCGGCGTCATTCGGGGCCGAAAGGCCCTAGTAGAGCGGCGCGTTGAGGGCGCACAGTCGGGGCGGGCGGCTGATGACGACCGAGGGTGGTCATTGGAGAGTGCAGATCATGAGCGATTCCCGGGACGGGCCTGAGAACCCCTGCAGCACAACGGGATATCCGCCTCCACAGTCCTCAGGCTGCACTGCGCCCCGCACCGCCCCGAAGAACGGCCCGGGCACGGCTTCGATTATCGCCGCGGTCATGGCCCTGCTGACGGACGCGGTGGCCTTTGCGCTGGGAACGGGCTGGCCGATATTCGGCGGGGCGATTCTGGGCATAGTCGCAGTGGCGACCGGGGGCGCTGCCCTCAAAAGAGTCCGGCGCGGCGAAGCCGACAAGGCTGGCGTCGCGATCGCGGGCGTCGTGCTGGGATGCCTCGCGATCGCCGCGGGCATCGTCTTGGCAATCCTCACGTTTCTCGTCCTGATGCTGATGAAATGGGTGGAGACGATCGTCTAGCGACGTGCTTCCGTCGTCTCACCAGCGCTGCTCGGCGGGATGCCCTGGCCGCGGTGCCGGCCACCTCCGAGGCGGTGGCCCGGACTACTCGCGCGGCGGGAAATAGCCTCTGAGCTGTGGTGGCAGGTACTGGATTCGAACCAGTGTAGCTTTCGCGACGGATTTACAGTCCGCTCCCATTGGCCGCTCGGGCAACCTGCCGCCTAGCAGGGTACAACGACGGGGTAGACAGTTCACAAACGGGCAGCACTGAGAAAGGACGCAACGCATGGCGGACTCCTCGTTCGACATCGTCAGCAAGATCGACCGGCAGGAAGTCGACAACGCGCTCAACCAGGCCGCCAAGGAACTGTCCACGCGCTTCGACTTCCGCGGCACCGACACCAAGATCGCGTGGAAGGGCGAGGAAGGCATCGAGCTGACCTCGTCCACCGAAGAACGGGTCAAGGCCGCGCTCGACGTCTTCAAGGAGAAGCTGATCCGCCGCGACATCTCTCTGAAGTCGTTCGAGGCCGGCGAGCCGCAGGCCTCCGGCAAGACCTACAAGCTGAGCGGAACACTCAAGCAGGGCATCAGCAGTGAGAACGCCAAGAAGATCACCAAGCTCATCCGCGATGAGGGGCCCAAAACCGTCAAGACCCAGATCCAGGGCGACGAGGTCAGGGTGACCAGCAAGAAGCGCGACGACCTGCAAACCGTCATCTCGATGCTCAAGCAGGCCGACCTCGATGTCGCGCTGCAGTTTGTGAACTACCGGTAGCCGCCCTGAGCGCAGGCTCAACGTCTCGAACTCAACGTCTCGAAGAGGAAGCGAGGTTCACGATGACCGAGACGGATTACGTCGACGTCCTCATCGTCGGCGCCGGCATCTCGGGCCTCGGGGCGGCCTATCGCATCCTCGAGCGCAACCCGGGCTTGTCCTACCTGATCCTGGAGCGGCGGGAGCGGATCGGCGGCACCTGGGACCTGTTCCGGTACCCGGGGGTGCGCTCGGACAGCAGCATCTTTACGCTCAGCTTCCCCTTCGAGCCGTGGACCCGCGAAGAAGGCGTCGCCGACGGCGAACACATCCGCGAGTACCTGACCGCCATGGCCCGCAAGTACGGCATCGACAAGCACATCCGGTTCCGCAGCCACGTCCGGGGCGCGAACTGGGACTCGGCCACTGATACCTGGACCGTCCGCTACGAGCAGGACGGCGTCACCAGGCAGTGCCGCAGCAGGTTCGCGTTCTTCGGCAGCGGCTACTACGACTACGACGCGGGTTACACCCCCGACTTCCCCGGCATCGACCAGTTCGGCGGCACCGTCGTGCATCCGCAGCACTGGCCCGAGGACCTTGACTACACGGGCAAGAACGTCGTTGTGATCGGCAGCGGCGCGACCGCGGTGACGCTGATTCCGGCGATGGCCGAAAAAGCCGGCAAGGTGGTCATGCTGCAGCGTTCGCCGACGTACCTGATCTCGTCGTCCAAGTACAGCAAGGTCGCCTGGCTCAGCCGAAAGTTGTTGCCCCGCAGGCTTGCTCACCTGACCATCCGGTTCTACAACGCGCTGATGGAGGGCGTGCTGTGGTTCCTGTCACGCAAGACGCCGCCGCTGATCAAGTGGCTGCTGCGCCGCAAAGCGGTGCAGAATCTGCCGGCGGGCTACGACGTCGACACCCACTTCAAGCCCCGCTACAACCCGTGGGACCAGCGGCTGTGCCTGATCCCGGACGCCGACCTCTACCAGGTCGTGGCCGACGGTCGCGCCGAGGTGGTCACCGATCACATCGACCATTTCGACGCCGCCGGCATCGCCCTGAAATCCGGGCGGCATCTGGACGCCGACGTCATCGTCACCGCCACCGGCCTGCAATTGCAGGCCCTCGGCGGCGCCGCCATCAGCATCGACGGCGTGGAGATCAACCCGAGGGACCGCTTCGTCTACAAGGCGCACATGCTCGAGGACGTCCCCAACCTGTTCTGGTGCGTCGGCTATACGAATGCCTCGTGGACCTTGCGGGCGGATATGACCGCGCGGGCGACCGCCAAGCTGCTGGCCTACATGGCCGAGCACGGCTACACCCACGCCAGCCCGCACCTCGGTGATCAGCCGATGACCGAGAAGCCGGCGTGGGACATTCAGGCCGGCTACGTCAAGCGGGCGCTGCACGCGCTGCCCAAGTCGGGCACCAAACGGCCCTGGAACGTGCGGCAGAACTATTTCGCCGACGCCATTGAATACCGGTTCGACCGCATCGACGAGGCCATGGAGTTCGGCCGGGTCGCGGACCGCGCCGCCCTGGCGGGTTAGGCGGACGCCCCCAGCGAGATCTTCTTGCCGCAGTTCGGGCAGAACTTCTCGGTGTGGTGATGTTGCGCGCCGCAGTTGGCGCAGAAGTGCGGTTCGTCGGTGCCGGCAGCAGGGACGAGTTCCAGCGGGCGCACCGTGTCGTCGGCGGCGTCTTCGTCGTCCGGTTCGGAGGATTCTTCTTCGGCGCCGCGCTGGCGCCGATTCCGGACCACCAGAAGACTCACCCAGCCGCCGACCAGCAGAACCAGCAAGGCACCAGCTGCGATGTACCACAACAGGTTTGACCGCTCGAACACCGAGACGTCACCGTACTGCTGGCGGAGATTGGCCGCACTGGTCTTGAGATCGGCGGCGCCGGGATAGTCGGGCGACAGCGTCAGGGCCAGGTCGAAGTCGGCGATCGCATCGCTGTAGCGGCCCTCGTAGTAATGACTGAGTCCGCGGCGGTAGGCCTGATCGGCCGGCCCGAGCGCGGGCTTGACGGCCTTGGCGGCCAGCATCGTCGCGAGGGTGTCCGCGGGTGCGATGAAGTTGAACGGCTGCGGTTCGCCGGCGGGCCCGAAACTGTTGACGCCGATCACCTTTCCGCTGAGATCCACGGTCGGGCCGCCGCTCATGCCCTCGGCGACGGCGGCGTCGATCTCGTAGACCGGGCTCGATTTCACGTTCGACTTCTTGCTCACCTTGCCGCTCTTGTTGGTCGGGTCGAGCGACCGGCCGGTCAGCCTTGCAGTGGGTTCGGCGTAACCGACGGCCAGCACGGGTGTGCCGATGCTGACCGCGGAGTCGGTGGTGAGTTCGGACGACGGCAGATTGTGTTTGTCAACCTTCAGCAGGGCCACGTCACCTTTGCCGAGCGGCTTGAAGTCCACGACGGAGGCAGGCATCTTCTCAGCGATCTTCGTCCCGGTGCCGTAGATCAGCGTCAGGTTCACCTGCGGCCCCTGGCCCGGCAAGGTGCCCTCCACCCGCGCATTCTTCGCCAGCCAATCCAGCGTCGCCAGCGGATCCTGGCTGACCGGCGCGTCCGGATATTGGGCCTGGTACTCGCTGACCGCCCGTTTGAGTATCTGCTCCTTCGCCGTATCCGGATCGGCGCAGTGCCCGGCGGTGGCGACCCAGCCGTCGGGGTTGACGACGAATCCGGTGCAGTTCCAGGTGGTGACGAACGGGGCGTTGGATCCTTCGCCGAAGAACGACAGCGTCTTCCCATCGGGCAACCTGACCATGCCGTACGCCTCGACACCGAGAAACATGACGGCCGGCCGTATCCGTGCCGCTGCAATCTGTTCGGCATTGGCCTGCGGTCGACCACCATCGGCCACCGCGGTGGCGGGCCACGACACCGAAACGACGAGCGCGGCTGCGGCAAGCATTGCTCGGCACAGGGTCACTCCGTCAGCTTCCCGGTGTCGGCGCCTCTGCGGGAAGGGCCCGAAGTCCTCTGCCCGTGGGTCGTTGGTATCCGGTCGTTGGTATCCGGTCATTGGTATTCGGTCGTTGGTATTCAGAAGCCGCCGCAATAGGCTGGCGTTCATGGCAGCTGAGAAGCGCGAACCCAATGTCGTTGTCCTCGGTGGCGGTTCCTGGGGCACCACGGTCGCCTCAATCTGCGCGCGCCGCGGACCGACGCTGCAGTGGGTGCGGTCGGAGGAAACGGCCAAGGACATCAACGAGAATCACCGCAACAGCCGCTACCTCGGCAACGAGGTAGCGCTGAGCAACTCGCTGCGCGCCACTACCGACTTCGCCGAAGCCGCCAATTGCGCGGACGTTCTGGTCATGGGCGTGCCGTCGCACGGCTTCCGCGGAGTGCTGACCGAGCTGGCCAAGGAACTGCGGCCGTGGGTGCCGGTGGTCTCCCTGGTGAAGGGGCTCGAACAGGGCACCAACATGCGGATGTCCCAGATCATCGAGGAGATCCTGCCCGGGCATCCCGCCGGAATTCTGGCCGGACCGAACATCGCGCGTGAGGTCGCCGAGGGGTACGCCGCGGCCGCGGTGCTGGCCATGCCGGACCAACACCTGGCCACCCGGCTGTCGCACATGTTCCGCACCCGGCGTTTCCGCGTCTACACCACCGACGACGTGATCGGCGTGGAGATGGCCGGAGCGCTCAAGAACGTCTTCGCCATCGCCGTCGGGATGGGCTATTCGCTGGGCATCGGCGAGAACACCCGGGCACTGGTGATCGCCCGGGCGCTGCGCGAGATGACCAAGCTCGGGGTGGCGATGGGCGGCAACGCCGAGACCTTCCCCGGCCTGGCCGGTCTCGGCGACCTGATCGTCACGTGCACCAGCCAGCGCAGCCGCAACCGCCACGTCGGCGAACAGCTGGGCGCCGGCAAGCCCATCGACGAGATCATCGCCTCGATGAACCAGGTGGCCGAGGGCGTCAAGGCCGCCAGTGTGATCATGGAATTCGCTGAGGAGTTCGGTTTGAACATGCCTATCGCACGCGAGGTCGACGCCGTGATCAACCACGGCTCGACCGTCGAGCAGGCTTACAGTGGCCTGGCCGCCGAGGAACCCGGACACGAGGTGCACGGCTCCGGGTTCTGACCCCAGGCTCCATCAGGCGCTGATCAGGTGCGGCGCATAGAAAATTTGCGTTCGCTATGCACCCAGCGCGTCCGGTTGCCGGTGCCAGCCGCCCCCCATACCGTCTTTCAAAGGTCGTCATGCGGGCCGCCCGAAACACCGGTGTTTCGGGTCAGTCCGTATTCGCTTGTGCGTCAGAGCGTTACGGCTGACCCGGGGCGGATGTCGCATTGTCCCCCGCTACATCTGACGAGGGAGCATCCGTTGATCGACGAAATCGGGGTCCCCTCGCGAACAGGTCGACTGCGGGCCGTCATGCAACACGACCTGCCGGCGTCACTGGTAGTTTTCCTGGTGGCACTTCCCTTGTCGCTGGGCATCGCGATCGCCTCCGACGCGCCGGTGCTCGCCGGTCTGATCGCCGCGATCGTCGGCGGTATCGTCGGCGGCGCACTGGGTGGGTCGCCACTGCAGGTGAGCGGCCCGGCCGCCGGCCTCACGGTGATCGTCGCCGATCTGATAGCCGAATTCGGCTGGGGTCTAACATGCTTCATCACCGCTGTCGCGGGCCTCATGCAGGTGCTGTTGGGGCTCAGCCGCGTTGCCCGTGCGGCGCTTGCGATTTCGCCGGTGGTGGTGCACGCGATGTTGGCCGGCATCGGGATCACCATCGCGCTGCAGCAGACGCATGTGCTGTTGGGTGGAGAGTCGCACAGCTCGGCCTGGGTCAACGTGGTGGAACTGCCTGCCCAGATCCTCGGCGCTCACCGGCCCGGACTCTTCCTCGGCCTGCTGGTGATCGCGATCATGGTCGCGTGGCGGTGGGCCCCGGCGAAGCTGGCCGCCATTCCCGGCCCACTGGTCGCCATCGTGGTCGTGACGGTGATCTCGGTGGTGTTTCCGTTCACCGTCTCACGTATCACGCTGGAAGGCTCCGTGATCGACGCGCTGCAGTTGCCCTCGATACCGCACGGCAACTGGGGGGCTGTGGTGGTCGGCATCATCACCGTCACGCTGATCACGAGCGTGCAGAGCCTGTTGACGGCGGTCGCCACCGACCGGATGCACACCGGGCCGCGCACCAACCTCGACCGCGAGTTGATCGGCCAGGGCGCCTCCAACATCGTCTCGGGCGCCATCGGCGGCCTGCCGATCGCCGGAGTCATCGTGCGCAGCTCGGCAAATATCAAGGCGGGGGCCAAAACCAGCGCCTCGACGATCCTGCACGGGTTCTGGATCCTGCTGTTCGCGCTGCCCTTCGCGGGCCTGATCGAACAGATACCCAGCGCCGCGCTGGCCGGGCTGCTGATTGTGATCGGAATTCAGCTGTTACAACCGGCGCACATCGAAACCGCGGTCAAGACCGGCGATTTCGCGATCTATCTGGTGACCATCGTCGCCGTCGTCTTCCTCAACCTCCTGCACGGCGTCCTGATCGGGCTGGCCCTGGCCATCGCGATGACCGGATGGCGGGTCATCCGGGCCAAGGTGCAGGCCGCTGCCGACGGCGATCAGTGGCGCGTCACCATAGAGGGAGCCTGCACCTTCCTCAGCCTGCCGCGGCTGACCCGCGTGCTGGCCTCGATACCCCGCGGCAGCACCGTCACCCTGCACATCGCGGTCACTTACCTCGATCATGCTGCGCATCAAGCGATTACCGACTGGCAGCAGCAGCACCTGGCCAACGGCGGCCAAGTTCACATCGACGGCGTGCTGGAGCGGGGACACTCACCGGGAACGCAGGTCGCATCGGTAGTGGGAGGGACCGCGCCCGAACCCGCCGTCTGAGTTCCGCGCCTACCCCTTGGCGCAAGGGTCCGGCGTACTGGCCGTCTTGAGGATGTTCACACCGCCGCGCTTCTGAAGCGGGCTGAAGAGCCGGAACACCTCGACGACAATCATCCTCCTGGTCGGTGCGTCACCCCACCTCCAGTAGACATAACCGACGCCGTCGTTGGTGTCCTCCAGGCACCAGCGCAGTCCTTGAAGATCACGACCGATGGGCAACTGGCTGCGGAGCGCTGCCACTTCCCGGTCGAACGGCAATGCCAGCTCCCAGAACTCGCTCGCGTCCCATTCGTTCGTCCGCGAGGAATCGATCAGCTTCGAGCCTGGCGGCAAAGCGAGATCGACGAGTTGTGACCTTGCCGTACCGCCGGGTGTCAAAGCCGCCCGTTCGCGGTGGGTGGCTATCACTCCGACGGCCACGGCCGCGACGACGAGAAGACCCACGGCGGCAACTGCCCGGATCCAGGTTCGGAGCCTCCTGCGGGCCCGGCCGTCGGGTGCTGGCGACGGCGTCGTCATACCCCTCTTTTCATGGGTGGCCAGCGTACCGGCAACGACGCCAAAGGACTTTCGGTTCTAGTCCGGACCGCAAAGTGCGGGGACGATTGCCCACATCGCGGATGAAGGGAATGCCATGAGATCAGAATTCTTAGCCCGCCGCCTCGCCGCTACGGCCGGGGCAGCCGCACTCATCGCCATGGGTGTCGTAGGGACATCTGCCGCCTGCGGCAACTCCGGCGCCAATGCTCCCCAGCAACCACCAGCGGCCACGCCCAGCCTCACGAGCATCTACTCCTCGATCACGTCGTGGCTCACCTCACTCAGCACTGCCTTGAGCGTGCCCAACAGAACAACCGCGGTCACCTCCGTTCGCGGCTGAACCGGACACACAGCGGAAGTGCAGATGACGCGGTCAGAGCCAGGGTGGTACCCGGATCCGTCCGGGGCGGCAGGGTCCCGATATTGGGACGGCCATGATTGGGGGGCCTTCGTGCCGCCGGGCGGCATCGACACGCGCAGTGTGGCCGATAAACGCACGCGTGCAGTGACGGCCAAGGCATCACCCGTCAGCATCGCGCAGGGAATCTCGCTGATCCTGTTCGCGCTGATATTCGGATATTTCCATGCCGGCGCGTTACCCGATGTGCCTACGCGCCGGGCACACGCCCCCGCATTGGTGGACACCTTGTGGCGCACTTACTTTCTGACCGTTCTGGCGCTCTGTGTGGCGGCGTTGATCCTGGGAATTCTTGCCCTGGTCAGACCGGAGTCTCACCCGCTGTACAGCGTCATCACGGGGGTCTCGACGGTCGTGGTGGGATTGGCCGGGTGCCTCCTCGGCCTCTTGTCCGTGGGCAACGGCGACGACATGGGCACCCCGATTGCCTATCTGTTCTCCGGCCTTTCGTTCGCCTGCTGCGGTGCGGTGATCACCGCCCTGTCCGTCGCTGTGCTTGCCAGAAGGCGCCGCGCACAGCGTGAAGCCGTCACCGGCTACTGACCGGCTATCGTCCGAACTTCGTTCCGATGCAGAGATTTTCGCAACGCCCACCGCACGGTTGGTCGTCGAACGCCCACCCCGGCGCGGGCCTTAATACTCTTCACCGCAGGCCGAAAGGCCCTTCCCGAGCGCCACCCCGACCCGGCAACGTAGCCCTCCGCGGCTGCTCAAGGACCCGCATCCAACAGGACCGAGGGAAATGACCATGGTTCGCGCATTATCGACCGCGGCGATCGTAACGACTCTCCTCGCGTTCAATTGCGCTGTGGCACTGGGCATGCCGGCGCAGAGCGGGTCGAGGACCATATTGCCGCAGGACCCTCCGCCGTCGATGATCGCCGGTACCTCATGGCGCTTCGTCGAGATCATGGGCGCGGCGCCCCCCACGGCCGTCCAGCCGACGTTGGCATTCTCCGCCGATGGCGCGGCGACCGGCGATACAGGCTGCAATCAGTTCTCCGGGCGCTACGTTTCGAGCGGGACAGATCTGAGTTTTTCCGATCTCTCGTACACGAAAATGATGTGTGGTCCTGACGTCATGGCGGTGGAAATGGCTGTCCAGCAAACCCTTAAGCGTTCCGGTCGAATGGCCAATCCTCCGGGCGGCCTCGAGTTGTTCGCGTCCGACGGGACTGTGCTCGCACGCCTGACAGCGGTGACGTGATTTGCCAGACCGCGGCGGCACCGTTGCCGTAATGGGACCGCCGCTTGCTGTTCGCTCGTATTGTGCAACTACGTAACACCAGTCAGGAGCCGAGGGGGTAACCAACATGACGGTGATTGCCAGTGCCTTGAGTCGGCGCAGGGGGTGTCCCCGGAAACCTGGGGTCGGCGTACTCGCGGTGATCGGAGCCCTCGTCCTGACCGTGCCACTGTCCGGATGCCGGGGTCCCTCCGGAGGTCAGGCGTCGACGTCGAGTTCGACCTCGGCAGCGCCGACGAGCGGGCAGGGCACGTACCGGGTCGCCGCGACCATCCGCGTCGGCAAGGGACCCGGAGGCGTGGCGGTGGACTCGGGCACCCATACCGTCTATGTCGGCAACTTGGACCCCGACAGCGGCGACGGCACGCTCTCGGTGATCGATGGGTCGACGCGCACGGTGACCGCCACGGTGCCTCTGGGCAAGCGCTCGGGCCCGGTGGCGGTGGATCCCGGCACCCACACCGTCTACGTGGTCAACGCCACGGACAGCACCGTGTCGGTCATCGACGGCCCGTCCAACAAGATCACCGCCACGGTGCCCGTCGCCCCCGGCTCGAAGTCGGTCGCACTCGACCCGGGCACTCACACCGTCTACGTCGGCGCTTCCGATCCCAACGACGGGCACGGCTCGGTGGCAGTGATCGATGGGTCGAGCCACGCCGTCACCTCGACCGTGCCTGTCGGCAAATTCCTGGGCGAGGTGGCGGTCGATCCCGGCACCCACGTCGTCTACGTCACCAACTCGGGCGACGACACCATGTCGATGATCGACGGGTCGACGCATGCCGTGACCGCCACGATGCCGGTCGGCCAGTGGCCCGAATCCGTTGCGGTCGACCCCGACACCCACGTCGTCTACGTCGCCACCCGGGACCCCGAAAGCGCCCCGAACGACACCCAGCCCCCGTCGCGCAGTGGCAGGGTGTCGGTGGTCGACGCATCGACCCGCACGGTGACCGCGACCGTTCCCATCGGCAAGTCACCGGACGGGCTGGCGGTTGATCCGGGCACCCACACCGTCTACGTCACCAAGTACGCCAACGACACCCTCGCGGTGATCGACGGGTCGACGCGCGGGGTCACCGTCACCGCGCCCCTCGTCGGGGCGTCGCTGGGGCACGGCGTCGCCGTGGATCCGGCGACCCACACCGTCTACGTCACAAACTTCAATGACGGCACGGTGTCGGTGATTGAGCGCTGAGGTCTGACCAATCCCTCTGGGGGATATGGTAATTCGTCCGGCACCGGTTCGGGCACGACCGCTGTGAGCCGGTGCGGCAGAAGCTCACATGTTCACCGGCACGTCGTAGACATTGAGCCGGGATCCATCCTTCATGCTCGTTTCCCACACGACCACATGGCTGGGACCACGTTGCTGCGCCGGGTAAGTGGAAGTGAAGGTGAAGGCGTACCAGTTGCCCCATTCCTGCTGCGTCGCAGTCGTAAAACCGTGGTCCAACTCTGCACCTTCGGCGGCGTCGACCGAGTAGGAGAGCGTTCCCTCGAAGACATTGGCGGCTCCGGATACCTTCAGCGGTGAGGTCACTGATTGCCCGGGAAGCGGATCCTCGACGAGGATCTTCGGCGTCAACATCTCGAGGTCGCCGCGCTTGAGATCCACCCCGCCTTCCACGGGTTTGCCCTCGAGGGTGATGGTCACCTGCCGCACGTCGGGGAATTGGGTTAGTGTGAAAACGATTTCGGCGACACGGAGTTGAATCCGCCGCGCGGCCTGCCCCGACTGGAAGTCGCTGGAAAGGTCGACGGTAGCGGTGCCGTCGAGGACCTTGAGGCCGAGCAGTTTGGATGCTGACGGGATATCGGTCGACATACCGATGCTTCGCTCGAAGTCACTGGGTCCAGACAAAAGGGCCTGCACCGCTTGATCTTTCGCGCTCGGATCGGCCACCTGACGACCCGCGGTAGCAACCTTGTCCGCCCGGACGAAGTAGACCCGGACCGTACCGGCGGCCGGTGACACGGTCGAAGCCGCCGGCGGCTTCGGTGACGTCGCCGCCGGCTGTCGGGGCTCGCCGCACGCGGTTCCCACCAGCAACAAGCTCACGGCCGAAAGAACCCACGTCGTCAGCCTCATAGCGAGGAGCGTGGCATCGAACATCACGGTGACAACAGGGGCGAATGGCCTCATTTCAGTCACCGGACGCCGTCCGTTATGCCCTACCGCCATGGTCCGCCGGCGTTTTAGTCTGACAACGCCCGCGGCACCATTCGTAAGGAGCCTCAGATGCGGTTTTGCAGGCCGGCGAACTGCTTGGGAGCATGGCTGATGTTCGCAGCGGCAGTGCTGGGAGCATCGGGCATGCCGACCGTCGCGCGGGCCGACCCACCCGGTCGACTCATCTACGAGATGGTCGTGTGGGCGCCCGATACCAGGAGTCAGGGCTGGCGTGGCCTGCTATATGACACCGAGGGCAATCCGGTCCAAGCTGAGCCCGGGCAGAAGGTGACCACGCTCCTCGGCGACTTCGTCAGTGTCGCATGCGAGATGCTGTGGGACGTCTGCGGAATGATCCGCGTCGACATGGCGCAATGGATGAAGACCCATTCGACCAACACGCCCTCGATCGGCGTGTCAAACGACTGGGACTACCGCATGTATGTGAGCGGTGAAACCTCTCCCGAGCCGCAATGGAAGAGCACCCTCGTGCACGCCGGCTCCGAAGTTCCACCGAACACCACACCGGTCGACACGCCGATGGGTCCGTTCCGCACTGGTGGCCCCAACGCGGTCGGCTGGGCGCGCGCCGGCTGGTTCCCGGTGGGATGGCAGCCGCCGCCGCAATAGTCCGCCCGGTCATCGGCTGGCCGTCCACCAGTCGTAGAGGTTGGCGAGATCGGGCCCGCTGGCTAGGGCGAGGACAAGATTCGATTCGTTCGTCCACTCCACGGCGAGGTCGGGACCACCTTCCAGGCGGCCGCACAAGACCGAACCGAAGGACTGATTCGGGGTTCGGTCGTCACGCCAGGACCCCGGCGAAGGCCGGCCGCCCGGGCAGGGCACCGGCTGGTTCACATGAGTCAGGACCGTATCCCGCCGGCAGCAGCCTCCGGAGTTCGTCGAGCGGCTCCGCCCCAGCTGGCGGTGCCGCGACGACGGCTGCGGCCGTTACGGCTGCCGCGGCGCACCACGCGCGGATCCTGGATGTTGACACTGGCTGCGCCTCAGGCGCCTTCGGGGTATCCCGGCGGCCTGAATGGTTGTTGGACAACAGAGGCGGCACTACATCGACAGTCGCCCCGGCATCAGCCGCGGGCCATCTGCTCCAGCCGGCGAATGCGGTCCTCGATCGGCGGGTGCGTCGAGAACATTGACCCGATGCGCTCGCCGGCGCGGAACGGGTTGGCGATCATCAGGTGGGCCTGGCTGGCCAGCTGTGGCTCGGGCGGCAACGGTGCCATCTGCACGCCGCCGGAAATCTTGCGCAACGCGGACGCCAACGCGAGCGGGTCACCGGTCAGCATCGCGCCGGACTCGTCGGCCTGATACTCCCGGGAGCGAGACACCGCCAGCCGCACGACCGTCGCGGCTATCGGGCCAAGTAACGAAACCAGCAGCAGGGCAAAGGGATTAGCGCCACCTTCGCGGTTGCCCCCGAATGCGCCGAACCACATGGCCATGTTGGCCAGGGCGGTGACCACCGATGCGAGCGCACCGGCCACACAGGAGATCAGGATGTCGCGGTTGTAGACGTGTGACAGCTCATGACCCAGCACGGCGCGCAGCTCGCGCTCGTTGAGGATCTGCAGGATCCCGGTGGTGCAACACACCGCGGCATTGCGCGGGTTGCGACCGGTGGCGAATGCGTTGGGCGCGTTGGTGTCGCTGATGTAAAGCCGGGGCATGGGCTGGTGGGCGGCGGTGGCCAACTCCCGCACGATCCGGTACATGGCGGGGTACTGCAACTCCGACACCGGTACCGCGTGCATGGCCCGCAGCGCCAGCTTGTCGCTGTTGTAGTAGGTGTAGACGTTGATCCCGACCGCGAACAGGGTCGCGAAAATCAGGGCGGTTCTGCCGAACAGCGCGCCGACGAACACGATCATCGCCGACATACCGACCAACAGCAGGAATGTCTTCAGCCTGTTGGCATGCGGATGCCAGGTCATGGGTGTGTCCTCCTACGACTTGATTACAGCGGATCAACGGTCGAGAGGACGCTTCGGGTTCCGATCGGTGCGGACAGGTTCAGCCGTGCCGGCTGACGGTGTAGTCGACCAGCGACTGTAACGCGTCGCGGCCGGGACACTGCGGCAACAGGCTGAGCTCGTGATGGGCCCGGTCCGCATAGCCTGCAAGCGTCTGCTTGGCCTGGGCCATGCCCGGTGAAGCCCGTAGCAGGGCGAGCGCTTCGGTCACCTCACCGTCGTCGTGGATGGGTCCGGCCAGCAGCTCGCGCAGCCGCGCGCCGTCGTCGTCGGTGCCTTGCAGGGCGTACAGCATCGGCAGCGTGCGCACACCTTCGCGAAGGTCGGTGCCGGGCACCTTGCCCGACTCGTCGGACTCGCTGTCGATGTCGATGATGTCGTCGGCGATCTGGAATGCGGTGCCGACGATGCCGCCCAGCCGGCTCAGCCGTTCGATCTGATCGTCGTCGGCGCCCGAGAACATGCCGCCGAACCGGCCGGCGGCGCCGATCAGACTGCCCGTTTTCTCGTGGACCACCCTCAGGTACTGCTCGATGCGGTCCACCCCGTCGGGCGTTCCTCGGGTCTCTCGCATCTGCCCGGTCACCAGCTCGGCGAACGTGTCGGCGACGATCCGCACTGCTTCCGGCCCCAGCCGGGACACCAGGCGCGACGCCGTCGCCAACAGATAGTCCCCGGCCAGGATGGCGACGTTGTTGCCCCAGCGCGCGTTGGCACTGGGAGCCCCGCGGCGAACTTCGGCCTCGTCCATCACGTCGTCGTGATACAGCGTCGCGAGGTGGATGAGCTCCACCACGGCACCGGCCACGGTCACGTCCGCGTTGTCCGGATCCGGCCCGGTTTGGGCGGCCAACACCGTGAACAGCGGACGGAACCGCTTGCCGCCGGCCTGGAACAGATGCAGCAGGGACTCGGTCATCACCTCGTCGGACCCCCGCAGCTCGGCATCCATGAGCTGCTCGACCCGGGCGACACCGTCACGCACAGTCGCGGCGAACCCGGCGTCACCGAAGTCCACGCCCGCCACCACCGTCGCCGGAGTTCTCATTCGACCAACATACTGGTGGGCGTGGAGAACAAAGTCCCCAGAGCCCTGCGCGCGCAGGTGGTGGTAGTCGGTGCCGGACCGGCCGGGTCGGCGGCGGCCGCCTGGGCCGCCCGGGCGGGACGGGACGTCCTGGTCATCGATTCGGCCAGTTTTCCCCGCGACAAGGCGTGTGGCGACGGGCTGACACCCCGGGCCATTCTCGAGCTCGATCGGCTGGGGCTGGGCGAGTGGCTGTCCGGCCGCATTCGGCACCAGGGCCTGCGCATGAGCGGCTTCGGCGGCGAGGTGGAGGTGCAGTGGCCGGGTCCGTCATTCCCGCCGCACAGCAGCGCGGTGGCGCGCCTGGAACTCGACGACCGGATCCGCAAGGTTGCCGAAGAGTCCGGGGCGCGCATGTTACTGGGCACCAAAGTGGTTGAGGTGCATCATGATTCGTCACGGCGGGTGACTTCGGTGACGTTGGCGGACCGTACCGAGGTGGCGTGTGACCAGCTGATCGTCGCCGACGGCGCGCGGTCGTCGCTGGGCCGCAAACTGGGCCGCCGCTGGCATCAGGAGACGGTGTACGGGGTGGCTGCCCGTGGGTACCTGACGACGCCGCGCAGTGACGACCCCTGGCTGACGTCGCATCTGGAACTGCGCTCGCCCGACGGCGCCGTGCTGCCGGGCTATGGCTGGATCTTCCCGCTGGGCAACGGCGAAGTGAATATCGGCGTAGGAGCGTTGTCGACCACCAGGCGGCCGGCCGATCTGGCGTTGCGACCGCTGATCTCCTACTACACCGACCTGCGGCGCGACGAGTGGGGATTCGAGGGACCGCCGCGGGCGGTGGCCTCAGCACTGCTGCCGATGGGTGGCGCGGTGTCTGGCGTCGCCGGGCCGAACTGGATGCTGATCGGCGACGCCGCGGCGTGCGTCAACCCGCTGAACGGCGAGGGCATCGACTACGGCTTGGAAACGGGCCGGCTGGCCGCCGAAATGCTGGAGCTGCCCGACTTTTCCCAGTTATGGCCGGCACTGCTGACCGACCACTACGCCCACGGCTTCTCGGTCGCGCGCCGGCTGGCGCTGCTGCTGACCTTCCAGCGATTCCTGCCGGCGACCGGGCCGATCGCGATGCGGTCCACCACGTTGATGCGGATCGCTGTGCGGGTGATGGCCAATCTGGTCACCGATGAGGACGCCGACTGGGTGGCGCGGGTGTGGCGCGGCGGCGGGCGGGCTTCGCGCCTGATCGACCGCCGCCCACCGTTCACCTGAGGTCGCCCAAGGGTGCCGAGCAGACACAAAATCGCACGATTTGGTGCCGCACAGTGCGATTTCGCGGCTGCTCGCGCCACCGGGGGTGACCCCGAGTACAGGTATCAACCTAATTGACATGCATCAGGTAGGTTGATATGGTGAGGGCATGACTTCACCAGTGGATTTTCATTTCGAAGAGGCTTACCGCGGCGAATCGGAGCAGCTCGGCGAGGGCGTCCGGCCGCCGTGGAGCATCGGGGAGCCCCAGCCCGAGCTGGCCGCGCTCATCGAGCAGGGCAAGTTCCGCGGCGACGTTCTCGACGCCGGTTGCGGAGAGGGCGCGATCTCGCTGGCGTTGGCCGAACGGGGTCACAGCACCGTCGGCCTGGACGCCTCCCCCACCGCCATCAAGCTGGCCCAGGCCGAGGCGCAGCGGCGTGGTCTGACCAACGCGAGCTTCGCGGTCGCCGACATCAGCGATTTCGGCAGCTACCCCGGCGGATTGGCCGGCCGGTTCGACACGATCGTCGACTCCACCCTTTTCCACTCGATGCCCGTCGAGCTGCGTGAGGGCTATCAGCAGTCCATCGTGCGCGCCGCGGCTCCCGGGGCGTCCTACTTCGTGCTCGTCTTCGACAAGGCCGCGCTGTCCCAGGGCCCGGTGAATGCCGTCACCGAGGACGAACTGCGCGAGGTCGTCTCCAAGTACTGGGTGATCGACGAGATCCGGCCGGCGCGCATTCACGCCCACCTGCCGGCGGACGCCCCGGAGATGCCCGGCTTCGAGGCCCGCGACGAACCCGACGGCCGCAAGTCGGTCGCCGCCTGGCTGCTCTCGGCCCATCTCGGCTGATCGCCCAGGTGTATAGTCCGTCTAATGAAGGCATTTAGGCTGGGTGCTTTCGCGGCCATGGCGGTCGCCGCTATCGGAGTGGCGGCACCCGCCCAGGCCGACGACTACGACGCCCCGTTCAACTCGCAACTGCACACCTACGGCATCTACGGCCCGCAGGACTACAACGCCTGGCTGGGCAAGATCAGCTGCCAGCGCATCGAGCGGGGCGTGGACGGGGATCCGTACAAGTCGGCCACGTTCCTGCAGCGCAATCTGCCGCGAGGCACCACCCAGGGGCAGGCGTTCCAGTTCCTCGGCGCGGCGCTCGACCACTACTGCCCCGAGCAGGTCGGCTTCTTGCAGCGCGCCGGCACTTAAGGGCGCAGGCTCGGCGCCGTACTCAGATTGGCTTGTACGCCGCGTGCAACGCCACGATCCCGCCGCTCAGATTGCGCCACCGCACCGCGGACCATCCCGCTCCCGCGATCTCCTGCGCCAGCGCCTCCTGGTCGGGCCAGGCCCTGATCGACTCGGCCAGGTAGACGTAGGCGTCGGGGTTACTGGATACCGCGCGCGCCACCCGCGGCAGCGCCTGCATCAGGTACTCCTTGTACGCGGTGGCGAACAACGGGCTTGTGGGAGTGGAGAATTCGCACACCACCAGCCGGCCACCGGGCCGCGTGACCCGAGCCATTTCGCGCAGCCCGGCGGCGAAGTCGGCCACGTTGCGCAATCCGAAGCTGATGGTGACCGCGTCGAACACCTCGTCGGCGAACGGCAACCGGGTCGCGTCGCCGGCGACCTTGGGTACGTCACGGGAGCTGCCCGCGGAGAGCATGCCGACGGAGAAGTCGGCCGCCACACACCAGGCCCCGGACTTGGCCAACTCGACAGTCGACACCGCGGTGCCCGCGGCCAGATCCAGCACCTTCTGTCCGGGCCCGATTTTCAGCGCCGACCGGGTGGCGCGCCGCCAGAACCGGTCCTGGCCCAGCGACAGCACGGTATTGGTGATGTCGTATCGGCGGGCGACCCCGTCGAACATCGACGCGACGTCCCGGGGATCCTTATCAAGGTCGGCGCGGCTCACCCCTGAGACGCTACCCGGCCGCCGGATACGGGAATTCGTCGCCGGTCAATGCGTTGCAAGACTGCGTGAGCGAAAAAGTATGGTTTATCACCGGGACATCGCGCGGCTTCGGACGCCAATGGGCAACGGCCGCATTGAAACGTGGCGACAAGGTGGCCGCCACGGCACGTGACACCGCGTCGCTGGACGACCTGGTCGGCGAATACGGTGACGCGCTGTTGCCGATCCAGTTGGACGTGACCGACCGGGACGCGGATTTCGCTGCCGTCCAGCAGGCCCACGACCACTTCGGGCGGCTGGACATCGTGGTCAACAACGCCGGCTACGGACAGTTCGGATTCATCGAGGAAGTCTCGGAGCAGGACGCCCGCGACCAGATCGAAACGAACGTGTTCGGCGCGCTGTGGATCACGCAGGCCGCATTGCCCTACCTCCGGGCGCAGCGCAGCGGGCACATCATTCAGGTGTCGTCGATCGGTGGCATCACGGCGTTCCCCGACGTCGGGATCTACCACGCCTCCAAGTGGGCACTGGAGGGTTTCTCGCAGGCACTGGCCCAGGAGGTCGCGCCGTTCGGCGTCCACGTCACGCTGATCGAGCCCGGCGGGTTCGACACCGACTGGGCCGGATCGTCGTCGCGCCGCGCTGAGCGTCTGCCGGACTACGCCGAAGTGCATGCCAAGCAGGACGAATGGCGAAAGCAGCGGTGGGCGGCCCCGGGTGACCCGTCGGCGTCGGCGGAGGCGCTGCTGAAAGTGGTGGATGCCGACGAGCCGCCGCTACGGGTTTTCTTCGGCGCTTCCCCGCTGGCAACAGCCAGGGCCGACTACGAGAACCGGCTGCGCACCTGGGAACAGTGGCAACCGGTGGCCGAGCTGGCTCAGGGCTAGGTCTTTCAGGCGTATCGCCGGGTGGCCCGGGCCCGTTCGGGACGGGCCATCACGGCTTCGTAGTGGCCGAGTAGTTCGTCACAGATGACCGACCAGCTGCGGCCGAGCACGCTGCGCCGAGCGGCCTGCGAGTAGCGCTGGCGCTCGGCCAGTAGGTGTTCGACGGCCCCGGGCAGCCGCGCCTCGAACTCGGCCACCGGCAGCAACAGGCCGGTGCGGCACGGCGACACCAGGTCGCGCGGGCCGCCGGCGTCGGGGGCGATGACCGGCAACCCCGACGCCAGCGCTTCCTGCACGACCTGACAGAACGTCTCGTGTTCGCCGGGATGCACAAAGACGTCCATGCTGGCGTATGCCGCGGCGAGCTCGTCACCGTACAACGCGCCCGTGAATATCGCTGTGGGCATTGCCTTTTGCAGTTTCGGAAGGTCGACGCCGTCGCCCACGACGACCAACCGAACGGTGCCGGCACCCGCGAGCGCCGCGAGCCGTTCGACGTGCTTCTCCGGGGCGAGTCGGCCGACGAACCCGACGACCGGCCGGCCGTCGGGAGACCACCGCCGGCGCAGCGCCTCGTCGCGCGCAGACGGCGCGAACCGGATCAGGTCGACGCCGCGCGCCCACCGGTGAACACGCGGGAAACCCTGAGCGGCAAGGACTTCCATAGTCGGGGTGGACGGTGCCAGAGTGCGGTCGGCGCGACTGTGCAGGCGCCGGAACCATGCCCAGGCGGCCCGGGTCGTCATCGGGATGCCGTAGCTGGCCGCAAAGCCCGGTACGTCGGTCTGGTAGACGGCCACGGTGGGGACGCCGAGTCGGCGCGCGGCCAGCAGCCCGCCGTAACCGAGCAGCGCCGGCGAGGCCAGGTGCACCACGTCGGGGTCGAATCCGCGCAGGACCCGCAGGATTCGCGGGGTGGGTACGCCCAGTGGGAGCGTGGTCACCTTGGGAAACATCCGCGACGGCGTCCGGTGGATGCGGACACCGTCGTGCACACGGTCGGCGCGGGCCTCACCGGGTGGGTTGTCCGGTGCGATGACGAGGGCCTCGTGACCGGTGCGGCGCAGGTGCTCGAGAACCCGCACCACCGAGTTACTTACACCGTTGACCTGCGGCAGGAACGATTCGGCGACGATTGCAACGCGCACGCCACCACAGTGGCAGCAGCGGCTGTCGACCAGGTTGCCGCCGGGAGTACGCGACGCGAAATCTGTTCGCGCTAGGAATCGGCCTTATTCAGCCGCTTGTCCAGCACGGCCAACAGGATCAACGCCCCCGCACCGATCAACCACGCCACCACCGCGATCGAGCCCGCCGGAATGATCGCCAGACCGGCGTTGCGATGCTGGACCCGCACCAGGTTGGGGTCCTTTTTGTTGTACTCGACGTAGATCCGCATGCCGGTGGCCAATTCGGACGGGTAGAGCACGCCGAGTTCCGGCCGGTACGTGACGCGATCCGGGGTCACGAACTCGATGGTGGAACGCCGCGGCCCGGCACTGAGCACCTCGGCCTGCGCGACCCCCATGTTGCGTTTGATCGCCAGGTCATTGCGCCACGCGCCGGCCACCAACAACACCGACTGCAGGGTGACCAGAAGTATGACGATCAGCACGGTTATCCGGGCCCAGCGCACCACCCTCCTGGCCCGGGTGTCCGGCAGTTCCTCGCTGGTGCCGTGAATCAGGATGCGCAACAGGTCTTTCGGCGATCTGGCGAGTCTTCTCACAAAGCGGCCTTGATGGCTGCGTGGAGTCGCCGCAACGACGACCGGTCCGCCTTGACCTCCAATACCCGCATGCCGGCGCCCGGTTCGTCGAGGGCGGCGGCCAACTGGTCGACCTCGATCTGGCGGCTCTCTACGTGGTAAGCGCGGCACAGCGCGCCCACGTCGACGTCGTGCGGGGTGCCGAATACCCGTGCGGACACGTCCGAGAACCTCGGATCGCCCTGCTCGAGCAGTTCGAAGATGCCGCCGCCGTTGTCATTGGACACCACGATGGTCAGCTGCCGCGGGGTCGGTTCGGTGGGTCCGATCAGCAGCCCCGAACTGTCGTGGACGAAGGTGAGGTCGCCGATGAGCGCAACGGTGCGGGGTGGGTCATCGGTGTTGCCGACGCGCTCGAACGCGAGCGCTGCCCCGATGATGGTGGACACGGTGCCGTCGATTCCAGCGACTCCGCGGTTGGAGCGCACCTGGATGCCCTGGGTGTTCAGCCCGACCAGGGCGGCGTCGCGCACCGGGTTCGACGCCCCCAATACCAGCTGGTCGCCGGGTCGCAGCGCGTCGGCGACCGCGGCGGCGACGTGCAGGCCGGTGGTGAGCGGGTGCTCGGCCAGCTGGGTGCGCACCGCGGTGACAGCCTGCCGATTGACTTCGGCGCAGCGGCGCAGCCAGGCCGGGTTGGGCGTGCCGGACGTGACCGCCCGGGTGCCGGTGGCCTGCGAGTTGCCCGAGACGTCGGGCCAGCGGGGTCCCGTCGTCAGCGCGAATACCGGCACTGCGGGGTCGGCCAGCAGCGCCGACACCGGGCGGTGCAGCGTGGGGCGGCCCAGCATGATCACCTGCTGAGGCCGCAACAGCGGCAGCGCCAGCGGATGCAGCGGGTTGGCGGCCGGCGGCGCCGTCGGCTCGGCGACCGTCGGCAACGCCGCGAGGTTGGGGTGCGCGCCGGCGCCGTGGCCGGCGATGACGACCGTGTCCGGCGTGAGGTCGATGTCCAGCGGTTGGTCGAACGTGACCGGCGGGGTGTAGGTCCACGGCTTACCACCGGGGCGGCCGGCCGGAACGGGCGCGTTCAGGTGCTCGGCATCGGGCACCAGAGGTTCGCGCAACGGGATGTCGAAGTGCACCGGCCCGGCGTTCGCGGTGCGAGAACCCATGGCGGCCACCAACACTCGGCAGGTCGCCGAACGCCAGGTGGCATTGAGAGCGGGCAACCGCTCGGCCGCATCCTCGGCCAGGCCGAGACTGATGGTGGCCCGCACCTGCGAGCCGAAGTAGCCGAGTTGCTCCATGGTCTGGTTGGCGCCGGTGCCCAGCAGTTCGTACGGCCTGTTGGCGGACAGCACGATCAGCGGCACCCGGGCGTAGTTGGCCTCGACCACGGCCGGCCCGAGGTTGGCGACCGCGGTCCCCGACGTCATGGCGATACACACCGGTGCGTTCGCCCCGATGGCCAGACCGATGGCGAGATAACCGGCGGTCCGTTCGTCGATGCGGACGTGCAGTCGTAGCCGGCCCGCCCGGTCGGCGTTCTGCAGCGCGAACGCCAGCGGCGCGTTGCGCGAGCCGGGACACAGCACCACGTCGCGGACGCCGCCGCGAATCAATTCATCGACGACGACGCGCGCCTGGGTCGTCGAGGGGTTCACCTCTACAGGGTGTCACAGCCCCGCGCGGTGTCGACTCTGCGTCCAGGGCGGCGACACGCCGATTAGGTGCGCCCTCGACGCAGTCTCGACGGCCTTCGGCAAGCGCCGAGTCAGGCCTTGGCCCCGCCGAAGAACTTCAGCATCGCGGCATTGACCGCCTCCGGCCGCTCCAGGAAACCGAGGTGCCCGGTGTCGGGGACCTGCAGGTAGCGGCCGTTGGGCAGCGCGTCGGCCACCTCGCGGCCCAGATAGGGCGGGGTGATCACGTCGTCGGAGAAACCGATCACCAGCACCGGCGCGGCGATGTTGCGGTAGGCGGGCAACCGGTTGGTCTGCGGGGCGATGTCGAGCTGGCAGCGATAGCCGGGAGTGAGCTTGGTCGGCCACATGCTGAACATGGCGATCCAGTCGGCGATGGCCGTGTCGTCGTTCAGGGTCTTGCGGGAAAAGTTCTCCACCAGGCGGGTTTTCGCGTCGTAGGTGGCGGGCAGGCCGACGCCTGCCGCGTCGAGGTCGGCCTCGGCCTGATGGAAGAACTGGCGGGTGCGGTCCAGCCGGCCACGGGTGGCCATCAGCACCGCCGAGCTGACCAGTTCGGACCGGACCACCATGAGTTCCTGGGCGATGTAGGAGCCCATCGACACCGCAACGATCCGCACCGGACCGACGCCCAGGGATTCGATCAGGGCCGCGGTGTCGGCGACCACGGTCGCAGTGGTGAAGCCTTCGGCGTTCTCGGTGGCCCCGATCCCGCGATTGTCGAAGGTCACACAGCGATATCCGGCGGCCAGGAATGCCGGGACCTGGTGCAGGTGCCAGGTGCGTCCGGCACCGCCGCGACCGGAGATGAAGACAACCGGCTCACCGGTCCCCTTGTCGTCGAAAGCCAGGTTGATCACCCGATCGACGGTACAAGCAACGGGTAGCAGGCCTTGACCCGGTCGATCCACCACTGTCGCCGATCCGCCGGCGCGCTCAACGCTTGGAGCCGGGCAGGATCGGGTGTCACCGGACCGACCGGAAGAAATCCGTCGACGGGCGCGACCGGATCGGTGACGTCGTCGACGAACAGCCGACCGGTGCCCAGTCCGCAGGCATGCCGCAGTTCCGGCAGGGCCGCCGCGGCGGCCAGGCCGTGGCCGATCCCCACGGCCGAGTCCAATGCGCTGGACACCACGATCGGGATGTCGATCTGCGCGGCGACCCGGAGCATCGCCGAAATGCCGCCCAGCGGAGCGACTTTGAGCACCGCAACATCGGCGGCGCCGGCACGGACCACCGCCAGCGGGTCGTCGGCCTTGCGGATGCTTTCGTCGGCGGCGATGGGCACGTCCACTTCGCGGCGCAACTCGGCGAGCTCGGCGACGCTGGCGCAGGGCTGTTCGACGTATTCAAGCGGACCGTCAGCGGTCAGCGCCGACACGGCCCGGGCGGCCTCCGGCACGCTCCAGCCGCCGTTGGCGTCGACCCGGACCGTCTGCACCAGCTCGCGGACCGCGTTGACGCGGTCGACGTCGTCGGCCAGGCCCTGTCCCGGCTCGGCGACCTTCACCTTGGCGGTGCGGGCGCCGGGGAATCGGGCCAGCACGTCGGGCACCTCGGCGGCTCTGACTGCGGGCACCGTGGCGTTGATGGGAATGCGGTCGCGTCTCGCCGGCGGGGGTTGCCGGTAGGCGGCTTCGATCGCCGAGGCCAGCCAGTGCGCGGCCTCGGGCGGTCCGTATTCGACGAAGGCGCCGAATTCGCCCCACCCGGCGGGGCCCTCGATCAATGCCAGTTCACGGGTGGTGATGCCACGAAACCGGACCCGCATCGGCAGCGCCACCACCTGCAGGCGGTCCAGCAGGTCCGGCAGGTCGGGAATCACTGCCCGTAGACCTGCCTACCGGCCAGGAAGGTGGCACGGACCTCGAGGTCGGCGATCTGCTCGGGAGGCACCGTGCGGGGGTCCGCCGACAGCACTACGAGGTCGGCATACTTACCAACCTCCAGCGAGCCGGTCACGTCGTCGGCGAAGAGCTGCCAGGCGGCGTCGATGGTCTGCGCGCGAATGGCCTGCTCGACCGTGAGCCGCTCCTCGGGTGCCAGCACCCGTCCGCTGGGGGCCACCCTGGTCGCGGCCACACTGATGTTGCGCAACGGCTCCTCGGGCGTCACAGGCGGGTCATTGTGCAGCGAGATCCGCATTCCGGTGGCCACCGCGGACCCGGCCGGCATCCAGCGCGAACCGCGTTCCTCCCCGAACAGCCCGTCGACGATGACGTCCCCCCAGTAGTGGATCTGGTCGACGAAGATGCTGCAGGTGACCCCGAGCGCGGCGGCGCGCCGCAGCTGCTCGGGGCGGATCGCGCCGACATGCTCGAGTCGCAGCCGATGGTCGTCGCGTGGGTGCTTGCGCAGGGCTTCTTCGTAGACGTCGAGGATGGTGTCCACACCGGCGTCACCCTGCACGTGGCAGGCCATCTGCCAGCCCAGTGGCAGATATGCGTCCACGATCTCGGTCAGCTGCTCGCGGGTGTAGTTGGCGCAGCCGCAGGAGCCCGGGGTGATGCCGGCCGAGCGGGTGGCGGCGGTGTCCAGGTACGGAAACGACAGCGCGATGTTGCCGATCCACGGCGAGCCGTCGACCCAGATCTTGATGCCGACCTGGCGCAGCATGTCGTCACCCTCGCCCGGCGTGGCTTGCGTGGACATCTGCGCATTGGAGACCTCGTAGGTGCGTAGCCGTACGGTCAGGTCGTTGCGCAGCTGCTCGACCACCGGCTTGAACTTGGGATCGAAGGCCATCTCGGAGCAGGTGGTCAGCCCGGCACGGTTGAGCCGGGCACACTCCGCGCGCAACATGTCCGGGTAGGCGCCGGCCTGGATCGCGCCACCCAACAACGGGAAGACGGCGCCGATCTCCTCGGCGGTGCCGTCGAGGTCGCCGTTGGCGTCGTGGCCGTACTTGGCGCCCTTGGGGTCGGGCGTGTCCCGCGTGAGGCCGTTGAGCTCCGCGGCGCGGGAGTTGAAGTACGCCTTGTGCCCGGAGTTGTGGATGATGACGAGCGGGCCGTCCGGTGCGATGTCATCCAGCCAGCTCAACGTCGGGTCGGGCAGCCCGGGTTGCAGCAGGGCGTCCCAACCGTTGAGGTAGGCGCCTTCGGCCCCCCGACGGGCGGCCTCCCGCCGGATCGTCTCGACCACATCGTCCGGGTCGCGGATGGTGACCGGGCGGATGTCGATGATCCGGTCCGAGAGCGCGATCGCCTCCATCAGAGGGTGACCGTGCGCCTCGATGAACCCGGGCATGACGCAGCCGTCGCCGAGGTCGATGGTCCGGGTGTCCGGTCCGGCGTGCTGCGCGACGTCGGCGCGGTCACCGACGGCGATGATCCGGCCGTCGGCGATGGCGAGCGCCTCGGCCGTGGGGCGGCGTTCGTCGACGGTGAGAACGGTTCCGGTGATGACGACATCTGCGGCACTCATGGGAGCAGACTCTACTGATCAAGGGCGCGGCGAAGCCGAATTGCAACACGTTCTAGTCTGAGGTTATGAGTGTCGATTTGTTGCGCAACCCGACCCACAACGGCCATCTGCTGGCGGGCGCACTCAAGCGCCACAAGAACCGGCCGGTGCTCTTCCTCGGCGACACCACGCTGACCGGTGGTCAGCTGGCGGAGCGGATCAGCCAGTACGTCCAGGCGTTCGAAGCGCTCGGCGCCGGTTCCGGCGTCATGGTCGGCCTGCTGTCCCTGAATCGCCCCGAGGTTTTGATGATTCTCGGAGCCAGCCAGACCCAGGGTTACCGGCGCACCGCCCTGCACCCGCTCGGCTCCCTCGATGACCACGCCTACGTGCTCAACGACTCCGGCGCCAGCGCGCTGATCATCGACCCCAACCCGATGTTCGTCGAGCGTGCGCTGGGGTTGCTGGAGAAGGTGGACTCGCTCAAGCAGATCCTGACCATCGGCCCGGTGCCGGAAGCGCTGCGGGGGGTGGCGGTCGACCTGTCCGCGGAGGCGGCCAAGTTCGAGCCCAAGCCGCTGGTGGTCGCCGATCTGCCGCCGGACAA
This sequence comes from Mycobacterium gordonae, assembly GCF_001417955.2. Lineage (GTDB taxonomy): Bacteria > Actinomycetota > Actinomycetes > Mycobacteriales > Mycobacteriaceae > Mycobacterium > Mycobacterium gordonae_B. Next base: position 129,872 of record NZ_LKTM01000223.1, on the reverse strand, counting down.
CATCGGGGGCATGGCCTACACCGGTGGCACCACCGGCAAGCCCAAGGGCGTCATCGGCACGACCGGCAACATCGCCGCGATGACCCAGATCCAGCTGGCGGAATGGGAGTGGCCCGAGCACCCGCGGTTCCTGATGTGTACGCCGCTGTCCCACGCCGGCGCGGCGTTCTTCACCCCCACCGTGGTGAAGGGCGGCGAGATGGTCGTGCTGGCCAAGTTCGATCCGGCCGAGGTACTGAGAGTCATTGAGGAACAACGCATTACGGCCACCATGCTGGTGCCGTCGATGCTGTACGCACTGATGGACCACCCGGACTCGCACACCCGGGACCTGTCCTCGCTGGAGACGGTCTACTACGGCGCCTCGGCGATCAACCCGGTGCGGCTGGCCGAGGCGATCCGCCGCTTCGGCCCGATCTTCGCCCAGTACTACGGCCAGTCCGAGGCGCCGATGGTGATCACCTACCTGCCCAAGGCCGACCACGACGAGAAGCGGCTGACCTCGTGCGGACGCCCCACGCTGTTCGCCCGGGTGGCGCTGCTGGGCGAGGACGGCAACCCGGTAGCGCAGGGCGAGCCTGGCGAAATCTGTGTCAGTGGGCCACTTTTGGCGGCCGGTTACTGGAACAAGCCGGAGGCGACGGCCGAGGCCTTCAAGGACGGCTGGCTGCACACCGGGGACATGGCCCGCGAGGACGAGGACGGCTTCTACTTCATCGTCGACCGGGTCAAGGACATGATCGTGACCGGTGGCTTCAACGTCTTCCCGCGCGAGGTGGAGGACGTGATCGCCGAACACCCGGCTGTCGCACAGACGTGTGTGGTCGGCACTCCCGACGAGAAGTGGGGTGAGGCCGTCACGGCGGTGGTGGTGCTGCGCGCCGACGCGGCACGCGACGAAGCGTCGATCGAGACGATGACGGTCGAGATCCAGGCCGCGGTCAAGGAGCGCAAGGGCTCGGTGCAGTCGCCCAAGCGGGTGGTCGTCGTCGACGCGCTGCCGTTGACCGGGCTGGGCAAGCCCGACAAGAAGGCCGTGCGTGCGCAGTTCTGGGAGGGCGCCGGCCGCGCGGTGGGCTAATCGGTGCGCCGAGCGTGAAGCTGGCCGCACGTTCGCGGCCCAACGTGAAGCTGTCTTCACGTTGGGCGAGGGTGGCTACGCTGGCGGGCATGAGTGAGCGCAGTCAGCCGTCGGTGAAACCGCCCTGGTGGCTCAAGCCACTCAACAAGGTCTTCATCCAGATGTCGAAGCTGGGGATGAACTTCGGCGGGGAAAGCCCGGTCGTACTGACGGTGCCCGGCCGCAAGTCCGGCAAGCCCCGTTCGACGCCGGTCACCCCGATGACGCTGGACGGCAAACAGTATGTGGTGGCCGGCTTTCCGGGTGCCGACTGGGTGAAGAACGTCAGGGCCGCGGGCGAAGTCACGCTGACCCGTGGCCGTCACAGCGATCGTGTCCGGATGGTGGAACTCTCGGCCACGGAGGCCAGGCCGGTCCTGCGGGCATTCCCCACCGAAGTGCCGACCGGTGTCGGCTTCATGAAGCGTTCTGGCCTCGTCCAGGACGGGCGCCCCGAAGAGTTCGAAGCACTCGCCGGGCGCTGTGCGGTTTTTCGTTTCGACGCATGATGCTGCGGTTGCTTATCGCCGTCGCGGTTGCGGCTTGTCTGGTGGCGGTGCCGCGAGCGACCGCTGCTGCAGGATGCCCGCCCGGCGGTGCCCCGGTGCCACCGGGTGCCGCCACCCGGCAGATCAGCGACGTCGACGGGGACGGCCTGCCCGACACCTTGTGGGTGGGCAAATGGCAGAGCCCGGACGGTGCCATGACCCGCGCCGTCGGCATCGCCACCGCCAGCGGGGCCGACAGCCACGTTCCGGTCGTATCGGCGAGTCCGATACCGTTGCGCGCCTTGGCAATTGATGCACAGAACGGTCACCAGGTGATCGCCAGTGTGGGCCGCAGCGCGCCTCTGTTCGCGTTCGCCGACTGCCGGTTGCAAACCGTTTTGGACAGCCACTACGGCAGGCCATTCGTCTTCGATCTGGAGAACCTGGCGGGCAACGGCACCGGCGTGGGGTGTAGCGAGACCGGCGGCGAACGTCACCTAGTCGCACTCCAGGTCGCACTGCAGGCGCTGGAAAGCGGCGGCCAGTGGACCGTGCGGCGCACCGAGATCGACCTGAACGGGCTGCGGGCCGCTACCGGCGCGTCCGATACCCTGACGGCCACGTCCGCGCAGGACCCCGCGGTGACGACTGCCCAGACGATCAGTTGCGGCGAGCGCACAATCGACCAGGATGGAGTCCAAGAGCCTTGAGTGACAACCCCTTTGACAAGACTCAGTGGCGACCCGTCGACGGCTTCGACGATCTGACCGACATCACGTACCACCGACATGTGAGCGACGCGACGGTGCGGGTGGCGTTCAACCGCCCTGAGGTACGTAACGCGTTTCGTCCGCACACCGTCGACGAGCTGTACCGGGTGCTCGACCATGCGCGGATGTCGCCAGACGTGGGAGTGGTGTTGTTGACCGGCAACGGGCCCTCACCCAAGGACGGTGGCTGGGCGTTCTGCTCCGGTGGCGACCAGCGCATCCGCGGGCGCAGCGGCTACCAGTACGCCAGCGGCGAAACGGCGGACACCGTGGACGCCGCACGCGCCGGCAGGCTGCACATCCTCGAGGTGCAGCGGCTGATCCGGTTCATGCCGAAGGTGGTGATCTGTCTGGTCAACGGATGGGCTGCCGGAGGCGGGCACAGCCTGCACGTCGTCTGCGACCTCACCCTGGCCAGTCGCGAACACGCGCGCTTCAAGCAGACCGACGCCGACGTCGGCAGCTTCGACGGCGGGTACGGCAGCGCCTACCTGGCCCGCCAGGTGGGTCAGAAGTTCGCGCGCGAGATCTTCTTCCTGGGCCGCACGTACACCGCGGAGCAGATGCACCACATGGGTGCGGTCAACGAGGTCGTCGACCACGCCGATCTGGAAGCGGTGGCCGTGCAGTGGGCCGCGGAGATCAACGCGAAATCGCCTCAGGCACAACGGATGCTGAAGTTCGCCTTCAACCTGCTCGACGACGGCCTGGTGGGTCAGCAGTTGTTCGCCGGGGAGGCCACCCGGTTGGCGTACATGACCGACGAGGCCGTCGAGGGACGCGACGCGTTCCTGGAGAAGCGGCCGCCGGACTGGAGCCCTTTCCCGCGGTACTTCTGAACTGTGACGGAGGCTGCACTTTTGAATCCAAAATACGAAGCCAGGTAAGCCAGAAAAGCGCGGGAATGGTCACCGGAAACGCTCTCATCAGGTTGAACAATTCTGCTTTTCATGAGAGCGGTTACCCGCCATAATCACGCGGTGATTACGAGCCGAGCGCGAGTGACACTCGCTTTTCTGTTGTCGCTGACCTCGTTTCTGGCCATTCCGCATGCCGTGGCGGACCCGGCGCAGGGCGCACACATCACCGACGTACAGCACGTCACCGACCGCTGGGACAAGGTGTCGGTGTACTCCCCCGCGATGGACAAAGTCATCGTCAACGACGTCTTTGTCGCGCCTCGATCCGGGGCGCCGACGTTCTATCTGCTGCCTGGCATCGATGGCGGCGACAACCTCGATCCCGGCGCGAGCTTCGGACCGGGAGCCAAGAGCTGGTTCGGGATGACCGACATCCCGGGCTTCTTCGCCAACAAGAACGTCAACGTCGTCTCGCCACTCGGCGGACAGTTCAGCTGGTGGACCGATTGGGTCGGCGATCCGGGCAAGCAGTACCAGACCTACATGACGCGGGAGCTCCCGCCGCTGATCAACTCGATGTACCACACCAACGGCCGAAACGCCGTCGGCGGACTGTCCAGCACCGGGGGAACGGCGATCGACTACGCCGTGCAGGCGCCCGGCGTTTTCCAGGCCGTCGCCTCGTACAGCGGGCTCCCTGCACCGTCAGACAGCCCCCAGCAAGTCGCGCTGACCCTGTCGGGTGGCGGTGCCAGTGCCGAGGCGATGTGGGGGCCGCTCGGCGGACCCCTGTGGGTGGCCCATGACCCGTCGAAGAACATCGGCAAGCTGCGAGGAGTCGCCGTATACGCCGCCGCGTCCGGCGGCGGGCAGGGCGCGGTCGACCGCCTGCCGGACGGTTTCGGCAACAACTTCGCCGGCGGACTCATCGAGGGCATCGTCGCGTCCAACACCAAGGCATTCGCCGACGCGGCGGCGGCAGGCGGGCTGCCCATCACCTACGTCGTCCGGCCCGAGGGCTCCCATACGTGGGGCCTGTTCGAGTCGGAGATGCAGGAATCGTGGAACACCACCGTCGGGCGTGCGCTCGGAGTCGGCTGACACCGTCTCGCGCACCGGATGTCGGGGGGCGGTAGCCATCCGCTGTGCCGAAAGACACCCGCCCTAGACTCGCGCCGTGAGCAAGAGTCCGCTGCGCCGGTTGACCGATCAGATCGTGCTGGCCAGCATGCGCCCGCCAGTGACGCCTCAGGTGCTGCTCAATCGGCCGGCGATCAAACCCATCGACCTGCGGGGCAAGCGCGTCCTGCTCACCGGCGCCTCGTCGGGCATCGGTGAGGCAGCTGCCGAACAGTTCGCCGAGCGCGGCGCCACCGTCGTCGTCGTCGCCAGGCGTCGGGACCTGCTGGACGAACTGGCCCACCGGATCACCACCGCGGGTGGAACCGCGATGTCCATCCCCTGCGACTGCTCCGATATGGACGCCATCGACGCCTTGGTCGCCGACGTCGAACAGCGCATCGGCGGCATCGACATCCTGATCAACAATGCCGGCCGGTCCATCCGCCGGCCACTGGCCGAATCGCTGGAACGCTGGCACGACGTCGAACGCACCATGGTGCTCAACTACTACGCGCCGCTGCGCCTGATGCGCGGGCTCGCGCCCGGCATGATCGAGCGCGGCGACGGCCACATCATCAACGTCTCCACCTGGGGTGTGCTCAACGAGGCCGCTCCGTTGTTCTCGGTCTACAACGCATCCAAGGCCGCGTTGACCTCGGTCACCCGGATCGCTGAAACGGAGTGGGGCCCCAGGGGCGTGCACTCCACAGCCCTCTACTACCCGCTGGTGGCCACCCCGATGATCGCTCCGACCAAGGCCTACGACGGAATGCCTGCGCTGACCTCAGAAGAGGCGGGCGAATGGATGATCACCGCGGCCCGTACCCGGCCTGTACAGATTGCGCCGCGGATGGCCATCGCGGCCAAGGCGCTGAACACCGTCGGCCCCCGCTGGGTCAACACCCTGATGCAGGCCCGCAACAACCACCAAGGCTGAGCCGAGGAGGGTGCCATGACCGACATCTGGACCACCATCGCCGCCGAGCGCGGCGCCCTGGCCGACGACCTGGCCGTCCTGACCCCCGCGCAATGGGACGCGCCCTCCCTGTGCGCCAAGTGGACGGTCCGTGACGTCGTCGCCCACCTGTCTGCCACCGCGTCGATGACCCCGGCGAAGTTCTTCGCCGGCATCGCCAAGGCGGGTTTCAGCTTCGCCAAGTTCTCCAACGGACAGCTCGATGAGCACTGCGGGCCCGATCCGGCGGCTACGCTCGCCGACTTCCGCGGCCTGGTGCACTCGACCTCCGCCCCGCCCGGTCCCAAGGTCTCCTGGCTGGGCGAGATCGTCATCCACGGCGCCGACATCCGGCGCCCGCTGGGCATCGCGCATACCTACCCGACCGAAGCCCTCCGCCAGGTGATCGAGTTCTACAAAGGTTCCAACATGCTCAGCGGCGCCAAGAAGCGGATCGCCGGTCTGTCGCTGCGCGCCATCGACGACGACTGGCAACACGGGCAGGGCGAAGCGGTCGAAGGCCCCTTGCTGTCGCTGCTGCTGGCGATGACCGGCCGGGCCGCGGCCTGCGACGATCTCAGCGGCCCCGGCGTGGCGACCCTGCGCAACCGGTGCTAGACACGAACACATGGAGATCCTGGCCAGCCGGATGCTGCTCCGACCGGCGGACTATCAACGCTCGCTGGCCTTCTACCGCGACGAGATCGGGCTGGCAATCGCCCGCGAGTACGGTGCGGGCACAGTGTTTTTCGCCGGCCAGTCGTTGCTGGAACTGACCGGCTACGACGAGCCGGACCATTCCCGGGGACCCTTTCCCGGCGCGCTGTGGCTGCAGGTGCGCGACCTGTACGCAACCCAGGACGAGCTGCGCGGCCGGGACGTGCCGATCGCCCGTGAGGCCCGCCAGGAACCGTGGGGTCTGCACGAGATGCACGTGACCGACCCCGACGGCGTCACCCTGATTTTCATCCAGGTTCCGCAAGGTCATCCGCTGCGCACCGACACCCGGCAGTGAGCGGGGACGAACCGAAGATGAACTGCTAGGTAACATCTGGCGACGACTCGCGATATTCCTGCATTTCCCCTAGTCATCCGTTCGACAAGGGTTACTCCGACCACAAGAATCAGGGCCTGTGAACATTCAGCTGTTCCTCTTGATCATCGTCGTGATCACCGCACTCGCATTCGACTTCACCAACGGCTTCCACGACACCGGTAACGCCATGGCGACCTCCATCGCCAGTGGCGCGCTGGCGCCGAAGGTTGCGGTCGCGCTCTCGGCGGTGCTCAACCTGATCGGCGCATTCCTGTCCACGGCGGTGGCGGCAACCATCGCCAAGGGGTTGATCGACGCCAACCTGGTGACACTGGAGTTGGTGTTCGCCGGCCTGGTGGGCGGCATCGTCTGGAATTTGCTCACCTGGTTGCTCGGCATCCCCTCGAGCTCCTCGCACGCACTGATCGGTGGCATCGTCGGTGCCACCATCGCTGCCGTCGGCGGACACGGGGTGATCTGGAAGGGCGTGATCTCCAAGGTCCTCATCCCTGCCGTGATCGCCGCGCTGCTGGCGATCGTCGTCGGCGCGGCAGCCACCTGGCTGGTCTACCGGATCACCCGCGGCACCTCGGACGAGCGCACCGAGGCGGGTTTCCGGCGCGGGCAGATCGGGTCGGCGTCGCTGGTCTCGCTGGCCCACGGCACCAACGACGCGCAAAAGACGATGGGCGTGATCTTCCTGGCCCTGATGTCCTACGGGTCGGTCAGCAAGACGGCCTCCATGCCGCCGCTGTGGGTCATCGTGTGCTGCGCGCTGGCCATGGCCGGCGGCACCTACCTGGGCGGCTGGCGGATCATCCGCACCCTGGGCAAGGGACTGGTCGAGATCAAGTCGCCGCAAGGCATGGCCGCCGAATCATCCTCGGCCGCAGTCATTCTGCTGTCGGCCCACTTCGGCTATGCGCTGTCCACCACACAGGTCTGCACCGGCTCGGTGCTGGGCAGCGGCGTGGGCAAGCCGGGCGCCGAGGTCCGCTGGGGAGTGGCCGGCCGGATGGCGACCGCGTGGCTGGTGACGCTGCCGCTGTCAGGCTTGGTCGGTGCGGTCACCTACTGGATCGTGCACCTCATCGGCGGGTACCCCGGTGCGATCGTCGGCTTCGCGATGCTGGTCGCGGTCGCGGCCACCATCTACCTGCGGTCGCGCCGGGTGAAGGTCGACCACAAGAACGTCAACGCCGACTGGGAGGGCCACCTGACGGCCGGGCTGGACAGCGCGGACGAGCACGAACTGTCGCCGCCCCCACCGCCGCCCAGTCCGATGCCACCGAGTCCGCCGACACCGCCGACACGTCAGTACGGCTCCGACGGCCAGATCCCCGCTCGGAACGCGTCATGAACGCCTGGTTCAACTACGAAGCCACGTTGAAAATCCTGCTTTTCAGCCTGCTGGCGGGTGCGGCCCTGCCCGGATTGTTCGCCCTGGGCGTGCGGCTTCAGGCCGCCGGCGGGGGCACCCTCAACGCGGGCGGCACCGAAGGACGGCACCGCCCGATGCTGACCGCCATCGCCTGGCTGATCTACGCGGTGGTTCTCGTGGTGGTCGTCCTGGGCGTGCTCTATATCGCCAGGGACTTCATCGCCCACCACACTCACTACCCGTTCCTGGGCGCCAAACCGTAACGCGAAGTTCCTCGTCAACCGCGTTTCGGCGATGGTCAGGGGGGTAAGTTGATCGCACTATGAACCGTTTTCTCAGTTCGATCGTCTCGTGGCTGCGCGCGGGGTATCCGGACGGCATTCCGCCGACGGATTCCTTCGCCGTGCTGGCATTGCTGGCCCGCCGCCTGACCAACGACGAGATCGTCACGGTGGCCAACGAATTGATGCAGCGCGGCGAACTCAACATCGACAAGATCGACATCGGCGTCGCGATCACCCAGCTCACCGACGAACTGCCGTCGCCCGATGACGTCGAGCGCGTCCGTAAGCGATTGGCCGCCCAGGGTTGGCCCCTGGATGACGTGCGCGACAACGGGGACCACGCATAGCCGTCCTGCGGGCACTGGGGGTCGCACCGGGTTCGGCGACCCGGCAGCTGCTACCCGCGTTGCAGCGGGTGCTCGACGGCACTGATTCCGCGCTGGTCGTCTCTCCCGAGCACGCCCTGGATTCCACGGTTCGCGGCCTGCGTGTCGGGGAAGAGATCGACGAGGACGTCGCCCTGGTGGTGACGACGTCGGGAACCACCGGCGCACCCAAGGGTGCGCTGCTGACAGCCGCGGCCCTGCGGGCGAGCGCGTCGGCGACCTACCGGCACCTCGGCGGACCCGGACGCTGGGTGCTGGCCATACCGCCGTATCACATCGCCGGCCTGCAAGTGCTGATCCGCAGCCTGCTGGCGGGATCGGAACCGGTCGAACTCGATGTCTCGACCGGCTTCGACGTTACTGAATTGCCTGGCGCCATAGCGCGTTTGGGATCCGGGCGGCGGTACACCTCACTGGTCGCCGCCCAGCTGGCCAAGGCGCTGGCCGATCCTGCCGCCACGGCCGCGCTGGCCGAGCTGGACGCCATCCTGCTCGGCGGCGGGCCGGCGCCACGACCGGTGCTCGATGCCGCGGCCGCTGCCGGTGTCTCGGTGGTACGCACCTACGGAATGAGCGAGACCGCCGGCGGCTGCGTCTACGACGGCATCCCACTGGACGGGGTGAAACTGCGGGTGCACAATGACGGCCGGATCGCGCTGGGTGGCGCCACGCTGGCCAGAGGCTACCGCAACCCGGTCGATCCGAATCCGTTCGAAGACGGCTGGTTTCTCACCGATGACCTTGGCTCCGTCGATGATTCGGGTGTCCTGACGGTGCTGGGCCGGATCGACGACGCGATCAGCACCGGCGGATTGACCGTGTTGCCGGGTCCGGTCGAGGCGGCCCTCTTCACCCATCCCGCCGTGGCGGACTGCGCGGTTTTCGGAGTTGACGACGCCCGGCTGGGCCAGCGGGTGGTCGCCGCAATTGTGCTGCAGGCCGTATCCGCAGCGCCGACCGTGCAGGAACTGCGGTCCCACGTCGCGCGCGCCCTGGACGCCACTGCCGCACCGCGGGAGTTGCATGTGGTCTCCGAGCTCCCGCGCCGGGGCATCGGGAAGGTCGACCGCCGGGCGTTGGCGCAACACTTCGGTCAATAGGCTGCTTTCTTTCAATAGGCTGCTGGTGTGAAGATCGCGCGCCGGGAAACCCTCGCGGTGGCGTCCGCGGCCGTACTGGTGGCTGCGGCGTTCGTGCTGCCACGGATGAACGTCGGCGTCAAGCCGCGCTCCGATATCGGGTTGGAGCGGTTCGCGATGCGCGCCGGCGCCGCTCCGATATTCGGCTACTGGGATATCCACTTCAGTTGGGGAACCGCGGCGGCGATTGCCATCGCGGCTGCCGTGGTGTTGTGGGGTCCCGTTGTGGCGCAACGACTTTCCTGGCGAGCGCTGCTGTTCGGCAGCTGGGCGACTTCGGCCGCGTGGGCGTTGTCGCTGGCGCTGATCGACGGCTGGCAGCGCGGCTTCGCAGGTCGCCTGACCACCCGGGACGAATACCTGTGGGAAGTGCCTGGCATCACCGACATCCCAGCGACGCTGCGCACCTTCGCGAGCCGGATCGTCGACTTCCAGCCGCATTCGTGGACCACACACGTCTCCGGCCATCCGCCTGGCGCGCTGCTGACGTTCGTGTGGCTGGACCGCATCGGCCTGCACGGCGGCGCCTGGGCCGGGCTGTGGTGCCTGCTGGTCGGTTCCAGCGCGGCCGCCGCCGTACTCGTCGCCGTCCGCGCCCTGGCCGGCGAGCAGATGGCACGCCGCGCGGCCCCGTTCGTCGCGGTGGCCCCCACGGCGATCTGGGTCGCGGTATCGGCCGACGGGTACTTCGCCGGTGTGGCGGCCTGGGGTATCGCGCTGCTGGCGCTGGCGGTGCACGGCGGTGTCCGGTTCCCGGCCCTGGCCGGTGCCGCCGCGGGGCTGGTGCTCGGCTGGGGAGTCTTCCTCAGTTACGGCCTGGTGCTGATCGGGTTGCCGGCGCTGGCGGTGCTCGTTTCAGCCGCCGACTGGCGGGCGGCGTTGCGGGCGCTCGGGCCGGCGGTGCTGGCAGCGGTGGCGGTGGCGGCGACGTTCGCGGTTGCGGGTTTCTACTGGTTCGACGGCTATCACCTGGTGCAGCAACGCTATTGGCAGGGCATCGCCAAGGACCGGCCGTTCCAGTACTGGAGTTGGGCCAACCTGGCGTGCGTGGTGTGCTCGATCGGGTTCGGCTCGGTGGCGGGCGTCAGCCGGGTCTTCGACCTGGCCGCGATCCGTCGTCGCAGCGGCCTGCACCTGCTGTTGCTGGCCGTGCTGGCCGCCATCGTCTGCGCCGACCTGAGCATGCTGAGCAAGGCCGAGACCGAGCGGATCTGGCTGCCGTTCACCGTCTGGCTGACCGCGGCGCCGGCGCTGCTTCCGGTGCGCTCGCACCGGGCGTGGCTGGCGGTCAACGCGGCTGGGGCGCTGCTGTTGAACAGCGTGATCTTCACGAACTGGTAGCGACGCCTTCGGTGGCGCGAGCGAAGCGACTGGTGCGTCCGCACACCGCACGCACCCCTGCTACGTCGCCGATGACGTCGATATCGGCCAGCTCCGGCACCAGAGCCGCCTCAATACCCTTGTCCTGCAGCGCTTTACGCGTGATATTGCCGGTGTCGGACTGCGACATCGGGACGCCGCGAAGACACTGGGCGGCTTCCGGACTGCGCACCCCGAGCACCCACCAGCCACCGTCCTGCGCCATTCCGAGCACGGCCGGAGCTTCCAGCAACCGGCGCGCGCAGTCGGTCAGCAACTCGGCGCTGACTTGCGGCGTGTCCATCCCGATCTGCAGCACCGGATAGCCCGCGCTCGCCGCGTCGGCGTGGGCGTTGACCAGGCGCTCGGCGAAATCGTCGCCGCGCTGTTCGACGACGGTGAACGCGCCGAGCCGTTCCCGGAGCTCAGCTGTCCCGGCGGCATTGTCCAGATTGCCGGTCAGGGCGACCACTCGCGCGGCCACCGGGGCCGCGGCCACCGCGTCGAGCGTGTCGAGCAGCGCGGCGGCGGCTATCTCGGCGGCGACGCGGTTTCCGACCGTCGCCGCCAGCCGGGTCTTGGCCAGCCCAGGCTCGGGCGCTTTGGCGACCACCAGCACCGTGACCGGCAGAGTCACGAGATCACCTTCCAGAAGTCCAGAATCGCGGTGACGCTGCCCCGCAGCGACCCACTGACCTTGGACTTGCCGCCCGTCCGGGGACCGTAGCTGACATCGAGTTCGACAACTCGCCAGCCGGCGGCCGCCGCGCGAACCAGGAGTTCCAGCGGGTAGCCCGATCGCCGGTCCTCGACGCCGAGATCCAGCAGCGCCTGGCGCCGGGCCACCCGCATGGGCGCGATGTCGTGCACCGGTAGTCGGTGGCGGGTCCGCAGCCGCCAACTCATCACCACGGTGCCCACCCGGGCGACCCACGGCCAGTGCAGGCCGGCCACCGGGCGGCGCCGCCCGGTCACCATGTCGGCGCCGCCATCCAGTACGGCGACCAGTCTGGGCAGGTCGCCGGGGTCCATCGAGCCGTCGGCGTCGATCACCGCGACGATCGGCGTGGTGGCCGCGACCACACCCGCGTGCACCGCTGCGCCGTATCCGGCCCTCGACTCGGCGACCACCCGGGCACCATGGCGGGCGGCCACCGCGGCGGTCCCGTCGGTGCTGTTGTTATCCACCACGAGCGCCTGGTAACCGGCCGGGATGGCGGCCAGCACCGCGGGCAAGGACTCTTCCTCGTTCAGGCAGGGCAGAACGACGGTCACCTCAGACATGGGAACCCTGACGCCGCCGAATCAACTCACCGGGGACCGCTGCCGCCACTGCCGCCACTGCCGCCGGACGGCGGCTTGGGTGCCTGCTGAGTCGGTGGCTTCGGGGCCACGGTCTGCGGCGCCTGGGTTTGCGGTGCCTGAGTCCTGGGCTGCGGCGCCTGCGTGGGCTGCGGTGCATACGTCGGCTGCGGGGCCTGCGTGGGTTGCGGCGCCTGGGTCGGCTTGGGCGCCACGGTGGTGGGCTGCGGCGCATAGGTAGTAGGCGCGGAAGCAGCCGTAGTCGGCTGCGGCGCGTACGTCGTGGGCGGAGTAGTCACGGCCGCAGTCGTCGGCGGCGTCGTGGGTGGCGTGGTCGGCGGAGTGGTGTACTCCGTCGTCGGCGGAGTCGTCGGCGGCGTCACGATCGGCCAGGTCGGCATGCCGGGCTGCCAGCCCGGGTACGGCGGAATGAAGATCGGTACCGGCACGGGCGCCGGAACGGGGACCGGAGCGACGGGCTCAGGGACGGGTGCGGGAGCGGCGGGCGCCTGGCGCGGGATGTTCTGCACCGCGGGGATGCTGCCGCCCTGGAAACCCGCAGTGGGCAACTCGGGCGGCGGCGGGGGCACCGGTGCTTGCTGCTCGGTCGGCAGCAGCGGCATGAACTTGCCCGGCTGCGCGTTCTGGTGTCCCTCGACGGGCAGTGTGGACGCGGTCGGGCGGACGGTGACGGCCACCGCGACGGCCAGCGAGGCGAACCCGAGTACCGCAAACCCCATCACCGCGTTGCTGATCAGCAGTCGCCTGAGATTGTGCGGTTTCCCGCCGGCCGCTTCGGGGTCGTCCTCGTCGAACCCGTCGTCGAACTCGTCGTACTCATCGCCGTAATCGCCGAAGCCGTCGGTGTCGACCGGGAGGATGTCGTACTCGCTGGCCTGCGAATAAGCCAGTTGTTCATCCCCGCCGCCGGGTTGCCCCGCGTCGGGCGAGGACACGTACGCGGTCGCATCGCCCGGGACCTGCGCCGCCATGGTGGCGTCCGGGGAGGCGGTCGGGGCGGCCATCGTCGCATCGCCGGCAAAACCCTGATGCGCCATCGTCGCACCCAGTCCCGATGCGTCCGGAGACGAAGTGGGGCCACCACCGGGCCCGCCGGCCGACAACCCCGGTGCATCCGGGGACGCAGTGGGACCGCCGCCAGACAGCGACGGTTGCGCCATCGTCGCGGCCCATCCCGAGGCGTCCGGGGACGACGTCGGAGCACCACCGGGACCACCGGCCGACAGACCCGACGCATCCGGCGACGATGTGGGAGCGCCCCCGGGACCACCGCCCGCGAATCCCTGGTGCCCCCCCATCGGGGCATCGAGAGACGACCCGGCAACGCCCGCCGGACCGTCGGCAGGGATCACCGGGGCAGCCATCGTCGCGTCGGCCGCCGCCCCCTGCGCCAGCGCGAAGGTGGCGTCCGGCGGGATCTGCACACCCATGGTCGAAGCGGACTGCAAGTGGTCGGCGAACATCGCGGTCTGCTCGGGCGAGCTGCCCACGACCAGCACGTCGTCTGGGCTGCCGGCCTGCCCGGGAATCTGGGCCATCAACGTGTCGAACGTCGCACCCGGATCGTTCTCCACCGGTGTCGACGCCAGGATGGTCGGCGGCGCATCCGGATCTCCCGACACGGCCAGGCTCGCCGTCTGGTCGCCGATCAGCAGGACTGCCGCGGCGCCCCGGCCGGGGCCCAGCAGCGCCCCGGCCGCCTTAGACTCCGAAACCACCTGCACGTTGGGCACGCGGGCGTAGTCCAACGCCTGCCGCAGTTGGTCAGCCAGGTACTGGTCCGACCACACCAGGCGGGTGGCCACCAGCCGGTGGCCTTCGTCGGCCAGCAGCCGGTTGGTGCCGACCACGGTTTCGGTCAGGTCCGTGACAGGGTCACGCGACAGCTCGACCGTGGACTGGTCGAGCACCTGGTTACCGCGAGCGGCCGCCTCAACCAGAGCCAGGCGTGCGACCTGGCCGGTGACGGCCACCCCCAACACGACATCCATTTACGGCTCCCCTTCGGCTGGCTACCCCAGAACCAGCTAAGTCCCGGCATCACTACACTTTGTACCGTCGGCAATATTCGTTATTCGGGCTTGGAGAAAGCTTGGAGGCAAGCCCCATGAGCGCAGCGTAATCGGATTCCCACCCCCTAGGGATGCTCACCAACGATCCCGTTCACGTTCATAACCTGTTCACAGCCACTGCCCCACATCCGAATGGAGAATATGTTCGCAAGGGAACAACGCAGCGGGCCGGGCAGGGGGTTCCCTTGCGACACTACCGAACCTGCCCCGCCAGCACCCGACCTCGATCCCTGGGGGGCATCGTGAGCCTGAACACCGACGACACGCCGACGGGCCCGATCGTGGGCGCGCGACCGGCACCTCCCGGCCCGGCGGGCGCCGGCCGGCCCGCCCCGGGTCCACAGCCTCCCGGCTCCACCGCGCAGCGGCGCAACTCGCTCCGCGACATCGCCGCCGTCGTCCTGCTTCTGCTGGCGTTGGTGTTCCCCTGGAATCTCTACTTCGGTCTGGGAATCCCGCACAGCAGCCTGGTGTGGTGGGGGCTGCTCGTCCTGGCAACCCTGCTGTCGCTGGTCTCGATCCTGGTAGCGCGCGGACGATCCGACGGAGGTTCGAGCGCGCGGTTGCGGCTCATCCTCAACATTCCCTACCTGGTGCTCATCGTGGGTTTCGTCCTCTACGACGTGGCCGAGTCGATCCTGCAGGGCGGCACCACGGAGGTACCGGGTGGCGTCGGGCCGGGCGGGTGGCTGGGCGCCGCGGGCGCACTGCTGGCCGCGCAACCGGCGTTGATCCGCCCCCACCTCGAAGAACAGCACTACGAGAGGTGGCTGCGCGGCGCCCGGCTCCTCGGCTACATCTCGATGTTCGGTGCGTCGCTGAGCGCTGGATTCAACCTGTGCTGGCGGGTGCGCTACGCACTGCAGAACGCGGGTGGCTCGGAGGCGTTCGGCACCCGCAACACCACCGTCATTCTCAGCGCGGTGGTGTACGGCGTGGTGGCGCTGACGGCGGTGCTGGTGGCCTCCCGCTGGATCCTGCGCAACACCCCGGCGTCCCGGTTCGCCATCTTCGCCCTGGGCGTCTCGTCGCTGCTCGCCGGGATGCTGGTGTGGGCCCTGCCCGCCGGCCGCGAGATCGACGCGTTCCACGGCATCGCACAGAACACCTCGACGGCGGGCGTGGGCTATGAGGGGTATCTGGCCTGGACCGCGGCAGCGGCCCTGTTCGTGCCGCTGACCCTGTTCAGCCGGCCTGAGGTGTACCGGGACCGGGAGGTGTGGCGCAACGCGATCCGCAAGGGCCTGACGTTGATCGTCGTCTGGTGCTTCGGTTCGGCGCTGATGCGGATCACGGATCTGCTGGTCGCGGTGCTGCTCAACTACCCCACCTTCCCGTACAACTCGCTGACGCTGGCAACCTTCGACGTGATGACCGCGGCGCTCGCGCTGTGGCTGCGCGTCAGGCTGGCGTCCGGGGCACTGCGGTCGCGGTTGATCACGGCGTTGAGCGGGCTGGTCGTCACGCTGACGGTTTCCCGGGTGATCCTGGGCGTCGTGCTGGCCCCGCGCTTCGAGCAGGGCGGGTCCGTCAGCCCGGTCTACGGCAACGATCTGGCGCAGCAGATCACCAGCACCTTCGACGTGACGCTGTGTGGTCTGGCCCTGTTCATCCTCGCGGCCGTCATCGTCGCGGCACAGATCCGCAAGCCGCGGCGCCGGCGCCGGCCGGCCCAGCGTCCGGTCGCCAGAACCCGGCCCCCGGTGCCGATCCCCACCCGTCCCGGCGCTCCGCCGCCTCCGTCGGAGGCCAGGACCACGCGGTTCGGGGCTGCCCCGACCGAGCACGATGCTCCCACCACGGTGCTGTCCGCGCCTGGGCCCGCGCCGCGGATCTTCCGGTCCAGCGAGACCACCGGGCCGGTGCGACCGAAGATCTTCCGGCCGCCGAACAACCGTCAGTAAGCCGGCTACCGCAACGGAGCGAACGCGAACTCGCGCAACCCCTCCATCGGTTCCACCGCCGCCCGGAAACCGAGGATCTCGGCCGCTCGGGCGGGATCGGCGACGATGTGTCGCACGTCCCCGCTGCGGTACTGCCCGGTGACGACCGGCGACAGGTCACCACCCCGCGCGCGACACAGCGCGTCGGCCACCTCCCGGATCGCGATGGGGCGCCCGGAGCAGACATTGGCCGCGGTGAACCCGCCCGGATCCGTGTCCATCGCGGCGAGGTTGGCGGCGGCGATGTCGTCGACGTGCACGAAGTCACGCATCTGCCCACCGTCTTCGAAGACCCGCGGCGGTTCACCCTTTTCCAGTGCCGACCGGAAGATGGCCGCCACCCCGGAATAGGGCGTGTCGCGCGGCATGCCCGGCCCGTACACGTTGTGGTAGCGCAGCGCGACCACCGAACCGCCGGTGGCCTCCGCCCACGCCAGCGCGTAGTGCTCCTGCGCGGTCTTGCTGGCCGCGTAGAGGCTGCGAGGGCGCAGCGCGGCGTCCTCGTCCACCAACCGCCAGCCGACCGGTTCACCGCAGCGCGGGCAGCGGTGCTCGAAGTTGCCGGCGTCCAGGTCGCTGCGTCGCCGTGGCTGCGGGTCGACCAGTCCGTGCTCACCGCACTCATAGCGACCCTGCCCGTAGACCACCATCGACGACGCCAGCACCAGCCGCGACACTCCGGCGGCGTACATCTGCGCCAGCAATACCGTGGTGCCGTAATCGTTGTGGCCGCCGTACTCGGGCGCATCGGCGGCGTTCACCCCGGCGCCCACCATCGCGGCCTGGTGACACACCACGTCCACCCCGGCCAATAGCGGGGCGAGGGCGTCGGGATCGCGGACGTCGACCCGACGACAACCCTCCGGTAGTACGGCATCCGGACCGTGCGCGGCGGGCAGCAACACATCGGCGCCCACCACCTCATGACCGGCGGCCCGCAGCGCAGCGTCCACCCGCGATCCGATGAATCCGGCCGCTCCGGTCAGCAGCACCCTCATGGCAGCTCGAAAGGCAACGGCACCCCGGCGTGCTGCAGGCAGTGTGTGCAGGTGCGCTCGGCCGCGACGCGACCGATCGCGGCGCGCACCAGTTGCTTGAACATCTCGATGTTCTGCCCGAACTCAGCGAACACATCGACGCCCTTCACGCCTTCACCAACCGCCACCCCGGCATCCACGTCGGTGATCAAAGCTATTGCTGCATAACATAATTCGAGTTCGCGGGCGAGGATAGCCTCCGGGTATCCGGTCATGTTGACCAGGCTGAACCCGGCGGCGGCGAACCACTGACTCTCCGCCCGGGTGGAGAAGCGGGGACCCTGGATCACCACCATGGTGCCGCCGTCGACCACGTCGGGCAGGTCGGTGACCGCGGTGCGCAGCGTCGGACAGTACGGGTCGGCGAAGCTGGTGTGCACACCGCCGGTGTCGAAATAGGTGTCCGCCCGGCCGCTGGTGCGGTCGACGAGCTGGTCGGGCACCACCACCGCGCCCCGCTCGATCCGGGGATTCAGGCTGCCGACCGCACAGGGCGCGAACACCCGCCGAACGCCCAGCGCACGCAGCGCCCACATGTTCGCCCGGTACGGGACGGTGTGCGCCGAGTACTCGTGCTTGGCGCCGTGGCGCGGCAGAAAGGCGACCTCATGCCCGCCGACGGCGCCGATCGTGATCGGTGCACTGGGTTCACCCCAGGGGGTGTCCGGCTGGACGGTTCGGGTGTCTGAATCGAAGAACGTATAGAAGCCGGTACCGCCAATCACTCCGAGCACCCGCGCAATCTTATGCATAGGGCAGGATGCGGTGGTGGCCAGTTTTGCCCAGTGGATCTCCGGAGCGCGCCCGCGCACGCTGCCGAACGCGGTAGCCCCCGTGATCGCGGGCACCGGCGCCGCGGCATGGCTGCACGGCGCGGTGTGGTGGAAGGCGCTGTTGGCGCTGGCCGTGGCGCTGTCGTTCATCGTCGGCGTCAACTACGCCAACGACTACTCCGACGGCATCCGCGGCACCGACGACGAGCGGGCCGGACCGGTGCGGTTGGTGGGTTCGCGGCTCGCGGCCCCGCGGGCGGTGCTGACCGCGGCGCTGGTGAGCCTGTTCGTCGGTTGCGTGGCCGGGCTGGCGCTGGCGCTGGTCAGCGCACCGTGGTTGATCGCGGTGGGCGCCGTCTCGGTGCTGGGTGCCTGGCTCTACACCGGAGGGTCGCGGCCGTACGGCTATTCGGGGCTGGGCGAGGTCGCAGTGTTCGTCTTCTTCGGCCTGATCGCGGTGCTGGGCACGCAGTACACGCAGGCTCTGCGGGTCGACTGGGTGGGCCTGGTGCTGGCGGTGGGTATCGGGGCGTTGTCGTCGTCGGTGCTGGTGGCCAACAACCTTCGGGACATCCCGACCGACACCCAGTCCGGCAAGATCACGCTGGCGGTGCGCCTGGGCGACGGCCGCACCCGTGTGCTCTACCACTCGCTGCTGGTCGTCCCTGGTCTGCTGACGCTGGTGCTGATGCTTGCCACCCCGTGGTGCGCTGCGGGTCTGGTGGCCGCGCCGCTGGCCCTGCGCGCCGACCGCCCGGTCCGGTCCGGCCGCGGCGGCCGGGAGTTGATCCCGGTGCTGCGTGACACCGGCCTGGCCATGGTGGTGTGGTCGGTTGCCGTGGCCGCCGCGCTGGCGTACAGCGGGCACGCCTAGAGTCGATCACGCCCCGGCGGCATAAGGGAAGGTGCGGCGGCGGCGGGAAGGACGCGGTACATGACGGAGATCGCCACGGTCAGTGGCCCCACGAACGTCGGCCTGCTCAGTGTCGGGGCATACCGTCCCGAGCGCGTCGTCACCAACGACGAGATATGCCAGAACATCGACTCGTCGGACGAATGGATCTACTCACGCACCGGAATCAAGACGCGCCGGTTCGCCGCCGATGACGAGTCCGCCGCTTCGATGGCGGCCGAGGCCTGCCGGCGCGCCCTGAAGAACGCCTCGCTGTCGGCGTCCGACATCGACGGCGTGATCGTCACCACCAACACCCACTTCCTGCAGACCCCGCCGGCCGCCCCGATGGTCGCCGCGGCGCTCGGCGCCAAAGATGTTCTCGGCTTTGACATCTCGGCCGGGTGCGCGGGGTTCGGCTACGCGCTGAGCACGGCGACCAACCTGATCCGCGGCGGTGGCGCCCGGAGGATGCTGGTGGTCGGCACCGAGAAACTGTCCCCCACGATCGACATGTACGACCGCGGCAACTGTTTCATCTTCGCCGACGGCGCCGCGGCGGTGGTGGTCGGCGAGACACCGTTTCAGGGCGTAGGGCCGACGATCGCAGGCAGCGACGGCGAACAGTCCAGCGCGATCCGGCAGGACATCGACTGGATCACGTTCGCGCAGAACCCCAGTGGCCCGCGCCCGTTTGTGCGTTTGGAGGGCCCTGCGGTATTCCGTTGGGCGGCCTTCAAAATGGGCGATGTCGGCCGTCGGGCACTGGAGGCCGCCGGCGTCGGGCCCGATCAGATCGACGTCTTCGTGCCGCACCAGGCCAACACCCGGATCAACGACCTGCTGGTGAAGAACCTGCAGTTGCGGCCGGACACCGTCGTCGCCAACGACATCGAGCATGCCGGCAACACCTCGGCGGCCTCCATCCCGCTCGCCATCGCCGAACTCATGGACACCGGGGCGGCCAAACCGGGCGACCTGGCCCTGCTGATCGGCTACGGCGCGGGCCTGACGTACGCCGCGCAGGTCGTCCGGATGCCGCTGCACAGCGACTGATCGCTAATCGTCCCCGTCGGGAGCAACGGTCTCGCCGCGCAGCCGGGCCTGCAACTGCTCCCGCTCGCGGCGCCGGCGCTCACCGGCCGCCGCGAGTGTCGCGGTCGCGTGCCGCCGCAGCGGGCTGAAGACCCACATGCCCAGCGGCATGGAGATGATCAGGCCGCCGAGGGCGGCCACGAACAGCGGGAAGTCAGCCACGCCGAGCAGGCGCGCGAGCCCGTAGATTCCGGCGGTGACAACCACGAAAAGCAGCAGTCGGGCCGCCACGTACAGCAGGACTGCGACGACGCCGCGGCC
The DNA here is from genome assembly GCF_001417955.2 of Mycobacterium gordonae. Taxonomy (GTDB): domain Bacteria; phylum Actinomycetota; class Actinomycetes; order Mycobacteriales; family Mycobacteriaceae; genus Mycobacterium; species Mycobacterium gordonae_B. The sequence goes on along the minus strand of NZ_LKTM01000223.1, from coordinate 109,576 downwards.
GGCGGCGGAACGGTCACCGGTGTTGTCGTTAGGCGCTTCTGGCACAGCCTGAGCCTACGGCGCGGGTATATTTGCCCAAAGGAGGTGTCGAGTGCTTTACCTGCTCGTCGTCCTTGTTCTGGGGACGTTGATCTATCTCGGCTGGCGCGCGGCGCGGTCGCAGACCAGCCCGCCGAAGACCCGCGTCATCGGGCCCGACGACGATCCGGAGTTCTTGCGACGATTGGGCGATAACAAGCCGCGCTAGACGAAGTTCGGGTTGGACCGCCGCTGGTCGGCGGGGAACCCGTCGGCGACTACCGCAGCCAGCTCCGCGACGGCCTCGCGGGTATCCCGCTTCAACCGGTCCAGGCTGATTTCGGCGCCTTCCTCGAGGTGGGGATCGAAGGGGACCACCCGCACCGCGCGGCACCGCCGCGCGAAGTGGTCGATCACCTTGTCCATGTCGACCTTGCCGGAACGGGAACGCACCGCGTTGATCACCGCGACGGAGTTGCGCACCAGGTCCTCGTAACCGTGGGCCTCCAGCCAGTCCAGCGTCGCCGAGGCACTGCGGGCGCCGTCGATGGAGCCCGAGGCGACCACGATCAGCACATCGGACTTCGCCAGGACCGCCGACATCGTCGAATGGAGCAGGCCGGTGCCGCAGTCGGTGAGCACCAGACCGTAGAACCGCTCGAGGATGTCGATCGCCTTGGTGTAGTCGTCGCCGTTGAAGGCCTCCGATACGGCCGGGTCACTCTCGGAAGCCAGGATTTCCAGGCCGTCCGCGTTCTGCGAGGTGTAGCTGCGAACGTCGCTGTACCGGTCGATGCTGTCGGCGTCGCGCAGCAGATGGCGCACGGTCGCCGGGGTCTCCAGCGGAACCTTCTGGCTCAGGGTCCCGCGGTCCGGGTTGGCGTCCACCGCGACCACCCGGTCGCCGCGCACGGACGCGAAGGTGGACCCCAGGGACGCGGTGATGGTCGTCTTGCCGACGCCGCCCTTCAACGACAGCACCGCGATCCGGTAGCAGCCGCGCAGCGGCCGGTTGATCTGGGCGACCAGGTTGTTGTGCCGGGTGGCGCGGGGACCCTCGCCGAGATTGATCAGCTGACCCGACATCACGTAGAGCGCGCGACGCCAGCCCTCCGATGGCGGCGGCTTGACCGGTCGCAGCAGGACTGTCGTGGACAGTTCGGGGTAGGGGGCATGCGGTAGCGGTTCCGGGCGGAACTGGGGCCGCTCCTCCTGGGTACCGGCGGTCTGGGCGTTCTCCGGCGGACCCGGGTAGTAGGCGCCGTAGGCCGTCGGGTCCACCCGCGTGACACCGGTGACCGGCCCCGTCGTCGGGCCGGCGTCCCACTGCGGACGCTCGAGCTCGGCGGTCTGGTACGGCGCCGGGCCCGGCTCGGGGGCGGCGCTGCGCCGTTCGGTGCGGAACCCGCTGAACGCCCGGGTCGGTGCCTCGCCGACGGGGTCGGCGGCCGGTTTGAACTCTGCGGTCGGCTGATCCGGACTGACGTTGGGGCTGCCCGCGCTCTCTCCATTGCCCGGGTGAACCCGCGGCGCCCCCGCGCCCGGCGTCGGATGCTCTGACACTCCCACTCCCCCTCTCTCGCCTGTCTGGCCCTGGGTCAGCCGACGCCCGCGTAGGAGTGCAGGCCGACCGTCACCAGGTTAACGAAGAACAGGTTGAAGACCATGGCGACGAATCCCACGACGTTGATCCAGGCGGCCTTGCGATCCCGCCAACCCGCGGTTGACCTGGCATGCAGGTACGCGGCGTACACCACCCATGCGATGAAGGACACCGTTTCCTTGGGGTCCCATCCCCAGTAGCGGCCCCACGCTTCCTCCGCCCAGATCGCCCCGAAGATGACCCCGAATCCGAACACCGGGAAGGCGAAGATGGTGGTGCGGTAGGCGATCCGGTCCAGCGTCTGGGCGTCCGGGAACCGCTGTACCAGCCGCGGGAGTCTGCCTTCGGCTTCAGGGTCGCCGAACCGCGACGTGCGCAGCAGGAACAGGATGCTCGCGATGCCGGCGACCATGAACACACCCGAGCCGAGACTGACCACCGAGACGTGGATCGGCAGCCAGTAGGACTGCAGGGCGGGCATCACCGGTGCGGCGTTGGCGTAGAGCCACCGCCCGGAGACGGTCAGCAGGATCAGGATCGGCAGCAGCAGGAACACCCACAACGGCCGGTACTGCGGGCGGCGCAGCACGACAGCGCCGGCGATCAATCCGGACATGCAGGTCAGGTTGATGAACTCGTACATGTTGCCCCAGGGCACCCGCATGGTGGCCAGCCCACGCAGCACGATGCAGGCGAACAGCAGTCCCATGCCGAGGTAGAGCACCGCCAGGCCGGCTCGACCGACACGTTCGTCCAGTGGCCGGCCCGGCGTCTCGGCTACGATCCCGGGCGCGGCGCTGTCGGTGGTCACCGTCCCGGCGGCCACGGCCACCGGTTCCAGCTTGCGGGCGCGGACGTAGGCGAGTTCGTAGGCCAGCAGCAGCAGCGCCACGACCAGTGCCACCACGGCCGACGTGAACGCCCAGTCGGAGTACCGGGCCAGGCCGATGTTGATGTGCTGGGTGTTCATGTGACGTCCACTTTCGTTTCGGCTCGCTCGGCAGCTGGGACTTCGCCGAACCCGGCCACCAACCGCTCGGTCAGCCGCTCGAACTCGTCACCCCATCCGGAGTTGTCGGTGCGCGCCAGACCGCCCAATTCGACGTCAACCGTATCTGGTGTGCCGGTGACCGGCGTCAGGCGAACCCACACCCGGCGCCGGCGCACCAGCAGCGACACCAACAGCCCGGCCATCATCGAGATGGCGAACACCAGTACCCAGATCTGTCCGGGGTCGTGCGAGACCTGCAGGTTGACGAACGGCACGGCGCCGTCGAAGCGGACCGTCGTGCCGGCCGCGGGGCCCTGGTCGATCCGCACCTGGTCACCGACGCGCAGATTGACCCGCTTCTCCTTGGTCAACCGGCCCTGTTCGATCAGGCGAGGGTCCAGGTTGAACAGCGACTGGGGCCGTCCGGTGTCCAGGCCGGTGTCGCCCCGGTAGATGTCGATGGCCACCGCCGGGTCGTTGAGCGCCGGGAACCGCGACGACAACAGCGTGCCGTCGAGCTGTTCGGTGGGCGCCAGCAGTCCCTGGATGGCGATCTCGTGTTGCCGGCGCTCCTCGGCGGTGGGGTAGCTGCCAGCCGGCGGATCGATGCGCGCCACGCCGGAGGACAGCAGGGTCTGCGGGTTGTCGGGTCGCCACTGCACGGTCGAGGTGCGGGTCTGGCCGTTGGGGAACGTCACGGTGAAGGTGGGCGCGTAACCGTGCCCCTGCAGGTAGACCCGGTCGCCGCCGATGCGCAGCGGGTGGTTGACCTCGAGCCGGTAGGGCCGCCAGGTGTTCGACGTCAGGTCGTCCCCGGCCTGGTATGCGATGTCGGCGGCGAACGAGGTGGCCTGCCCGGACGGGAGGTAGTTGGCCTGGAAGTTGTTGACCCGCAGGCAGATCGGGTGCAACGAGGTGCCGTCGACGGTGTTGCCGGCGCGGAACGAGTCGAATGCCGCCGGCGACGCCGAACAGAATCCCGGGCCGCCGTCGGCGATGACGATCACGTTGCCCTCGTAGCCGAACAGCTTGCCGGCGGCGACGGCGACCAGCAGACCGAGCAACGAGAAGTGGAAGACCAGGTTGCCGAACTCGCGCAGGTACCCCTTCTCGCCGGAGACCTCGACGGTTGCGCCGCTGCGCCTGACGCTGGTGCGCCAGCCCCGCAGCCGGTCGGTGACGGTCGTGGCCAGGGTCTCGGGATCACCGAACGCTCGGGCTTCGGCGTGCTTGGGCAGCCTGGACAGGTTGCGCGGCGCGGCCACCGGGTGGGCCCGCAGGCTACGGGCGTGTTCGAAGATCCGCGGGGTCAGGCAGCCGACCAGCGACACGAACAGCAGCACGTAGATGGCGGTGAACCAGAAGCTGGAAAAGACGTCGAAGGCCTGCAGCTCGTTGAGCCACGGCCCGATCATCGGGTGGGTGTGCAGGTACTCCTCGACCTTGCCGGCGTTGAGGCTGCGCTGCGGCAGCAGCGCTCCGGGAATCGCGCCGAGGGCGAGCAGGAAAAGCAGGACCAAAGCGGTGCCCATGGACGTCAACGACCGCCAGGTGTTGCGCACCCTCCCCGCGAGCGCCCTGGGCGCGAACAGACGCGCCATCAGATCGGCAGCCTGACATCGGAGACGAAGGCGTCGCGCAGCCACGACACGAAGTCGTTCCACACCCCGGTGACCAGCGCCGTGCCGACCGCGATCAACAGCACACCGCCGAACACCTGGATCGCCCGGGCGTGGCGGCGCAGCCAGCCCAGGCCGGCCATCGCGCTGGCCGAGCCGAACGCCAGCAACACGAACGGGATACCCAGCCCCAGGCAGTACGCGATCACCAGCGCTATCCCGCGGGCCACGTTCGCGCCGTCGGTCGCCGAGGCCACGGTGATCACCCCGGTCAGCGTCGGCCCCAGGCACGGCGTCCAGCCGAGCGCGAACACCGCACCCAGCAGGGGCGCTCCCGCAACCGAGGTCAGCTGCCGTGGGCTGAACCGGGCCTGGCGCTGCAACGCCGGGATCAGCCCGACGAAGACCAGGCCCATGACGATCGTCAACACCCCGCCGACGCGCTGCAGCAGCATCTGATTGGTGATCAACGCGGTGGTCATGCCGAGCACGACGACGGTGCCCAGCACGAACACCATGGTGAAGCCGGCGACGAACAGCGCCGCCGACCCGGCGACCCGCCAGCGCGCGGCCGGCGGCGCCTTCAGCGTGCCGGGGCTGTCCGCCTCGTCCACCCCCACGACCGCGGCCAGATACGAGAGGTAACCCGGCACCAGCGGCACCACGCACGGCGACGCGAACGACACCAGGCCGGCCAGCAGGCAGGCACCCAGTGCCACCACCAGTGGCCCGGCGGAGGCGATGTGGGCGAAACCGGTCACTGCGGTCCCGAACCGGCCGAGGGCCCGCCGGCACTCTCCGCGGCGATTCGCTGCACCACCGGCAGCAGATCCTCGGCGAGCAGTTCACGCAGGAACACCGCGGCCACCCGGTGCTGGCGGTCCAGCACCAGCGTCGACGGAATGACGGTGGTCGGATACTTGCCGCCGAAGGCGATCAGGGTGCGCATCGGCGGGTCGTAGATCGACGGAAACGTGACGTGCCGGTCATTGACGAAATCCTGGGCCGCCTCGCGGCTGTTGTCCCGGACGTCGATCCCGAGGAAGGAGACGCCGGAATCGCGGGTCGCGTCATACACCCGCTGCAACTGCCCGATTTCGGCCCGGCACGGGCCGCACCACTGGCCCCACACGTTGATGACGACGACCTGGCCCGGGAAGTCGTTCAGCGACAGGGTCCGCGAGGGGTCGGTCAGGCTGGGCCCGGACAGCGGTCCGGGGCGGCCGCGGCTTTGCGGCGGGTCGTAGAGGATGTCGGTCTTGCCGCCGGGAGAGACGAACTCGAAGGTGCCGCCCTGCGCGACCGCGTCACGTCCGGAGCAGCCCGTGAGCAGCCCCGCCACCACCGCCGCCGCGATGAACCAGCGCCCTACCTTCATCCGGCCGCCGGTTCCGCGTATTCGACGTCGACCAGCCGGTCGCCGTCATAGACCAGCGATGTCACCGACGCCAGACCGCACTCGCGCCGCCGCGGGTCGTGCCAGAGCCGACGGCCGGTCACGTGCATGCGCAGCGTCCACACCGGCAGCTGGTGACTGACGCAGACCACCTCGTGGCCCGCGGCGCGCGCCCGCGCCTTGTCCGCCGCCGCCGCCATCCGGGCCGCGATCTCGCTGTACGGCTCGCCCCAGGACGGGGTGAAGGGATTGCGCAGTTGCCACCACACCCGCGGGTCGCGCCAGGCGCCGTCGCCCGGGCCCACCTTGCGGCCTTCGAAGAAGTTCGCCGACTCGATCAGGTCGGGATCGGTGTCCACCGGCAGGTTGTGCCGGGCGGCGATGGGTGCGGCGGTCTCCTGGGCCCGCTGCAGCGGCGAGGCGACCACAGCCACGATGTCGCGGTCTGACAGAAAGTCCGCGACCGCGGCGGCCTGCGCGGCGCCATTGTCCGAGAGGCGGAAACCGGGCAGCCGGCCGTAGAGGATGCCGCTGGGGTTGTGCACCTCGCCGTGCCGTATCACATGGACCCGGGTCTGTTCGGCCATCAGGGTTTCTCCTCCTGTGCCGCGGCTGCGGCCGCGGCGGGTAGCGCGTCGGCGATCCGCTCGAAGGCGCTGTCGTCGAGCGCGGCCGAGACGAACCACGCTTCGAAGGCACTGCACGGCGGGTAGACGCCAGCGTCGAGCAGGGCATGAAAGAACGGGGCATAACGCCAGGTCTGGGTGGCCCGCGCGGCGGCGAAGTCGGTCACCGGCGCGTCGGTGAAGAACACGCTGAGCATATTGCCCGCTCGCTGAATGACGTGTGGCACAGCGGCATTGGTCAGGGCGTCAGCCAACAGCGCGGCCAGCCGGTCGGCGTTGGCATCCAGGGCCGCGTACACCGAGTCGTCCGCGGCGCGCAGGGTGGCCAGCCCGGCCGCCATCGCCACCGGGTTACCCGACAGCGTGCCGGCCTGATACACCGGCCCGAGCGGGGCCAGCCGCTCCATCACCTCGACCCGGCCGCCGAACGCCGCCGCGGGTAGGCCGCCACTCATCACCTTGCCGAAGGTGAAGAGATCGGCGGCCACGGGATCGATTCCGTACCAACCACTTCGGCTCACCCGGAAGCCGGTCATGACTTCGTCGGAGATCAGCAGCGCCCCATGTTCGCTGGTGACCGCCCGCAGCCCCGCGTTGTAATTCGGTGCCGGCGGGACGACCCCCATGTTGCCGGGGCTCGCTTCGGTTATCACCGCGGCTATCTGGTCACCGGCTTGGGCGAAAACCTCCCGCACGGCGTCGATGTCGTTGTAGGGCAACACGATCGTGTCGGCCGCGGCCGCTCCGGTGACTCCCGGCGAGGACGGCAGCCCCAGGGTGGCCACGCCCGAACCCGCGTCGGCCAGCAGCGCGTCCGCGTGCCCGTGGTAGCACCCGGAGAACTTGACGATCTTGGGCCGTCCGGTGAAGCCGCGCGCCAGCCGGATTGCGCTCATGGTGGCTTCGGTGCCGGAGTTCACCAGCCGGATCCGCTCGACGGGAGCGACCCGGCCGATGATCTCGGTGGCCAGCTCGGTCTCGGCGGGCGTCGGGGCCCCGAATGAGAGTCCGTGGGCGGCGGCCTTGCTGACGGCGTCGACGACGGCCGGGTGTGCGTGGCCCAGGATCATCGGGCCCCAGGAGCAGACCAGGTCGACGTAGGTGTTGCCGTCGGCATCGGTGAGCCGGCAGCCGTGGGCCTCGGTGATGAACCGCGGAGTTCCGCCCACCGCGGAGAACGCCCGCACCGGCGAGTTCACCCCGCCGGGTATCACCGCGCAGGCGTCGGAGAACAGCTGCGCCGAGGCGCGCACCTGCGCGGTTGTCTGGTCGATCCCCATGCCGACCAGTGTCCCAGCCACGCCGACAGGTTCAACTACAGGGTGTAAGAGTTACGTCATGCAACTTCCCCAAGGACTGGCCCGGTTCAACCGGCGTGTCACCAACCCCATTCAGCGGATGTGGGCCGGCTGGATCCCCCTGCACGGCATTCTCGAGCATGTCGGCCGCCGCTCCGGCACCGCCTATCGCACCCCGTTGGCTGTGTTCAACGCCGAGATCGACGGCAGGCCCGGGTACGCGATCCTGTTGACCTACGGCCCGAACCGCGACTGGCTCAAGAACATCAAGGCCGCCGGCGGCGGCCGGTTGCGTCGCCACGGCAAGACGGTCGGCGTCACCGACCCGCGGGTCGTCAGCAAGGCCGAGGCGGCGCCGCACGTGCGCAGCGCCCCGCGGGTATTCGCCAGGCTTCCGTTCGAGGAAGCCGTGTTGCTCACTCGAAGCGAGTGACGCATCTCACCGAGATCCGGGAGCGTGCGGTCGCACTCCGCGGGAGTCCGGCGAACGCGCTGGTGAATTTCTCCGGGCACACCGTGTCGCTGGTGGCGCTGATCGGTGTCCACGACGGCAGACGGGTGGCCGGGATCGCCTTCGATTCGATCGGCCGGTTCGCCCAGAGCGGGATCCTGCGGGACCGGATGATTCCGCGGGTGCTCGCCGCGGCCCCGGACACCCTGCTGGACGACTCGGGACGGCTCGACCCGGCGGCCGTGCTGGCCTGCGCGCTGCGGGACGAGAAGCCGGGCGGACACGGCGACCGGGCCGCCGCGGCCGCCGCGCTGGAACTCGCGTGCTGGGATCTGAACGCCAAACTCGTTGACGAGCCCGCCTGTGCGACCATCGCGCGCCGGTTCGGGCGCGAGCCGCTGGCGTCGGTCCCCGTGTACGCCGCCGGCGGGTACTACTACCCGGGAGCCGGCCTGGACACGCTGCGCGATGAGATGCGGTCCTACCTCGACCTCGGCTATGCGGCAGTGAAGATGAAGATCGGCGGGGCGCCGATGCCGGAGGATCTGGCCCGGGTGGAGGCAGTCATCGACGTCATCGGCGACGGCGCCCGTGTCGCGGTGGACGCCAACGGCAGGTTCGACCGTTCCGCGGCCGTCGAGTGGGCCGAGGCCCTGGCGGCCTATCGCCTGCGCTGGTACGAGGAACCGGGCGATCCGCTGGACTTCGCATTGAACGACGCTGTTGCCCAGCAATACGACGGTCCGATCGCCACCGGGGAGAACCTGTTCTCGGTGCCCGACGTCGTCAACCTGGTCCGGTACGGCGGCATGCGCGCGGACCGCGACATCTTCCAGATGGATGCCGGGCTGAGCTACGGGCTCGGTGAATACGCCAGGATGCTCGAGGTGCTCGAGTCGCACGGCTTCGACCGCCGGTTCGCCTATCCGCACGGCGGACATCTGATCAACCTGCACATCGCCGCCGGACTGGGCCTGGGCGGGTGTGAGTCCTACCCCGGCGTCTTCCAGCCGTTCGGGGGCTACTCCGACGGCTGCGCACTGCTCGGCGGCAGGATCGCGCCGACGGACGCACCGGGCTTCGGGCTGGAGCGCAAGAGCGGCCTGGCCGAGGCGATCGTCGAGTTGACGGCTTAGGAGCACAGCATGAAGGTTGCGATAATCGGTTGCGGCGCAATGGGTTCCATCTACGCCGCGAAGCTGGCCGGTGCGGGCAACGACGTGCTGGTCGTCGACCGGCACCAAGCCGGTGTCGACCAGATCGCGCGACACGGACTGCGGGTCACCGGGCCGGGCTACGACCAGACGGCGCAACTGCGGGCGAGCACCATCGCACCGAACGAGACCATGGACCTGATCGTGCTGGCCGTCAAGGCGGCTGACGTGACAACCGCTGCGCAGCAGGCACTTCCGATGCTGGGCGAAAACACCCCGGTGCTGAGCATCCAGAACGGCCTCGGCTCCGCGGAGACCGTCGCCGGCATCGTCGGCGACGGTCGGCTCGCCGTCGGCATCGCCAGCGGGTTCGGCGCAGCCCGGGTGGCGCCCGGCCACGTCCATCACAACGCCATGCGCGCCATGCGTTTCGGCGCCTATTCGGTGCTGCCGCAGTCGACGGTCGAGTCGATCGCCCGGGCGTGGGCGGATGCCGGTTTCGACGCCGCGGCGGTGACCGACATCGCCGCCATGCAGTGGGAGAAACTGATCTGCAACGTCGCCTACAGCGCACCGTGCGCACTGACCGGGATGACGGTCGGCCAGGTGATGGACGACCCGGAGATGGGCCCGGTCAGCCGCGCAGCAGCAAAGGAAGCGTGGCGGGTGGCCGTCGCGTCGGACATCAACATCGATGTCCCCGATCCCGTCGAACACGTGCGTGCCTTCGGCGCCGGGATGCCGGACGCGAAGCCCTCGGCCCTACTGGATCACGAAGCGCGCCGAGTCAGCGAGATCGACGTCATCAACGGCGCCGTACCGCGCCAGGGAGCCCGCGTGGGTGTCGACGCCCCGGTCAACGCCACCCTGACCGCATTGGTCAAGGCCATCGAAAACCGTTGGAGTACAACGTAGCGACCTACAGAATCGGCTGTCCCCCGGTGACCGGGGCGTACCCAGGTCACTTGGACCGGGTCAGGTCCGTGGTGGCCGGGCCCTCCAGCAGCGTCCCGTCCGGCGCGAACCGCGACGCATGCAGCGGGCACTCCCACGCCTTGTCCGCGTCGTTCCAGTTCACGATTCCGCCCAGGTGGGTGCACACGGGCGACACCACGTGCTCGACTCCGTCGACGACGCATCGCGCCTGCAGGTCCCACGGCGGCCCGCTGACCACACCGCCCTCGTCCGGCTTGGGGTCACGGCGCCCGATTCGGGTAGCCGGAGTGACCCAGCCGCGGGCCAGGTTGAAGCCGACCTCCATGTTGGCGCTCAGTGCCGTTGTCACCCCGGACAATTCGTGCGGGCTCCAGCTCGCGAACGCGCCGGCCCAGTCCATCCGGCCACCCAGGATGCGGCTGGACAGCGCCAGCGCGGCGGCTGGGCCATTGGTCATCCCCCACTTGTTGAAACCCGTTGCCACAAAGATCTTTTCATTGCCGGGAAGGATCGGTCCCACGTACGGCAATTGATCGATGGGCGTGTAGTCCTGCGCCGACCAGTAGTGCGTCTGCTCGGCGCCGGGAAAGTGCTTGCGCGTCCACTCGTCGAGTTCGGCCAGCGCAATCGACGGACTCTTCTTGCGACCCACCGTATGACCCGCGCCGCCGACGATCAGCAGTTCACCGTCGTCGGTCGGGGCGTAGCGGACGGAACGGGTCGGCGAATCGGTGGAGATCATCATTGCCCGCGTGATCGGGCCGGGCACCCGGTAGGCCATGCAGTAGGAGCGGCTCGGCTTCAGCCTGGCGAAATACCCACCGCGATCGAGAATCGGGATGCCTGTCGCGAGCACCAGTTGCCGCGCGAACACCTCGGTGTCTGCTTCGGTGCCCTCGTCGGTCTGCTCTCCGCTACCGGTATGGACGTGCAGCCTCAGGCCGTCACCGCTACCGGCGACTTTGCGGACCCTCGCGCCCTCGACCAGCCGACCGCCGCGGTCCAGCAACTCGACGACCAGGCTGTCCAGGAATGGGACCGGATCGAACTGCGCCTGGTCGGGCAGCCGCACCCCGCCATGGAACGAGAACGGAACGTCGGCACGGTCGTCCCAGGTGACCGGAAGCCCGACGGCACCGCACGCCAACCACTCAGCGCGCGCCGACGGCACTCCCCGCGCCGATTGCGCGTAGGTGTACGCGTCTTCCCGCTGCACGTCGATTCCGTGAGTGTCGCAATGGTGCAACACCCACTCCATCCCCTCCCGGTTGCCCTCGACGTAGGCCCGGGCGGTGCTTCGGCCATGCCGCGCAAGGATTTTGCTCAAGTGGGTGCTCTGCAGCAAGCTGAGCTTCGCGGTCGTGTTGCCGCTGGCTCCGGCCCCCACCGTACGGGCCTCCAGAACCAGCACGTCCTTACCCGCGCGTGCGAGTAGCACCGCCGTTATCAAGCCGGTGATACCGGCTCCCACCACGACCACGTCGGCAGATCCCTCGGCGGTCCCGGAGGTCCTGCCTGACCACGGCGTTGCGCCCCGGTCGTCCAACCACAGTGACACCATGGCATACGAAGTACCCAGCCACCCTGGAACGAAACGGTGGGCGGATCACCATCGCCGAGTTAGCCAGGAGAACGTTATTTCGCTGCGCGGCATTATTTTTCGCTGTCCGACGATTTTGCGTCGCCGAGGTTTTAGCCATGAATGCCCGGGTACCAGTGGAGCGCGGCGCCGGAGTCACTCGCGGCGTCGTCCGACGAACTAGATCAACCTGGTTCGAATCCGTTTCCGGCCGTTCGCGGCCGAAAGGAGTACCCCATGCGTAAAACACTTGCAGTCTGCTGCACAACCGCCGCACTCGCCCTCGGTGGGGCAGGCGTAGCGAACGCGTCCGTCGAACACGCCCCGGCGCCGTCGTCGACGACCACCACGCTGGCCGACACCGACAACAACACTCATGAGAGTGACAACACCGGTCTGTGGGGTCTCGCCGGCCTCCTGGGTCTGGCCGGACTGGCCGGACTGAAGCGTCGCAACAACACCGACGCCGCCATCCAACCTGCCGTCACCCCACGACCCCCGGTGTAACGCCGTGGTTGCACGCCCCCGTCAGCGCCCTGCGCTGGTGGGGGTCCCAGGGCTGTTGCGTATGTGTCTGGGCCCGAGCTACCCGCGCAACAGTGGTCCAAACTGTTTACTTCAGCCCTGTTCACCAATTCGACTGCGCGGCAGTCTGTTACGACGGAAGTAAGGCGTGAGGAAGTACACCGCGACCACCACGACCCAGGACAGCAGGCTCAGCGACAACTGGCTTCGGGTGGCCCGGTCAAAGCCCATCTGCACAAGAACCGCAACGATTCCCGTCGCTGTCAGGATCGAAAGCACTGGGAACAGCCACATCTTGACCCGTAGCTGCTCCGCGGATGTCCGCCGCCGCAGGATGATCTGCGATGCCGCGATGAGCAGGTAGACGAACAGGATCACGGCGCCGGAAGAGTTGAGCAGGAACAGAAAAACGGTGTTGGGCGACAGCCAGGCCATCAGCACACAGAGAAAGCCCACCAGCGAAGAACATACGATCGCGGTCGCCGGCACACCGCGACTGCTGAGTCTGACCAGTCGCTCAGGTGCCTCATGGCGCCCGGCCAGCACGAACAGCATCCGAGATGCGGTGTAAAGACCGGAGTTCAGACACGACAGCACCGCGGTCAGCACCACCGCGTTCATGATCTGGTCTGCGCCGGGCAGACCCATGTGCCGCAGGGCCGCCACGTACGGGGAGGCACCGAGTTCCACTGAGTTCCACGGCATGATGACCACCAACAGCAGGACCGACCCGACGAAGAAGATGACGATGCGGGCGACCACCGACCTCGTCGCTTTGGCGATCGCGCGTGCGGGATCGCGGCTCTCCGCGGCGGCAATGGTGACGACTTCGGCCCCCACCATGGAAAAGATCACCACCACAATGGCGGCGAATACCGCCGCCACTCCCTTGGGAAAGAAGCCGCCATGGGAGGTGAGGTTGGAGAAGTCCAGGTGACTGCCGGGCAGCAGACCGAAAACGAATGCCGCACCCACCCCCAGGAAGATCACGATCGTCGCGACTTTGATTCCGGCGAACCAGAATTCGAACTCTCCGAACGAGGACACCGAGAACAGGTTGGTGGCCGTCATCAGCACCATCAGGCACAACGCGGACAGCCACAGCGGCGCCGGGAACCAGTAGTTCAGCACCTTGCCGCCTGCGACCGCCTCAAACCCGACGACGATGACCCAGAAGTACCAGTACAACCAGCCGACGGAGAATCCGGCCCAACCACCCAGCGCGGTCGCGGCATAGTCGGCGAACGATCCGGTCGACGGATTCGCCGCCGCCATCTCACCCAGCATCCGCATCACCAGGACGATCAGCAGACCGCAGATCGCGTAGGTCAGGAATGCGGCGGGACCGGTTTCCTTGATCACCACGCCCGAGCCGACGAACAGTCCGGCGCCGATCACCCCACCGATGGCGATCATGCTGAGCTGGCGCTGCGAAAGTCCTTGCTTCAGCGTGGCTTTTTCGTGTTCCCGGTCGTCCCGGTCGTCCCGCATCACCGGACGCTAGCAGTTCGGCGTGTATCACGCCGTCGTTACGAGTCCCTTGCGATACGGCGTGGCAGGGGCGTCAAACCGCCTTCAGCGCGGCATTATTGACGATCGTGGCCGACCTGACCCGCCGCTCGGTGCTGCGCATGGGTGCCGGCGCCGGTGCCGGTGCGGCCGGCGTCTGGGCGCTGAGCGCCCTGCTCGACCCACTCACCAGTCTGGCCGCGCCCTCGGCGCCCGCCCCGTTCGACCCGCCGACCGCGGGCAAGACGCTGCCCACCAAACTCACCGGCTCTTTCGTCTCGGCCGCCCGGGGCGGCATCAAGACCAACTGGGTCATCGCCATGCCGCCCGGCCAGACCAAGATGCTGCGACCGGTCATCGCGCTGCACGGCAAGGACGGCGACGCGAACATGATGCTGGACTGCGGCGTGGAGGACGCGCTCGCGCAACTGGTCAGCGAGGGCAAACCGCCGTTCGCCGTGGTGGGCGTGGACGGCGGTCCGGACAGCTACTGGCACCGGCGGGCCAATGGCGAGGACTCCGGCACCATGGTGCTCGAGGAGCTGTTGCCGATGCTGGCGTCGATGGGCATGGACACCTCGCGCGTGGGATTCCTGGGCTGGTCGATGGGCGGTTACGGCGCGCTGCTGCTGGGCGCCCGGCTGGGGCCGGCCCGTACCGCGGGCATCTGCGCGATCAGTCCGGCCCTGTATATGTCCTACATCGGCAGCGCGCCCGGGGCCTTCGACAGCATCGACGACTGGAACCGCAACACCGTGTTCGGCCTCCCGGTGCTGAACTCCATTCCCATCCGGGTCGACTGCGGCATCGGCGACCGGTTCTTCTTCGCATCCAGCCAATTCGTCAGCCAACTGAAGAAGAAGCCCGCCGGCACGTTCTCGCCGGGCGGGCACGACGTCGACTACTGGCGTGCACAGTTGCCCGGTGAACTCGCTTGGATGGCGACCTAACCCGTGGCTCAGCAGGACCGCGCCCCGTTCCGTCCGGACATCGAGGGGCTACGCGCCGTCGCGGTCGTCGCCGTCGTTCTGTATCACGCCGGCATTCCCGGCATCGCCGGCGGCTACATCGGTGTGGACGTCTTCTTCGTTATCTCCGGGTTCCTGATCACCGGGCTGCTGTGGCGTGAGGTGCAAGCCACCGAAACCGTTGCGCTGGGCCGTTTCTACGCCGCCCGCGCGCGTCGCCTGCTGCCGGCAGCCGCGACCGTCGGGGTCGTCACGGCTGTTGTCGCGGCGGCGGTGCTGCCGCCGTTGCAGGCCCGGCGGGTGTTCGTGGACGGCATCGCCAGCATGCTCTACGTCGGCAACTACCGCTTCGCCGTGCAGAACACCGACTACATGATCTCTGACCTGCCCCCGTCGCCGTTCCAGCACTACTGGTCTCTCGGAGTGGAGGAACAGTTTTACCTGGTGTGGCCGGCCCTGATCATCGGAACGGCGTATCTGGCCCGTCGTATCGCCCGCGGCGACACACCGCGCAACGCGCCGCACCTGGTGGTCGTGACACTCGTCGGCGCGGCGTCACTGGCTGCGGCGGTGGTCTGGACCCACACCTCGCCACCCTGGGCCTTCTTCTCACTGCCCACCCGGGCCTGGGAACTGGCCGCCGGCGGTCTGGTGGCCCTGACGATCAACCAGTGGAAGCGACTGCCCCTGCTTCCCGCGACAGTGGCGGGGTGGGGCGGCCTGACGCTGATCCTGCTGACCTGCACCCAGCTGGGCCCCCACACCCCCTACCCCGGCACCTCGGCGCTGCTCCCGGTGCTGGGCACCGCCCTGGTGATCGGCGCGGGTTGCGTCACCGGCGGCATGGGCGTCGGGCGGGTGCTCTGCCCGCCGGCGATGCGGGCGATCGGGCGGGTCTCCTACTCGTGGTACCTGTGGCACTGGCCGGTCCTGTTGCTGCTGCCACCAATGCTGGGCGATCCCGGCGGGTTGCCAGGGCGCCTCGCGGCGACGACGGTGTCCGCCGGCCTGGCCGTGATCACGATGCACGCCGTCGAGAATCCCGGCCGCTTCGCCGCCGGGTTGCGCCGTTCGGCGAAGGCGAGTCTGGTCGTCGCCGGCGCAGCCAGCGGCGTCGCCGCATGCGCGTGCGCGGTTCTGCTGACGGCGGTGCCTGCCCCGGTGGGGCACGGGTCGGCCGCCCCGCAGGCCAGAATCGTCGCGCTGCCGCCCGCACCCGACCCGCAGCTCAGTCCGCGGGAAGCGGCGGTCCGGCAGGCGTTCACCCAGGCAAGGGAGATGCTGGTGGCGGCGGCCGGACAGCGGGCCGTGCCGTCCAACCTGAATCCGTCCCTGGCGGCGGCGCCGGCCGACAAGGCGGCGGTGTTCGTCAACGGCTGCATGCGATCCTGGCGCGATGTCGGTCAGAGCGAATGCGCTTCGGTGAAAGGCGACGCGAACCCACCCACCACCGTCGCGCTGATCGGCGACTCGCACGCGGCGATGTGGGACCCGGCCCTACAGCAGATCGCCGAGCAGCGGCACTGGCGGCTGGAGACGATGGCCAAGGTCACCTGCCCGTTCCTGGACATCCCGATCGTCAGCCCCTACCTGGGCCGCAAATACACCGAATGCGAGCAATGGCGCGCAGAGATCGTGAGCCGGCTTGCGGCCGAACGACCGCGTCTGGTGGTGCTGAGCATGAGCCGGCGCTATCACGCCGACTTCAGCTTCGCCTCGTATGACCCCGCGTGGATCGACGCGCTGGCCACGGTGGTGGCCCAGCTGCGCGGCATGGGCTCGCGGGTTCTGGTGCTCGGTCCGGTGGCCGACCCGCAGGGCTCGGCTCCGACGTGCCTGTCGGCGCACCTGGACGACGCCGGCGCCTGCGCACCGGCGCGGTCGGTGGCGGCCAACGGCGACGGCATCGCTGCCGAACAGCGGGTGACCACCGCGGCCGGCGGCTCCTATGCCGACCTGACCGATCTGTTCTGCAGCACGCAGCGCTGCCCGTTGGTCGTCGGAAACACCCTGGTGTTTCGCGACGACAACCACGTGACCACCGAGTACGCACAGCTCCTGGCGCCCGTCATCGGCGCATTGGCCGATCAAGCCATAACAAATGAATGACACGACGGCGGATTATCAGCGAATGAACCATGCGATCACCGCGAACGTGATACCAATAGAAGGGTTTTGGAGGTTTTGAAATGAGTCCGATGCTGGTGGTCCTGCTCTCAGCAGCCGCGCCGGTCGCCGGGCTTGGTCTATTGCAATTGCAAGCGCGCCTTGAACGTTGGGATTACGAGAGGCACGCAGAAGACTGAAGCTGCGGCGGCGCAACTCAATACGTCCCGGTGGCGAGGGTTCACTCGTCTCACCTAGACCTACCGGGACAGTTGCCAGCGAATCAGCGGCACCATCTTCTCCGCCAGGTACTCGTGCCCCGCGTCGTTCGGGTGCACTCCGTCGGATCCGATCAGGTCCGGCCGGTCCACAAACCAGCGGTCCCCGATCGGGTCGACGAAATCCGCTCCCGCGGCCCACGCGGCTCCGGCCAGTACATCCCGAATCACCAGCACCGGAAGCGGCACATCTGCCGTCGGCCACGGCGGGCCGACCACCAGGAACCTCGCCGACGGCGCAAGCCGGCGGGCCAGAGTGAACGTGGCGTGGACACGTTGGGCGAGCAGTACCGGGTCGACGTCCTGGTCGTTGCGGGAACCGAAGAACACCACCAGTACGTCTTCGGGTTTCACCACCTTGGCTGTCAGGTCCTGGAAGATGCTGCCGTGGTCGCCGATCGCCCCATATCCGGCTCTGCCCTCGGCGGCCACCTCACTGGCGATACGCAGGCCGGGTACCGTGAGCGACCGCCAGGTCCGGGCGGTCCACGAATTGGCTCCGAGCCCGCCTTCGTTGGTACCGGTGGTGTACGAATCACCGATCACGGCGACGGGTTTGAGCCGCAGGTCCAGTGTCAGGGCCCGGTACGGCCGCTCTTGGATCGGATCAATCAGGCATGCGGAAGCCACGGCCATCAGCACGGCAAGGCTGACGGCAAGGCTGGCCAGCCGAGTCACTGCGACCTCCACGGCGAACGCTTGGAATGTATCTATCTCAAATCGTACGAGTGCCCGTGTGCAACTATCGGTCAACTCGCTTGCAGCCCCGCCGCTTCGGGCCACATCGTCGAGGCATTCCGGGACGGCTGCGTCCCCGGGGCGGTGTAGGCGAACCTGATCGCGGGGTCAGTCGCAGGCGGGGGCGAGCTTCTCTTGAGCCTGCCGAAGCTCGGGGCACCCGCCGTTTGCCGGCACTAGGGACACAGCCTCGTGCAGCACTTCCCGGGCCGCGTCACCTCGGGCGTCGAAGTCGTCGAGCGCGGCCCGCAACTCGAACAGCGCAGCGCCTTGACGTCGGGCAAGCTCGCGCGCGGCATCGAGATCTGCACGCCGTTCGTCGGGATCATCGGTCGTGGCCGCCCGTATCCGCAACAGTTCGGCGTTGTAGAACGCCATTTTGGTGTCCTCGGAGTTCCGCAACTCGGCATCGATCCGACGCCGTGCCTCCACCGGATTGCCCACGGCGACCAGCAATTTGGCTGCAATGGCCTCTTGGTAGCTGATGTAAAGGTTCAGGTCGCCGGCTCGCCACTCGTCGAGCAGGCGAGTGATCGTCGTGACGTAGCTCGGAAGCGATCCCACATCCTGACGGCTGAGCGCGATGAGGGCGCGGGCTGCGACGTCCTGGGTAGCGCCCCAGAGTCGGATCTGCTCGAATCCGAACCGTTGTGCGTCCTCGGTGAGAGCCTGGGCCAGACGCGCGGATCGGTCGAGGTACCCGGATTCCTCAGCTATCCAACTCTCGATGAATCTCCCGAAGGTGCCGGTGTAGGGACCTTCGGGAAAGCCGAGCGTGGCTGTCCGGGCGTTCGCTCTTTTCAATTCGCGGTCAGTCTGTTCCAAGTTTCCCTGAAACGCCAGCACGAGGGCGAGCTGCTGATGCGCGGCGGCGATGGGGTCATAGGGAATTACCCAGACCGAGCTGACATCGTGTGCAACCAGATCGTCTGCGTTCGAGATTGCGTTGGTGAAACATGTTTGTGCAGAATCGAACTCACCCTGAAAAGAGGACACGATACCCAGGGCTGCATCGGCCGCCGGCCGGTACCAGGGGCGTCCCTGCTCGGCCGCGAGCGACAGTAACCCAACCGCCTGTCGTGCGCGCCGAGCGTCGCCCCGGCCGGCGAAGTGCGACGTCACGCCGGTGATCGCGGCAAGCAACCCGTCGTTACTCAGGTCGGCACCACCGAGTTGCATACATCGTTCAAAATCCTCGAGTGCGGCGGGACTCGAACCGCCTTCCGCCGAAATTGCCAGCAGCCCCCGTTGAATCCGCAGCCCCATCTCCTGGCTGTCGCGTGCCGCACCCGGTCTGCAATGTCCGAGCCCGACGACCCCGGCGTTAAGTGCATCGCGGGCCTCGTCGAGCGCACCGCGCCCACGAGCCTGGGCTGCGGCCCTTTCGTATGCCGAGGCCGCGTCACTGAATGCCTCCGCGCGCTCATAATGCCCGGCCACCAGCGGCCAATCCGGTTCAAGGCTCGCGGCGACCAGGGCGTGGCCCACCTCAAGATGGAGTCGTCGGGCGACGCTCGGTGGAGCGAGTTCGTATGCCAGCTCCCGCAATAACTCGTGCCTGAATCTCCAGTTGTGGATACCCCACGGCTCGAGAACGCGCGCGTCCTCGAGTTCGTCGAGTACGTCGTCGACGGTGACCGCATCCAGGTCGACGACCGTGCCGAGAATGTCGCGATCGACGTGCCGGCCGATCACCGCCGCAGCTTGTGCGACGGGTAGGACGTCAGTCCGGCCGTGAAGTCGCGCGAACAGCGAGTCGTAGAGTCCCTCCGGCACGCCGTGTTCGAGCAGGCCTGCGACAACCTGCTCAACGAAAAAGGGCACGCCATCGCAGCGGTCCCGGATGGTGGCGCGGTCAGAGGCGCTGACCGCCGGATTGATCGACAAGACCATCGCATCGGTTTCGTCGTCGGTCAACGGTGTCAAGTCGATGATCTTGACCGGCCAGCCGCCACCGGGCCAGCTGCCGGTTCGCACCGTCGCCGCAACGAGTATCCGCGAATCCGTTCTGCGGAGCAGGGCGCCGACGACTTCGATGGTCGAAGGGTCGAACCAGTGCATGTCCTCAGCAACCACGAGTGCCGGCGAACCGTCCGTACACGCCAACAGATATCGAACCGCCGCATCGCTGATCTGTTCGTACAGCGATTGCCCCTCCGCGGCAACGGCCTGATATCCGTGTTCGGCGGCGATACCCAGGACCGGCGCGAGAAGCGGCACTGCGGTTACCGAATCCAGGCCTACCGCTGCGGTTTCAGCCTCCAGCAGGCGTAGCCGCGTCAGCGGCTGCGTGTCGCGGGCGATGCCGCACCGCCGCTCGATCAGGGTGCGCACCGGATGTAAGCCGACGTCGCCGTGCAGGGCCGAGCCGATCAGCTCGAGGACGGGCGCGCCTGAATTCCTGGCGAGCTCCGAGGCGGCTGCGGCAAGCCGGCTCTTTCCTATGCCCGGCTCACCGCGGAAGACCAACCCGGCCGTGGTGAGGGTGCCGGACTGAGCACGAGACCAGCTTTTGGCGATGCGCGCCAATTCGCGTGCACGACCGACGAGCGGCACTTGTTGCCCGTTCGATCGTTCCTTCTGTCGCTCACCCAGGACCTGGTAGTGCGTCACCAGCCCGTCAAAACCCTTCACCGCTGCCGGCGGTCGTGGTTCGAGATCGAAGTCGTTGCGCGTCAGAGCGGCTACGGCCTCGGACACCACAACGGTGCCCGGCGGAGCCAAACTCTCCACCCGGGCCGCCAGGTTGACCGCCGCCCCGTCGACGTCGTCGCGAGCTGTGTCCAGGTAGACCAGGCCACGATGCAGGCCCACCCGCACACTGACCCCCACGCCGAATTGCCGCTGCGCCCGCTCCCCGAGTCGAGCCACTTCACGTGCAATCTCCAAACCTGCCAGCAACGCGCGGCGAAGGTCATCCTCGTGTGCGACGGGGTGACCGAACAACGCGAGCAGGCCGTCGCCCTTCGTCGACGCCACATAGCCGCCATAGCTGCCGACGACGCGCGCCACTTGATCGCGATATCGGCTCACCAGGAGGTGATAGGTCTCGAGTTCCACCTGGGTGGACAGCCGCGACGAGTCGACAAGATCCGCAAAAAGGATGGTCAGCCGCCGGAATTCGCCGGCGGCGCCCGGTATGGCGAGGAGATCTTCGGCATCGGGATTGCTTTGATCGGTGGTCAGGACCTGCTCGGCCAGCGATGTGGCTGTATCGCGGTCGCCGCGATTTATCGCCGCCACGGCGCGATCGAGCAGTTCGCCCACAGAGGCTCGACCGTCGTCCACATCCCATATCGTGGCATCGACTGCGCCGGAACGGCCGGATATCGAATGGTTTTGCGCCGGCCCGGGGCCCTCCCCTCACCCCGCCCGCGAGGAAACATCGGACAGCGCGCCGTCGATCGGATGCCGCTTGGTGATGGGTGAGTCATCGGGCTGGGTGCCCGCCGGCGCGGCTCTGGCGCCGATCATCCTGCGCATCCACCGGCGGGCCGGCTCTTCGACGAAGTGGTACATGAGGCTGGAGATCAGCAGTGCGATCAGGATGAGCCCGATGACATTCCACTTCCACGGGTTGTCCTGCGGCGTGAGCTCGAACTGCAGCACCGCCCATCCCCAGGTCGTGTGCACCAGCTCATGAACCATGTACAGGCAGAACGAGATCTCTCCGCCGTAGACCATCAGCCGCGTCGAGAGCACCCACGGCAGGCTGCCCAGGCCGATCGCCAGCGTGATCACCAGTGGCACGAACAGCACGTCCACCACTCCGCCGCTGTCCACGACGCCGCTGATCGGGTGCGCGTCGAACCAGTAGAGGATGCCGACCATCGCGACGACGAGAAGCAGCGAGAGGTATCCGGCGATGTGCCGCGCGCGGGTGCTAAGCCGCAACCTGCGGACCGCGGCGCAAGCCAGCGCGCCGGCGATGAATTGGGTGACGATGCGCGGCAGCCAGCTCCACGGCGTATAGAAGTAGCCACTGGCCAACAGCAACACCACCGGCGGTAGGCAGGCCGCAAAGGCCAGCACCATCAGGCTGCGCGCGCGGGTGGTGCGCTCCAACCGCAGAATGACCAGCACGATGAGGCCGAACAGCAGATAGGCCAGCCATTCCGCGCTGATCGACCAGGCCGGCCCGTCCCAGCTGGTGTTGTCGAAGAACGGTTCGAACCACAACTGGACCAGCAGGACCTGGCGCACGTAGCTGATCGCGGTGAGATCCCTGACCTCAGGTAACGGCACGTGCCCGACGTGCAGGCTGAGGATGACGATCAACGCGGCCAGGTGCATGGTCAGCAGGTACACCGGCCACACCCTGGCCAGCCGTAGCCACAGGAAGTGCACGGTGGCGCGCGTCGACCATTCCCCGCCCATGCGGTCGAGGTAGTTCCAGGTCAGCACGAACCCGCTGAGGATGAAGAACAGGTCGACACCCTGGGCGCCGCAGTTGAGCACCGGGGCCAGGTTCTCCCGGAACTCGGGCGACACATCGGTCAGCATCGGCCGGAAGTGGAACAGCACGACCCACAGCGCCGCGATGATGCGCAGCCCGGTCAGGGCCTTGATCTCCCCGCGGATCTCGGCCTTCATCTCTACGCTGCGCACGAGGTTCTTTCCGCCTGGACTCTTGCTGTCTGCTCTTTGTCGCGTCAACCTGCCCCCCGACTAGCAACCGGCAGCCTAACAGCGACACCGCTGGGACGGTCGACGTGGAGCTTCTTAGCAAAGAGTTAGTCGCGGCTACCAGTCCCCTTAGGTTTGGCGGGCACTTTAGAGTGCAGGGTTCAGTCGACCCACTAGTCGGCTCGCCAGGGGAAATGGGGCTCTTTGATGACTACCGCGATCACGAGCGTTTCGAGCGCCGCAGACTGTAACGGCGCCCAGATTCGGGCCCACTGCCGGCACCTGGCCACCGTGGTGACCATCCGTGGCGAGATCGACGCCTTCAACGTCGACCAGGTCGGCGAGCACGTGCGGCGTTTCGTCCTGCGCGACAATCCCGTAGTGCTCGACCTGAGTGCGGTCACCCACTTCTCGTCTGCCGGAATCGCGCTGTTCTGCGTGCTCGACGAGGAATGCCGCGCCGCCGGCGTGGAGTGGATGATCGTCGCCAACCCGGTCGTCAACGCTTTGCTGGGCGACAGCAGTGATCCCGCCGAGGCCCTGTTCCCGGTGACACGTTCGGTTCACGAGGCGCTGCGCTACCTGGCCGACGGCATCAACTGGCGCCGCCAGTTGGTTCTGCCGCTGGTCAAGAAATCTGCTTAGCCCGCCTCAGCCTGATCACGCCGAGCACGGCGAAGATTCCGGCGGCCGTCGCCAACAACAGCGTCAGCACCAGCTGCTGGGGGTCGTAGACCACCGACATGGTGGGTGGCTGTCCATCGACCACCGGCGCGACCGCGATGGTCGAGCGAGTCTGCAGCCAACTGAACCCGGTCGCCACCAATGCGGCGGCGGCCAGCGCCAACTCCACGACAGCGCGGGCGCTCACAGGATCGACTCGTTGTCGTCGTCGCCGGACGCGTCCATCTCGTCGGCGACCTCGGCGACATACGGGCCCATCCGGCGCTCCACCAACGGGGTCAGGGCGTCGCGCAAGTGCCGATGACGCCGCGCCCAGGCCTGCGCGGTGCGCCCGCCGGTCAGCTTCAGGCCGATTCCGTAGCGCCCGCGCGGGACGCCGATGAGTTCCCCGAGCGCGCGCGCCGACTGCCACCTGGCGAGCGGCTTGTCGGACTTCACCGAGTTCTCGGCCTCAGGGAACACCTTCACGATCTCGCGCACCAGGATGGTCTCGGTGCCCTGACGCAGCGCGTCTTCTGTCAGCTCGACCGAGGTGTGAATCCGCGCCGCCTTGACCTGCAACGCCACGAACGCGGACACCAGGACCAGGAATACCGACGGCACCAGGAACGAAATCGGAACATGGTTGACGTGCTGGATGTAGATCAGCGACACAGCGGACAGCGGGCCTGCCAGCACCCAGTACCAACTGGCGCCGGATTCGTAGAACAGTCGCTTGTCCGCGGGCTGGTCCTCGTCTGCAGATCCCATGTGCGCCTCCGTCACGCAAGCCACCCCGCCGCGTCGGCGGCCCAGTAAGTCAGCACGAAATCCGCCCCCGCACGCCGGATACTGGTCAACGACTCCAATGCCGCGGCACGTTCGTCGAGCCAATTATTGGCCGCCGCCGCACAGATCATCGCGTACTCGCCCGAAACTTGATAGGCCGCCACCGGAACCGAGGAGATGTCGGCGGCGGCCGCCAGTATGTCCAGATACCCCAGCGCGGGCTTGACCATCACGATGTCGGCGCCTTCGTCGAGATCCAGCCGAACCTCGCGTAACGCCTCGCGGGCGTTGCCCGGCTCCTGCTGATAGGTGCGCCGGTCACCGGACAGGCTGGAGGCCACCGCTTCGCGGAACGGACCGTAGAACGCCGAAGCGAACTTGGCGGCATAGGCGAGAATGGCGACGTCGGAATGACCCGCCGCGTCCAAACCGTCGCGGATCGCACCCACCTGGCCATCCATCATGCCGCTGGGACCCACCACGTGCGCGCCCGACTCCGCTTGCGCGACAGCCAGATCCACGTAGCGAGCCAGGGTGGCGTCATTGTCGACCCGGCCCCGCTCGTCGACGACTCCGCAATGCCCGTGATCGGTGAACTCGTCCAGGCAGGTGTCGGCCATCAGGACCGTGGCATCACCGAGATCCTTTGAGAGATCGCGCAATGCCACGTTGAGGATGCCGTCGGGATCGGTGCCGGCCGAGCCGGCCGGATCCTTGTCCTGCTCCCGCGGTACACCGAAGATCATCAGGCCGCCGACGCCGGCGGTGACCGCGTCGGCGGCCGCGCTGCGCAACGAATCGCGGGTGTGTTGCACCACGCCCGGCATCGAGCCGATGGCCCTGGGTTCGTCGTTACCGTCAGCAACGAACATCGGCAGCACCAAATGCCTTGGTTCCAAGGATGTTTGGGCCACCAGCCGGCGTAGGGCCGGGGTGGAGCGGAGCCGGCGTGGCCGCTGCCTCATTCCTGTCCGGCGACCCTGCGTCGAGGGCGGAGGTCACTCGCACGTTTGCGCCACTCACGCGGAGTCAACGCGCGGTGAGTCATCGCCGGCGACTCTTCTTGCGCGGCGGCGGCAACGCCCCTTCGGCGCGCAACCGGGCGGCGTGTTCGGCCAGCGCGTCGACCAGCGGACCGACCGCAGCGGTCTCCGGCTGAACATCCACCCGCAAGCCGAACTCCGCGGCGGTCTCCGCGGTCTTGGGCCCGATGCAGGCGATGATGGTCCGGGCGTGCGGCTTGCCGGCGATGCCGACCAGGTTGCGCACGGTGGAGCTGGAGGTGAAGCACACCGCGTCGAAGCCACCCGTCTTGATCATCTCCCGGGTGGACGCCGGCGGCGGGGCGGCCCGCACGGTCCGGTAGGCGGTGACGTCCTCGATCTCCCAGCCACGCTCACGCAGGCCCTCGGCCAGCGTCTCGGTGGCGATGTCCGCGCGCGGCAGCAGCACCCGGTTAACCGGGTCGAAAATGCTGTCGTAGGGCGGGAATTCGTCCAGCAGGCCCATCGACGACTGCTCGCCGGACGGCACCAGCTCGGGGCTGATCCCGAAGGCCCGGACGCGGTCCGCCGTCGCCTCGCCGACGCAGGCGATCTTCACTCCGGAGAACGCACGGGCGTCCAGACCGAATTCGCCGAACTTCTCCCACACCGCGCGCACCGCGTTCGTGGAGGTGAACACCACCCACTGGAACCGGCCGTCCACCAACCCCTTGACCGCGCGTTCCATCTGCGCGGGGCTGCGCGGCGGCTCGACGGCGATGGTCGGCACCTCGATCGGCAGCGCGCCGTAGGACGTCAGCCGCTCGCTCATCTCACCGGCCTGGTCTTTGGTGCGCGGCACCAAGACGGTCCAGCCGTACAGCGCCCGGCTCTCCCACCAGTTCAGCTTCGCCCGGCTGGCGACCGTCTTGCCGATGGTGACCACCAGCGGACCGGTCAACGGACCGGCCGGGTCGGTTCCGCCGCCCAGGACGGCGGGGTCGGTCAGGCCCTGCAGCGTGGTTTCCACCGAACGCTGCTGGCAGGTGGTGCCCTGAGCGGTCACCACGCAGGGCGTGCTGTCGGACAGCTCGTGGTCGATCAGGGTGCGCGCGGCATCGGCCAGGTGTGACGCCGTGGCCTGCAGAATCAGCGGCCCCGGCGCGGCGGCGAGCGCCTCCCAGTCGACGTCACCGCGCACGTCGGCGACGGTGTGCGAGGAACCCAGCGGCAACCCGGCGTAGGTCGGGACCGCGCTGCTGGCAGCCAGGCCCGGCACGATCTCGACATGCAGGTGCGCCCGGGCGACGGCGTTCACCTCGGTGATCACCGCGTCCACCGACAGCGGGTCGCCGGCCACCAGACGCACGACGTCGACGCCCGAGCGGGCCTCTGCCGTCAGCGTTTTGGCGACTTCGGCGGGATCGCCGAGTGCGGGACGGACGTCGGGGCCTTCCGAAATCACCGCGGCAGCGGTCTCCGGGCTCGACGAGCCGGCAGCGGTATCGGAGCTGGCCGGCGCGGACTCAGCGGGCGCCGGACCGGAGACGGGCGGCAGATCCTTTCCGATCAGCGCCAGCACCGCCTCGGGCACGTCGGGGTCGGTGAACACCAACGCCGCATTCGCCAGCACCGAGGCAGCCCGGGTGGTCAGTAGACCGGGGTCGCCTGGACCGGAGCCCACAAACGTGATCCGGCCCGGTGTCGGCTTACGCCCTCGCGTCATCGTTGTCGCTCCCAAGTCTCTTTCAACTTCCTCGAACGGGGTCTTCCCGCGCTCCCCATATCAACTCTGCGGCGCCCAGTTCGAACAACTCCGCGGCAACCGAGAGGCCCAACTCCCGTGCCCGATCGGAGGTGCCGATCCCGGACGCGCGGATCACGTCGGATCCGTCGAGTGCCGCCACGCAGCCGCGCAACGACAGCTCTTCGAAGACCCGCCCCTCCTCATCGATGGACTCGACCACTTCCGCGATCGCGCCCACCGGTGCCGAACAGCCGGCCTCCAGTTCGGCGAGCAGAGCACGCTCCGCGGTGACCGCCGCACGTGTGTCGGCGTCGTCCAGTTCCGCCAACACCGCCGCCAGACGACTGTCGTCGGCCCGGCATTCGACGGCGAGAGCGCCCTGAGCAGGTGCTGGCAACATCTGCACCGGCTCTAGCGTCTCGGTGACGTCGTCGAGCCGACCCAGTCGGGCCAACCCGGCCCGGGCCACCACCACGGCGTCAAGATCACCACTGCTCACCCTGTTCAACCTGGTATCTAGGTTGCCTCGTAGGGGGCGGATTTCCAAACCGAGACCCAATGCTCTAAGCTGTGCGGCCCGCCGCGGCGAGGAGGTTCCCACCAGCGAACCGGCCGGCAACTCCCCGAGCACCAACCCGTCGCGGGCGACCAGCGCGTCGCGGGGGTCGTTGCGTCGCGGTATGGCCGCAATGGTGAACCGGGGGTCGACCGCGGTCGGCAAATCCTTGTGCGAGTGCACAGCCGCGTCGACGCGGCCCTGGGCCATCGCCTCCCGGATCGCGGTGGTGAAGACGCCCACCCCGAGTTCTTCGATCGGGGCCGAGGACCGGTCGCCCACCGTGCTGATCGTCACCAACTCGGCGGGATGGCCGTTGGCGATCAGCGCGTCCCTGACGGTCGCGGCCTGAGTGGTGGCCAGCAGACTGCCCCGAGTGCCTATCCGGATCACGTGTGCCAATCGGTCACTCGGCCGAAGGATTGTCGAATTCCGTTGCCAGGGCTTGGAATTCGCCAGGAGCCGCCACGGCGGCTACGGAATTTATCGCGGTCTGTTCCAGCTCGAAAAGCTCGCGCAGCGCCTCGGCGTAGCTGTCGCCGCCCGGCGCACTGGCCAGCTGCTTGATCCGCACCGTGGGGGCGTGCAGCAGCTTGTCGACCACTCGTCGCACCGTGCGGGCCACCTCTTCGCGCTCGGCGGAGTCCAGGCCGGGCAGCCGGTTGTCCAGGCGCAACAGCTCCGCCTCGACGACGTCGGCGGCGCGCTGACGCAGCGCGGTGACGGTCGGGGTGACCTCGGCCATCCGCTGTCCGGTCAGGTAGGCGGCGACTTCGGCGGCGACGATGTGACGGGCCGCATCGACGTCGGCAGCCGCCGCGTGCGCCGATGGTTCGTGCTGCACCCGGTCCACGTCGACCACCAGCACACCGGGCAGCCCGGCCACCGCCGGGTCGACGTCGCGCGGCATGCCGAGGTCACAGATGATCAGGGGTTTCGCGGCTTCGTCCCGTGGGGCGCTGACCAGGGCGTGATGGACGTCGGCCAGCGACACGACCGGGCTGACCGCGCCGGTGCTGCTGACCACCACGTCGGCGTCGGCCAGCGCGTCAGCCAGCCGGTCCAGGGTCAGCGCCTGGGCCGCGATGCCCGACGCCTCGATCCGGTCCGCCAACCGGGCGGCCCGGGCCAGCGACCGGTTCAACACCTGCACACGGCCGATACCCGCGCGGGTCAGGTGTGCCGCCGCAAGCGCGCCCATCGCCCCGGCGCCGACCACCACGGCGGTCTTGCCGTCCAGCGAGCCCAGCTTGCGCTGGGCGATGTCGAGCGCCACCGAGACCACCGAGGCGCCGGCGGCGTCGATCGCGGTTTCGGAGTGCACCCGCTTACCCACCGAGAGCGCGCGCTGCGCGAGCTCGTGCAACACCCGGCCGACCGCGCTGTTGGCCTCGGCAGAGGCGTAGGCACGGCGGACCTGCCCGAGCACCTGCTGTTCGCCGACCACCGCCGAATCCAGGCCGCTGGCCACGGCGAACAGGTGCTCGACGGCGGCCTCGCTGTAGCGGACGTAGGCGTGCTTGGTCAGATCGCCCATCGGCAGACCCGAATATTCGGCGAGCACCTGCCCTATCACCGACAGGCCGCCGTGGAACGCCTCGACGACGGCGTAGACCTCGACACGGTTGCACGTCGACAGCACCATGGCTTCGCTGACCAGCGGCGACTGCAGCACGGAGTCGACGATCTTGATCTGATCGGACTCGTCGATACTGAGTTGTTCCAGCACGGAGACCGGCGCACTGCGGTGCGAAACCCCGAAGAGCAGGATGCTCACGGCAGCATCACCTGGCCCGCTCCCTTGCAGCGTCGGAAAGTGAACTACTACCTACGGTAGACGGTTGTCAGGTGGGCTACCAAATATCCAGCGCTCACGGCCGCCGGACGGCGAGGTCGGCCCGCAACCGCGGCTCGTCGACCTCCCAGTAGCTGTGCTCCCGGCCGTCGAGCAGCACCACCGGCAGCCGATCGCCGAATTCGGCCCGCAGCTCGGGTTTTCCGGCCTGCGCGGCGGCGTCGACGTCAGTGCTGACCAGGTCGAAGTCGAGCTCTTCGGCCAATTCGGCCAGTTGCGCGTGTATCCGGTCACAGATCGCGCAACCGGCGCGCGTCAGCAGCTGCACCTGCGGTCGGCGGGCGGACGTGACCATGGCCACCAGTGTCGCATTCGCGCCGCATCGGGCGGATAGGGTTGGTATCGGCTCGACAGCTTGCACCGACTTGGGAGGTTTGGCATGGCTTCCTCTGAACCCGTGAGCGGTCGCGTCGACCTGGAGGCGCTGGCCGCCGACGCCAGTGCCGAACGGGCGCTGGACGATCTGCGCGCGACCCCAGAAAGCGAGCGCCCGCAGCCGCCCGTCGACCTGACCGCTGCCGCGTTCTTCGACGTGGACAACACGCTGGTGCAGGGCTCCTCCGCCGTGCACTTCGGCCGGGGGCTGGCTGCCCGGGACTACTTCACCTACCGGGATGTACTCGGATTCGTATACGCGCAGGCCAAGTTCCAGATTCTCGGCAAGGAGAACAGCGACGACGTCGCAGCCGGGCGGCGCAAGGCGCTGGCCTTCATCGAGGGCCGGTCCGTCGACGAACTGGTACGACTGGGCGACGAAATCTATGACGAGATCATCGCCGACAAGATCTGGCCCGGCACCCGCGAACTCACCCAGATGCACCTCGACGCCGGCCAGCAGGTGTGGTTGATCACCGCCACGCCCTACGAGCTGGCGGCGACCATCGCCCGTCGGCTGGGGCTGACCGGCGCGCTGGGCACCGTGGCCGAATCCGTCGACGGGATCTTCACCGGCCGCCTGGTCGGCGACATCCTGCACGGCACCGGCAAGGCCCACGCCGTGCGCTCGCTGGCGATCCGGGAGGGGCTCAACCTCAAGCGCTGCACCGCCTATTCCGACAGCTTCAACGACGTGCCCATGCTGTCGCTGGTGGGCACCGCGGTCGCGATCAACCCGGACGCCCGCCTGCGCAGCCTGGCCCGCGAGCGGGGATGGGAGATCCGCGACTTCCGCACCGCGCGCAAGGCCGCTCGCATCGGCGTGCCGTCCGCTCTGGCGCTGGGAGCGGCGGGCGGCGCGCTGGCGGCTTTGGCGTCCCGGCGCCAATCCCGCTGATAGGCTGCGCCGCTGAGCTAACTCTTCGATCGGAAAGCAGCGTCATGACAGTTCCCCAGGGAGCCGAAGGAATCATCGGTAAGCACTACCGGCAGGAAGACCACTTCGTGGTCGGACGCGAAAAGATCCGTGAATTCGCGCTTTCGGTCAAAGACGAAAACCCGATCCACCACGACGAAGCCGTCGCCGCCGAGGCCGGCTACGACACGCTGCCCGCCCCACTGACGTTCCTGGCCATCGCCGGACGACGCGTCCAGTTGGAGATCTTCACGAAGTTCAGCATCCCGATCAACATCGCCCGGGTCATGCACCGCGACCAGAAATTCAAGTTCCACCGCCCGATCGTGGTCGGTGACGAACTGCACTTCGACACGTATCTGGACTCGGTGATCCAGTCGCACGGCACCGTCCTGGCCGAAATCCGCAGCGAAGTGACTGACGGCGAAGGAAAGCCCGTGATCACCAGCGTTGTCACCATGCTGGGCGAAGCGGCGCAGCACGACGCCGACACCGAGGCCACGGTGGCTGCAATTGCATCCATCGGATAGCGGCCGGTAGCGTCGGATTAATGACAGAAGGCACCCAGCTGCAGCCGCCGGTCGAGGCGGTGCAGTCGCACTACGACCGTTCCAACGAATTCTTCAAGCTGTGGCTCGACCCGTCGATGACCTACAGCTGCGCCTACTTCGATGAGAACCCGAACATCGACGAGCCGCAGACCAAGACGCTCGAAGAGGCACAGTTCGCCAAGCGCAAGCTGGCGCTGGACAAGCTGAACCTCGAGCCCGGCATGACGCTGCTCGACATCGGCAGTGGCTGGGGTTCGACCATGCGCCACGCCGTCGAGCACTACGACGTCAACGTCATCGGCCTGACGCTGAGCGAGAACCAGCTCGCCCACTGCCAGCAGAAGTTCGACGAGATGGACAGCCCACGGCGCAAAGAGGTCCGGCTGCAGGGCTGGGAGCTGTTCGACGAGCCCGTCGACCGCATCGTCTCGCTGGGCGCGTTCGAACACTTCGCCGACGGGGCCGGCGACGCCGGCTACGAGCGGTACGCCACCTTCTTCAAGAAGTACTACAGCTTGCTGCCCGACGACGGCCGGTTCCTGCTGCACTCCATCGTGGTGCCCACCGCCGAAGAGGGCAGGGCGATGGGGCTCAAGACGACGATGACGCTGCTGCGCTTCATCAGCTTCATCCTGCGGGAGATCTACCCCGGCGGTAAGTTGCCGCAGGTCGAGCAGGTCGACCGCTACTCGACCGAGGCCGGGTTCAAGATCGAGCGCCACCACTTCATCGGCAAGAACTACGTCCCCACCTTGAACAGTTGGGCCGACGCCCTGGAAGCGAACAAGGAGAAGGCGATCGAGCTCAAGGGCGAGCAGGAGTACGAGACGTTCATAAAGTACCTGCGCGGCTGCTCGGACCTGTTCCGCGACGGCTACACCAACGTCTGTCAGTTCACCCTGGTCAAGTAGCCCCGGTTCTCACACAAGCGACGCGAAAGCCCCGATTCCTCAAAGGAATCGGGGCTTTTCGCTGGGCCTAGCCGAAGAAGATGTTGCGCCGGCCGGCCAGCAACCGGTACAGCGTCTGCTGAATCGTCTCGCGCACCTGGTCGGTCAGCTCGAAGGTGACCATCGGGTCCTCGGCGTCGCTGGGCGCGTAGTCGGCCGTATGAATCGGCTCGCCGAACGCAATCCGCCACTTCGACGGCAGCGGCACCAGCCCCGCCGGCCCGGCCAGCGGGAACAGCGGGGTCACCGGGAAGTACGGCAGGCCGAACAGGCGCGCCAGCAACTTCACGTCGGTCAGCATCGGGTAGATCTCTTCGGAGCCGATGATCGAGCAGGGCACGATCGGAGCCTTGGTGCGCAGCGCCGCCGAGACGAAGCCACCGCGGCCGAACCGCTGCAACCGGTAGCGATCCTCGAAGCGCTTCCCCAGGCCCTTGTAGCCCTCCGGGAACACCGCCGTGAGTTCGCCAGAAGCCAGCAACCGGTGTGCGTCGGTGGTGCAGGCCATGGTGTGGCCGGCCTTGCGCGCGGTCGAGGAGATCACCGGCAGGTCGAACACCATGTCGGCGGCCAGCAGTCGCAGGTCGCGCTCCGCCGGGTGCTCGTCATGCACGGCGACCGAGAGCATCAGGCCGTCGAAGGGCAGCACCCCGGCATGATTGGCGACCACCAATGCGGCGCCCTCGCTGGGGATGTTCTCGATGCCGCTGACTTCGACCCGGAACCAGGAGTTGAAGAAGAATCTCAGCAAAGGCCGGACGATCGCGTCGTTGAAGTGCGGGTCGAATCCGAATTCGTCGACGCTGTAATCACCGGTCAGACGTTGACGGAAGAACCCGGCCACGGCGGCGACGCGCTGCGCGAGATCGTTGAGGGGCGCCTCGCCGGTGGCTGAGCCTCCGGCCACCCGCCGGTGTTCATCGATCTCGCGGACGACGGCAGCGATCTCTTCGGCCGATGCGCGACCGCTCGGATCGGAAAGCAGCGAGGGGTGCTGACGCGTGGCGTCGGCGCGTTGATCGGCACGGCGGCGCGCCGCTACGCGACCCCGATTACTGTGCAGTGGAATAACATTCGCTCTGGTTTCACCCGCCACGTTATCTACCCAAATCTATCTACGACCCCGCCCACGGAATGGGATTTCGGCTACCCCAGCGCTGCGCCACCGCTATGGCACGACCCTCCCAGGAGCGTACCCGATGAGGGTCGATTATGGGAGTTAAGTTACGGCCGCGGACGTAGTCGTCGAAGGCCTCTGCCGTCGACCATTTCGGCTGGTAGCCAAGCTCGGAACGCATTCTGGTGGTATCCATTACGCGGCCGTAACTCAGGTAGGCGAACTGATCGCGGCTGATCTCGTTATAACGGTTGGCACGCCGCAGCGAATCCAGGGCCCACACCCCGATTCCGGGTACTGGCAAGGGAATTCGTCCGGAAAGACGAATTGCTTGTGACAGCATGATGATTCCGTCGGCGCCGATGTTGAAGGTGCCGGCCCTGCCGGCCATCGCGGCGCGCTCCAGCGCGCCCAGCGCATCCTGTTCGTGCAGCAGCTGCAGCCGGGCATCGCGGCCGAACATCGTCGGCACCAACGGCCCCGCCAGGTACCGCGACAGCGAGGTGTCCATCGCGGGGCCGATCATGTTGGCCAGCCGCAGGATGGTCACCGCGATGTCGGGGCGCCGCCGGCCCAGCCCACGCACGTATCCCTCGATGTCGAGGCTGTCCTTGGCAAACCCGTCGCGGAAGGGCCGCCGGCTGCTGCTGTCCTCGGTGAACATCACCGGGTCGTGCGGGCTCGACCCGTAGACCTCCGATGTCGACTTCAGCACGACGCGGCGCACCGACGGCGCCTTCTGGCAGGCGGCGAACAGCTGCATCGCGCCCATCACGTTGAGTTCCTTCAACGCCGCGGTGCCACCGGACCGCGGGGCGTACGACGCGGCTGCCGCATGCACCACCGTGTCGACGTCGCCGTTCCGGATGACCTTCGCGATGAAGGGGTTCCGGATGTCGGCGCGCACGAACTCGGCGCGGCCCATCCGACGCAGCATGTCCTTGCTCGGCGCGATCGCGTCCACCGCTATGACGCGGTTGATCAGCGGGTTCTGCACGAGACGAGCGGTCAGGTAACCGCCCAGGAACCGGCACGCGCCGGTGACCAACACCACCTTCGGGTAGTGCACCGTGTCTGCGTTCGGCTGCTGGCCGCCGGTTCCCCCATCGTCCTGGCCATTCGACGAATCCACCTTGACAGCCTAACGACGAGGAGAAACGGAGGCGTTACGGACGGGTGACGGTACCCGCAGGCAGGACTTACTTGCCAAGTTTTCTGCGCTGCACCCGGGTGCGACGTAGCAGCTTGCGGTGCTTCTTCTTCGACATACGCTTGCGCCGCTTCTTGATTACTGAACCCATGAACTCCGCTATCTGACCGGCCGTCTAAGACCCCAAAAGGACCCAGC
The DNA here is from genome assembly GCF_001417955.2 of Mycobacterium gordonae. Lineage (GTDB taxonomy): Bacteria > Actinomycetota > Actinomycetes > Mycobacteriales > Mycobacteriaceae > Mycobacterium > Mycobacterium gordonae_B. The sequence continues at coordinate 75,305 of NZ_LKTM01000223.1, read as the reverse complement.
CACCTTACCGAACCCGGGCCCCGCAACACCAAACCGGCTGGGCGGCCCGCGCTCGGGGCAGGTCGCCGAGGCTCCGGAATGGCAGGGACCTACTCACACGGACGCCGGGCCGCCAAATCCAGGTGACTTACCAGGCGCCCTACCCGGCGTCGAAGTACGACGTCTCCAGCATGTCGTGAACCGCCTTGGCGTGGACCCGGAAGGACCGGCCGACCCGAACCGCCGGCAACTCGCCGTTGTGCACCAACCGGTACACCGTCATCTTCGACACCCGCATCAGAGCCGCCACCTCGGCGACGGTGAGGAATTGTGTCCGGGACTGCGCGGAGTCGGCCGATCCGGCCGCCTTACCTGCAGAATCCCGTGCCGACGGCCCATTCGTTGACGTCATCGCAACCCAATCGTGTCAGGCCCGCGCAATGCCAGCGGCTTCCCCTCCGCTGGCACCCACACGTGCATACAAAGAGGAGAATAGCGGGACTAGTGGGGTTCCTGGTACTGGTGAGAGACAATCAGTCCAAATTTCTTGAATTATTCCGATGTAATTCTCAGCTGCTCAGAGCGGCTTTTCGCGGCCTGCACGGCCGCGTCGACGGCGACCCGGAATCCGCCCCGTTCCAGCGCCCGTAGCCCGGCCGCGGTGGTTCCGCCGGGCGAGGTGACCGACGCTCTCAGCTGCGCCGGCGAGGTGTCGACCCGCAGTCCGATCGGCTCGCCGTCGGCCGGCGCACGCCCCTCATCCATCCGCTCCAGCAGCATCGCCGCGGACCCGGCCATGGTCTGCGCCGCCAGATCAGTAGCCACCTGACGGCTCAAGCCCACCGCGACACCGGCGTCCACCAATGCCTCGACCAGCAGGAAGAAGTACGCCGGACCCGATCCCGAGACCGCCGTCACCGCGTCGAGGTGCTGCTCGGACACAGTGAGCACGCCACCCACCGCGTCGAAGAGCGCGGACACCTCTTCCAGCTGCGTTGGGCTGACGAACCGGCCCTTGGCCAGCGCCGTCACCCCGGCACCGACCAGCGCCGCCGCGTTGGGCATCGCCCGGATCACCGGCGTTCCGGCCGGCAGCTTGGACTCGAAATAGGTGATGGTGACGCCTGCCGCGACCGTCACGAACACCTGCTCGGCGCTGTCGTGCTCGGCCGCCGCTGCCGCATCCGCGAGATCGCCGATCACCGCCTCGACGTCGGCCGGCTTGACCGCGACCACCACGAACGTCGCGTTCTCGGCCGCATCCTTGACCGACGTCACCACCAGCACGCCATAGGTGTTCGACAGGTACTTGGCCCGGTCCGGCATCCGTTCGGCCACCACGAGGTCCTTGACCTGCCGGCCCGCCCGCAACAGGCCGGACAACAGTGCCTCACCGATGCTGCCGCCGCCGATGATCGCGATTCTTGCCATGCCGGAGAGCATTCCAGACACATGGGCCGCGCTACCGGGCAGGCACCATCGCAAGTTGACGGGCCTGTACCACCAGGCGACCCAGCCGGTCGACGACGATGTGGTCCTCGTCGAACCAGTCGTGCCCGATCTCGAGGCAGGTGGCGACGATGCGCAGCCAGCCGTCGGCAGGCAGGGACCGGAGCAGCGCGGTGAGCTGAACGGTGGGCGCCCAGCCGGTCCGGTCCACGGCGAACGTCACCGGCGCGGACAGGTCGCCACACATGAGCGCGAACAGCCCGTCCGGGGCGACATCACGTGGACGCGCCCACATCTGGAGAAGCGGCGGCCGCCCGTCACCGGTCGGCTCCATCGTCGACAGCACGGGGCGGATGTCGCAACCCGCGCCCAGATGCACCAGCCCCGCCAGCCGGTGGCCAGGCCCGATCGGCGCCAGATCGTCCGGCGGTTCGGGAGGCATCAGATCCAGTACCGGGTTCGCCGACAGCAACGGCTCGCTCTCGCCCGGCAGGTGGTGTTCGGGCTCGCCCAGCGTCACCACGGCGTGCACCGCGGTGCGGCCGCCCTGAACCAACTCCACATCGGCCACCGTGATCCGGCGGCCGCGCTTGCGTGCGGCAGTTACCAGCCGCATCGGGCCCGGATCGGGCGCCGACAGGAAGTTCGCGGACACCGCCACCGGATGCAGGTTGCCCCCGCCGAACGCTGTCCGCGCGGCCTTGGCGCACAACGCCACCATCACGCCGCCGTGCACCTTGGGGCCTATCGTCCAGTGCTCACTGAGCTCGCCGTCGAACACGGGCCCGTCCGGGCCCGAGTCGACTTGGCGCAGCTCCATGGCCGCGGTGAACAGTGCGCTCATATCAGCGCAACAAGTTGGTGCGGGCGAACTGCAACGACTCGACGAGCATGGCTTCGCGCTCAGCGGCCGACCGCGCCCCCGAGGTGGACACTTCGAGTACCACGTGGCCGGTGAAATCGCTTGCGGCCAGCATCTGACACACCTCGGCGGTGGGCTGGGTGCCGCGGCCGGGCACCAGGTGCTCATCGGCGGGCAGGCCGCTGCCGTCGCACAGGTGCAGATGGACCAGCCCCGACCCCATCCGTTGCGCCATGTCCAGCGAGTCGGTGCCGGCGGTGGAGGTGTGCGAGAGGTCCAGCGTGTAGTGCGCGTGGTTGCCGTCCAGCGGGTCGTAGGACGGCGCGAAGGCGGATATCGCCGGACCGGGTCCGCCGCCGCGCCGGCGCATCCGCTCGCGGCTCTGGTCGCTGCCGAAGAACCGGTCGGCACGGAACGGAAACATGTTTTCGACGGCCACCATGACGCCGCTGGATTCTTCCAGGGCCTTCACCTGTTCGCCGAATCCCTCCGCATAGCGCCGTTGCCACCGAAACGGCGGGTGCACCACGACGGTCTGCGCGCCCAACTGCTCGGCGGCGCGCACGCTGCGGTCCAGCTTCACGATCGGGTTCGCGCCCCACACCCGCTGCGAGATCAGCAGGCAGGGCGCGTGCACGGACAGCACCGGCACGCCGTAGCGCCGTGACAGCCGGCCGATGGCGTCGATGTCCTGGCTGACCGACTCACCCCACACCATCAACTCGACGCCGTCGTAGCCGAGTCTGGCCGCGTACTCGAACGCGGCCTCGGTTCGCAGGGGATATACCGAGGCCGTCGACAGGCCGACTTTGATTGCTGGGCGCACTGGCTGTCTGAGGCGCCTAACCGGTTTGCAGCAGGGCCATCGGTCCGAGGGTGATCAGCGCACCCACTGCGACCGCGATCAGCGTGCTGGCGATGTCCTCGGTCTTGCGGACCACCCGGACACCGACCACCAGACCCAGGATCACCAGCACCGAGAGCACCAAAGCCACGATCGAGTTCCAACGCCACAGCTGATCGAAAGCGATGAACAGACCGGCGCCGAACGCTACGGCCAGGATGGACTGCAGCACGGTCAGCGCGGCCCGGCCCAGCGTCGCCATGGTGTTGCCTGAGCGACGTTGCGGCGCCTGCGCATCGGAGTCGAGGTCATCCTCGTCGACCGACGGGCGCTCGCTGCGCCGCCGCGCCACCTCGTCGGCGATCGACTGCCCGCCGAACAGCGTGTGTTCGGTGCCGCTGTCGGACTGCTGCAGGTATGAACGCACGTAGGCCGAGTCCTCGACCGGCTCTTCCGCCTCGCTGATCTCACTGTCCAGGACGTCGACCGAGGCGTCGGTGTAGTGCCCCACCGGGTCCGGGCTCATGCTGTCGGCGCCGGACTGCGGTTCGCCGGAGTCGCCGACCTCGTCCAGGTGACGCACCGGCCGGGGGTATTCGCTGCGCTCGGGCCCGGTCCTGCGGGTCGTTATCGGTTCGGACTTGGGCCAGCGCGGCTCGGGCTCGGCCCAGTACGGGGTCTTGGACTCAGGCTCGGCGGCGGTAATGGGGGCGGGTTCTGGGGTCGTTTGGGGAGCCGGTTGGGGAACCTGCTCGACGACGGGTTCGGGCGGCGCGACGGCTTCGGCGACCTGGACTTCGCGGTTGACCGGCGGCGGCGCCGCCGGGGCCGGCGCCGGCCGGTCGTCGCGGATCACGGGGATCTCGCCGGTCAGCTCGGCGACGGTAACCGAGTCGTCACCGCGCCGGCGCCGGCGCCGGCGCGTGACCGCGGGAGCGCCGATGGTTCCATTCCTGGCCAGCAGTTCGGCCACCGAGATCTGCTTGGTGTCCTCGGAGTCTGGTTCGGTCATGGTTTGCCTCTCGATCGGTTAGGCGAGTTCCGATCAACCAACTGCCGTCCAGCATCCCGCACCGACGTCTCAACCAGTGCCGTTCCGTCGGCTTCGGAGTCGAGTTTGCGCAAGATGAGACCCTCCCGTAGCGCCCACGGGCAGATGTCCACCTGATCTATCGACAGCGCTCGCATGCTCGCCTCCGCCACCAGCGCACCCGCGACGATCTGCGGTGCCCGCTCGGCGCTGACTCCTTCCAGTTCTGCCCGGTCAGCGGTCGTCATCCTAGAGATGAAAGATATGAGTTGTCTGAGGCCGTTTGCTGTGAGCGTCCGCTTCACCCGCGGACCGGCTGCCGACGGGGCCGCGCCGGTGAGGCGCGCCAGGGACCGGAACGTCTTCGAAGTCGCCACGGCGAGGTCCGGGGCACCGGCGTCAAGGACCGTCGCGCCGGCCTCGGACAACTCGGCGTCCAGCCAGTCGCGCAGCATGGCGACCCGGCGCCGGCCGGGTGGATCGTCGGGCAGCCACTCGCGGGTCAACCGTCCGGCACCCAGCGGCAGCGACATCGCGACCTCGGGCTCCTCGTCCACCCCGCTGGACACCTCGAGTGAGCCCCCGCCGATGTCGAGGTTGACGATGCGTCCGGCGCTCCACCCGAACCAACGGCGCACCGCCAGAAAGGTCAGCCGCGACTCGTCGACGCCGCGCAGCACCTGCAGCTCGACACCGGTCTCCTTGCGTACCCGGGCCAGCACGTCGTCGGAATTCTCGGCATCCCGCACCGCGGACGTGGCGAAGGCCATCAATTCGGCACAACCGGAGCTGACGCCGATCTTGGCGAACTCATCGATGGTGGAAACGAGCTTGTCGGCGCCGCGCTTGGTGATCTTGCCCGAGCTGTCGGTGGCCTCGGCCAGGCGCAGGGTTGCCTTCGTCGAACTCATCGGCGTCGGATGCCCACCGCGGTGCGCATCGACCACCAGCAGGTGGACGGTGTTACTGCCCACGTCCAACACACCCAATCGCACGGATTCAACCTAGTCGGGGCGACGGCGCACCCGTATCGCGACCCGCTGCGCAAGGCCCGGCCGGCGACACCGACGGCGTCCCCGGTGGTCGCAGGAATCGTGCACTAACGTTGCACCCGTGGCGAACTGGCGGCCCGGACAAGAGGTCGATCTGGACTTCACCCGCGAATGGGTGGAGTTCTACGACCCCGACAATCCCGAACACCTCATCGCGGCCGACATGACCTGGCTGCTGTCCCGGTGGACGTGTGTGTTCGGCACCCCGGCGTGTCAGGGCACGGTGGCGGGCCGCCCGGACGACGGCTGCTGCTCCCATGGCGCATTCCTGTCCGACGACGACGACCGTGCCCGGTTGGACGACGCGGTGCAGAAGCTGACCAAGGACGACTGGCAGTTCCGCGACAAGGGCCTGGGCCGGAAGGGGTACCTGGAACTCGACGAGAACGACGGTGAGCCGCAGTACCGCACCCGCAAACACAAGAACGCCTGCATCTTCCTGAACCGCCCGGGTTTTCCCGGTGGCGTCGGATGCGCACTGCACAGCAAAGCCCTCAAACTGGGGGTGCCGCCGCTGACGATGAAACCCGACGTGTGCTGGCAGTTGCCGATCCGGCGCAGTCAGGACTGGGTGACCCGCCCCGACGGCACCGAGATCCTCAAGACCACGGTCACCGAGTACGACCGGCGCGGCTGGGGTTCCGGCGGGGCGGACCTGCACTGGTACTGCACCGGCGATCCGGCCGCCCACGTCGGCGCTCAGCAGGTCTGGCAAAGCCTCGCCGACGAACTCACCGAACTGCTCGGCGAGAAAGCCTATGCGGAGCTGGCCGCAATGTGCAAGCGCCGCAGCCAATTAGGGCTTGTGGCGGTACATCCGGCCACCCGGGCGGCCGAGTAACCTAACCCTCGCCCTGCACGCTGGTGTAGGCGAGCACCATTCGCATCGCGCTGGCGTTCAGGTAGGCCTGGACAGCGGCGGCGGCTGCGGTCGCATCGCCGGCGGCCACCGCGTCGGTGATCGCCGCGAGATCGGCGACGACGGGTTCCGCGTCGTCGTAGGCGCGGGTGAGTTCGTGTTCACGGCCGCCGAAGGCGTCTTCCACCCAGCGATACAGCAAACTCAGGGCCCGGTTGCGCGTGCTGTGGATGAGGGCATGGAAGTAGGCGAGGTCAGCCGCCTGTCTGGCGGCGGCCGTCTGCGCCGCCCGGACCTCGGCCAGCGCGGCGGCCAGCGCCTGGTGGTCCTGCGGTTTGGCACGCTCCGCGGCAAGCCGGCCGATCACCGGGCCCAGTGCCGCCCTCACCTCGAGCAGTTCGACCAGGAACTCCGGCCCCAGCTTGCGCACCAGCGCTTCCACCACCGCCGGATGCGTGAGGCCGGCCGGATCGCGCACCACGCTGCCGCTGCCCTGCCGTACTTCGATCAGCCCCATCTGCTGCAGTCGCGCCAGCCCCTGGCGCAGCGAGGTGCGGTTGACACCGAGTTGATCAGCAAGTTCCCGCTCGGGCGGCAGCGTCGAGCCCGGCGGAAACACGCCGTCGAGGATGGCATCGGCGATCGACGCGGCGATCTGCTCATCGACGCGCTGACGATCCGGCGGAGGTATCGGAGAAGATTGGTTCATTGGCTCAACCAATATAGTATGGTGGCGGTCACCCAGGCACAACCCTGGCCGCGTGTCCAAACGGAGGTAAGGCAGTGGACGAGGAAATGCGATCGGCCGCGGTCCCCCGCTGGCGGGGTACGCCAGGCCGCCTCGAAGTGTGGTACGCCACCCTTTCGGATCCGGTGTCACACGCCGGACTCTGGGTGCACTGCGAGACGGTGGCGCCCACGGCCGGTGAACCGTACGCACACGGCTGGGTGACCTGGTTTCCGCCGCAGGGATCGCCACGCACCGAGCGTTTCGGCCCCGAACCCGTCCGGCCCGCCGCCGGAGCCCCGTGGTTCGACGCGGCGGGCGCCCTGGTGGGTCCCGAGCGGCTGTCCGGAGGCGCGCGCTCGCTGACCTGGGACCTGTCCTGGAAGGACACCGGCGCACCGCTGTGGACATTCCCCCGCCTGGCCTGGGAACGTGAAGTGCTGCCCGGCGCCCAGGTGGTGCTGGCCCCCACGGCCGACTTCACCGGCACTCTGACCATCGACGACACCGACATCCCCGTCGACCGCTGGCGCGGCAACGTCGCCCACATCTACGGGCACGGCAACGCCAGGCGCTGGGGCTGGATCCATGCCGACCTCGGCGACGGCGACGTGCTGGAAGCGGTCACCGCGGTGTCGCACAAGCCCGGCCTCAACCGGCTCGCGCCGCTGGCGTTCATTCGCTTCCGCATCGACGGAAAGGACTGGCCGGCAACGATTCTGCCGTCGCTGCGAATGCGCACCACACTCGGCCTGGAGCACTGGCAGATCGAAGGCCGCGTCGGTCGGCGCGAGGTGTTGATCCGGGTCGACCAGCCGTACGAACGGTGCGTCAGCCTGGAATACACCGACCCCGACGGCGGCAAATGCGTGTGCACCAACACCGAACAGGCCGATATCTACATCGAACTCGGCGACCGCCGGTGGTCGGTGAAAGGCACCGGCCACGCCGAAGTCGGCCTGCGTGGACAGCAGGCACCTCCCGTCAACGAAAGGTCCCTGTCATGAGCTTCGCCCTCGATCCCCCGCTGCTTGTCGCCTCCGGGCTGCTGATCGAGCGGCGCCTGCCACCCGAGCGCCGCGACGTCGCCGAAGCCGCGGTCCTGGGCGTCTTCTTCGCCGGGTCGTTCGGCCTCTACAACAACGTGCCCGGACTGGGCTTCCTGTGGCGGCCGTTCCGCGCCCGCAACGGCCGCGACTTCATGTGGAACTCGGGCGCTTTCAACCTGGACACCGCCGAGTTGGACTGGCCGGCACACGCCGCGGCCGGCGGCATCTTCGCCACCTACCCGTTCTTTCTCAAGCTCGGACGGGCACTCGGCCGACGCGTGGCGGCACGGTCATGAGCCGGCTGGCCGACCGCGTCGGCCGGTCCTCGATAGCCTCCTTCGGCACCGCACTGCTGCCGCAGGAGCACGGCGGGCCGACCGCGACAGAGTTCACGCAGCGGGTCGACCGATACCTGAAGCGGATGCCGGCCACCTCGAGGATGGCGGTGCGGGCGGGCATGGCCTCCCTGGCGGCGGCGAGCTACCTCACCACGGGCCGGTCGTTGGCGCGGCTCGGCCCCGCCGAACGCGAACAGGTACTGCGCCGCATCGCGGCGCTGAACGCCGATGCCGGCGTTGCCGTCGAAGGCATGAAGGTGATCGGGTTGTTGGCCAATGGCGCCGATACCTTTGCGGCCGAACTGCTTTCGCGTGCCCAGGACGACACCGTGGTGCGCCCGGACGCGGCACTTGACGTCATCCCGTCCTCCGCCAGCGCCTCGGTGGTCACCACAGACGTGGTGATCGTCGGGTCCGGCGCCGGCGGCGCGATGGCGGCCCGGACCCTGGCCCGGGCCGGCCTGGACACCGTCGTGCTCGAAGAGGGGCGACGGTGGACGGTGCAGGAGTTCCGCACCACCCATCCGATCGACCGCTACGCCGGCCTGTACCGGGGGGCCGGCGCGACCATCGCCCTGGGCCGCCCGGCCGTGGTACTGCCGATGGGCCGCGCGGTCGGCGGCACCACAGTGGTGAACTCCGGCACCTGTTTCCGTCCACCGGATGCCGTGCAGCGCCGTTGGCGCGACGAGTTCGGCCTGGACTTCGCCGACCCGGACCGGTTGCGAACCCACCTCGACGACGTCGAGCGCACTCTTCAGGTCGCCCCGGTGCCACTGGATGTGATGGGCCGCAACGGAAATCTTCTGCTGGATGCCGCCGGAACGCTCGGCTGGCAGGCCGCGCCCATTCCGCGCAACGCACCCGGCTGCGAAGGGTGTTGCCAGTGTGCGATCGGCTGCCCGCACAATGCCAAATTCGGTGTGCACCTCAATGCGCTGCCGCAGGCCTGCGCGGCCGGTGCGCGCATCATCTCCGAGGCGCGCGTGCAGCGGGTGCTGGTGGAGGGCGGTCGCGCCCGCGGTGTGCGGGCCCGCCGGCCCGACGGCACCGCGATCGACATCCTCGCCGACACGGTGATCGTCGCAGCGGGCACGACCGAGACGCCAATGCTGTTGCGGCGCAGCGGTATCGGTCAACATCCGCGGCTGGGCCGCAACCTCGCGCTGCATCCGGCGTCGGTCCTGGCCGGACGCTTCGAGGAGGACGTGTACGCGTGGCGCGGCGTGCTGCAGAGCGCAGCCGTCCACGAGTTCCACGAGTCCGACGGCGTGCTCATCGAGGCCACCTCCACTCCGCCGGGCATGGGGTCGATGGTTTTCCCCGGCTACGGCGCGGAGTTGCTGCGCTGGCTCGACCGGGCGCCCCAGGTGGCGACGTTCGGCGCGATGGTGGCCGACCAGGGTGTCGGTTCGGTGCACTCGGTGCGCGGCGAGACGGTGGTCCGCTACGACATCGCGCCGGCCGACATCGCCAAGCTGCGGGTCGCACTCATGGCCATCGGCAAGCTGTTGTTCGCCGCCGGTGCGGTCGAGGTGCTTACCGGTCTACCCGGTGGCACGACGGTCAAGTCGGAGGCCGAGCTACAGGACGTGCTGACACGTACCAACCCGCGAAGCCTGCACCTGGCGGCCTTCCACCCGACCGGCACGGCGGCCGCCGGCGCCGACGAGCAGATCTGTCCGGTCGATCCGGCCGGCCGACTGCGCGGAGTCGACGGCGTGTGGGTGGCCGACGCCTCGATCCTGCCCAGCTGTCCAGAGGTGAACCCGCAGGTCTCGATCATGGCGCTGGCACTCGCGGTGGCCGAAGAGGTGGTCGGGGCGGCCTAACCCTCCAGCTTGTAACCCAGCCCCCGCACCGTGACCAGGTGCACCGGATTGGCCGGGTCCGCCTCGATCTTCGAGCGCAGACGCTTGACGTGGACGTCGAGCGTCTTGGTGTCGCCGACGTAGTCCGCGCCCCACACCCGATCGATCAGCTGTCCCCGGGTCAGCACCCGTCCGCTGTTGCGCATCAGGTATTCCAGCAGGTCGAACTCCTTGAGCGGCAACGTGATTGCATCGCCATTCACCGAGACGACGTGCCGCTCGACGTCCATCCGGACCGGACCGGACTCCAGCACGCCGTCGCTGATCTCGGAGTCGTCGTCGCCGCCGCGGCGCAGCACCGCCCGGATACGGGCGATCAGCTCCCGGGCCGAATACGGCTTGGTGACATAGTCGTCAGCGCCCAACTCCAGGCCGACGACCTTGTCGATCTCGCTGTCCCGGGCGGTCACCATGATCACCGGAACGCCGGAGCGGGCCCGCAACTGCTTGCACACGTCGGTTCCCGACATGCCGGGCAGCATCAGGTCCAGCAGGACGATGTCGGCGCCGGACCGGTCGAACTCGGCCAGTGCCGAGGGGCCGTCGGTCACCACTGTGGCCTCGAAGCCCTCCTTGCGCAGCAGAAATGCCAGAGGGTCGGCCAACGACTCCTCGTCTTCCACAATCAATACGCTCGTCATCAGCGGCTCAGTTCTTCCTCTCGTTGTTGCCTGGGCCTAATTTCGCGGCCCAGCAATTGCTCAGGTTCTTGGTTGATGTCATCCGGCCCAGCTGCCGAACCAAATGCCGGGATGGACAAGGTGAACGTCGACCCGGTCCCCGGCTTGCTCCACACTCCGATGCTGCCGCCGTGATTGGCTGCTACGTGCTTCACGATTGCCAGCCCCAGCCCGCTGCCCCCGGTGGCGCGCGACCGCGCCTTATCGCCGCGGAAGAACCGCTCGAACACCCGCTCCTGGTCTTCCAGGGCGATGCCGATACCCCGGTCGGTGACCGCGATCTCGATATTGTCGCCGCGCCGGCGCCTGCTGATCGACACCAGCGACCCGCGCGGGGAATAGGCGATCGCATTGGACACCAGGTTGGCCAGCGCCGTCACCAGCAGTGTCTGGTCGCCCAGCACCCGCAGACCGCTGGGTGCGTCGGTACGGATCTCGATGTTGGCGTTTTCCGCCGCCACTTTGTGCCGGGAAATCGCTTCAGCCACCACCACGTCGACGTCGACGTCGGTCACGTTGGACAACCGCTCGGCTCCCTGCAGGCGCGAGAGCTCGATCAGCTCGGCGACCATGTCGCCCAGCCGGTTGGCTTCGATCAGCACCTTTTCGGCGAACCGGCGAACCGTCTCGGTGTCATCGGCAGAGGCCAGGAGGGCCTCGGCGAGCAGGGTCATGGCGCCGACGGGAGTCTTTAGCTCGTGGCTGACATTGGCCACGAAGTCGCGCCTGGTCGCCTCCATGCGCGCGAAGTCGGACTGGTCATGGACGAACACCACGGCGAATCGGCGGTCTTCCTCACTCAGCAACCGGGCGTGGCCGTGCACCGACAGCCCGGACCTGCCGCCCGGTCGCCTGAACGGTGCCAGGTCGAACTCCACATCGTCGCCGGCCAGCGCCTGCTGCGCGGCCTTCCACGCGGCGTCGTCCAGCTGCCGGTCGCGCACCAGGCCGAGTTCCCTGGCGCGATCGTTGAGGTAGACGACGTCACGGTGGGTATCGACCACCGCGGCGCCCATGGGCATCAGGGCGACGATCCGCTGCAGCATCTGCGCGACGGTGATACCCGTCCCGTCGGTGGCGGCACGTTGGCGGTTCTGGCCCGCCTGCCGCGACAGCCGGGCGCCCACCACAATCCCTACGGCCAGTGCCAGTCCGGACAAAACCCCGGCCAGCAACAGTGCCGAGAACACAGTCACATACAAAATCCTACAAATCGGGTGAACGCAGCCCTAGCGGAGCACGGCTAAAATCGGACAAGTCACACGCCGCGGCACAGGTGTTCCGCTGCTGTTAACGCGATGTTCAGCAAACGGTCCGGTAGGGGCAGCAATCAGCCTTTCGCCGCACCCTGGCTGGCCACGGCCGCGGCTCCCGCCGCGGCGGCCTCGGGGTCCAGGTAAGTCCCGCCGGCGACCTTCGGGCGCAGGTCAGCATCCAGGTCGTAGCGCAGCGGAATGCCGGTCGGAATGTTCAGCCCGACGACGTCGTCGTCGGACATCTGGTCCAGGTACTTCACCAGGGCACGCAGCGAGTTGCCGTGCGCAGCGATCAGCACCGTCTTTCCGGTGCGCAGATCCGGAACGATGACGTCGGTGTAGTACGGGAGGAACCGGTCCACCACATCAGCGAGGCATTCGGTGAGCGGGCCGCCGTCGATGTTGGCGTACCGGGGGTCCGCGTCCTGGCTGAACTTGCTGCCCTTTTCGATGGCCGGCGGCGGTGTGTCATAGCTGCGTCGCCAGGCCATGAACTGTTCTTCGCCGTAGCGCTCTTTCGTCTCGGCCTTGTCCAGGCCCTGCAGCGCGCCGTAGTGGCGCTCGTTGAGTCGCCAGCTGCGGTGCACCGGAATCCACAACCGGTCCGCGGCATCCAGCGCCAGGTGCGCGGTGCTGATCGCGCGCCGCAGCAGCGAGGTGTAGAGCACGTCGGGCAGTAGATCCTGCTCGGCGAGCAGCTCGCCGCCGCGCACTGCCTCGGCGCGGCCCTTCTCGGTCAGCCCGACGTCGACCCAGCCGGTGAAGAGATTGAGGGCGTTCCATTCGCTCTCTCCGTGGCGCAGCAGTACCAGCGTAGCGGTGTCTCCCATGGCGGCAAGTCTCTCACGCAGTCTCGTCGTCTTCGTCTATCAGGTGCGCGAACGCCTCCAGGTTCTTCAGGGACTCACCGCGGGATACCCGCCACTCCCATTCCTTCTGGATCGACGACCGAAAACCCAACTCCAGCAACGTGTTGAAGTCCGAATCCACCGCCTCGAGCACCTGCCCCAGCACGCGGTCGATCTCCTCGGCGTCAACCGACGCCAGCGACATCCGCCCGACTAGGTAGATGTCGCCGACTTTATCCAGGGTGTAGGCGACGCCGTAGAGGCGGCGGTTGCGTTTGAGCAGAAACCGGTACACACCCTCGTGGTTCTCGTCGGGCTTGCGGCACACGAACGCCTCGACCCGCACCGAGTGTTCGCCGATGCTCAGGATCGTGTTCGTCTTGAGCCGCCGCTCACCGGGGAGCTCGACGATGATTCCGGCCAGCCCGCCGCGCGCGCCGGCATGTTTGGAGTAGTTCAGCTCGCTGGCCTGCAGCGCATCCTCGATCACCTGCTCCACACTCATGCGCCAACCCCCCGCCGGGCCGACCAGCGCCTCGGCTTGCGCTTGGCGACAAGGTCGCGCACCCGGCGCTGACGTCCGGCGCTGAACTCGGCGATCGCGCGCCGGTAGCTGGCCAGCAGCGCGTCGGTGGTGTTCTCCCAGGAGAACGTGGCGGCATGCCCGGCCGCCGCCCGGCTCATCGCCCAGCCCTGGGGTCCGGCGTTGACCCGCAGCAGGTGGTCGATGGCGTCGGCCCACTGCCCGACCTCGTGTCCGGACACCAGCGTGCCGGTGATGCCGTCGCGCACCGCCACCGGCAGCCCGCCCACCGCGGCCGCGACCACAGGCGTCCCGCAGGCCTGTGCTTCTACCGCGACCAGGCCGAAAGACTCCGAATAGCTAGGCACGGCAACCAGATCCGCAGCGTGGAACAAGGTGGCCAGGTCTTCGCGGGACTGCGGCGGCAGGAAGGTCACCCGCGAGGCGATGCCGAGTTCACCGGCAAGCCGGGCCAGGCCGTCCGGAGATGCCAGGCCGCTGCCGGACGGGCCACCGGCCACGACGATGCGCACCCCCGGCAGGCGCGCCGCCGCACGCAGCACGATATCGGGCGCCTTGAGCGGTTGGATGCGCCCGACGAAGGCAACCACCGGCTCATCGGGTGCCAGCCCCAGCCGGGCGCGGGCCGCCGCCCGGTCGCCGGGCCGGAAAACTTCCAGATCGACGCCTGGGTGCACCACGTCAATGCGCGCCGGATCGGCGTGGTGCAGCGAAACCAATTGCCGCGCTTCATCTTCGGTGTTCACGATGAGCCGGTCCGCCTCGTCGACGACCTGCTGCTCGCCGACCGTGCGCAACGGCGGCTCCGCGGTATCGCCCGCGGCCAGCGCGGCGTTCTTCACCGCGGCCAGCGTGTGCGCCGTGTGCACCAACGGCACCGCCCAACGGTCGCGGGCCAGCCACCCGACCTGCCCGGACAGCCAGTAATGGGAGTGCACGATGTCGTAGTAGCCGGGCTCATGCGCGGCTTCGGCGCGCAGCACACCGGCGGCGAAGGCGCACAACTGAGTCGGCAGGTCGTACTTGTCGAGTCCCTCGAACGGCCCGGCGACCACGTTACGGACCAGCACACCGGGCGCGGCGCGCACCACCGGCGGATCGGCCGACGCGGTGGCCCGGGTGAAGATCTCCACCTCGATACCGCGCTTGGCCAGGTGCAATGCGCTTTGAAGCACGTAGACATTCATGCCGCCGGCGTCCCCGGTGCCGGGTTGTGCCAGCGGCGAGGTGTGCACCGCGAGCAGGGCTACCCGGCGTGGTTCGTCGTCGTAACGCACACTGTCATCTTTACAGGACGCGCCGCGGCGTAAGGCCGGGCGCATGGCTGGGATCGACAGCTACGCAGGTCAGACCCCTACTTGGCGATGGCCGCGGGCTCGGTGTCGACGAGCCGCTCGCTCAGCGCTCCCGATCGCCGCATCGCCCCCAGCGGGTCGGCGTAAAGGCCGTCCAGCGACACGATTCCCGCTCCGGCCTCCTGCACGCGATTACCGAAAGCGGTGACGCGGATGTCGCGTGGCGCGAGCACCGAACGCTCGGCGAAAGCCGCCTCCACGTCGGCCATCCCCTCCGGACACTCGGTGAACGCCTGCCCGCCGACCACCACCTCGTCGGGATTGAGCATGTCGCGCAACAGCGCGACGGCCCCGCCGAGCACCCGCGCCCGCTCCGATAACAGCTCCCTGGCCTGGTCATTGCCGGCCCGCGCCACTCGCAGCAGGTCGGTCATGGCGGACGTCGACGCACCCGGGCGATTGGCTGGGGCCACTCCGGGCAAAATCCGGAGCCGGCGGGCGGCCGCCAAGACGGCCTCGTCACTGACGGTGGACTCCAACTGCCCCGAGCCGCCGAGCAACTCCGACTGCACCGGCAGCGGGGCGATGGTGCCCGGACCGCTGGCGGGGCAGTGCACCCGCCCGCCGATCACCAGGGCATAGCCAACGGTCTCCCGCGCGTACACGTACAGGCTGGTGGACGAACCCGGGTTGAACCGCCGCATCCCCAGGAGCAGCTCCGCCCCGGCCATGGCGTCCACGTGCGACGCCACCGACACGGGCAGGCCGAGCGCATCGGCCAGCACCGGCCCGACCGGAGCCTGGCGCCAACCCAGTCGCGGATGGTCCACCAGGCCGGTTGCGCTGTCGACGGTGCCGCCGATCGCCACGCCGGCCCACAACGCGCGCCGCCGGTGCCAGCGGCGCAGGTAGCGGCTGGCGCTGTGGGACAGCGCGGTCAGAGCGGGACCCGCGCCGCTGAGCGGCGTGGGGGTCTCGACCGTGTCCAGGGTGCGGCCGAACAGATCGGTGGCCACGATGCTGGTGGTGCGGGCGCCGACGTGGATGCCGAGCGTGACGAAGGGTTCGTGGTTGACCTCAACCGGCACCCTCGGTCGTCCGATCGCCCCGGAAACCGCCAGGTCGGCTCGTTCACGAAGCAGTCCAGCATCGAGCAACGCGATGACCTGACGGTTCACCGTGGCGATGCTCAGTGAGGTGACGCTGGCGATGACGTCGCGGCCGACGGGTCCGCGTAACCGCACGGCGCGAAACACCGAGGCCGCCGCCGAGTCCGACAGGTGCAATGCCGGGGGCACAACCTGCCGGTAAGCCCGCAACTGTCCGTTGAGTCCGGTGCGGCTGTGCGATTGGTGGGTGAGGGTAGTCGAGTGCACTGGCAGTCCTTTTACGAGTTCCGATGGCCGGGTCCCTGGCCACACCCGCGACTTGCGTCAGTTCAGGCGCGGCAAAGTGCGCGACAACAACACGCGCCCGCGTAGAGACACGCGGTCGTCGTGCGGAACTTGGCACTGCAGTACACACCGAAAATTTAGCACGTTTATTAGAGTTGTCCCGATGAGTTCCCCCGACCCGCACAAGCCAGTCGCCGTGGTGACCGGAGCCAGTTCCGGGATCGGCGAGGCGACCGCGAAAGTACTTGCAGCACAAGGCTTCCACGTGGTCCCCGTGGCACGGCGGGCCGACCGCATCGAGGCGCTGGCCGCCGAGCTCGGCGGCACCGCAGTTGTGGCAGACGTCACAAAAGACGACGACGTTGCCGCGCTGGCCCTTCAGCTGGACCGGGTCGACGTGCTGGTCAACAACGCCGGCGGCGCGAAAGGTCTGGCGCCGGTGGCCGAGGCCGACATGGAGCACTGGCGCTGGATGTGGGAGACCAATGTGCTGGGCACCTTGCGGATGACCCGGGCGTTGCTGCCGAAGTTGATCGAGTCCGGTGACGGCCTGATCGTCACCGTGACTTCGATTGCGGCCCTTGAGATTTACGACGGCGGCGCCGGCTACACGGCGGCCAAGCACGCCCAGGGTGCACTGCACCGCACGC
Source organism: Mycobacterium gordonae (assembly GCF_001417955.2). Lineage (GTDB taxonomy): Bacteria > Actinomycetota > Actinomycetes > Mycobacteriales > Mycobacteriaceae > Mycobacterium > Mycobacterium gordonae_B. The sequence continues at coordinate 58,578 of NZ_LKTM01000223.1, read as the reverse complement.
TGCGCGGCGAACTACTGGGAAAGCCGGTGCGACTGACCGAGATTGCCCCCGGCGCCGTGGAAACCGAGTTCTCGCTGGTTCGTTTCGACGGCGACGAGCAACGCGCGGACGCGGTCTACTCGGGTATGACACCCCTGGTGGCCGCCGACGTCGCCGAAGTCATCGGATTCGTGGCTTCGCGTCCCTCACACGTGAATCTGGACCAGATCATCATCCGGCCCCGGGACCAGGCGTCGGCAACCCGAAGGTTCAACCACCTGGCCCAGAACTAGGCCCGGTCGTAGTGGTGGTGGTGGTCGTCGGTGTGCCAGACAGGCTGGGCGCCGTCGACGGCGTCGCGGGCGCGGTGACCGGGATCTGAGTGCCCGGCGGACGGCCGGAGGGTGCCGGCAACGCCGACATCCCCACCCAGGTGTCCCAGTCCACGGCCCAGTCCCAGATGTCGCCGTCGGAGTAGGAAAGCTGGATCGAGCTGCCGGTCACCTCGACGGGGTCGCCGTACATCGCCGTCGGGAAGTACTCCGCCGCGTCGGCCGTCGACAGGTTGATGCAGCCGTTGGTGACATTGCTGTTGCCCTGGGCACCGGCACTGGACGGGTTGGCGTGAATGAACTCGCCATTGTTGGAGATCCGCACGGCCCAGCGCTCGTGCACGTTGCTGTAGCCGGCGGCGGGGTTGGACATGTAGAAGTCGGCGTACTTCTCGGTGACCACGTGGATGCCGTTGCGCGTCACATTGCGGGCCTTGTCGGCCTCGCCGTAGCTGCACGGGAAGTCCATGATCACGCCGGCGTCGGTGACCACCTGGATGCGGTGGGAGGAAACCTCGGCCTTGACGATCTGCCGTCGGCCGATCTGGATGTTCAGGGACATGTCCTGCAGACCGTAGGCTCCGTCGCCGAACGGCAGCCCGTAGAACTTGGCGTCGACGTTGACGGTGGTGCCCGCCGGGTAGTACTCCTTGGGCCGGTAGTGGATGCGGGCGCCCTGCGATTCGTCGGGCAACCATGCCCAGCTGCCCTCGACGGGCGGGTTGGTCTTGATGGTCAACGCCCGCTCGACCGCGGCCTTGTCGCTGATCGGGGCGTCGAACTGGATGATGATCGGGGCAGCGATTCCCACGGTCTGGCCGTCAGCCAATTGGAACCCGCCGTCGATCTTCTTCTTCGGCGTCACGGTGATGAACTTGCCCGCCACCGGAATGGCCTTGCCGTCGTGACCGACGGCCGACCCGCTCCAGGTGTAGGTGGTGTCGTAGCCCAGCGGCTCGGTGGTCATGAAGACGGTGCGGTCCTGGTTGAACGTACCGGCGACGGGCTTGCCCGCCGAGTTCGTCAGCGCGACCTTCTGGAACCAGCCGTCGGTGACGCTGACGCTGATCGGCGCGATCGGCACCACGTCTTCGGTGGCGTTCGACGGCTGGTAGGTCAGCTTGGGCGCGGCCGGCGGCTTCTTCTCGGATTGCGGGGTGATCTTGCCACCGGCACACGCGGCCAGGACACCCGGCGCGAACACCCCGAGGCCGATAGCCGCCAGAGCCGCGCGCCGATTGATCGGCCCTTGGCTCGAGGGGGTGCGAGAGGTGGTCACAACCGTCAAAGATACCGGGCGAAAGGCCCTCTCCCCCACTGCAATGACGTGCGGCGGGGCTGCGCGCGCATAAAAATAGCAGCTACAAAGCGCATCCGACCAGGACAGGCTCGGGTTTCAGTGTGATACCAAACACGTCACGAACTCCGTCCCGAACGGTGCGCGCCAGTACCATCACGTCCTCCGAGGTGGCGTTGCCGCGGTTGGTGAGGGCCAGTGCGTGCTTGGTGGACAGGCGGCACGGCGCATTCTCGTCGGGGAACCCCTTCCCGAAACCGGCGCGCTCTACCAACCAGCCCGCGGCCAGCTTCACCCCGTCGGGCGCCGGGTAGTTGGGCACCGGCCCGTCGGTCGCTGCCGCCAGGCGCTCGTAGACCTCCCGGGTGACCACCGGGTTGGTGAAGAACGAGCCCACGCTCCAGGTGTCGTGGTCGGCAGCGTCGAGCACCATCCCTTTTCGGGCCCGCAGCGCCAGTACCGCCGCGCGGACCGCTTGCGGTTCGGCGCGCTCCCCGCTGGTCGCGCCCAGAGCCGTCGTCAACTCTCCGTAACGCAGCGGCGCACTGCGTCCGCCGGCATCCAGCGCAAACTCGACTTCCAGGACGATGCCGGGCAGATCGAGTCCGTCGGCGCGCTTGAGCACGCTGGTGCGGTACCCGAACTGCAGTTCCTCCGCGGGCACCCAGTCCACCTCACCGCTGCGGCGATTCAGCAACCTGACCCGGGTGATGGTGTCGGAGACCTCCACGCCGTACGCGCCGACGTTCTGCACCGGCGTGGCCCCGGCCGAACCGGGAATGCCCGACAGGCACTCCAGCCCGCCCAGTCCGTGCTCGATGGACCGGACCACCACGTCGTCCCACACCGCGCCCGCCTCGGCGCGCAGCAGATTGCCGTCGATGACGATGCCGGTGTTGGCGAGCCGGACCACTGTGAGATTCGGCAGCCCGTCACCGATCACCAGATTGGAACCGCCAGCAAACACCAACACGGGGCCGCCGTCGAAGCCGTGGGGCTGAGCATCCAACGCCCGCAACACCGTAATCACCTGATCGCTGCTCTCACAGGTGATTACGCGTCGCGCCACCGGACCCACCCGCAGTGTGGTCAACGGTGCAAGCGGCACCGACTCGGCGACGCGCGCGCCGGCAAAGAACGACCCGACTTCCCGTTTCATGTGCTCCGTTTCCTGGCCCGTAACGGTAGCGTTTTCTGTTATGCCGCGTTCATTCGACGTGTCGGCCGACTACGAGGGCACTGTCAGAGACGTCCACCAGGCCTTCCATGACCTGGCTTACTGGGAGGCCAGGCTCGCCGAGACGCCGGTCGACGTGGCCAGCCTGGAGTCGATGCGAATCGGTGGCGAGTCCGGCGATGACGGCACCATCGAGGTGATCACGCATCAGACGATGCTGAGCCAGAACCTGCCCGCGCTGGTCACCCAGCTGCATCGGGGCGACCTCTGCGTACGGCGCGAGGAGACGTGGGGCCCGATCAGAGACGGCATCGCAACCGCGTCCGTCGCGGGATCGATCGTCGGCGCCCCGGTCAATTTGTGGGGTACGGCGATGCTGCAGCCGGTCGCGGAGTCGGGCTGCGCCCGGATGACACTGCAGCTCACGATTCAGGTGCGGGTGCCGTTCATCGGCGGAAAGCTGGAGCGGATCATCGGCAACGAACTCGGCCAACTGGTGGCGATCGAGCAGCGCTTCACCACCCAGTGGCTCAACAACGAGGGCGGATCGGCGGCGAGGAACGGCACCGGCTGACCGCAGTCGCGATGCCTAAGCTGGCGTTCATGCGAATCGCACTGGCACAGATCCTCAGCGGCACCGACCCGGCCGCGAATCTGCAGCTGGTGCGCGAGTACGCCGAGCGCGCAGCCGATGCCGGAGCCCGCCTGGTGGTGTTCCCGGAAGCCACCATGTGCCGGTTCGGGGTGCCACTGCGACCGATCGCCGAGCCGGTCGACGGACCGTGGGCCAATGGGGTGCGCCGGATCGCCGCGGACACCGGCGTCACCGTGGTCGCGGGCATGTTCGCCCCCACGGACGACGGGCGAGTCACCAATACCCTGATCGCGGCCGGCCCGGGCACACCCAACGAGCCCGATGCCCGTTACGACAAGATCCACCTCTACGACGCATTCGGCTTCACCGAATCGCGCACGGTGGCGCCCGGCCGGCAACCGGTGGTCATCGAGATCGACGGCGTCGGGGTGGGTCTCACGCTGTGCTACGACGTCCGCTTTCCCGCGCTCTACACCGAACTGGCCGACCGCGGCGCCCAGCTGATCGTCGTCTGCGCGTCCTGGGGCTCCGGACCCGGCAAACTCGAGCAGTGGACCCTGCTGGTCCGGGCACGGGCATTGGATTCCAGCTGCTTCGTCATCGCCGCCGGTCAGGCCGACCCCGGCGGCGCACTGAGCGCCTCGGGCGCGCCGACGGGCGTGGGCGGCAGCCTGCTGGCGTCGCCCCTGGGGGACGTGGTGGCTTGCGCGGGCTCCCAGCCGCAACTGATCGTTGCCGACATCGACCTCGGCGACGTGACCAAGGCCCGGGACAACATCGCGGTGCTGCGCAACCGCGCAAACTTCGTTCACACCGATAGGGCAGAATCGCGAACGTGACGACTCCGCAGGGACCACGCAACGAAGGCCCATCCGGTTGGGCACGTCCGGGCGATCAGGGACCGCTCGGCCGACCACCGGCCCCCGCGGATCCTTCCGCCGGACGCCTGCATCCCGGCGACCCGAAGGGTGGGAGCGGACTCGGACAGCAACCCCCGACAGCCCCGCAGCCACCGCAGACGGATCAGCAGACCGCCGCCAACGCGGACACCCGGCGGATCAATCCGACCCCGCCACCCATGCCCGGCGCCGACCGCACCACTCCGATCGCGCAGCCGACGGACGAGGCCGGCGAGGTCAAGAAGAAGAAGCGCTCGCGACGCGATCCGCTGGCCATCCTGCTGGTCCTGATCATCGTGTTCTCGCTGCTGATCGCCGGACTGATCGGCGCCGAACTGTACGTGCGGCACGAAGCCAACAACAAGCTCGCCGCGGCGACGGCCTGCGTGGTCAAAGACCAGGCCACCGCGTCCTTCGGGGTGACCCCGCTGGTGCTGTGGCAGGTGGCAACCGACCACTACACCAATATCAGGATCGAGACCGCGGGCAACCAGATCCGCGACGCCAAGGGCATGAAGCTGCAGCTCAACATCCAGGACATCAACCTCGAAAACAAGGGCGACTCCAAGGGTACGATCGGCGCGCTGGACGCCACCATCACTTGGACCACCCAGGGGATCAAGGAGTCGGTGCAGAACGCCATCCCGATTCTGGGCGAGTTCGTCACCAGCAGCGTGGTCACGCACCCCAAGGACAACACGGTCGAGTTGAAGGGCATGCTCAACGACATCGTCGCCAAGCCGGTGGTATCCGGCGGCGGTATTCAGCTGCAGATCGTCAGCTTCAACACGCTCGGCTTCTCGCTGCCGAAAGAATCCGTGCAGTCCACCCTCAACGACTACACCTCGAGCCTCACCAAGGACTACCCGTTGGGCGTTCGCGCGGAAAGCGTAGAGGTCACCGACAACGGAGTGATTGCGCGTTTCGCGGCACGCAACGCCACCATCCCGGCCGGCAACACCGACCCCTGCCTGGCCGACCTCTGAGTTAAGTCAGGCCGTCCAGCACGGCCCGGGTGCCCGACAGACCCAGCCGGGTGGCCCCTGCGTCGAGCATGGCGAGCGCGTCCGAGGCCGTACGGATGCCGCCGCTGGCTTTAACCCCCAACCGGCCGCCCACGGTCGCGGCCATCACCTCGACGGCGCGCACCGAGGCTCCGCCGGCGGGATGGAAGCCGGTCGAAGTCTTGACGAAGTCGGCGCCGGCCTCCTCGGCCGCCCGGCAGACGGCGGCCAGGGTGTGTTCGTCCGAGAGAGCGAGCAGCACCGCCGACTCGACGATCACCTTCAGCACCGCACCGCTTGCGCCGGCGCGTACCGCGGCGACGTCGGCCAGCACAGCATCGAACTGTCCGGCCAACGCCGCGCCGACGTCGATGACCATGTCGACCTCGGCTGCGCCGGCCGCCACCGCCGCCGCCGCCTCCTGCGCCTTCACAACAGACAGATGCTTGCCTGACGGGAAGCCGGCCACGGCGGCGACACGGACGCCTTGCGCATCAGCCTCTCGAACAGCGACCGGCACCATCGACGGCGAGACGCAAACGGCATAGACACCCAGGTCAGTGCCCTCGGCGACCAGCGCCAGGACGTCGGCTTCGGTGGCCTCCGGCTTGAGTAGTGTGTGATCCACCATCGCGGCCAGCTGCCGGCGGGTCGGCGGCGCGCCCATCAGAAGGGCTCCTCCGAGGCGCCCGGATTGCAGCGGGACGCCACCATCTCGGCGTCGTCGACGACCGGCCGCCACGGCTCGAGGTTCCAGCTGGTTTTGCCCGGCTGCGCGATCTCGGCGAACTGCCAGTGGCAGACGAACTGCGCACGCATGCCTGGTGTGTCGGCATCGGGTGATTGCGCGAGTACCTCCGACCAGGCTTCGTCAGCGGCTTGCGGGTAGCCGCCGGCGGTTCCCGAGATTCGGGACGCAGCGCGGCCCGAAGGGGTCGGATACACGCGCAGACTGGACAACCCGCCCCAATAAGCCCATTCGGTGTGGTCCACGAAGGGTGGCGGGTATGACGGGCCCGATCCTGGATCGGCAGCTGCGGGCACGGCGCCCAGCAGCGAAATGAGCGCCGCCGCCGGCGCAACCAGCACGACCTTCATCCGCTAGCGCGACTTACCCTGCACTTCGAGAAGCTTGGGCCGGACGTCGACGAGATAGACGCCCGTCGCGACCGCGGCTGCGGCAATCGCCATCACACCGAAGATGCCGTACAGGATGGTGATCAGCGCCATCGCACCACCGAGAATCACCAGCCACAACGGCTTGGTCTGCTTGTCGGCGGCGGTGTAAGCGTCGGAGCGCTGCAGCGCCGCGTGTACAAACGCGTACACCGTCGCCAGGGCGACGGCGACCCACAGAACGAACATGACGGTTCCTACGGCTTGCACGCTCATAAGACTATGCGGGCCGCCGCAAAAACGTCGACTCCAAGTCGCCGACGTGCGGCGACTTGGAGTCGAGTGGTGCTTCTCTGGTCCAAGTCGCCGACGTGCGGCGACTTGGAGTCGAGTGGTCCGGTGAACCCGGATTACTTCTGGGTGACCTTCTTGGCCGGAGCCTTCTTGGCCGGAGCCTTCTTGGCCGGAGCGGCCTTCTTGGCCGGCGCAGCCTTCTTGGCCGGAGCAGCCTTCTTGGCCGGAGCCTCGGCCTTCTTCGGCAGCTCGATGCCGACCAGCTTGGCGGCGCGCTCACCCACGGCGCGGGTCTGCGTCGCCACGGTGCCCAGGGCCTCCTGAGTCAGCTCCACGGCCTGGTCGACGTAACCCTCGGCACGCGCCGACGCGTCCTCGAAGGCCGACTGGCTGCGCAGCCGCTCGAGGGCGGCCTCGCCGCGCTCGACCAGCTCGTTGTACCGGCTGGTGGCAGCCTCGACGTAGCCCTCCGCGGCCTTACGCAGCTCGTCAGCGGTGAACCGCTCGCGCAACTCGGTGAGCTGCTCGGGCAGCTCTTCCTGCAGCTTGGTCAGGCGAGCGCGGCTCTCCTCCACGCGGCTGCGGGTGTCGGTGCGGGTCTCCTCGGCACGCTCACGCAGCGTGGAGCGGGTCTCCTCGGCGCGGTCACGCAGGGTGGCGATCAGGTCGTTCACGGTCGCCAGAGCCAGGTCGGCAGCACCGAGCGCGGCGAGCAGCGGCGCTTTCAGGTCCTCAATGTTCGTGTTCTCAGCCATGATGTTTCCTTTCTTTGATTTCGATATCGGGGTTAGTGCTAAATGGTTGAAAATTGGCGCAAGTTCGGCTCCTCTGGGCAGGAAATGTCAAGACCCGCGGATTGACACTGGTGCGCGACTTGCCGGAAACCTCCTGGTGGTCGGGTCAGTCGTCGTCGGATTCGCTCGGACACTCCTCGCGATTCGCCTCGTTCTGCTGGGTGAAGGACGCGTAGATGTCCAGCAGAACCTGCTTCTGACGCTCGGTGATGGCCGTGTCGGTGACGATGGCGTCACGCACCTGACTGGCCTCGCTGGGCTCGAGGATGCCGGCCCGCACGTAAAGCACCTCCGCGGAAACCCGTAGCGCCTTCGCGATCTGGGCCAGGACGTCGGCGGAGGGCTTACGCAGTCCACGCTCGACCTGGCTCAAATAAGGGTTGCTGACACCCGACCGTTCGGCAAGCTGCCGCATCGAGACCTGCGCCGTCTCGCGCTGCGACCTGATGAAGCTGCCGATGTCCGAGGCCACGTCAGAGGCTTTTGTGGACACCTTGGTGCCCAGCTTCTCCTCCGGCGTCATCGGGTGCTCCTGTGTCAGATTTTGTTTGCTTACGCCCCTCAGGGTACGGAGCAGTGCTTGCTATTGCAAGCAGTCTGTTAGCACTTTTCAGAAGAGTAGCTGCGCGATGGCGTAGATGGCGAGGCCGGCGAGCGCACCCACCACAGTTCCGTTGATCCGGATAAACTGCAGGTCACGGCCTACATGTAGCTCGATTCGGCGGCTGGCCTCCTGGGCATCCCAACGCTCGATCGTCTCGGTGATGATCGCTGTGATCTCTACCCCATATTGGGAAACCAGGTGCTGAGCGGCCCGCACCATCCATCCGTCGACCTTGTCGCGCAGCCCCGCATCGTCACGCAGTGACGCCCCGATCCGGATCACCGTGTCGGCGATCCGGGTACGCAATGTGCTGGACGGGTCGTCCACCCCCTCGAGCACCAGGCGCTTGAGCGTTGTCCACGCCGTCTCGGCGGCCTTGGCCACCTCGTCCCGGGCCATCAACTGCTCCTTGACGGCGTCGGCGCGCGCGATCGTGTCGGCGTCGTTCTGCAGGTCGTCGGCGAATTCGAAGAGGAAACGCGTGGCCGATCGACGCAGTTCATGATCGGGGTTACGGCGCACCTTGTCGGTGAAGTCCATCAACTCGCGGTGGATGCGGTCGCCCACCAGATGGTCGACGAAGCGGGGCGACCAGGTCGGCGAGTCACGCTCGACGACCCTCTGAATCACCACCCCAGCATTCAGCGACCACTGGAACGCCCGGTCGGCCAGCAACTGGATCAGTGCTTCCTGGCGATTCTCGACCAGCAGGGTTTGCAGGACCCGGCCCACCGGCGGGCCCCACTGCGGTTCGGCGATGCGCCGCACGATCATCCGGTCGATGACCTGCTGGACGTCCTCGTCCCGCAGCAGCTCGACCAGCACGCGCAGCACCGTCGCCACCTCACTGGCGACCCGCTGTGCATGCGTTGGTTCCGAAAGCCACTTCCCCACCCGACTGGGTACCTGGGCGTCGCGCAGCTTGGTTTCCACCACCTCCGGCGACAGGAAGTTCTCCCGCACGAACGTGCCCAGGCCCTCGCCGAGCTGGTCTTTCTTGCGCTTGATGATGGCCGTATGCGGGATCGGAATCCCCAGCGGATGCTTGAACAGCGCAGTGACCGCGAACCAGTCCGCCAGGGCGCCCACCATGCCCGCCTCGGCCGCGGCGCCGACGTAGCCGACCCAGACCGGCGCGGTGCCGTGGGCGTTGGCCCACCGGCACAGCAGGAACACCACGGTGGCGCCGATCAGGAAACTCAGCGCCACCGCCTTCATCCGCCGCAGCGCAGCGCGCCGCTCGGCATCCGCCTCCGAGTCGGCGCCGGCGAAGGACTCCGCGAAGGATGTCCGGTTCCCGCGCCCCCCGCTCGGATCCGGGGGCGCTGCCGGGGGTGCCACTGTCGGCAAGGCTCTGTGTGCCACCAGACCATCATCCGCTATCGAAACCACCGGTTAGTGTTACCCACACTGTTCGGAAGCCTCACGCAGTCCTGCCGCTCGGGCATCCGGACGCCCGCAAGCCGTAGTATCGATGCGTCCAGGTAGTGAATGGGAATCGGCGACATTGGCACAACACATCCCGGCTCGGACCGCTAAGACCGATGGCCGTAAGCGGCGCTGGCACCAGCACAAGGTGGACCGCCGCAACGAGTTGGTCGACGGCACCATCGAGGCTATTCGCCGCCAGAGCCGTTTTCTGAGCATGGACGAGATCGCCGCGGAGATCGGGGTCTCCAAGACGGTGCTCTATCGCTACTTCGTCGATAAGAACGACCTCACCACCGCGGTGATGATGCGATTTGCGCAGACCACCCTCATTCCCAACATGGCCGCAGCACTGTCGTCCAATTTGGACGGCTACGAGCTGACCCGCGAAGTGATCCGCGTCTACGTCGAAACCATGGCCGCTGAGCCGGAGCCGTACGGCTTCGTGATGGCGAACAGCTCCGGCAGCAAGAGCAAGGTGATCGCCGATTCGGAGCGGATCATCGCGCGCATGATCGCCGTGATGCTGCGCCGGCGCATGCGCGAGATCGGGATGGATCTCGGCGGGGTCGAGCCGTGGGCCTACCTGATCGTTGGCGGTGTGCAGTTGGCCACACACTCCTGGATGTCCGATCCACGGATGAGCAGCGACGAGTTGATCGACTATCTGACGATGCTGAGTTGGAGCGCGCTGTGCGGAATTGTGGAGGCAGGGGGGTCGCTGGAGAAGTTCCGCGCCCAGCCACACCCGTCCCCGACCGTGCCTTCCTGGGAGCAGCTCAAACAGGAGCAGTAAACGCCTGACCCGGCCGTCTCCGCTGCGGGTGTGACGCAAGGAGTGCAACTGCACCCCTGCGCAGCGGTTAGCATTCAGGGAATGCATCGGGGGCGCTGCAGGTACGACCGACGGATTTTGTCCGGGAGCACCCCGACAAACAGAAAGGCTGACATCGCAATGGCAGTGCAGCTCACGCCCCATTTCGGCAACGTGCAGGCGCACTACGACCTGTCCGATGAATTCTTCCGCCTGTTCCTCGACCCTACCCAGACGTACAGCTGCGCGTACTTCGAGCGCGAGGACATGACGCTGGAAGAGGCGCAGCTCGCCAAGATCGACCTGGCCCTGGGCAAGCTCAACCTGGAGCCGGGAATGACGTTGCTGGACATCGGCTGCGGCTGGGGCGCCACGATGCGCCGCGCCATCGAGAAGTACGACGTCAACGTGGTGGGCCTGACGTTGTCGGAGAACCAGGCCGCGCACGTTCAGACGAAGTTCGACGAACTGGACACGCCCCGCACCAAGCGGGTGCTGCTGGAGGGCTGGGAGAAGTTTCACGAGCCCGTCGATCGCATCGTCTCCATTGGCGCCTTCGAGCACTTCGGCCGTCAGCGCTACCCGCGCTTCTTCAAGATGGCCCACGAGGTGCTGCCGAGCGACGGCATCATGCTGCTGCACACGATCGTCCGGCCAACCTTCAAGGAGGCCAGGGCCAAGGGCCTCCCCCTGACTCACGAGATCGTGCACTTCAGCCAGTTCATCCTGGCCGAGATCTTCCCGGGCGGGTACCTGCCGACGGTTCCGGTGGTCGAGGAGCAGTCCGAAGCGGCCGGGTTCTCGATGAAGCGGATCCAGTCCCTGCAGCTGCACTATGCGCGGACGCTGGAAATCTGGGCGGCGGCGCTGGAGGCCAAGAAGGATCTGGCCATCGCGATCCAGTCGGAGAAGGTCTATGACCGGTACATGAAGTACTTAACCGGGTGCGCCAAGTTGTTCCACGAGGGCTATACCGACATCTGCCAGTTCACCCTGGCGAAATAGGCTGGGCGCCGAGTCCGCGGCGTCGCACCTCGCGGCGTCCGGAGGCGTCCGGAGGCGTCCGGCATCATTTGACCAGCGTGAACTGTCCCACGTTGCAGATGCCCTTGCGAAAGAAGTCTTCGCAACCCGTCAGATAACGCATGTATTTGTCGTAAATCTCTTCGGACTGCAACTCGATTGCTTCGTCCTTCTTGGCCGCCAAATTCTCGGCCCAGATGTGCAGCGTCCGCTCATAATGCTCGCGCAACAGGTGCACTCTTTCCGCTGAAAAGCCCGCGACCTCGGCCAACCTGAGAATATCTTCCTGCGCCGGCAAGTGCCCACCCGGAAAAATTTCCTGACCGATGAAACGCATAAATCGAAGATCGGTCATCGTCACCTTCACACCGCGCTCATGCTGCTGTTTCTGGGTGTACGCCAGAATCGTGTGCAACAACATCCGGCCGTCGGCAGGGAGAATATTGTGAGCACGCTCGAAGAACGTCGGGTAACGCTCCGCCTTGAAGGCCTCGAAGGCACCGATCGTCACGATCCGGTCGACCGGCTCGTCGAACTCCTCCCAGCCCTGCAGGCGAACCTCGATGGTACGGCGCGTGGGAATTGCTGCGAGCCTTTTCTTGCTGTATTCAAATTGATTGCGGCTCAACGTAATACCGATGACGTTGACGTCGTATTTTTCGACCGCACGTTGCAGCGCACCGCCCCAGCCACAGCCGATGTCGAGCACCGTCATCCCAGGTTCGAGGTTCAGCTTTCCCAGCGCCAGGTCGAACTTGGCATTGGACGCCTCTTCAAGCGTCATATCCGCACGCTCGAAGTAAGCGCAGGTGTACGCCATGGTGGGGTCTAGAAATAGCGCGAAAAACTCGTCCGAAACGTCGTAAATGGATTGCGATTCCTCGTAGAACGGCTTCAATTCACCCATGCTCAGCGGATACCTCTCGTCAGTTAACAGACGGAATGGTACCTCATTCGCAAACTGGCGTACTGACTTCGCACAATGAATTCAACGCACGGCCGTAGTCAGTATGTGTAAAAGCCCCTGCCCGACTTTTTGCCCAGCAACCCGGCCTCGACCATCCGCTGCAGTAGCGGCGGCGGACCGTACAGCGGCTCCTTGAATTCGTCGTACATCTTGTCGGCGATCAGCTTCAAAGTGTCCAGACCGACCAGGTCGGACAGCTTCAGCGGCCCCATCGGGTGCGACAACCCGGCCACCACGGCCTTGTCGACATCTTCGACGGTGGCGAACCCAGCTTCGACCATCCGGATCGCCGACAGCAGGTAGGGCACCAATAGGGCGTTCACGACGAAACCGGACCGGTCCGAGCATCGCACCACCTGTTTGCCCAGCACTGCACTGGCGAACTCTTCGGTGCGGGCGGCGGCGGCCGGGTCGGTGACCAGCGTGCTGACCAATTCGACCAGCGGCAGCACCGGCACCGGGTTGAAGAAGTGCAAACCGAGCACGCGCTGCGGGTTTTTCGTGGCGGCGGCGATCTTCATGATCGGGATGCTGGACGTGTTCGAGGCCAGCACCGCCTGCGGATCGGTGACGACCCGGTCCAACTCGGCAAAAACCTGGGCCTTCACCGACTCGTCCTCGACAATGGCCTCGATGACCAGCTGGCGGTCGGCCAGGTCGCCGAGATCGGTGGTGAACGTCAGCAGGCTCAACGCGCGGTCGCGCTCCCGCTCGGTGACCTTGCCGGCACTGACGCCGCGCTCCAGCGACTTCGTGATCCGGTTGCGGCCGGCGGTGATCAGCGCGTCCGTCGTCTCGAACACCGTCACGGCGACGCCGGCCCGTACCGACACCTCGGCAATACCGGAACCCATCTGCCCGGCCCCGATCACGCCTACTCGCTGGATTGCTGTGTCGCTCACTGTTGTCTCTCCCGAGTCTGTGGTTGCACCGCAATAGGCCCCGCCCAGGTTGGCTGGGCGGGGCCTACGCTACTTCATCTCTGCGGACCGTCGAGCGTGATGTCAGGGCGAGGATTCGGCTGAAAACCCGCCGTCAGTTCACGCTCGGCGCAATCTGTTCACCGATGCTGCTCGGCTCAGTGAAACTGACCCTCTTCGGTGGAGCCGGCCAACGCGGTCGTCGACGAGGTCGGGTCGACGGTGGTGGCGATCCGGTCGAAGTAGCCGGCGCCCACCTCACGCTGGTGCTTGGTGGCGGTGTAGCCGCGCTCCTCGGCAGCGAACTCGCGCTCCTGCAGCTCGACGTACGCGCTCATCTGCTTGCGGGCGTACCCGTGGGCCAGATCGAACATCGAGTAGTTGAGGGCGTGGAAGCCGGCCAGGGTGATGAACTGGAACTTGAAGCCCATCGCACCGAGCTCCTTCTGGAACTTGGCGATGGTGTCGTCGTCGAGGTGCTTCTTCCAGTTGAACGACGGCGAGCAGTTGTAGGCCAGCAGCTGGTCCGGGAACTCGCTCTTGACGCCCTCGGCGAACTTCTTGGCGAGCTCCAGGTCCGGCGTCCCGGTCTCCATCCAGATCAGGTCGGCGAACGGCGCGTAGGCCTTGGCGCGGGCGATGCAGGGCTCGAGACCGTTCTTGATGCGGTAGAAGCCCTCGTTGGTGCGCTCGCCGGTGATGAACGGGCGGTCCCGCTCGTCGACGTCGGAGGTGATCAGCGTGGCGGCCTCGGCGTCGGTGCGCGCGATGACGACCGTCGGGACACCGGCGACGTCAGCGGCCAGGCGGGCCGAGGTCAGGGTGCGGATGTGCTGCTGGGTCGGGATCAGCACCTTGCCACCGAGGTGGCCACACTTCTTCTCCGACGCCAGCTGGTCTTCCCAGTGCGACCCGGCGACGCCGGCGGCGATCATCGCCTTCTGTAGCTCGTAGACGTTGAGCGCGCCACCGAAGCCGGCCTCGCCGTCAGCGACGATCGGAGCCAGCCAGTTGTCGACCGAGCGGTCGCCCTCGACCTTGGCGATCTCGTCTGCGCGCAGCAGCGCGTTGTTGATCCGACGCACGACCTGCGGAACCGAGTTGGCGGGGTACAGGCTCTGGTCGGGGTAGGTGTGACCGGAGAGGTTGGCGTCACCGGCGACCTGCCAACCCGACAGGTAGATCGCCTTGAGGCCGGCGCGGACCTGCTGGACGGCCATGTTGCCGGTCAGCGCGCCCAGCGCGTTGACGAAGTCCATCTCGTGCAACTGCTCCCAGAGCACCTCGGCGCCCCGGCGGGCCAGCGTGTGCTCCTCGACGACGTGACCTTGCAGCGCCACGACGTCCTGCGGCGTGTAGGTGCGCTTGACGCCGTTCCAGCGGGGGTTGTGGTCCCAGTCGTGCTGAATCTGCTCAGCGCTCTTCGGGGTGCCGACTTCGGACATGGGGCTGCTCCTTACGGTCATTCATTGACTGAAATTTGCTGGCGATGAGTCTTGTGATGGATCGAGCCACCGCCGTGCGGATGGAAGCTAGAGGTTTAACTTCACCTTGACTTCACTGATGTGCTAACTCGACCATGACACAGTGCATTCCCGCAGGTCCACCCATTTCACTTGCGAATTTCGGCTATGACCTGTGGTCATTTTGCGAAGCTTGCGAAGCTGGCGAACTACTGAAACGGTTCAGAAGCTACTGACGAGTAACCGAAACCTGCAGGTCATCGGCAATTTACCGGGACGCTTGTCCGGTTAGAGAGTGAACAGCGCGGCGACGGCTTTCGTCTCGTCACCGACCGCATATGTGAGCGTTGTAACACTCCGGTCGGCCAGCCCGGGGCCGAACTGTTCGGTGGAACCGGCCGGGTGAACGTGCGAGATGATCTCCAGCTTGTCGCCCAGCGCCACCGGAGCCTCGTGCTCGATGGTCACCCGCAACGGAAGCTGCATCAGCTCGGGGTGGGCCGCCAGGTAGTCCTCGACGACGCTCCAATACACCGAGTTGTTCATGTGGTCGAACAGGTCGATGTCCGTGACGCGGACGGGAAACTCGTGTACTTCGGTCGCGTCGTCGCGGCCGCCCGGCTTCAGGTAACCCTTCCACCGCAACCGCTCGACGGTGGTCGTCTTGTGCAGACCCGCGAGGAAGTCGTCGGCGATGCGCGCCGGCATCTCGGTCTCTTTGTTGACGTGAATCCAGAACGCCTCGGACTCGATCAGCCCGCCCTTGCGTCCGTCGATACGGACCCTCATCTCACACCACCGGTTCGAGGTACCCGAGCACCAACGACGGCACCGCAGCAGGTCCTGGAACTCGATAGGGCGAATGAGGTCGACCATGGTTCGGCGCACGATCCACAGCGGATGCGTTTCTTCGAAGCCCATTTCGCGCAGTTGGTCCTGGCCGATGTCCTGGATGTGCCGGCACGCCGCGTCCAACCGCAGCCGTCCGGTCCGGTCGATGTCGCCGACACGAAGCGGCCACTCGCGGTCGAAAACATCGGGGCTACCGTCGGGCACCGGCATCAAAGTTTTGTCCAGGCTCACGGCGCTGCTCCCCGTTTCCTCCTCGTGCGAAAACCAGGTTATCCCTGGGAACGTCGATGCGAATCATGCCAACGACGCCTCGCAAATACCAATCCCACCGCCCCTGCCAAGTCTGCAAAGCGGATCTTCGCAATCCGGACTACGCTGGTCAGAGTGTCTAAAACGTTCGTCGGCGCGCGCGTCCGCCAGCTTCGCAGCGAACGCGGATTCAGCCAGGCCGCGTTGGCGCAGATGCTGGACATCTCCCCCAGCTATCTCAACCAGATCGAGCACGACGTCCGGCCGCTGACGGTCGCGGTCCTGTTGCGGATCACCGAGGTGTTCGGAGTGGACGCCACCTTCTTCGCCTCCCAGGACGACACCCGGTTGGTCGCCGAACTGCGCGAAGTGACGATGGACCGCGACCTGGACATCGACGTCGACCCGACGGAGATCGCCGAGATGGTCAACACCCACCCGGGTCTGGCGCGAGCGGTGGTCAACCTGCACCGCCGCTACCGGATCACCACCGCCCAACTGGCCGCCGCCACCGAAGAACGGTACTTCGACGGCAGCAGTGGCAGCGGGGCGATCACCATGCCCCACGAGGAGGTCCGCGACTACTTCTACGAACGCCAGAACTATCTGCACGAGCTGGACACGGCGGCCGAAGAACTCACCGTCAAAATGCGGATGCACCACGGAGACCTGGCCCGTGAGTTGACCCGCCGGCTCACCGAGGTGCACGGGGTGCACATCACCAGGCGCATCGATCTCGGCGACTCGGTGCTGCACCGCTACGACCCGCAGACCAAGACGCTGGAGATGAGTAACCACCTCGGCTCCGGGCAGCAGGTGTTCAAGATGGCCGCCGAATTGGCCTACCTCGAGTACGGCGAGCTGATCGACGCTCTGGTCACCGACGGCAAGTTCACCAGTGCGGAGTCACGGACCCTGGCCCGGCTCGGGCTGGCGAACTACTTCGCCGCCGCAGCGGTGCTGCCCTACCGCCAGTTCCACGACGTCGCCGAGAACTTCCGCTACGACGTCGAACGGCTGTCGGCTTTCTATCAGGTCAGCTACGAGACCATCGCGCACCGTCTCTCCACGCTGCAGCGGCCCTCGATGCGCGGCGTGCCGCTGTCGTTCGTCCGCGTCGACCGGGCCGGAAACATGTCAAAACGTCAGTCCGCCACCGGGTTTCATTTCTCCTCCACCGGCGGCACCTGCCCACTGTGGAACGTCTACGAGACCTTCGCCAACCCCGGCAAGATCCTGGTGCAGATCGCTCAGATGCCCGACGGGCGCAACTACATGTGGGTGGCCCGTACCGTCGAACGGCGCGCGGCCCGGTATGGTCAGCCCGGAAAAACCTTCGCGATCGGGCTCGGCTGCGAACTTCGCCACGCGCACCGACTCGTCTATTCGGAAGGACTCGACTTGTCGGGGAATATTGCGACGCCAATCGGAGCGGGCTGCCGGGTCTGCGAACGCGACAACTGCCCGCAGCGGGCGTTTCCGGCGTTGGGCCGATCACTCGACATCGACGAGCACCGCAGCACCGTCTCCCCGTACCTGGTGAAGCAAGCATGACCGGCGATCACATCGCCCGCATCGCACCCGGGCGGTTCCGCCAACTGGGCCCGGTCAACTGGGTGGTCGCGAAGCTGGCCGCCCGCAAGGTGCGCGCACCCGAAATGCATCTGTTCACCACGCTGGGTTCCCGCCAGGGGCTGTTCTGGACGTGGGCGATCTATTCCGGTCGCCTGCTGCGGGGTCGGTTACCGACCATCGACACCGAATTGATCATCCTGCGGGTCGCCCACCTGCGGTCCTGCGAATACGAACTCCAGCACCATCGCGGAATGGCGCGCAAAGCCGGGCTGGACGCCCAGACACAGGCGACGATTTTCGCCTGGCCCGAGGCTCCGCCGGGAGACGGCCCGCGCAAGGTGCTCAGCGCCCGTCAGCAGGCTCTGTTGAACGCCACCGACGAATTGATCAAGGACCGCACGATCACCGAACAGACCTGGCAACAGCTGGCCGGCCATCTCAACCGCGCTCGGTTGATCGAATTCTGCATGCTCGCAACGCAATACGACGCGCTGGCCGCGACGATCACCGCGCTGGGGATTCCACTGGACAACCCCCGGTAGCGTCAGAAATACAAGTTGGCCAGCACGGCCAGCGTCAACGCCACCGGCAGCACCGGAATGCCGAAGGCAAACGCCGACCACCCATATCGGCGGCGCCAGCGCATCAGCAGGCCGCAGACCACCGCACCGACCGCGAGTGCACCCGACACCAGCAGTACCGCCAGGCTCCACTTGCTCACCGTGGTGAGGTCGTCGCCGACGGTGATGGCAGCGAGCCAGAAGACGTAGCCGGCGAGCAGCCCGCCGATCGCGCCGATCACGACGGCAGCGTGGCTCGGCTCCTCGTTGCGGGACATGAACACCTGGCGATCGTATCTCCAACGGCCGCCGGTGGTTGCTGAGCGCTGGTATCAGCCGATTCGGGTGAGAGTGAACCGGTCGTGCTGATCATCCAGCGCGCAAGGCGGCGCGGTGTGCGAGAAGTGCACTTCGCCGGTCAGTGTCACGGGGTCCCACGACTGGGTTGCGACCACCTCATGGGTTCCGCCGCCGAGCCACATTTCATTCGTGAAAACGTGCGGGCATTCCAGACCGTCGGGAACGACCCGGGTGGTCACGAAACGACCGTTCTCGAGGTGGGCTTGGAATCCGTGCCCCGGCGATGTGCTCACAGTGGCGACGCAGCGCGGGTTGCAGGTGGTCGTGATGGTCCAGGTACCGACGTCGCCATCTTCATCGGCGTAGTGGTAGACGCCGTTCATCGACGGGACTTCGGCCACGGCGTTTGGTGGCGCCGCGCTCAGCCCCAAGCCGAACAGGAGAGCCATTGCCGCGGGAAAAGCGTTGATTTTCATGTGTTTCCGCTCTCTGGTTAGTGAAAAACCAGCGGAGCGGTTGAGGCGGTCACGTCCAGCGAGTCACCTCGCCGCCGCGTCCGCGCCGCCCCACCTGATACGAAAACTAGATTACGAAAAATTTTTCGTCAATGAAGCGGCGCGGGCGCAGGGTGTATTCATAGAAACCCGCGCGGTTCTAGAAGTTGATCATGTGCCCGATCAGGCCGTGGAAGCACTCCTGCAGCGCCTCGGACATGGTCGGGTGCGTATGTACGTTGCGGGCCAACTCATTAGCGGTCAGATCCCACTTCTGCGCCAGCGTGAGCTCGGGCAGCAACTCCGACACATCGTGACCCACCAGGTGCCCACCGATGAGCTCGCCGTACTTGGCGTCGGCGATCAGCTTGACGAAACCGCTCGGGTCACCGACACCGTGCGCCTTGGCGTTCGCAGTGAAGGGGAACTTGGCTACGACGACGTCATAGCCTTCGTCGCGAGCCTGCTCTTCGGTGAGACCGAAGCTGGCCACATTCGGCTGACAGAAGGTGGCGCGCGGCAACATGCGGTAGTCACCCAACGCCAAAGTCTCTGCCCCGGCGATGGTTTCGGCCGCTACCACGCCCATGGCCTCGGCGACGTGCGCGAGCATGAGCTTGCCGGTGACATCGCCGATGGCGTAGATGTGCGGCACCGAAGTCTGCATGTAGTCGGTGATGCCGATCGCCTTGCGGTCGGTGAGTGCCACGCCGGCCTTGTCCAGCCCGTAGCCCTCGACGTTGGGCGCAAAGCCGATGGCCTGCAACACCTTTTCCGCCTTGAGCTCCTCGGACTTACCGTCCTTGCTGACGCTGACCGTCACCTCCGATCCATCGTCCGTGATGGACTCGACCTTGGTGCCGGTGAGGATCTTGACGCCCAGCTTCTTGAACGCCTTCTCGATCTCCTTGGACGAATCGGCGTCTTCGTTGGGCAGGGCCCGGGGCAGGAACTCGACGATGGTGACGTCGACGCCGTAGTTCTTCATCACGTAACCGAACTCCATACCGATGGCGCCGGCGCCCGCGATGACGATCGACTTAGGCAGCTCCCGGGTCAGGATCAGCTTCTCGTAGGTCACCACGTTCTCCGACAGCGACGTGCCGGGGACCAGCCGGGTGCTGCTGCCGGTGGCGATGATGGCGTTGTCGAACGTGACCTCCTCGGTCCCACCGTCGTCGTTGAGCTCTACGGAGATCGTGTTGGCGTCGGTGAACCGGCCGTACCCGTGGATCTCGGTGATCTTGTTCTTCTTCATCAGGTAGTGCACGCCGGCCACCCGTCCCTCGGCCACTTTCCGGCTGCGGTCGAACGCGACGCCGAAGTCGAAGGTGGCCTCACCGCTGATGCCGAAAACCTTGGCTTCCTTGGTGAAGATGTGAGCGAGTTCGGCGTTGCGCAGCAACGCCTTCGACGGAATGCAGCCGACGTTGAGGCAGACGCCGCCCCAATATTTCGGCTCGATGATTGCGGTGTTCAACCCGAGCTGTGCGGCACGAATGGCCGCTACGTATCCGCCGGGACCTGCTCCGAGAACGACGACGTCATAGTGGGTCACGGAACTCACCCTAGTGGTGATCGCAAGCGCCGCGAAGCGGGGCGCAGTGGGTCACCACCGTCTGGCCCAGCGTCCGGTTATTCGGGCACTACGCCCATCACACACGGTGTCGCCACGCGCTCGCAGTAGTAGGAGCCGTACAGGGGCGCCGCGGCGACGACCGAGGCGAACGGCGCCGACATCACGGCGATAGCCAACGCCGCGACCAGCGGTTTGGATTCCACCATCGCCAAAATCAAGCCGGCCGCGACGCAGGCCACGATGTACACGAACGTCGCGAACACCGGCGGCGTCTTGTCGATGGTGTGGTACCACCAGTAGAACAAGCTGAGCCCGAACACCGCGGCGAAGAACCACACCCCGAACAACACCAGGACGAACTTCCACCACTTCAGGTAGAGGTAACGGCCGGGCACCGCGATCGGACCTGGCGCCTCAGACCCCGCATCCGCCCCGGCACTGGGCGGCGGGGCCACCACGACCGGCGCCGGCTCCTCCTCGACCGGGGCAGGCTCGGCCTTCTTGACCGGCTCTTCATCCAGCCCCGCCAGTGGCAGGAATGGCTGGGAGTCGGTGTCGAAATCCGGGACGAACGGCACTGACGGTTCGCCGGCGTCGTACTTCGGGGCGACGGGCACCTCGCCGGAGTCGAAATCGGGCACGAAGGGTTCGGTGCCCGGGTGTGACTCGCGGTCCTGCTCGGTCTTCCTGTCAGCCATGAGAGACCACCTGCAAGGCAACGAGCATGCCCAGCCAGCCGGGCCCCAACGCTAGAATCGCCGCGCCGAGCATGGTCACCCACCGGCGCCCGGAGAACAGGATCACCGACAGTCCGACGACGGCGGGTATCCCTACCACCAGCGCGATGGCGATGTCCGGACGGATCCGGGCATGTATCAGGAGGCTGGACGCCACCGCCAGCAGCTGTCCGACCGCGCTACCCACGAGCATGCCGCTGGCCAGCAGCCAGGCACGCGGGAGGGGGATCACGGTAGAGCACCTTACTGAATTACCGAGGCGGTGCCGGGCAGGTCCCCGGCGCGTTGTCGGTCACAAGATGGCCTCGTATCGACGGCCTTTCGCCACGCTCGTACGCGGCGCCGGTGATCATGGGTTGGGCTTGCAGCAGTTCACTTTCGGTCTCGGTGAAGACCCGGCCGCGGCTGAGAAATCGCATTCCCTCCGGCGCTTCCAGGCTGAAGCCGCCACCGCGGCCGGGCACCACGTCGATGATCAGCTGGGTGTGCTTCCAGGTCTCGTACTGAGGGCCGGAAATCCACACCGGCACGCCTTCGGGACCGACATCGAGCACACCCAGCAGGACGTCGCGGTCCCCCACCAGGAAGTCGCCGCGCGGGTAACACATCGGCGACGACCCGTCGCAGCAACCGCCCGACTGGTGAAACATCACCGGCCCGTGCCGGTCCTGCAATCGCTCCAGCAGTTCGGCGGCGGAGGCGGTGATGAGCGCCCCCGGGATCATCAGAAGAAGCCCTGTGCCTTTTCGGAGTAGGACACCAGCAGATTCTTGGTCTGCTGGTAGTGCTCGAGCGCCATCAGGTGGCCCTCGCGTCCGAAGCCGGACTGCTTGTAACCGCCGAAGGCCGAGTGCGGCGGGTACACGTGGTAGCAGTTGACCCACACCCGTCCGGCCTTGATGTCCCGTCCGGCGCGGTAGGCGGTGTTGCCGTTGCGGCTCCACACCCCCGCCCCCAGCCCGTAGAGGGTGTCGTTGGCGATACCGATCGCGTCGTCGTAGCTGTCGAACGATGTCACCGTCACCACTGGGCCGAAGATCTCCTCCTGGAAGACCCGCATCTTGTTGTTGCCGCTGAAGATCGTCGGCTGCATGTAGAAACCGCCGGACAGGTCGCCGCCCAGTTCGGCGCGTTCGCCGCCGGTGATGATCTTGGCGCCCTCCCCTTTGCCAATCTCGATGTAGGACAGGATTTTTTCCAGTTGGTCGTTGGATGCCTGCGATCCCAGCATGGTCTCGGAATCCAGCGGGTCGCCCTGCCGGACGGCCTTGGTCCGGATCGCGGCCAGCTCCAGGAACTCGTCGTGAATGTCGGACTGGATCAGGCTGCGCGAGGGGCAGGTGCAGACTTCGCCCTGGTTCAGCGCGAACATCGTGAAGCCTTCCAGCGCCTTGTCCTGGAAGTCGTCCCCGGCGGCCATCACGTCGGAGAAGAAGATGTTGGGGCTCTTGCCGCCGAGTTCGAGGGTGACCGGGATCAGATTCTGCGAGGCGTACTGCATGATCAGGCGCCCGGTGGTGGTCTCACCGGTGAAGGCGACCTTCGCAATCCGGTTGCTCGAGGCCAGCGGCTTTCCGGCCTCGGCGCCGAAGCCGTTGACGACGTTGAGCACTCCGGGTGGCAGCAGGTCACCGATCAGCGACATCAGGAACAGGATCGAAGCCGGGGTCTGCTCGGCGGGCTTGAGCACGATGGCATTGCCGGCCGCCAGCGCCGGCGCCAGCTTCCAGGCGCCCATCAGGATCGGGAAGTTCCACGGGATGATCTGTCCGACAACGCCGAGCGGTTCGTGGAAGTGGTAGGCGACGGTGTCGTCGTCGATCTGGGACAGCGCGCCCTCCTGGGCCCGGATCGCGGCCGCGAAGTACCGGAAATGGTCGGCGGCCAGCGGGATGTCGGCGGCCAGCGCCTCGCGGATCGGCTTGCCGTTGTCCCACACCTCGGCCACCGACAGCGCGGCGGTGTTCTCCTCGATTCGGTCGGCGATCTTGTTCAGAATCGCGGCCCGCTCGGCCGGGGATGTCTTGCCCCAGGCCGGGGCCGCGCCGTGTGCGGCATCGAGTGCCTTTTCGATGTCGGTTTCGTCGGATCGCGGGATTTCGCAGAACGACTGGCCGGTGACCGGCGACGGGTTCTCGAAGTATCGGCCCGCAGCGGGCGCGACCCACTCCCCGCCGATGAAGTTCCCGTACCGCGACTCATAGGACATCAGCGCCCCGGAAGTCCCTGGACGTGCAAAGACAGGCATCTGCTCGGCTCCTCGCTAGTTCATGTAATACAGCTCACACTACCGCTGGGACGACAATGGCTTCCATGTCATCTGAGACTGCCGACGACCCCTACCTCTGGCTCGAAGACGTCACCGGCGAGGAGGCGCTCGATTGGGTGCGCGCCCGCAACGAGCCGACCAAGACGGAGTTCTGCGACGCACAGTTCGAGACGATGCGCGCCGAGGCGCTGGAGGTGCTCGACACCGACGCCCGGATCCCTTACGTCCGCCGGCGCGGCGAATACCTGTACGACTTCTGGCGCGACGCCACCAACCCCCGCGGGTTGTGGCGGCGCACCACGCTGGAGAGCTACCGCACCGACTCGCCCGAGTGGGATGTGCTCATCGACGTCGACGCGCTGGGCCGCGCGGACGGCAAGAACTGGGTGTGGGCCGGCGCCGACGTGATCGAACCCGAGCTCACCCGCGCCCTGATCAACCTCTCACCGGGCGGCTCGGACGCCGTCGTAGTGCGTGAATTCGACATGCTGACACGCGAATTCGTCGCCGACGGGTTCGAGCTGCCGGAAGCCAAGTCGCAGATCAGCTGGGACGATCCCGACACCGTCCTGGTGGGCACCGACTTCGGCCCGGACTCGATGACCGAATCCGGTTATCCGCGAATCCTCAAGCGGTGGCGACGTGGCACACCGCTGACCGAGGCCGAGACGATCTTCGAAGGTGAGCCCACCGACGTCAGCGCCGGCGGCTCCAAGGACCGCACGCCGGGCTTCGAACGCACCTTCCTCGGCCGCTCCCTGGACTTCTGGAACCGGCAGCGCTACGAGTTACGCGGAACAGAGTTGATTTCCATCGACGTGCCCACCGATGCCAGCAGCATGTCGGTGCATCGCGAATGGCTGCTGATCGATCTGCGCTCCGACTGGACCGTCAATGACACGACCTACCGCGCCGGCTCGCTGCTGGCGGCCAACTATGACGAATTCCTCTCTGGCGCACGGGATCTCACGGTGGTCTTCGAACCCGACGAACATACCTGCCTCTACCACTACGCCTGGACCAGGGACCGGTTGCTGATCGTCTCGCTGGCCGACGTCGCCAGCCGGGTGGAGATCGTCACGCCGGGAACGTGGCAACGCGAGCCGCTGCCCGGCCTGCCCGAGTCGACCAACACCGTGGTCGCCGCCGCCGACGACACCGGCGACGAGTTCTTCCTGGACTCCAGTGGATTCACCGCGCCCTCGCGACTGTTACGGGGCACCGGCTCCGGTGACCTGGAGCCGATCAAGGCCGCGCCGTCCTTCTTCGACGCTGAAAACATCTCTGTGGAGCAGCATTTCGTCACTTCCCAGGACGGCACCTCGGTCCCGTACTTCGTGGTGCGGCCCACCGGCGCCGCAGGACCGGCGCCCACCCTGCTCTACGGCTACGGCGGGTTCGAGACGTCCAACACGCCGGGTTACAGCGGGGTGCTGGGGCGGCTTTGGCTCGCGCGCGGCGGCACCTACGTGCTGGCCAACATCCGCGGCGGCGGGGAATACGGGCCGGGCTGGCACACCCAGGCGATGCGCGAAGGCCGCCATAAGGTGGCCGAAGACTTCGTGGCCGTCGCCGACGACCTCGTGCGGCGGGGCATCACCACGGTCGGCCAGCTAGGCGCCCAGGGCGGCAGCAACGGCGGCCTGCTGATGGGAATCATGTTGACCAAGTACCCGGAGAAATTCGGCGCGCTGGTCTGCAGCGTGCCGTTGCTCGACATGAAGCGCTACCACCTGCTGCTGGCCGGCGCCTCCTGGGTGGCCGAATACGGCGACCCGGACAACCCGGACGACTGGGCGTTCATCTCGGAATATTCGCCGTACCAGAACATTTCAGCGGACCGGCAATATCCCCCGATTCTGATGACCACGTCCACCCGTGACGACCGGGTGCATCCCGGCCATGCCCGCAAGATGACCGCGGCGCTGGAGGCCACCGGCCACCGGGTCTGGTACTACGAGAACATCGAGGGCGGCCACGGTGGCGCCGCCGACAATGAACAGCTCGCGTTCAAGGCCGCGCTGAGCTACTCGTTCCTGTGGCGGACGCTGACAACCGACACGTAGCTGTGACGGTTACAACGTCTAGCTGCGAGCAGCATCGGGCACCCTGGAACCCATGTCCGCGCAACTGCCGGGAATCTTTGACACGCTTGCCCCCACCCTCGACCGGTACGGGTACGCGGCGATCGTGGCCCTGGTGGGACTGGAAGGGGTGGGAATACCCCTGCCCGGTCAGCTGATCTTGATCGCGGGCGGAATCTACGCGGCCAGCGGACACTTGACGCTGCTCCCAGTGCTGCTCGTCGGGCTGTTAGCGGCGGTGGGCGGCGACAACGCCGGCTACGCCATCGGCCGCTACGGCGGACGCGGTCTGGTCCTGCGGTTCGGTCCGTATGTGTTCCTCAACCGGGAGCGGCTGGCGAAAACCGAACGCTTCTTCGCCAGGCGCGGCCACCTCGTGGTCTCCATCGGGCGCTTCATCGACGGACTGCGGCAGGCCAGCGGCATCGCAGCAGGGCTGGCTCGGATGGATTGGCGCCGTTACCTCGCCTACAACGCGCTGGGTTCTACGGTGTGGGTGTCGGTCTGGGTTTTCTCGGGGTATCTGGCCGGAAATCACATCGCGGCGCTCTACGCCGCATTCCAGAAATACGGCATATACCTGCTGGCCACGTGCGCAGCCGTCGCCTTCGCCGTGCTGGCGGGGCTGGCAATGAGACGTCGCCAGCAGGCTTGACACCATAATTCGGCGCGGCTTCGCTTCTGTTCATGCCTTCTGGAAAGCCCGAATTCGAAACGCTGCTGTATTCCAGCAGAGGCCCGGTGGCCACCATCACCCTCAACCGACCCGAACAGCTGAACACCATCGTCCCGCCGATGCCCGACGAGATCGAGGCTGCCATCGGGCTGGCCGAGCGGGACCACGACATCAAGGTCATCGTGCTGCGCGGCGCCGGGCGGGCCTTCTCCGGTGGTTTCGACTTCGGCGGCGGCTTCCAGCACTGGGGCGAGGACATGATGACCGACGGACGGTGGGATCCGGGTAAGGATTTCGCAATGGTCAGCGCGCGCGAAACCGCGCCGACGCAGAAGTTCATGGCCATCTGGCGGGCGTCGAAGCCGGTGATCGCGCAGGTGCACGGCTGGTGCGTCGGCGGGGCCAGCGACTACGCCCTGTGTGCCGACATCGTGGTCGCCAGCGAGGACGCCGTGATCGGCACCCCGTACAGCAGGATGTGGGGCGCCTATCTGACCGGGATGTGGCTGTACCGGCTGAGCCTGGCGAAAGTGAAATGGCACTCGCTGACCGGCCGGCCGCTGACCGGTGTGCAGGCCGCCGAGATCGAACTGATCAACGAGGCGGTCCCGTTCGAGCGGCTGGAGGCCCGGGTCGCTGAGATCGCGGCCGAACTGGCGCAGATCCCGTTATCGCAGCTGCGGGCGCAGAAGCTCATCGTCAATCAGGCCTACGAGAACATGGGCCTGGCGTCGACCCAGTTGCTGGGGGGCATCCTCGACGGACTGATGCGCAACACCCCTGATGCGCTCGACTTCGTCCATACCGCCGAGGCGCAGGGCGTGCGGGCCGCGGTGGAGCGCCGGGACGGCCCGTTCGGCGACTACAGCCAGGCACCGCCAGAGTTGCGGCCGAACCCGTCACACGTGATAGTTCCTGATAGCGATGGGTAGTAAGATCAACTAGGAATCGCCGTCGGAATCTTCGCAACCATGAAAGTGTTACGGTAACTATGATGTCTCGGCTGAGTATCGGCCTGCGTGCAGGCGCTGTTTTCCTCGCTCTCGCGATCGCCGTGGTGATCTTTCCCCAGGCAGCGAAGGCTGACTCCACCGAGGATTTCCCGATCCCGCGCCGGATGATCGCGACCACCTGCGACGCCGAGCAGTATCTGGCCGCCGTCCGGGACACCAGTCCGGTCTACTACGAGCGGTACATGATCGATTTCAACAACCACGCGAACCTGCAGGAAGCCACGATCAACAAGGCGCACTGGTTCTTCTCGCTGTCACCGGCCGGGCGCAGGGACTACTCCGAGAACTTCTACAACGGCGACCCGCTCACCTTCGCCTGGGTCAACCACATGAAGATCTTCTTCAACAACAAGGGCGTCGTCGCCAAGGGCACCGACGCGTGCAACGGGTACCCGGCCGGCGACATGTCGGTCTGGAACTGGGCGTGAGGCGACCATGCGCGCACGGAAGTTCGTCGCCGCGGTGATCATGACGGCCGCCGCTCCTTTGGCGGTCGCCCTTGGAAGTGGCCCGGCGCACGCCGACACCGATCTCGGCAAGCAATGTTCGCCGGAGGGCGCGAAAGTCTGGGGGAAGCCCGGCCCGATCTACTGCGAGCGCCAGGCGGACGGTCAACTGCAATGGGTTTCCATCCCCGTCTCGGCGCTGTGTGTGGCGTTCTGCGTCAACCAGCCCTAGAACCCGTCCACCGACGACTGTTAGCAGATTTTTCTGTTTCTGTCCCCCGATTGGCGGACAGAAATTTCATCCTTCCGGAGGCCGTTCGGGGGATAGCCCCGACCCCATGACCTGCGGAATAGTGCTAGTTAGCACTCAAAGTACGGTTTCGTCGGGGGACCGCAACTGGCGGACGGGACATAAATACATCGCCCGGGCCCTTGCCGCGGTGGGTCAAACGAACCCATAATGGACCTCCGGCCAGCCAATCATCCGCTCGAGCTCCGAGGGATGGGTGCGACTGCGTTCCGGAAGCTGGAGGACATCGCATGAGCCAAACCACTGGCAACGGCATCCCTGGCACGCTCGCGGCCCTGGACTGGCAGACGATCACCTGCCAATTCGAAGCCGGCTGCACCAACCGGGCAACTCACATCGTTCATCGGCACGCGGTCGATGAATGCAATCATTCCCACGTCGACCCGTTCGGCAACATCGTCGAGATCGTCTGCATCGCCTGCCTGTGGCGCGCCGAGGCCGAGATCCTGGTGCAGGTGGGCCAGCTCAGACGCTCATCGGGCTCCTACTGTCTGACGTGCGGCGCCCCGGTGTCGGAGTTGAGCGACATCATGCGCGACGTGGTCGCGCTCTGACACCCACTCAGTAGTGCGGCTGCGTTGCCGGGGACCGATCCGAGTTCGCCGCGTCGACGCCGTCGGCGCGCTCCTCCCCTAACAGCGCACGTACCGCCGGGCGCGGCCCGAACGGCCGCAGCATGCTGCTGGCCGGCCGCGGGCGCACGTGCTGCGGCCACCAGAACCAGCGCCCGAGCAAGGTGGCCAACGACGGTGTCATGAATGACCGAACGATCAACGTGTCGAAGAGCAGACCCAGCGCGATCGTCGTTCCCACCTGGGCCATGACTTTCAACGGGCTGAAGGCGAACGTGCCCATGGTGGCGGCGAACACCAGGCCTGCGGCGGTCACCACCGAGCCTGAACCCGCCATCGCGCGGATCGTACCCGTCTTGAGACCCGCATGGATCTCCTCCTTGAACCGCGAGATCAACAACAGGTTGTAGTCCGAGCCGACGGCCAATAGCAGGATGATCGCCATCGCCAGCACCATCCAGTGCAACTTCATGCCCAGGATGTACTGCCATAGGAGCACGGAGAGCCCGAACGAGGCGCCCAGCGACAACAGCACCGTGCCCACGATCACGACGGCCGCCACGACACTTCGGGTGATGATCAGCATGATGATGAAAATCAATGTGGCAGCGGATATTCCGGCGATCAACAGATCGATGTTCGACCCGTCGTGCATGTCCTTGTACGTCGCGGCGGTACCGCCGAGGTAGACCTTGGATCCTTCCCAGGGCGTGCCCTTGATCGCCTCGTGCACGGCCCGCTTGATCGGTTCGATGAGGTTGATGCCTTCAGGACTCGCCGGGTCGCCTTCGTGCGAGATGATCAACCGGACCGCGTGCCCGTCCGGCGAGATGAACTGTTTGAGACCCCGCGCGAAGTCCGGGCTCTGGAAGGCTTCCGGCGGTAGGTAGAACGTGTCGTCGTTCTTCGCTCTGTCGAACGCATCCCCTTGTGCGGTGGCGTTATCGGCCTGCGCCCTGGCCTGGTCGTTGAGACCCATGGTGGTCGCATAGTTCGACATGATGGTGTCGAGATTGCGTTGCTGGCTCTCGATCTGCGGTGGGATCAACGCGACGAGCTTGGGCTGAATCGCGTCCAGTCTGTCCAGGTTCTGGCTGAGGGCCAGGATGTTCTGCGCCACCTGGTCGATTCCGTCGAGCGCATTGAAGATCGACCGCAGCGCCCAGCAGACCGGGATGTCGTAACAGTGCTTCTCCCAATAGAAATAGCTGCGAATCGGCCGGAAGAAGTCGTCGAAGGTGGCGATGTCGTCGCGCAGTGCCTCGGTGATCTTCACGGTTTCTTTGGTGAGTTTTGTGGTCTCGTGCGTCGTGTTGCTGAGGTCCTGGGTGACCTGCATCTGCTCATGCAGCGTGGCCATCGTCTTGCGCAACTCGTCTGCCTGGTTCAGCAGATTTTTGGCCTGCTCGTCCTGAAAGTGCTGAGTCTGAATCCGGCCCGCGGCTTGGGCGCCCATCTGAAAACCGAGGGTGCTGTGGTCGAGCGGTGTGCCCAATGGCCGGGTGATGGTCTGCACCCGACCGATACCGGGGATGTGGAAGACCGCCTTGGCGACCTTGTCGAGGACGAGGAAGTCGGCCGAGTTGCGCAGGTCGTGATCGGTCTCGATCATCAACAACTCAGGATTGAGCCGAGCCTGGTTGAAGTGCCGGTCGGCAGCCGCGTAACCGATGTTGGCGGGGGTGTCCTCGGGCAGGAAGTGACGGGTGTCGTAGTCCGTCTTATAGCCGGGCAGGGCGATCAGACCGACCAGGGCAACCGCGATCGTGACCGCGAAAACCGGTGCGGGCCAACGGACGATCGCGGTGCCGATCCGGCGCCAGCCCCGAGTCTGCAGCTTTCGCTTCGGATCCAGGAGTTTGAAGAACGACGCCACGGTCAGCACCGCAGGGCCCAGAGTCAAGGCCGCGAGCACGGCTACCAACATGCCGATGGCGCAGGGTGCGCCCAAGGACTCGAAATACGGCAATCGGCAGAAGCTCAGGCAGTACATCGCGCCGGCGATGGTCAGTCCCGACCCGAGCACGACATGCGCGGTGCTGTGGAACATGGTGTAGAAGGCCTGTTCGCGAGTCTCCCCCAAGCCGCGGGCCTCGTGATAGCGGCCGACCACGAAGATCGCGTAGTCCGTTCCGGCGGCGATCGCCATCAACACCAACAAATTGTTGGCGAACGTGGACAGCCCGATGATCTCGTAGTTGGCCAGCAGGGCAACGACGCCCCGGGCCGCCAACAGTTCGACAAAGACCATGAACAAGACGGCCAGGACGGTGACGAGCGAGCGATAGACGACGAGCAGCATCACGAAGATCACCAGGATGGTGACCAGGGTGACTATGGCGACACCCTTCTCGCCGGCGTGGGACTGGTCGGCGAACAACGGACCCGCGCCGGTGACGTACGCCTTGATCCCCTGCGGGGCCGGCACCGAGTCGACGATCTTGCGTACGGCGTCGGCAGACTCGGCGGACAGGCCCCCACCCATGTTGCCGGCGAGGTAGACCTGGACGTAGGCGGCCTTCTGGTCGTGGCTCTGGGACCCCGCGGCGGTCAACGGATCGCTCCAGAAGTCCTGCACGTGCTGGACGTGTTTCTTGTCCTGCTCTATCCGCCGGACGATCTCGTCGTAGTAGCGGTGCGCCTCGGCTCCGAGCGGCTTGTCACCCTCCAGCACGATCATTGCCGAGCTGTCGGAGTCGAACTCCTTGAACGTCTTTCCGACCCGCATCATCGACTGGAACGACGGCGCATCGGTGGGGCTCTGCGATACCGAATGGTTCTTGGCGACGGCCTCCAGTTGCGGCGCAGCGGTATTGGTCACCACCACAATGCCCAGCCACACCAGCACGATGGGCAGTGCCAGCCGATGGATCATCCGCGGCAGGAACGGCGGGATCAGCGGCTGCGAGACCGGCGGCGGGGCCGAATTAGCCTCGGTGGTCTGACTCATGCGGACTTGTCCAGGCAGTAGACGAAGGCGTTCACCGTCTCGTTCGGGGGCGACTGATTCGGCGCCTTGATGACGTCACCCTTCCCGTCGTTGTTGTTGACGAGGAAGCGGCAGGCGATCCAGCTGCCGTTTCCCTGCGCCATCAGATTGGCCGGGATACCGGGCTTCGTTGACTTCAATTCCGTCTTCCACGGTAGGGGCACGTTGAGAGCCTGCTGGGGGTGCGAGTTCTCATCGAGATAACTGATGGTCGCCGTGCTGCCCGGGGACCCCCAGACCTCGAGTGTGATGGTTTTCGGGTTGAACTGATCGATGACATCACCGGATGAGCCGCCGCCGAACGAACCGCTGTGAACACCGAAGATGTCGTGTAGTCGGTGAACCGCGAATCCCGCCACCGCGACGACGGCCAGCACGGTGAGGATGAGCCAGAACCGGGTCACGAGGCCCCGCAGACCGCCCCGCTTGCCCCGTTGCTGAGTCCTTGTACTGCCTTCTCCGCCAGCAGAGTCCGGGGTCGTCAACGGCTCGGTCCTTGGCTCAGTCGTCGTCATGGGCACTTAGTCTTTCTAACCTAATGGACAAACCGTAGGAAATCTCGGCGTGGTGCGCAAAGACCTTGTGCATCAAGACCTTCGCCGACCTGTTCATCGGGACCCCGCAAGCGAGCCGATGCAGGTGGCGGTGAGCACCCGGGTGAGCGCGGACGGAAAGTCGATATTCCATTCGGGCGGCAGCACTTCCGGCTCCTCCTGGTACACATCGGAGATCCGCTCCGGAGGGTTGGCGATCTGCCAGAAGGCGGCCGCCAGGGAGTAGGCGGCGATCAGCATGTCGAACGCGCCGGAGCGGCCGAGCTCCGGCAAGCTCCGCTCGATGGCGCCGGCCAGGGCGATGGCGGCGGCGGAAATGGTCCGCCTGATCTCAATGACGCGCTCGACGTCGACCTCGTGCTCGAGGTGCAGGTGCAGGTTGGCGAGCAGGTCGCAGAACAGTGGATCGGCCGCCAGCCCGTTGGCCAGCGTCTCGGCGACCCGCGCCGGCGACATCGGACCGGGCTCCTCGAGTTGAGCGCACACGGTGTCCGACCACCGCTGCCAGCCCTCGGCGGACAGATGCAGCAGCACCTCCTTGTGGGAGGTGAAGTATCGGCGCACGGCCGAGTAATGGATTCCCGCGCGACTGGCCACCGCGGTCAATGTCACTGACGCGACACCGCTTTCCGACGCGAGTGAGCGCGCGGCTTCCACGAGGGCCGCGGCTCGCTGGCGTTTGTTCTCCTCGGTTCGGGCGCGCCGGAAACTGAGTTGCGCCACCGGCTGAGGATAACGCACATGACGTGATTTGCGCGCAGAATCCGGAACTTTACGCACGCAATATGCCTTACAATCGGCGCTCTAACGGAAGGAGCCCACCTGGGACCAGACGCCTCCGTGTTTTACTTAGGTAAGGCTAATTGTGTTCGCGACGCGCTGCCCGATCTGCGCAGTGCGGCCGGTCGAATGAAGACGCAAGCGTCTCCTAGGGCGGGTATCGTCCGACCTGAGTGATGCCCAACGGTGAAAGGGACCTGAGATTTTCAAGGTGCTGTCGCGCGTGTGGATCCCACTCGTCATTGTGGCGGTGTTGGTCACCGGCGCGTTCATCGTGAACCGGGTCCACGGTTATTTCGGCTCGGAGAAGCGGGCATCGTACGCGGACAGCAACCTGAAGAACCCAGAGCCGTTCAACCCCAAGCGAATCACCTACGAGGTGTTCGGCCCGGCAGGCACGGTGGCCGACATCAGTTATTTCGACGTCAACGCCGACCCGCAGCGCGTGGACAACGCGCGGCTGCCCTGGTCGCTGCACATCAGCACGAACAAGGCGGCAATGGTGGGCAACCTGATGGCCCAGGGTGACAGCGACAGCATCGGTTGCCGCATCCTGATCGACGACGTAGTCAAATCGGAG
Source organism: Mycobacterium gordonae (assembly GCF_001417955.2). GTDB lineage: Bacteria > Actinomycetota > Actinomycetes > Mycobacteriales > Mycobacteriaceae > Mycobacterium > Mycobacterium gordonae_B. The sequence goes on along the minus strand of NZ_LKTM01000223.1, from coordinate 25,253 downwards.
CGAGTCTCCAACGAGGTCAACGCCTTTACGTTCTGTCTGGTCAAGTCCGCGTGAGTACCACCTTGGACTACCGAGCCGACGACCGCCCGGACAGCCCCGTCGTCGAACCCCGTCCGCACCGCCCGTTCATCCCGCGGATGATCCATGCCTTCGCGGTGCCGATCATCCTCTTCTGGGTGGTGGTCGTCGTGCTGCTGAGCGTGCTCGTTCCGTCACTGGAGATCGTCGGGCAACAACGCTCGGTTTCGCTGAGCCCCAAGGATGCACCGTCGTTCGTCGCACTGAAGCGGATCAGCCGCGTCTTCAAGGAAGGGGAGACCGACAGCGTCGCGATGATCGTGCTGGAGAGCGAACAGCCCCTCGGCGATGCGGCGCACCGGTACTACGACGGTCTGATCCGCAAGCTGCGCGCGGACAAGCACGTACTGAGCATCCAGGACTTCTGGGGCGATCCCCTCACCGCGGCGGGCGCGCAGAGCAACGACGGCAAAGCCGTCACCGTCCAGCTGAACCTCGCCGGCAACCAGGGTGAACCCCTGGCCAACGAATCCGTGGACGCCGTGCGCAAAATCGTCGACGCCACCCCGCCTCCGCCCGGCCTCAAGGCGTACGTCACCGGGGCCTCCGCACTGGCCGCGGACCTGCAGCACAGCGGCGACAGATCGATGGCCAAGATCACGATCACCACGGTCCTGGTGATCCTGTTCATGCTGATGTTCATCTACCGATCTCCGCTGACGGTGATCCTGCTGCTGGTCACCGTCGGGATCGAACTGAGCGCGGCGCGCGGCGCCGTCGCCATCCTCGGGAGCAACCAGCTGATCGGGCTGTCCACCTTCGCCGTCAGCCTGCTCACGTCGCTCGCGATCGCGGCCGGAACCGATTACGGCATCTTCATCATCGGCCGATATCAGGAAGCACGACAGGCCGGGGAGGACCGGGAATCCGCGTTCTACACGATGTATCACGGTACGGCGCACGTCATTTTGGGATCCGGTCTGACGATCGCGGGTGCGACGTTGTGTCTCGGCTTCGCCCGCATGCCCTACTTCCAGACGCTGGGCATTCCCTGCGCGGTCGGCATGTTGGTCGCGGTTCTGGTCGCGCTGACGCTGGGCCCGGCGGTGCTCGTGGTCGGCAGCCGGTTCGGCGTGTTCGACCCCAAGCGGGTGCTTTCGGTGCGGGGCTGGCGCCGGGTCGGTACCGCGGTGGTGCGCTGGCCGCTGCCGATTCTCGCCGTCACGTGTGTGATCGCCCTGATCGGCCTGATCACCCTGCCCGGTTACAAACCCAGCTACGACGACCGCGCCTACCTGCCCAGCTTCATCCCGGCCAACCAGGGCTTCCTCGTCGCCGATCGCCACTTCTCCCAGGCTCGGATGAAGCCGGAGATTCTGATGATCGAGTCGGATCACGACATGCGGAATCCGGCTGATTTCCTGATCCTGGACAGGCTGGCCAAGGGGATCTTCCGGGTGCCGGGGATATCCCGCGTCCAGGCCATCACCAGGCCGGACGGCACCACGATGGACCACACGTCGATACCGTTCCAGATGAGCATGCAGAGCGCCGGTCAGATGCAGACCATGAAGTACCAGCGTGACCGCATGGACGACATGCTCAAGCAGGCCGACGAGATGTCCAAGACGATCGCCCTGATGCAGCGGATGTACGGCCTGATGACGCAGCTGGTGGGAGTCACCCACAAGATGGTCGGCGACACCGAGGAGATGCAGCAGATCACCAACGACCTACGGGACAAACTCGCCAATTTCGACGACTTCCTGCGGCCGATCCGCTCGTATTTCTATTGGGAGAAGCACTGCTACGACATCCCGGCCTGCTGGTCGTTGCGTTCGGTCTTCGACGCCCTCGACGGCATCGACGAGATCGACGAGAAGCTGAACGTACTGGTGGGCGACATCAAACAGCTCGACGTGCTGATGCCTCAGATGATCGCAACCTTCCCGCCCATGATCGAAACCATGGTCAGCATGCGAACGATGATGCTGAGCATGCACAGCACCATGTCCGGGATCTTCCAGCAGATGGACGAGATGAGCGACAACGCGACGGCGATGGGCCATGCGTTCGACGCCGCGAAGAACGACGACTCGTTCTACCTGCCGCCGGAAGTGTTCAAGAACGCCGACTTCAAGCGCGCCATGAACAATTTCCTGTCCGCCGACGGCCACGCGGCGCGGTTCATCATCCTGCACCGGGGTGATCCCGCCTCGGCCGAGGGCATCGCAAGCATCGGCAAGATCCAGACGGCAGCCGAGGAATCACTCAAAGGCACTCCCCTGGAAGACTCGAAGATCTACGTCTCCGGAATGGGCGCCATCGTCAAGGACATCTCCGAAGGCGCCAAGTGGGACCTCGTGATCGCGGGCATTTCGTCGCTCTGCCTGATCTTCATCATCATGCTGATCCTGACCCGCGCGTTCGTGGCGGCGGCGGTGATCGTCGGAACCGTCGCGCTCTCCCTGGGCGCCTCGTTCGGCCTGTCAGTGTTGGTGTGGCAGCACATATTCGGCGTCCCGTTGCACTGGCTGGTGCTCGCGATGTCCGTGATCGTGCTGCTGGCCGTGGGCTCGGACTACAACTTGCTGCTGGTCTCCCGCTTCAAACAGGAGATACATGCCGGCCTCAATACCGGCATCATCCGGTCGATGGGTGGGACCGGCAAGGTCGTGACCAATGCCGGCCTGGTCTTCGCCTTCACGATGGCGTCCATGATCATCGGCGACGCCCGGATGATCGGGCAGGTGGGCACCACCATCGGCCTGGGTCTGCTGTTCGACACGCTGATCGTGCGGGCATTCATGACGCCCTCCATCGCGGCGTTACTGGGCCGCTGGTTCTGGTGGCCCATCCGGGTGCGGTCGCGTCCCGCTCGCAGCCCGCGGCTTCCCCGTGATGAGCCGGTCACCGACAGGTCGCCGGCGCTGTCCGCCGAGCGCTGACTCGGGGTCGGCCCCGCCCGACCATCCGGGGCCCGCGGGGCTCCGAATAATAGGTGTGCAGGCACCAGACGGACAGTCGGTAGCGGTCATCGGCAGCGGGGTCGCCGGGCTGACCCCTGCCATCTATCGCACCACGATCAGCCACTGCCGGCAGGTCCCGGTGCAGCACTCGTGCCAATACCGCGGCTACAGCTGGTATGTCGACATCGACCAGCTTCCCGCGGTGCCTTGGTGGCTGCGGCCCTTCGCGCGGTTCGACCCGTCCGACCATCTGGCAGGCGCGGACGGCGCCGCGGATACGTCGTTGCGCCGGCGGCTGGAGCGCTTTTTCGACGAGCACGACACCGCCATGCCCGACGGCCGGATCACGGCGATGCTGCAGGCCCGCGCTCCCGGGTACGCCGTCAACCCGCTCAGCGTCTTCTGGTGTCACGACCGCGACGGCCGGCTACGCCACGTCGTCGCCGAGGTCCACAACACCTTCGGCGGACGCCATGCGTATCTGCTACCACCCGCCGACTCGCCGGTGCTGGTCAGCAAGCAGTTCGACGTTTCACCCGGCAACCCGGTCGACGGGCACTACCTGGTGCTGGTCCCGCCCCCCGAGCACGAAGTCGACGTCATGGTGTCGCTGCTGAGGGAGCGCCGACTCACCTTCACCGCCACGCTGCGCGGCGAGCGGCTGCCCGCGACGACTCCGCACATCGCGGCTCGGCAGTTCTTGTGGCCGGCGGTGGCCGCGCGGATCCGTCTCCGAGGGATCGAATTGTGGCCACGACGAGTCCCGGTGGTAGCGCGATGACCCGGATTCAGCAGTACATTTTCCCTGACGGACCGGTGGCCTCGCGGTCGCCTCACGCCACGACGCTGCGACTGTGGCGGGAGCGCTTCCTGCAGCGTCGTAACCGGTTGGCGCGCTTAGGATTCGACGAGGTATTCGAACGCATGTGGGAGCTGTATCTGGCTTACTCGGAAGCGGGATTCCGGTCCGGTTACCTTGATGTCCACCAGTGGACGTTCGAGCGCAGGGGTCCGCGGTGAGCGAGCGCGACATCCTGGCGGTGACGGGCGCGTGCACCCTGGCAGTGGCCGTGGTGCATTCGGTCACCTTCGCGATCGGTCGCAGGCTGGGCCGCTACAACGTCGTCGACGTCGCATGGGGCATCGGTTTCGTGGTGGTGGCGGCGGTGGCGGCGGCGGTGGGCCGCGGGGATCCGACCCGGCGCTGGCTGTTGTTGGCGCTGGTGTCGATCTGGGGTCTGCGGCTTAGTTGGCACATCCACCACAAGACCGCGGGCCAGGGTGAGGACCGCCGCTATGCCGATCTGCTGCGCGGCGCGTCGGTGGGTCAGGTGGTGCGCAAGGTCTTTCTGCTGCAGGGCTTCCTGACCCTGTTCATCTCCTTCCCCTTGCAGTTGTCGGCGGTCAGCGGCCCCACGCCCACGCCGTTGCTGGCCGTCACCGCGCTGGGTGTGACGGTCTGGCTGCTCGGGTTCACCTTCGAGGCACTCGGGGACCGGCAACTGCGGGAATTCAAATCCGACCCTGCGCATCGCGGCCTGATCATGGACCGCGGGCTCTGGTCGTGGACCCGGCACCCCAATTACTTCGGCGACGCCTGCGTGTGGTGGGGGTTGTGGCTGGTCACGCTCAATGGCTGGGTGCCGCTGGCCACCGTGGTCTCGCCGCTGGTGATGACGTACTTCCTGGTGGACGTCAGCGGGGCGCGGCTGACCGAGAAGTACATGAGGGGCCGGCCGGGATTCGCCGAGTACCAGGAACGGACCGCGTATTTCGTTCCGCGGCCACCAAGAACGGTGCGCCATTCATGACCGGCGTACCGGGTGCGGTGGTTGCTGACTTAGGCTACCGATCGATGACCGGACCGCTGCAGCCCAGCAGCGACCTGGACGCCTTGCTGCGCCGGGTCGCGCATGGGGACAACGCTGCCTTCGCCGCGTTCTACGACCAGACGAAGTCGCGGGTCTACGGACTGGTGACCCGGGTGCTGCGGGACGCCGGGTACAGCGAGGAGACCACCCAGGAGATCTATCTCGAGGTGTGGCGGACCGCCGCTGAGTTCGACTCGGCCAAAGGGTCCGCGCTGGCCTGGCTGCTGACCATGACCCACCGCCGTGCGATCGATCGCGTGCGCAGCGAGCAAGCGGGTACCACCCGCGAATCACGCTATGGCGTGGCCAATCTCGAGCCGGCCAGCGACGTCGTCGCGGAGTCGGCAATAGCGGGCGACGAGCGCCGTCGGGTCGCGCAGTGCCTGGAGGGACTGACCGACACCCAGCGTCAGTGCATCGAGCTTGCCTACTACGGCGGACTCACCTATGCCGAGGTGTCGCAGCGGTTGGCCGCAAACCTGTCGACCATCAAATCGCGTATGCGCGACGCGCTGCGCGGCTTGCGCAACTGCCTGGGTGTCTCATGACCGATCCGACCGAATTCGAACTGCTCGAACTGGCGACCCCTTATGCCCTGCACGCCGTGTCCGACGCCGAGCGCGCCGAGATCGAGCGGCAGGTCGCCGCCGCACCCGCCCCCATAGCCGCCGCCTTCCACGATGAGGTCCGCGCGGTTCGCGAGACGCTGGCAGTGCTGTCCTCGGCAAGTGTCGCCGAACCGCCCGACCAGCTGCGCAGCGCAGTCCTCACCGCGGTGCAGCACCACGATGGTCAGCGGCAATCATTCTGGCGCACCAAGGTTTTCGCGGCCGCCGCGGCAGTCGTCATCGGCCTTGCCGGCTTTGGGCTGGGCGTGCTGGTCAGACCGCACCCCGCCACCTCGACGGTCACGGAGCAGGTCCTGACCGCTCCGGATATGAAGACGGTCTCGCGCCCACTGGGCCCGGGACAGGCCACGGTCATGTTCTCTCGCGACCGCAACGCGGCGGTGCTCGTGATGAACAATGTGCCGCCGCCGTCGAATGGGACCGTCTACCAGATGTGGCTGCTCGGGGCCGACGGCCCCAGGTCCGCGGGGACCATGGGCACCGCGACGGTGCAGCCGACGACGACGGCCACGGTCAACGAGATCGGCAGCTGCCGGGCGCTGGCTTTCACGGTCGAGCCCGGCGCCGGATCGCCTAAACCCACGGGAGCGATCCTGGCCGAGCTACCCCTCAAGTAGCTGAGCCCTTGCTTTTTCTCTTGAACAGCCCACCGAGCAGCGCGGCGAGCATACCGAGGACCACCAGACCCACACCGGTGAGCAGCGTCAGGTTGAGCCAGAGGTGCATGCTGCTCTCCGCGTGGCCGACCATCACATCCGCCATCCGCCGGATGTCCCCGGTGGTCCGGTTCAGCGCCTCGTTGAGGGGCCGCCCACCCATCTCGATCCCCGCCCAGCCGGCCGCGCCGACGAGTAGCGCCGAGATGCCCAGCGCGGTCACCGCGCGGCCGCGGCTGCGCGCGGCAACCAGTGTCAGGAAGGCGAAAAGCGCCGTGACGGCGGCAACACCGATGCTGAGCCACGGCCCCCACACCTCGGCGCGGTGAAACTGCCCCTGTCGCAGCGGCTGATCCACCGGAACCGTCAGGGGAACCTTCAGCGTCGCGGGGACCTGCACGTTATAGGTGGCGAGCTGCTGCTGGATGCCGGTGTCCTTGAGCATCGGCGCCACGTCGACGACCCATTGGTCGTTGCCGCCGGGTTGCGGAGCGCTGAACAACCAGCCGTGCGCGGCCCGGTTCACCTGCACGAACAGCGGGGGGAACGACCGACCGGCGGTGAACGCCGCTGCCACGTCGTGCACCGTCGAACTGTCGACCGGGTTGCCGCGCCCACTGCGTTCGTTGATGAGCGCCATCGCCCGGGTGGTCAGCTCGGACGCCATCGCCGACTGCAGCGCCGGATCCCGCGCCGCCTGCTCGGCCAGTGCGCTGTAGCCGTTCTCGTCGACGATGTTCGCCTGCGCCCACGCCGCCGGAAGCGCCACCGCCAGCCCGGCCGTGGCGATCAGCCAGCACAACATCGTCAGGAGGAACCGCACGGGTTGGAACCCTACTGCGCGATCCCCCGCAGGTAGGCCGCCTGCCCCAGGTGTTGGGCACAGTCGTCGATGATGCTGACCAGTCGCGCGCTCGCGGTTACCGGCGGATCCCAATGAGTGTCCACGACGCGGGCGAGTTCGTCGGGCGTGACGGTTTCGACGTACTCCACTGTCAGCAGGTGCACCGCGTGGTAATAGCCCAGCAACAGGTCGACGGGCGCGCGGACCTTGGACACCTCCTCGGCGCCGTGCCCGTAGCCGGTGTCGTTGCGCGGCAGGTCCAGATTGAAGCGCTCCACCCAGCCGTCGCTGGTCCAGACCTGTTCCACACCGGCCACGTCGGCGAGCTGGAGATCTTGAACCCGCGCGCTGTGCCAGAGCAGCCACGCGATGCTGTTGGCGTTGGGGGTCGGCCGGTAGTCGGCGATCTCGTCGGTCAACCCGGCGCACACATCGCCGGCGTGTTCGATCAAGCGGGTGAACGCGTCGCGCAGGAGCTCTTGAACGGCAGCGGTTTCGGAAGTCGCCATGGTTTCGACCCTACGGGCCGCCGTGAAACACCGCTTCGACGTTGTTGCCGTCCGGGTCGCGGACGAAGGTGCCGAAGTATCCCGGGTGGTATTCCGGCCACAGCCGAGGCGCATGCAGGGACTCGGCCCCCAGGCCTACGGCCGCGTCGTGAAAGGCGCGTACCGCGTCCTCGCCGGCGGCCTGGAACGCGACGTGGACCTCGCGGTTCGGCCCCATCCCCTTCCCGTCGGCGATCCAGAACGCCGGATGCCCTTCGCGGCCATAGCCGATGGCCTCGCCGAAGTCCATCTGCCGCGAGTAACCCAGGACACCGAGCACCGTGTCGTAGAACTGCCACGATCTCGCATAGTCGCTGCAATTGATGCCGAAGTGATCGATCACGGGACCGATCCTGGCACGAGCCACCGACACGGTCGTAGATTATTTAGATGACCTACGACCTTCTGATCCGCAACGGCACCATCGTGGACGGATTGGGAGGTGAACCCTACGTCGGCGACGTCGCCGTCAAGGACGGGCTGATCGCGGCGGTCGGCGCCGTCAACGGCGCGAGCGCGACGAGGGAGATCGACGCGAGCGGGCTGCTGGTCACTCCAGGCTTCGTCGACCTGCACACACACTACGACGGCCAGGCGATCTGGTCGGACCGGTTGACGCCGTCCTCGGCGCACGGGGTGACCACGGTGGTGATGGGCAACTGCGGCGTCGGCTTCGCGCCCTGCCGACAGGAGGACCACGACGTACTCGTCGACGTCATGGCCGGCGTCGAGGACATCCCGGGCGTCGTGATGACCGACGGCCTGCCGTGGACCTGGGAAACCTTCCCCGAATACCTCGACGCGCTGGAGTCGGGCAGGCGCGACATCGACGTCGCGGCCTACCTGCCGCATTCCCCGCTGCGGGTCTATGTGATGGGCCAGCGCGGTGCCGACCGCGAGCCCGCGACCGCCGAAGACCTGGCCAAGATGCGCGCGCTGGCCACCGAGGCAATCGAGGTGGGGGCGCTGGGTTTCGCCTCTTCCCGGCTGACCATCCACAAGACCGAGAGCGGCGCACCCATCCCCAGCTATGACGCGGCCCGCGAGGAGATCGAGGAGATCGCCCGGGGCGTCGTCGACGGCGGCGGCGGACTGCTGCAGTTCGTGCCCGACATCCCGGCCGGGGGCTACCAGCCCGTGCTGCAGACGGTGTTCGACGTGGCCGAAGACGTCGGGTTACCGGTCACCTTCACCCTGGTCGTCGGCAACGCGGGCGACCCGACCTGGCCGGACGCCATCACGATGGTGGAGAAGGCCAATGCACGGGCGGGGGCCGGCGACCCTCAGGTCACCGCGCAACTGCTGCCGCGCCCGATCGGGCTGATCATCGGGCTGCAGCTGACGGCCAACCCGTTCGTGCTGTACCCGAGCTACCGCGAGATCGCGCACCTGCCGCTGGCCGAGCGGGTCGCCGAGATGCGCAAGCCCGAGGTGCGCGCCCGCATCCTGGCCGACAAGCCGGGCCAGGGCCATCCGATCCTTTACGTGGCGCAGATGTGGGACTGGATCTTCCCGCTGGACGACAACCCGAATTACGAGCCGAACCCGGCCGACAGCATCGGCGCGCGAGCGCGGGCGCGCGGCGTCGACCCGATGGAGGAGGCCTACGACCGGCTCCTCGACGACGACGGGCGGGCCATGCTGCTGGTCGCCACCAGCAACCTGGAACGCAACTCACTGGACACCGTCGGCAAACTTCTGCACCGGGACGACGTGGTGCTCGGACTGGGCGACGGCGGCGCTCACTACGGGATGATCTGCGACGCCAGCTACTCCACGTACTTCCTCACCCACTGGGCCCGCGATCGCAAGTCGGGCCGATTCAGCGTCGCCGAAGCGGTCCGGGAACTGACTTCCGTGCCCGCCCGCATCGCCGGTCTGGCCGACCGCGGCCGCATCGCCGCCGGCTTCAAGGCCGACCTCAATGTGATCGACCACGCCGCCCTGCGACTGCACAAGCCGGTCATCGCCCACGACCTGCCCGCCGGCGGTCGCCGGCTGGATCAGACCGCGCAGGGCTACGTCGCCACCGTCGTATCCGGTGAGGTGATCGCCGAGAACGGTGTGCCCACCTCCGCCCGCCCGGGGAAGCTGGTCCGCGGCCGACAGTCGGCGCCCGCTCCCGCCTGACGGCCTGCTGCGAATTAACGGTAGCGGGTTACCCGATACGCCCACGGTAACGGGCTGTGCCGGGTAAGTTTGGGTGGTGACAAGCCCGCATTTCGCGTGGTTGCCGCCAGAGATCAACTCGGCATTAATGCTTGCCGGTCCCGGTGCGGGACCGCTACTTTCTGCTGCCTCCGCATGGGGAAGTCTGGCAGAAGATCTCGCGTCAGCGGTGTCATCTTTCGGTTCCGTTACCCAGGAACTCACCAGCGGATCCTGGCAGGGGGCGTCGGCTGCCGCCATGATGGTCGTCGCCACCCAGTACATGAGCTGGCTCAGTGCGGCGGCGGTCCAAGCGGACATGGCGGCGGCTCAGGCCACCGCCACGGCGGCCGCGTTCGAGACGGCAGTGGCAGCCACCGTGCAGCCCGCGGTCGTCGCGGCCAACCGCGGCCTCGTGCAGATGCTGGCCTCGACGAACTTCTTCGGCATGAACTGGCCGGCCATCATGGACACCGAGTCCGCCTACGAGCAAATGTGGGCGATCGACGTGGCAGCCATGGCGAACTACCACTTCGACGCGTCGGCGGCCGCTGCTCAGCTGGCGCCCTGGCAGCAGGTACTGCGCAACCTCGGCATCGACATCGGCAAGAACGGCACGATCAACTTCGGCTTCGGCAACACCGGCAGCGGCAACATCGGCAACAACAACGCCGGCAACTACAACTTCGGTATCGGCAACAGCGGCAGTGGCAACGTCGGCGCCGGCAACAGCGGCAGCGGCAACCTGGGCATCGGCAACACCGGCAACAGCAACCTAGGTCTGGGTAACTTCGGCAGCAACAACCTGGGCATCGGCAACACCGGCAGCGACGTCCTCGGTATGGGCCTCACCGGCGACAAGCAGTTCGGGTTCGGCGGGTTCAACTCGGGCACCGGCAACACCGGGTTCGGTAACTCCGGCACCGGCAACACCGGCTTGTTCAACTCGGGCAACGGGAACCTGGGCCTGGGCAACTCGGGCTCACTGAACACTGGCCTGGGCAACTCCGGCAGCGTCAACACCGGCTTCAGCGGATCGATGGGCTACCTGGGTTCGGGACTGCAGAACGCCGGTGTGGGCGGCACCGGCCTGGAGGCGGGACTGGCCAACTCCGCGCACTACGCCACCGGCGGCCTGGGAACGGCGGCCCTCAGTTCCGGGCTACTCAGCTCGGCCCTGGCCAATACCGGGGGCCTGCACTCCGGCCTGGCGGGGGCGCTGAACTCGGGCCTGAGCAGCACACCCGTGGTCGCCCCGGCGTCCGCGCCGGCCGCGTCCGTGGACACCGGCGGCCAGGGATCCGTCTCGGCGAACCCGACCAGCAGCCCGGCGGCCAATGCCGGCCTGCGGACTTCCGCCGGCACCCCGGTCACCGGCTTCGTCAACCCCGGCGCCAGCGACCCGGGAGTGCGGACGACGCTGGGCCGCGAGTCCGGCATCGGCGCCCCGAGTCTGCCGAACTCAGGCATCCCGAAGTCGGGCTTCTACCCGCCGGCCGAGCGCGACACCGGCGATCAGAGCCGGGTCATCCAGTTCCCGATCCGCACCGAGTAGCCGCGCGCCTATTCTCGACCCATGGCTGCAAAGACCAGCAAACCGGTCGATTTCCAGCGGTTGGCCGACACCCTGCCGAGCTACCCCTTCGCCTACCTGATCACCGTCGACGACGACTACCGCGCGCACACCGTGACCGTCGAGCCGGTGCTGCGCGACCTCGCGGTGCTGGACGTCGGGCTGATCGGCGGCGGCACCCGCACCAACCTGGCCCACCGCAGCAACGTCACCCTGGTGTGGCCACCACCGGCACTTGGCGGCTATTCGCTGATCGTCGACGGGCGCGCCGAGATCTCCGATGCGGGAGCCGAGACGGTGCGCTGTGCGGTCGTCCCCACGCGCGCGCTGCTGCACCGCAACGCCGACTCCCTCTCGGCGGCCAACGGCTGCCTGCACGACTGCGTGGTGTTCTCGTTGCCTAGCCCGTCAAACCCTTCCTGACGAACGGCTCGGCTTCCCCGCGATCCACGGCCTCGTCGTGCTTGGCTGCCGCATCGTCGAGCAGTTCGGTCAGTGCCGGCTGCTCGCGGACCAACTGCTGGTACTTCGGTCCGAGCGCCATGATCTGGTCGCGCTCGTCGAGCAGCTTGCGGAAGATGCGTTCGCGCTCCTGGGGGTCGTGGGTGTATTCGGAATCCAGATAGGCCGTCGCGTGCCGGCGGGCGTTGGCGATCGCCGTCATCGCCTTGCCCTTCCGGCTGAGCAACGAGGCCACCACGGTGACGACCAGGACGCCGACGATCACCGACAGCGACAGCGATGTGCTGATCTCGACGACCTTCACCGGCTCACCGCCGTTGATGAACGGGACGTTGTTCTCGTGTAGGGCGTGCAGGATCAGCTTCACACCGATGAGGCCGAGGATTCCCGCCAGTCCGTAGGACAGGTAGATGAGGCGGTCCAGCAGGCCGTCGACGAGGAAATACAGCTGCCGCAGACCGAGCAGCGAGAACGCCGTCGCGGTGAACACGATGTAGACGTGCTGGGTGAGGCCGAAGATGGCCGGGATCGAGTCCAGCGCGAACAAAATGTCCGTGCCCCCGATAGCCACCATGACCAGCAGCATCGGCGTCATCGCCCGCTTGCCGTCGATGGTGGTGAACAGCTTGTCGCCGTCGTAATGCTCGCTGGTACGGATTACCTTCTTGGCCAGCCGGATGACGACGTTGTCGGCTTTGCGATCGTCGTCGTCGTGGTCGTTCTTCAGCACACTGCCCGCGGTGAGCAGCAGGATCAGGCCGAACAGGTAGAAAACCCATGCAAACGCATTGATCAGCGCAGCACCCAGAAAGATGAATCCGGTGCGGGCGATCAGGGCGAAGGCGATCCCGAACAGCAGCACCTTCTGCTGATCCTCGCGGGGAACCCGGAAGCTGGCGATGATCACCAGGAAGACGAACAGGTTGTCGACCGACAGCGCCTTTTCGGTGACATAACCGGCGAAGTACTCCGGACCCGCCTCGCCACTGCCGAAGATCACCAGGCCGACACCGAACAGCAGGGCTATCCCCACATACCCGGCCGACCACACTGCGGCCTCCCGCAGCGTCGGAACATGCGCCTTGCGGACGTGGAAGACGAAGTCGAAGGCCAGCAGGCCCACGATGGCCACGATCGTCAGGGCCCACACCCAGTCGGGAACGTCCATGCAATACCCCCTATCACACGAAAAAGCCCGGCTCCCTTGAAGGAGCCGGGCTTCTCGTCGACTTCCTAGAAGTCCATACCGCCCATGCCGCCGGTCGGGTCGCCCGCCGGAGCGGCCGCCTTCTCCGGCTTGTCGGCGACGACGGCCTCGGTGGTCAGGAACAGGCCCGCGATGGACGCCGCGTTCTGCAGCGCCGAACGGGTCACCTTGACCGGGTCGGCAACGCCGGCCTTGAGCAGGTCCTCGTACTCACCGGTGGCGGCGTTCAGGCCGGTGCCGGCGGGCGAGTTGCGAACCTTCTCGGCCACCACGCCGGGCTCCAGCCCGGAGTTGAAGGCGATCTGCTTCAGCGGAGCCTCGAGCGCGACGCGCACGATGTTGGCACCGGTCGCCTCGTCGCCCTTGAGGTCGAGCTCGGCCAGGGCCGGAGCCGACTGCAGCAGGGCCACGCCACCACCGGCGACGATGCCCTCCTCGACGGCCGCCTTGGCGTTGCGGACGGCGTCCTCGATGCGGTGCTTGCGCTCCTTGAGCTCCACCTCGGTGGCAGCCCCGGCCTTGATCACCGCAACACCGCCGGCCAGCTTGGCCAGGCGCTCCTGCAGCTTCTCGCGGTCGTAGTCGGAGTCGCTGTTCTCGATCTCGGCGCGGATCTGGGCCACCCGGCCGGCGATGGCGTCGGGGTCACCGGCGCCCTCGACGATGGTGGTCTCGTCCTTGGTGATGACGACCTTGCGGGCCTTGCCGAGCAGCGAGATGTCGGCGGTCTCGAGGGACAGACCGACCTCTTCGCTGATGACCTGACCACCGGTGAGGATGGCCATGTCCTGCAGCATCGCCTTGCGACGGTCACCGAAGCCGGGGGCCTTGACCGCCACCGACTTGAAGGTGCCGCGGATCTTGTTCACGACGAGGGTGGACAGTGCCTCACCCTCGACGTCCTCGGCGATGATCAGCAGCGGCTTGCCGCCCTGAATGACCTTCTCCAGCAACGGCAGCAGGTCCTTGACGGTCGACACCTTGCTGGAGACCAGCAGGATGTAGGGGTCTTCCAGGACAGCTTCCTGACGCTCGGCGTCGGTGACGAAGTAGCCCGAGATGTAACCCTTGTCGAACCGCATGCCCTCGGTGAGCTCGAGCTGCAGGCCGAAGGTGTTGGACTCCTCGACGGTGATGACGCCCTCGTTGCCGACCTTGTCCATCGCCTCGGCGATCAGGTCGCCGATCGACTGGTCGCCCGCGGAGATGCCCGCGGTGGCCGCGATCTGCTCCTTGGTCTCGACGTCCTTGGCCGAGTTGAGCAGGGTCTGGGTGACCTTCTCGACGGCCTTCTCGATGCCGCGCTTCAGACCCAGCGGGTTGGCACCGGCAGCGACGTTGCGCAGGCCCTCCTTGACCAGCGCCTGCGCCAGCACGGTGGCCGTGGTGGTGCCGTCACCGGCAACGTCGTCGGTCTTCTTGGCGACTTCCTTGACCAGCTCGGCGCCGATCTTCTCGTACGGGTCCTCCAGCTCGATCTCCTTGGCGATGGACACACCATCGTTGGTGATCGTGGGAGCGCCCCACTTCTTCTCCAGTACGACGTTGCGGCCCTTGGGCCCCAGCGTCACCTTTACCGCGTCGGCGAGGGCGTTGAGGCCCCGCTCGAGGCCGCGACGGGCCTCTTCGTCGTACGCAATTGTCTTGGCCATTGCGAAGTGATTCCTCCGGATTGGGAATGAAATTGGGGTCGCGAGTGACGACAACCCCATTACTTACGCTGGCCGGGCGCAGTGCCCGCGACGGACGATCACAGCGGTTGGTTGCTGGACCTCACCGTCCCGACCTGGCACTCGCCTATGCCGAGTGCCAACGTCATTATTAGCACTCGCCTATGCCGAGTGCAAGGTCGGCCGGTCTCGTTCGCCGTGGGCTGAAGCGGCGATTGTGAACACCCCGACGTCCCGTCCGCGTGTCGCGTCGCGAGATTCACCCTCGCCGGAGGGATCCCGCCGGCCCGGTGCGCGGCAGACTGAAGAGATGTCGCTGTTCGTGCCGCCATATCCCAAGCCTCGCTACACCAGAGCGGAACCGGAGGTCAGCGCGTGGCTCAAGCGCGGCGATGAGCCACCGGACTACGAGAACTTCGGGGTGAAGTACCACTACCTGGCCAATAAGGAAGCCACCGACGGCGACTACGGGCTGTACCGGGTCGACATCGCGCCCGCCGGCGGCGGACCCGGTCCGCATTTCCACCGTTCGATGTCCGAGGCCTTCTTCGTGCTGTCCGGGACCATGCGGCTCTACGACGGCCGGGACTGGGTCGATGGAAATCAGGGCGACTTCCTCTATGTGCCGCCGGGCGGCATCCACGGCTTCCGCAACGAGGTCGCCGAACCGGCGTCGATGCTGATGCTCTTCTCGCCGGGCGCACCCCGCGAGGCCTACTTCGAAGGCTTCACCGCGCTGGCGGACATGACCGACGACGAGCGCCGCGCGTGGTTCGCGGCGCACGACAACCACATCGTGGAGTAACCCCCGGACCCCCGCGAGCGTCAACTCAGCACGTAGTCCTCGGCGACCATCGCACGGGTCCGTTCGAAGAACGTCCGGCCGCTGAAGGGCAGCTGGGTCACTACCTTGCCGCTGGGATGACGGAAATAGTTGGAGCAGGCCAACCAGACCTTGCCCACCATCGCGGCCTGGATCTCGTCGTTGTAGCGGTGCTGTGCGTCCATCGTCACCTCGATCGTGCGCGCACCCTGGCGGCCCACCACGTCGAGGATGTGGCGGACGAAGGTGGTCTGGACCTCATGGATGTAGATGATCGAGTTGACCCCGTTGGTGTTGGGGCCGTAGAGGGTGAAGAAGTTGGGATAGCCGCTCACCAGGGTGCCGAGGTAGGCCTCGGCACCGCCACGCCAGTCGTCGCGCAGGTGCCGGCCGCCGCTCCCGTATACGTCGATGCTGTCCAGGTAGTCGGCGGCCTTGAACCCGGTGCCGTAGATGACGGTGTCGACGCGGTGCTCGACCCCGTCGACGGTGCGGACCCCCCGCTCGGTCAGCTCCGCGATGGCGGTGGTCTCCAGACGGACATGCGGCAGAGCGAAGGTCGGGTACCACTCCCGCGACATCAACGGCCGCTTGCAGCCGGCCGGGTAATCCGGCGTCAGCTTGGCCCGCAATTCGGGGTCGGCGACCTTGCGGTGCAGATAGCTGCGCGCCAGTTCGGTCGCCTCCCGGGTCTGTCTGTCGTCGGTGTCGAAAGTGGCCGACTCGTAGGCGGCGAACGCCTCGTCGCGCAGCTTCTGCGCGATCTCGGGATGGCGTTCGAACTCCTCGTGCTGCTCGGCGGTGAACGGGAAGTCGAATCGGGGTGCGATCCAGATCGGGGTGCGCTGGAAGACGGTGAGCTGCGCGGTGTCTCGCGCGATCGCCGGGACGTACTGAACGGCGCTGGCGCCAGTGCCGATGGACGCGACCCGTTCCCCGGCAGTCGACCTGCTGTGGTCCCAACGGGCCGAGTGGAACTGCCTACCGAGGAATCGCTGCGCACCGGGGATGTCCGGCACGTTGGGCACGTCGAGCATCCCGACCGCGCTCACCACGACGTCGAAATCGTGTTGGCGGCCGTCCTGGTCCGTCAGGGTCCAGCGCCTCGACTGATCCGACCATCGCAGGGTCGTGATCGCGGTGTTCGGCCGCAGGTGTGCGCCCAGCCCATGGTCTGCGGCGACCTTCTCCAGGTAGGCCAGGATCTCGGGCTGGTTCGCGTACGTCTTGCTCCAGCGGGGGTTGAGTGCGAACGAGTAGGAGTAGAGGTGCGACGGCACATCGCAGGCCGCGCCGGGGAAGGTGTTGTGCCGCCAGGTTCCCCCGAACCCGTCCGCGCGGTCGAAGATCGTGAAGTCATAGCCGCCGGCGGCGAGTTGAATCCCCATGGCGATGCCGCCGGCGCCCGCGCCGATGACGCCCACCTTGATTTTCGGGGACATCACGCCCCGAACTGCGCGAAATAGGGGCGCCCGGGCCGGCTCTTCTCCACCAGGATGAACACCACGCCCCACGGGTCGGCGAACCAGGTGGTGCGGACCCGCGCGACATCGGCGATCCCACTGACCAGGAACCGCACCCCTTCGCTTTCCAGCTCGGCGCGGGTCGCGTCGAGGTCGTCGCAAATCAGCCCGACATGCGACAAGCCGTGATCGGTCAGAGCACGGTCTGTCGCGGCACCCTCGACATTGATGTACTCGATCACCTCCAGCACTCGATCGCCGTCACCGGGCAGGCCGACGACGGCGGCCTTCATAGCGGGATCGGACACCAGTTCGCCCATGTCGTCGCGAATGGCATTACCGGACATGATGTACGGCGGCGAGAGCACACGCAGGCCTAACACGTCGCGATAGAACGCGACGGCAGCCTCACAGTCGGGTACGCACACCCCGGCGTGCGCCAGACCGGTAATCACGTTCTCGACGTTACCCGGCTTTCGCCAACGGGCAGCCGGTCTGTCGGGTTGAGTAAGTTGTGCCCCATGACCTCCAGTGGCACCAGGAAGTGGACGACAGCCGACATCCCCGACCAGAGCGGCCGCACCGTCGTCGTCACGGGCGCCAACACCGGGCTCGGCTACCACACCGCCGCCGCGCTGGCCTGCCACGGCGCCCGCGTTGTGCTGGCGGTGCGCAACCAGGAGAAGGGCAATGCGGCGTTGTCCCGAATCGTCGCCGCCAAAGCGGACGCGGACATCACGCTGACCCAGCTCGACCTCAGTTCGCTGGCCTCGGTGCGTCGGGCCGCCGACGAACTGCGCAGCACCCACCCCCGCATCGACCTGCTGATCAACAACGCGGGCGTGATGTGGACACCGAAGGAGCTGACCGCCGACGGCTTCGAATTGCAGTTCGGCACAAACCATCTCGGCCACTTCGCGTTCACCGGGCTGTTGCTGGACCACATGCTGCAATTGGACGGCTCCCGGGTGGTGACGGTCAGCAGCCTCGGCCACCGCATGCGCGCCGCGATTCACTTCGACGACTTGCAGTGGGAACGCAGCTACAGCCGCATCGGCGCCTACGGACAGTCGAAGCTGGCCAACCTGCTGTTCACCTATGAGTTGCAGCGCCGGCTCTCTACCGCGGCCGCACCCACCATCGCCGTCGCCGCACATCCCGGCGGTTCGGCCACCGAACTGGCCCGCAATGTCCCGCGCATCCTGCGGCCGCTCAACGCCCTGGCGCCGCTGCTGTTCCAGAGCGCGGAGGCCGGTGCGCTGCCCACGCTGCGGGCGGCCACCGACCCGTCCGCGCAGGGCGGACAGTACTACGGGCCGGACGGCCTGGGTGAGCAACGTGGCCACCCCAGGCTGGTGCAGTCCAGCGCGCAGTCGCACGACGCGGACCTGCAACGCCGGCTGTGGAGTGTCTCCGAGGAACTCACCGGCGTGAAGTTCCCGGTCTGACATGCGTTCCGTCACCGAACACCAGCGCGTGATCGCGGACATGATCACGTCCCGCCCCGCGGCCACGGTCCCGCTGGCCGACGCTCTGGGCCTGGTCCTGGCCGACGACATCGTCGCGCCCCTGTCCCTGCCGGTCTTCGACAACTCCGCGATGGACGGTTACGCGGTGCGGGCCGAGGACACCGCGGGCGCGACGCCCGAGCGGCCCGTCGTGCTGCCGGTCGCCGAGGACATTCCCGCCGGCCGCACCGACGAACTGGCCCTGCAACCCGGTACCGCCCACCGGATCATGACCGGGGCGCCGCTGCCGGCCGGGGCCACGGCCATCGTGCCGGTGGAGGCCACCGACGGCGGCGTGCGGTCGGTGCAGATCCGGCAGCATTCCGACGCGGGCAAACACATCCGCCGAGCGGGCGAGGACGTGAACGCGGGCACCACCGTGCTGCGTGCGGGCGAGGTGGTGACACCGGCCGCGCTCGGCCTGCTCGCCGCGCTGGGGCTGGCGGCGTTGCCGGTGGTACCCCGGCAGCGGGTGCTGCTGATGTCGACCGGCTCCGAGCTGGTGGCGCCGGGCACGCCGCTGCAACCCGGGCAGATCTACGAGTCCAACTCGGTGATGCTCGCGGCCGCCGTCCGCGAGGCCGGTGCCGAAGTGCTCGCCACCGCGACCGCCGGCGACGACGTCGCGCAGTTCACCGCGGTCCTGGACCGCTACGCGCCCGACGCGGACCTGATCATCACCAGCGGCGGGGTCAGCGCCGGCGCCTACGAGGTGGTCAAAGACGCCTTCGGCCGCGAGGGGGATCAGGGCGTGCAGTTCGTCAAGGTCGCGATGCAGCCGGGCATGCCGCAGGGTGCCGGGTTCGTGGCCGGAACGCCCATCATCACGTTGCCCGGCAACCCGGTCAGCGCGCTGGTCTCCTTCGAGGTGTTCATCCGGCCCGCGTTGCGCGCAGCCATGGGCCTGCCCGGCCCGCAGCGGCCGAAGCGGGCCGCGGTGCTGACCGAGGCGGTGACCTCACCCCGCGGCAAGCGGCAGTTCCGGCGCGCCATCCTCGATCCCGCGGCGGGCCGGGTCACCAGTTACGGGCCACCCGCTTCGCACCATCTGCGCTGGCTGGCGTCGGCTAACGCACTGCTGGACATCCCCGAGGACGTGGTCGAGGTGCCGGCGGGTACCGAGCTGCAGGTATGGGACCTGAGCTAATCGCGATGAAAATCGTCGGCCGCGTCGAAAGCTGAGGTGGCCGCGACCGCGAGCGCCGCGACCGAGAGCACCACCGGAATGGTGACCAGCGCTCCCGACAGTCCGACCCATCCGGCGAGATGGCCGATCAGCGGCGGCCCGAGCAGATAGCCCACCCAACCGGCCGCGGCGACCAGGGCGATCGCCGAACCGCCGTTGCCGGCCGCGTAGGCGGCGCTGAACGCCGTGGGCACCAGCAGCGCCACCCCCGCTCCCACGCAGGCGAAACCGACCACGCTGGCAACCGGATCGGCGGCGACCAGCGTGACGCTGATACCGACGACAGCGACCAGTGCCAGCCCCGGCAGCAGCCGACGAGCCGAGACCCGGGCGTGCAGGCGCAGCGCGCCGAACCGGATCACCACCATCGCCAGGGTGTACGCCGCGTAGCTCAAAGCGGACACCCCGGCCCCGGCTCCGACGACGTCGTGCACGAAATTCGCCGACCAGTCGGTGGCGGCGCCTTCGCACAGGAACGACGCGAATGCCACCGCGGCCAGGATCGCCACCGCCGGTGTCCAGACGCGCACCCGCTCGCCTGCCTCGGCGTCGACGGTCTCGTCGTCGATGAAGCGCAGGGTCAGCGGGCCGACCAGCACCAGCACCAGGGCCCCCAGCACCACCAGCTGGGGTTCGAGGCCGACGCCGACGCTGACGCAGGCCGCCCCTATCACCGCGCCCACCAGCGCGCCCAGACTCCACATGCCGTGAAACCGGGCCATGATCGGGGCGCGGGCCTGTCGCTCCACGGTGCCGGCCTGGGTGTTCATCGCGACGTCCAGCGCACCCTGGAACCAGCCCCACAGCATCAGGGCCAGAAACAGCCATGCGCCGGAAGTCGCCAGCCCGACGGTCATCGGGGCGAGCGAGTAGCCCGCGACCATGATGGGCGCCAGCCGGCGACTGCCCCAGCGGGGCAGCGCCCAGTGGCTGAACAACGTCGCCGCGACCGAGCCGAGCGGCGCACCGAACAGCGCCGACCCCAAAGCCCCGTCGGACAACCCGAGGCCCGCCTTGACCTGCGGGATGTGGGCAGCCCAGGACGAAAACACCACGGCATGAGCGACGAACGTCGCGGTGACGCCGATCTTTGCGCGGCGCAGCGCCGCGCCGTGCAAGGACTGGGTCGGATGTCGGACTCCTCGAACGGGCGGGTTCGCTCTCAGCTTTCCCTGCCCGGGACCCAACGAACCACGCCGCCGCCGCGCCCATACGTAAGATGACCCGCGTGGCACGACGCCCTGGTTCTTCCGAAGGTCCCGCGCACCTGATCGAGTTGGTGCGGGACACCGTTCCCCCGATCCACCCGGGCGGGCGGCCGTTCATCGGTGCGGGCCTGGCCCTGGCCGCCGTCGGCTACCGGCACCGCTGGGTGCGCCGGACCGGGCTGCTGGCGGCGGGCGCCTGCGCGGGTTTCTTCCGGCACCCGAAGCGGGTGCCTCCCACCCGGCCCGGTGCCGTGGTCGCTCCCGCCGACGGCACGGTCTGCGTGATCGACTCAGCCGTCCCGCCCGCGGAGCTGAGCATGGGTGACACGGCCATGCCGCGCATCAGCATTTTCCTGTCGATCCTGGACGTCCACGTGCAGCGGGCCCCGGTGAGTGGTGAGGTGATCGCCGTGCAGCACCGTCCGGGCAGCTTCCTGTCGGCCGACCTGCCCGAGGCCAGCGAGGCCAATGAGCGCACCAGCGTGCGCATCCGCATGGACAACGGAGACGACCTGGTGGTTGTCCAGATCGCCGGACTGGTGGCGCGCCGCATCGTGTGCGACGCACATGTCGGCGACCGGCTGGCGATCGGAGAGACCTACGGACTGATCCGGTTCGGCTCGCGCCTGGACACCTACCTGCCGCCGGGCGCGCAGCCGATCGTCAGTCTCGGCCAGCGCACCCTGGGCGGCGAGACCGTCCTGGCAGAGCTCTCATGATCAACAAACCGCGGGTCCGGCGCACCGAGGCGCTGCACCTGCTGCCCAGCGCCATGACCGTGCTCTCCATCTGCGCCGGCCTCACCTCGATCAAGTTCGCGCTCGACCACAAACCGATTCCCGCGATGGCGCTGATCGCGGTGGCCGCCATCCTCGACGCCCTCGACGGCCGGGTGGCCCGGATCCTCGACGCTCAGTCGCGGATGGGGGCCGAGATCGACTCGCTGGCCGACTCGGTGAACTTCGGCGTGACCCCTGCCCTCGTGGTGTACGTGACCCTGTTGTCGAAATGGCCGGTCGGCTGGGCCGTCGTGTTGCTCTACGCGGTGTGCGTCGTGCTGCGACTGGCCCGCTACAACGCCCAGCAGGACGACGGGACGCTGCCGCCCTACGCCAAGGAGTACTTCGTCGGCATGCCGGCGCCGGCAGGCGCCGTCTCGATGATCGGGACGATCGGCCTGAAGCTCCAGTTCGGCGAAGGCTGGTGGACGTCGATCTGGTTCCTGGGCTTCTGGATCGCCGGGACGTCGCTGCTGATGGTGAGCGCGATCCCGATGAAGAAGTTCCACACCCTGGCCGTGCCGCCGAACTGGGCGGCCCCGCTACTGGCGGTGCTGGCGATCGCCGCCGCCGCCGCGGTGCTGGCGCCCTACATCCTGATCTGGGTCATCATCATTTCCTACGTGTGCCACATCCCGTTCGCGGTGCGCAGCAAGCGCTGGTTGGCCAAGCACCCCGAAGCGTGGGAGGACGACAACAAGCAACGACGCGCCGCCCGGCGCGCGACCCGGCGGGCCCAGCCGCACCGACGGTCGATGGCGCGGCTCGGGTTGCGTAAACCGGGCAGGTGACGTGACCCGGCCCAATCACCTCACTCTCACCGCCCGGCTGAACACGTCCGCGGTCGACTCGCGCCGGGGCGTCGTGCGGCTGCACCCGAGCACCATCGTCGCCCTGGGCATCCGCGAGTGGGATGCGGTGTCGCTCACCGGATCCCGCACCACCGCGGCGGTGGCGGCCATGGCCGCCGGCGACATCCCGATCGGCATCGTGCTGCTCGACGACGTCACGTTGTCCAACGCCGGCCTGCGGGAGGGCACCGAGGTCATCGTCAGCGCCGTCACCGTCTACGGGGCGCGCACGGTGACGCTGAGTGGTTCGACGCTGGCCACCCAGTCGCTGTCGTCGGCCACGCTGCGCCAGGCACTGCTCGGCAAGGTGATGACGGTCGGGGACGCGGTGTCGCTGTTGCCGCGCGACCTGGGACCCGGCACGTCGACGTCGGCGGCCACCCGCGCGCTGGCCTCGTCGGTAGGGATCAGCTGGACA
The DNA here is from genome assembly GCF_001417955.2 of Mycobacterium gordonae. GTDB lineage: Bacteria > Actinomycetota > Actinomycetes > Mycobacteriales > Mycobacteriaceae > Mycobacterium > Mycobacterium gordonae_B. The sequence goes on along the minus strand of NZ_LKTM01000223.1, from coordinate 2,422 downwards.
TCCGAGTTGTTGACGGTCACCGGCATGGACCCTCAGGGACCTGTCAGCGTCCAGCCGAACACGCTGGTCAGCTGGGGCACCGCGGTGCCCGACTCCTCGCACGTCATTCCGGCCGTCGACGTCTCCACCCCGGAGATGCAGGTCGAAGAGCTCAAAGGTGCGCAGCCGCAGGCGGCCAAGCTCACCGAGTGGCTCAAGCTCGCCCTCGACGAGCCGCACCTGCTGAAGACACTGGGAGCGGGCACCAATCTCGGTGTCCTGGTGTCGGGGCCGGCCGGTGTCGGCAAAGTGACCCTGGTGCGGGCGGTGTGCGCCGGACGCAGGTTGGTGCAGCTCGACGGCCCGGCCACCGGCGCGCTGGCCGCCGAGGACCGGCTGCGCGCGGTCTCGGCCGCGGTCACCAAGGCTTGCGACGGCGGTGGGGTGCTGCTGATCACCGACGTCGACGCCCTGCTACCGGAAACACCCGAACCGGTGGCCGCGCTCATCCTCACCGAGCTGCGCAAGGCCGTGGCCACCAACGGCGTCGCGTTGATCGCCACCTCGGCGCGGCCGGACCAGATCGATGCCCGGCTGCGCTCACCGGAGCTGTGCGACCGTGAGCTGGGGTTGCCGTTGCCCGATGCCGGAACCCGCAAGGCGCTGCTGGAGGCACTGCTGAAGAAGGTGCCCACCACCGACCTCGACCTCGACGCGATCGCCGCCCGGACACCGGGATTCGTGGTCGCGGACCTGGCGGCGCTGATGCGCGAGGCCGCGCTGCGGGCGGCGTCGCGGGCCAGTACCGACGGTCAGCCACCCAAACTCAGCCAGGACGACCTGATCGGCGCGCTGTCGGTGATCAGGCCGCTGTCGCGGTCAGCCGGCGAAGAGGTCGTCGTCGGCAGCGTCACCCTGGCCGACGTCGGCGACATGGTCGAGGCCAAGCAGGCGCTCACCGAGGCGGTGCTGTGGCCGCTGCAGCACCCGGACACCTTCTCCCGCCTCGGGGTGGACCCGCCGCGCGGGGTGCTGCTCTACGGCCCGCCGGGCTGCGGCAAGACCTTCGTGGTCCGTGCGCTGGCCAGCACCGGACAGCTGAGCGTGCACGCCGTCAAAGGCTCTGAGCTGATGGACAAATGGGTCGGATCGTCGGAGAAGGCGGTGCGCGAATTGTTCCGGCGGGCCCGCGATTCGGCGCCTTCGCTGGTATTCCTCGACGAGATCGACGCACTGGCGCCCCGGCGCGGACAGAGCTTCGACTCGGGTGTCACCGACCGTGTGGTGGCCGCGCTGCTGACCGAACTCGACGGCATCGACCCGCTGCGTGACGTCGTCGTGCTGGGCGCCACGAACCGACCGGATCTGATCGACCCGGCTCTGCTGCGGCCCGGCCGGCTGGAACGGCTGGTATTCGTCGAGCCGCCCGACGCCGATGCCCGTCGCGAAATCCTGCGCACCGCAGGCAAATCCATCCCGCTCAGCTCCGACGTCGACCTGGACGCGGTGGCCGCCGGGCTCGAAGGATACAGCGCCGCAGACTGTGTGGCGCTGCTGCGCGAGGCCGCCCTGACCGCGATGCGGCGTTCCATCGACGCCGCGGACGTCACAGCGGCCGACCTGGCCGCGGCCCGGGAAAAAGTGCGCCCGTCGCTGGATCCCTTGCAGATACAGTCACTGCGCGAATTCGCCAAAGTTCTCTAGCGAAGAAACGCTCTGCCGAACAGCTGCAGATCCATTCACTTTCGGGGTCCCGTGCCATATATTTAGCCGTTCGCTTCGCCCCAATGATGGGAGCCGCTGATGTCGACGTTCCTGATCGCAGCCCCGGAAGCTCTGGCAGCCGCGTCGGCCGATGTAAGCGGGATCGGGGAGGCGATCAGGAAGGCGACGGCGTCGTGGGCGCCGTCGACCACGACGGTCGCGGCGGCGGCCGCCGACGAGGTGTCGGCGGCGATCGCGCGGCTGTTCGGCAACTACGCGCAGGGCTTTGTGGCCCTCGACGCGCAGGCGGCCGCCTTCGAGCAGCTGCTGGCGCAGACGTTGAGCGCAAGTGCGGGTGCCTACGCCGGCGCAGAGGCCGTGAATCTGTCGGCACTGCAATCGGTGGATCTGCACGCCCTGGGCGAGAGCCTGCTGGCGCCGATCAATGGGCCCGTGCAGGCGTTGACCGGGCGCCCGTTGATCGGCAACGGCGCCAACGGCGCCCCCGGCACCGGGGCCGGCGGCGGGGCCGGCGGCTGGCTGCTCGGTGATGGCGGCGCCGGCGGTTCCGGAGCGGCCGGATTCGCCGGCGGGGCCGGCGGCGCGGCGGGGCTGATCGGTTCCGGCGGAGCCGGCGGAGCCGGCGGCTCCGGCGGCGGGACGGGCGGTGCCGGCGGAGCCGGCGGCTGGCTGCTGGGCACCGGTGGGGCCGGTGGCACCGGCGGGTTCGTGTTGAACG
>NZ_LKTM01000222.1 GCF_001417955.2 Mycobacterium gordonae | reverse complement strand
GGCCCCGCCCGCGCCTTGTTGTCCGCCCGTCCCGGCACCCGCGGCGCCACCGGTGCCTCCCACGCCGCCGGCGCCACCGGCTCCCCCCTGGCCACCCTGCGCGCCGGCCGCGGCGATAGTGGCGTTGTCAGCACCTTTGCCGCCGTTGCCGCCCGCACCTCCGGACCCACCGTCCCCGGCGGTACCTGTCGCTCCACTGGTGGATCCCGTCCCACCGGCTCCCGCGGCACCGCCGGTGCCTCCGGTCCCGCCTTGACCGCCGGCCTGAGCGGCCGCCAGAGGATCGCTGCCGTCCGCACCGTCGGCCCCCGCGCCGCCGACACCGCCGCGGCCACCCTGACCACCGACGCCACCTGCGCCCTGATGCCCACCAACCCCGGTACCCGCGGCACCGCCCGTACCGCCCTGACCTCCGGCCCCGCCGGCTGCACCCTGACCGCCCTGAGCGCCGGCCGCGACGGCATCCAGCCCGGCCCCGCCGGATCCGCCGGATCCGCCCCTACCGCCCGCGCCGCCGTCGCCGGCAAGGCCCGCAGCCCCCGCGACCGACCCGGCTCCACCGAGTCCCGCGGCTCCGCCGGATCCTCCGGTTCCACCCTGGCCACCGGCCACTCCGGCGCTATTGACACCACCGGACGAACCCGAGCCGCCCGAGCCGCCCGCGCCGCCGACTCCGCCCTGGCCACCGGCACCACCGGCTCCCTGCAAAGCGCCACTACCGCCACCCGCGCCGCCGGCCCCGCCCGCGCCACCGGCGAAACCGGAACCCCCGACAGCGCCGGAACCAACTGCGGCGTCGAATCCGGTGGCGCCCGCACCACCCGCTCCGCCCGCACCGCCAGTGCCGTTCGCTCCTCCACCACCTGCTGCGCCGCCAAAGCTCAAGAAGCCACCCGCACCGCCGGAGCCACCGGCTCCGGCGGTGCGGGTGGCTTCTTGAGCTT
>NZ_LKTM01000221.1 GCF_001417955.2 Mycobacterium gordonae | reverse complement strand
GCATACGCCCGCATCACCGACGACACCCTGGCCCGCAAAGCACGTGAATTCTGGAACAGCGCCGCAACAGACACGACCAACACCGACGCCGACGTGGAGCGGCTCCGGGCCCGGTTCACCACCGCGCTGCCCAACGGATTCTGCACTCTCCCAACGGCGCAACGCTGCGAATTCCGGCCCAACCCCTGCCTCGACTGCTCCTTCCACGACCCCGGCGGCCGGGTCTTCCTCGGCGCCCATATCGCGCACCGCGACCAACTGCAACGCCTCACCGCCGACGCTCACGAGCGCGGCGACGCAGCCGCCGTCGAATTGAACACGGCGATGCTCGACAAGGTCTCCAAACTGATCAGCGAAATCGACCCGAACACCACGCAGGAACCTCAGTGAGCGCCGACGACCGCGAACGCCGCACCGCACGCCTGACCGCAGCAGCCGCCGCCCGCACCACCGACGCCACCGCCCGCGCCCGCCGCGCGATCACCCGACTGCGAAACACCGGTCAGCCCGTCACCTTCGTCGACGTCGCCCGCGACGCCGGTGTATCGACCAGCTTCCTCTACCAGCACAGCCAACTACGCGACGACATCACCAACCTCCGCACCACCACGACCACCACGGCGACGGCCGCAACAGGGCGCGCGGCAAGCCTGGAATCGCTACGCACCAAACTCGCCACCGCGATCGCCCGCAACCGTGAACTCACCGAACAACTCGCGCAGCTTCGCACCGAGAACGAAGCACTTCGCAGCCGACTCCTCGAATCCCGCATCCCTGCGGCGACACCGCATCCGTCATAGCCGGACCGGACCCAACCAGAACCAACGGGGCCACAGCGCAGCCCACCACCGTCGACGACTTCCTACAGATAACCCGGCCACGACGACGGACCTACGCCAAGCCGCGGCCCCGTCGTAGACGTCGACTCCACACGCCGCTCACCTAGAGATATCG
>NZ_LKTM01000220.1 GCF_001417955.2 Mycobacterium gordonae | reverse complement strand
TGCCCCCGTTGCCGCCGGCGCTGCTGGTCTGGCCGAACCCGCCGTCCCCGCCGACGCCACCGCTGGCGAACAACCCTCCGGCGCCGCCGGCGCCGCCGGCGCCACCCTTTCCGGCACCCGAAACGCCCGGGGTGAAGGAGACGGCACCGTCGCCGCCGCTGCCGGCGGCGCCGGCGAGCATGCCCGCGTTGCCGCCCGCGCCGCCGGCTCCTCCGTTGGCGCTGCTCGGCGCTCTTCCGCCCACGCCGCCGGTTCCGCCGGAGCCCAACAGGCCGCCGTTACCTCCCGCCCCGCCGGCACCGCCGTTGGTGGTCGTCGATGCGCCGCCCGCCCCGCCGGCGCCGCCGGTGCCGAATATTCCGCCACCCGCCCCGCCGTGGCCGCCGGTGGCGCCGGCGGCGCCGGAGCCACCGATCCCGCCGTTGCCGAACAGCAGCCCACCGTCGCCCCCGGCGGCGCCAGTTCCCGCGGCGCCGTTGGCGCCGTTGCCGATCAGCGGGTGGCCGGTCGCCGCCTGAACGGGCGCGTTGACGGCATTGATCACTTGCTGCTGCAGGGTGTGCAGGGGGTTGGTGCCGGCCGGTGCGTTGAAGCCGTCCAGGCCCAACAACTGGCCGCTGATGCCGCCGGCGCCCGCCCCGCCCTTCGTCGCGCCGAGGCCGCCGTTGCCGCCGTTGCCGCCGTCGCCGATCAGCATGCCGTTGCCGCCGGCGCCGCCCGCGCCGCCGGTGCTGCCGGCGGCGGCCTGGCCGGTGCCTCCGCTACCCCCGTTGCCGCCGTTGCCGATCAGCCCGGAGCCGCCGCCGGTGCCGCCCGCACCGCCCGCAGCGGCTCCGGCGTCGCCGCCGGCGCCGCCCGCGCCGCCCGAGCCGGCGATCAGCCCGGCGTTGCCGCCGGCGCCACCCTTGCCGCCGTTGGTGGGCCCGAACCCGCCGTTGCCGCCGGTCCCGCCTTCGCCGAACAGCAGGCCGGCGTT
>NZ_LKTM01000219.1 GCF_001417955.2 Mycobacterium gordonae | reverse complement strand
GCCGACCCCACCCCGACACTCTGACCAGCAGATTTCTTCGCAGACATGAGGGTAGTTTAACAACTTATGACCTTGCCGGCATGGGTGGGCCCGCCCTGGGCCCAGGGGATGGTGTGGTCGCAGTCGCAGTGGATGGCCGGCACCTCGCAGCCGGGCCAGCGGCACGTCAGATCCCGGGCCCGCACGAAATCAGCCAACGCCTGCGAGGGGTGGTACTGCGGCTCAGGCAGCGCGTAGCCGGGGTGGATCAACGGCACCTGTTTGGCGGTCAGTGCGAGTTCGGCCAGCAGCTCGGGGGTGATCAGGTCCTCCCCACCGAGCAGGCACGCCGGGCTGTCGCTGCGCCCGGCCAGGGTGGCGGCTTCGGCGATCACATGAATCACCACCGGCGAGGACGGCTTACGCCCGGCGGCGGTGCAGTCCGGACGCGCGCACTCACAACCCAGCCGGGTGCCACCGGCGGCCAAGGCCCCCAGGGCATCGGCGCGGCGCTGCGCCAGGGTGCGCGGATCGTTGCCGCAGACCGTGGCCGCCAGCGCTGAGAGCCGCGCATCGACCGCCTGGGCATCGGTGGCCCGCAGGCGTCCCTCGATCTGCGCCAACCCGTCCAGGGGCGGGCTGATCCACACCTCCCGCTCGGCCTGGACCTCTTTGCGACGGCGCAGCGCATCGGCATCGGCGCGGGCCACGATCGCATCCACCTTCGCCGAGAGCCGCCCCCGGCTCAGCGAGGGCCAGCGCGTCACCCCCGTGGCGACCGTGGCATCCACGGCCGCCAGCACGTCACGGTCCTCGATCAGATCCGTGCGGTACACGATCGTCGTGAATGCCTCATAGTCGATGTCCCCGGCGCAGAAGACCGCCGCCACCGCCGGCAGCCGCTCCCGCATCGCCCGGGCATAACGCACCTTGGTCTCCGCGCGGCCCTGACTGATCCGCAACCCCGCCGCCACCTCCCCGGCCACCGCCTTGACCGTGTCGATCGCCCAC
>NZ_LKTM01000218.1 GCF_001417955.2 Mycobacterium gordonae | reverse complement strand
CTTCGGGACTGACCGGTACCCAGGGCGCGGGCGGGGCCGGCGGGACCGGCGGCGCCGGCGGAGGCGCAGGCGACGGTGGGGTTGGCGCGGACGGCACCTGGGCGGTCAACAATGGCGTCGGCGGTGCGGGCGGCAACGGCGGCAATCCGGGCGCAGGAGGCACCGGCGGTGCCGGCGGGGCCGGCTCCAGCACTGGCCAGCAGGGAGCCACCGGCACCGCCCCCACCAGCGGCGGCAACGGTGGTAAGGGCGGTGCCGGCGCCACAGCCACCACACCCGGGGGTACCGGCGCGGCCGGCGGCCGGGGCGGCAACGGCGGTCTCGTCGGCAACGGCGGCAATGGCGGCAACGGCGGGACCGGCGGCATCGGCAGCACCGGCGCTGACACCTCCGCCGGCAGCACCGGGAATACGGGCGGAGTTGGTGGCAGTGGTGGCGCCGGTGGTCAGGGCGGCAAGGGCGGAACCCTGGCAGGCAATGGCGGGAACGGCGGCACCGGCGGAACGGGCGGAACCGGCGGAACCGGGGGCACCGGCGGACGCGGCACCGACGGCAGCTCGTTCGGCGCGGCAGGCGGCGACGGGGGCGACGGCGGCAAGGGCGGATTCGGTGGGGGCGGCGGTGCCGGCGGAGCCGGTGGCATTGCCCAGTCGGCGACCGGCAAAGCCGGCAGCCAGGGCGCTGGCGGCGCCGGCGGAGCGGGCGGCACCGGTGGTGTTGCGGGCGACGGCGGCAACGGCGCGACGAACGTCAATGGTGGTACGGGCGGCGCCGGCGGCAACGGTGGAGATCCGGGCTCCGGCGGCACCGGCGGCCTCGGCGGGTCCGGCTCCAGCACCGGCAAACAGGGCGCCACCGGTTCGTCCCCTACCAGTGGCGGCAATGGCGGGAAGGGCGGCAACGGCGGGTTTGCCGGTACGCCCGGTGGCACCGGCGGCGCCGGCGGTCAGGGCGGCAACGGTGGCCTGGTCGGTAACGGCGGCGCCGGCGGCAA
>NZ_LKTM01000217.1 GCF_001417955.2 Mycobacterium gordonae | reverse complement strand
CGGCGCCTCCGATACCACCTTGGCCGCCGGTCCCACCTGTCGCGCCGATGCCGCCGGTACCTCCGGGCGTCGCGCCGGCACCGGCGGCAGCGGGGGCCGGGGCCGAGCGTGGCGGTGGCGGCTGCGCCATTGCCGCCGGCGCCACCTGTTCCGCCGGTGCCTGCCGTGCCGCCGGTACCGGTGTTGCCCGCTGTGGCACCGACTCCGTTCCCGGACTGGCCTCCCTGGCCGCCTTGGCCACCCTTTCCGCCTTCGCCGCCCAGTCCGCCCTGTCCGGGCGTGCCCCCTGCTGCGGGTGTGACTCCCTGCGCGCCGAAACCGCCGGCACCGCCGCCGCCGCCCGTGCCGCCCTGACCGCCTTGGCCGCCGTCTCCGTTGATGCCCCCGTGACCTGCAGTACCTCCGGTGCCGCCGGCGCCGCCCAGACCGCCCTCGGAGCCGGCACCTCCGGTGGACCCGGCGCTCGCGCCGTTCTGCCCAGCGTGGCCACTGCCGCCTTGCCCGCCCTGCCCGCCTGTGCCTCCCTTGCCTGCGTTGCCGAGAGTCGAACCTGCTCCGGAAGTGCCGGCAGTGCCGCCGCTGCCCCCGGTACCGCCGGTGCCCGGGCCGTCGGTGCTTGTGGCCGCCGCGCCCAGACCGCCGGTGCCGCCGGTGCCGCCGGTCCCGGCCGTGCCGCCGCCCCCAGCGTCGCCTGCTGCGCCTGCGCCCGTGCCGGCCTGCCCGCCTTGTCCGCCCTGCCCGCCGTTACCGCCGGTGCCACCCTGGCCTCCTTGGCCATTGGCGCCGCCCGTGGGTGTGGTTCCTTGGACCCCGATGCCACCGGCGCCGCCTTGTCCGCCGGTACCGCCTTGGCCGCCTTGCCCGCCGCTCCCGTTGGTGCCGCCGGCGAATGCCGCGCCGCCCTGGCCGCCCTGCCCGCCTTGACCGCCGGCGGTTCCCGCGCCGCCCATACCGCCGTCGCCGGTGGCAGCCGAACCGTTGAGGCCGGCCCCGCCCTCACCCC
>NZ_LKTM01000216.1 GCF_001417955.2 Mycobacterium gordonae | reverse complement strand
GGGGAGTCTCTCCATCCCCGCCCTCGGGTCACTAATTGTCAGGGGGCGGGTGCCTCAACCCAGGTTGGCAGAGAGGGCACCGACGCCGAGCGGCCCGAATGGTTTCGCGCGTTTCTGGCCGACCGAAGCACCCGCAAACCCTCCCCGCACACCGTGGACGCGTATCGGTGTGACTTTGACGCGATCGCCGTCGTGCTGGCCGGCGGCCCCCAACAGCTGGCTGCGCTGGACTGCGTCGCGATCACCAAGGACACGATGCGCCAGGCCTTCGCGGTGTTCGCCGCCTCCCGCGAACCAGCATCCATCCGGCGCTGCTGGTCGACGTGGAACACGTTGTGCAGCTATCTGTTTACCGCTGAGCTGCTCGAGGCCAACCCGATGCAATTCGTGGGCAGACCGAAGGTCGCCAAGAGCCTTCCGAAGGCACTTCCCGCCGCGGCCGCTAAGGCCCTCGTCGACGCCGTCACAGACCACAGCGATGCGAAACTGCGCAACCAATGGCCCGAACGCGACCGCGCCATTATTCTGACCATCTTGCTCGCTGGCCTGCGCGCCGGCGAATTGCGCGCCGCCAACGTCGGGGATGTCCGCCTCGCCGAGGCCGGTGGGGTGATCCACGTGCGCGGCAAGGGCAATAAGGACCGCGCCATCCCGATCGAGGCGGCCCTGATTGACGTTCTGAGTGACTACCTGGCCAGTCGCGGCACTCGCTTCCCCGCGGCCAGCCGGCGCCGGCAGGGCAGCGACGTTCCGGTGCTGCGCCGCTGGCCCACCACAGCGCCGCTGTTCGTCGGTGTCGACGGGCAGCGCATCACCCGCGGGGCATTGCAATACCGAATCCTGCGTGCGTTCAAACTGGCCGGGCCGGACGCTCACCGCAATCCGGGGGCCCTGGTGCACGCGCTGCGACACACCTACGCCACCGAGCTAGCGAACACCAACATCAGCGTCTACACCCTCATGAAACTCCTTGGCCACGAATCCATGGCGACCTCCCAGCGGTA
>NZ_LKTM01000215.1 GCF_001417955.2 Mycobacterium gordonae | reverse complement strand
GTCAGACGCCGATCGATGGGCGCGAGCCGACGTGCCCCGTCGATTCCTCCGACGAGTGGCGCCGCGCCTGGCAGGCGCCTGTCGACCAGCTCGCAAGCGGCGGCGAGTACCGCCTGCGGCGTATTGATCTCCCCGAAGGTCACGTCGAATATATGGCTGGCGATCCGGACGACGAGTTCGTGCTCACCGTCGCGAACGATTTGCGGCCCGCTTAGCGCTTATCGAGAAGCCTGATTACTCTACGGCTGTTGTTCATTATGTGGTCACTGACGGGCAGTATCGGTGCGCCGTAACTCTGCAGGTACAACTGAAGCGACGCAACACCTTTTGACGCGGAAATTCGCCATTTTGCGATCAAGTCCATTATGTCGGGATTCATGCCGCCCTTCGCCCCTATGTCGGCCATCCCTTCGAGCAACTGGAGATCCGACAGCGGAACGATACCGGGGGCGTACACCTGTGGCTGAAGATGCTTGAACGCCTTGATGCTTCGGATGTTGATGTCGAACTGGGTCAATATTCCGTTGACTACACCAGCGTCGGGCACGATGACGAGCGGGGCGTACATCGTCTTGTTATCAACCTTTTCGTTCTCCCAGCCCTCATGTTTCTGGACGAGGTCGATGGTGGAGAGCAATTGCTTGTACTTGCCGCTGTCGGTGTCCATGAAGATCTTCTCGATGTCGGCGCTATATTCTTCCCAACTCGCCAGGCCTTGCGCCGCATCTTCTTTCACCGCATGGTTGGTGGCGTCGATCACGATGCAATGATCGTTTCCGAACAGGATCCAGTCACAGACGGACGGCTTTTCGCCCTTTTTCTCAGCCCATCCGGCCTGCATTTCGTCTTCGTCGACGATCACACGCAGATGGGGGCACTTGTCGTGGATACGGTGGAGAATCGTGCCGACGAACCTTTCGAACGCGTCATTCATGGCAGTCTTGAATCGTCTTTGGGTTGACCCCGACAACCTGGCCCACGCTTCGAAGTAGAGCGGGCCCCCGCATAGCCGA
>NZ_LKTM01000214.1 GCF_001417955.2 Mycobacterium gordonae | reverse complement strand
CCGACTCCGCCATTGGCGAACAACCCCCCGGTGCCGCCGGCGCCGCCGGCCCCACCGGTACCGGGGCCACCGCCTGCCCCGCCGGTCCCGGCGGCGCCGATCAGGGCGCCCGCATCGCCGCCGCGCCCGCCCGCGCCCCCGGTGAACGGGCCGGGCGTTCCGGCCGGGGCCACCGCCGTCCCACCGGCCCCACCACTGCCGCCGGATCCGATCAGGAACGCCGAGCCGCCGGCGCCGCCCGCACCGCCCGTTGTGACACCGGGTCCGCCGGCGCCGCCCGACCCGCCGGAACCGAACAGGATTCCGCCGCGGCCGCCGCTGCCGCCGGGGCTACCGGTGGCACCAGCCGCCCCGGAACCACCGATGCCGCCGTTACCGAACAACCAACCGCCGTCGCCGCCGGCCGCTCCGGTGCCCGCAATTCCGTTGCCGCCGTTGCCGATCAGCGGGCGGCCGGTGATGGCCTGAACGGGTGCGTTGATGCTGTTCAGGGCCTGCTGCTGCATGGCGTGCATCGGGTTGGCGGAGGCGGGCGCGTTGAAGCCGTCGAGACCCAGCAACTGGCCGCCGATGCCGCCGGCGCCGGCCTTGCCCGGAGTGGTGCCGGTGCCGCCGTTGCCGCCGTTGCCGCCGTCACCGATCAGCCCGGTACCGAACCCGCCGCCGGCCCCGCCGGTGCCACCCTTTCCGCCGGCTCCGGTGCCGCCGCTGCCGCCGTTACCGCCGTTGCCGATCATGCCGGGGGCGCCACCGGCACCACCGGCCCCGCCGTTGGTGCTGCCGCCCTGGCCGCCGGCGCCCCCCGATCCACCGGAGCCGTTGAGCATCCCGGCATTGCCGCCGGCTCCTCCCTTCCCGCCGTTCGTCGCGCCGAACCCGCCGGCGCCGCCGGCCCCGCCGTCGCCGAAGAGCATCCCGGCACTGCCCCCGGCGCCACCCGCCCCACCGGTTCCGCCCGGCGTGACGCCCTCTCCACCGATGCCACCGGCGCCGCCGGCGCCGAGGCTGAGCATGCCCGCGTTGCCGCCCGTC
>NZ_LKTM01000213.1 GCF_001417955.2 Mycobacterium gordonae | reverse complement strand
CAACCCACCCGACCATCCAGAGGAGGACGCTCAGTAAATACCGCGCAACGGTGCCTCATTCAGGTTGACAGGTTCCGTCTTCGCGGGCCTTCTTCTCTTCAATCTCGCGGCGCAACTTCGCCGGAACCTCAGCCTCAGCGAAATACCTACCGCTCTCATCGTGGCTCATAATCAAATCCTTTGTCTAAGTGGTGTTCTCAGCCTGCACCCAGTAATAACTAAACTCCGTGCCGGTCAGCTCATTCGGGAAATCCCACTGACGCGGCCCTGTGATCAGATACAACCTGTTCTGCACAGCAAGCAAATCGTCGGGCTGCACGGTGATACCCGACTCCTGAAAGCGCGCGATCCCAATCATTCCCTCAGTCGAGGTCACACCAGGGAAACCGCGTACGGGCTGAGGTGCGGGACCACCCATAATCACACCGTCGATGTCACCGATGTAGCTGTCCTCAAGATCGGCGGGACGCTGACCTTTCCAGTCCCTCGCAGGGCGATATACTTTCGCGTCCACTAATCAGCCCTCTTACGAAACCTATTGAGGCAGAACAACTCCGGAACAGTCCATCCGGTGAAAGCGCCACGAAACGATGCTGACTGCGGACCGACAGCCTCAGTAATCTCAATGCCGCGAGGGTTAGAAATCACACGGCACGACGCCGACAGGACCACAGCACGCAACTCATCATTGGGAACACTGCCGGTGAAACCCTCACCCCTGGTATAGGCCTTCACCATCGCGGTTACGTTCTGAATGACGGCGTTGCCCTGCTCCCGGCTTACCGTCCTGCCCAACAGTGCCGCCAAATCCAAATACGTTGGCGCTGACATGACTACGCCTCAGTTAGAAGAGTGACAGCCTTCGGAGACAACAACGCAACGTCAAAACGGGCAGTCACCCTGATACCGATGGTGTCGTAATCACCGAAAGTCTGATCTAACACAGCAACAGTCGGGTTCTGATCGCGGGCAACAACAACGGAACCTGTCAACCTGAATGAGGCACCGTTGCGCGGTATTTACTGAGCGTCCTCCTCTGGATGGTCGGGTGGGTT
>NZ_LKTM01000212.1 GCF_001417955.2 Mycobacterium gordonae | reverse complement strand
GGTGGCGGTGGTGCGGGCGTGGCCGCCGAACGCCGCGCCAACCACCACGCCCGCACCACCGCCACCGGCCCACCCGACGACGAACCCCCACCCTTCTAGGTGGTCTGCACCGTTTGCGCAGCTGCCTTCCGGGTACCCGTCAGCCATGGCACGGTTCGGTTATACCTTGATGACGGAGCAAGCGGGTCCGAAACAGCTTGTGCGCGATGCTGTTTCGGCAGAGCAACGCGGCTTCGACTTCGAGGTCTGCAGCGATCACTTCTCGCCGTGGCTGGCCTCACAAGGCCACGCACCCAACGCCTGGGCGGTGCTGGGGGCGGTCGCGCACGCCACCGAACGGGTCGATCTGTATTCGTACGTGACCTGCCCCACGATGCGCTACCACCCCGCGATCGTGGCGCAGCAGGCGGCCACCGTGCAGATCCTTTCCGACGGCAGGTTCACCCTCGGACTGGGCAGTGGGGAGAATCTCAACGAACACGTGGTCGGCAAGGGCTGGCCGACGGTCGAGCGCCGTCAGGACATGCTGCGCGAAGCCATCAAGATCATCCGCGAGCTGTTCGGCGGCGAGTTGGTCGACTGGCGCGGCGACTACTTCCAGGTCGATTCCGCCCGCCTGTGGGACGTACCCGAGGTGCCGCCCGGCATTGGTGTGGCAATGGCCGGCGCCAGGGGCGTGGAGAAGTTCGGCAAGCTGGCCGACCACCTGATCGCCGTGGAACCCGACCAGGAGCTGGTCGACGCCTGGCGCACCGCACGCCAAAGTGGCGGCTGGCCCGGCGCCGGCCGGGTGGTAGGGCAATTGCCGGTGTGCTGGGATCCCGACCGCGACGCGGCCATCGCTCGCGCGCACGACCAGTTCCGCTGGTTTGCCGGCGGCTGGACGGTCAACGCCGACCTGCCGACGCCGGCGGGATTCGCCGGCGCTACGCAGTTCGTGCGGCCCGACGATGTCGCCGACAGCATTCCCTGCGGCCCGGACCTGGACGCGATTGTCGAGGCCGCAAAGTCCTACTGGGAAGCCGGATTCACCGATATCGCGCTCATCCAGATCGGCGGCGAATCCCAGGAGCAGTTCCTGAAGGAAGCCGCCGAACCACTGCTGGACGCGCTACGCAGCGCTTCCAGTTGAGTTTCCGTCGCGTATGGGGCCACGTTTGGGCGACTAACGCGGGGGTACCTGGACACCACCCGACGACCGCCGGAACGATGCGGCGACACAAGGAGTTTGGCTGATGAACGATCCCGCAGCGAGTAAAACGGCGGCATTGGTGAAAGGGCTGGGAGTCGCCAGCTTGGGCTTGGGCCTGTCCGAAATTCTGGCACCCGGAAAGATCGCCACACTGGCCGGCGTAGACGAAACCTCTCGATCCCGCACCATCATCCGCTCCCTCGGCATGCGCGAATGTGGCCACGGCGCAGCGCTGTTGGCCGGTCCCGACAAGCTGGTGTGGACACGTGTCGCAGGTGACGTTCTCGACGTCGCGTTCCTGGGCGCGGGAGTCATCCGCCGTGGACCCGGCCGGCGGCGGCGCGGCATCGTCACCGCCGCCGCGCTCACCGCGATCGGCGGGGCGGACCTCTATGCCGCGCTGCGGACCAGCCGCGGCGACTCCGCCCGCCACTCGGGCGGCCAGCGGCACCGCACGTTGCGTGCCGCGGTCACCGTAATGCGAAGTCCGGAATACGTTTACGGGTTCTGGCGGAACCTGGAAAACCTGCCCGACTTCATGTATCACCTGCAATCCGTCACCACAGGCGATGACGGGCAGTCACACTGGATCGCCAACTCCCCGATCGGACAGCCCGTGCAGTGGGACGCGCAGATCGTCGAAGACCTGCCCGGCAAGAAGATCGCCTGGCAATCGTTGCCGGGCTCCGGAATTGAGAACAGCGGATGCGTCGAATTCACGCCTGACCACTCGGGCAAGGGCACCGAGGTGCGAGTCACGCTCGCCTACCAGATGCCTGGCGGTGCGCTGGGCAAGGCGGCGGCGACGCTGCTGGGCGAGTCCCCGGAGCAGCAGGTCAACGACGACCTGCGGCGTTTCAAGCAGATCATGGAGACGGGTCAGATACTGCGTTCCGACGGATCGCCGGAGGGCACAGCCGCCCGGCGACAACTCCATCAGCAGTCGGCCCAACCCTCGGGCAAGGTGGTGCGACGATGAAAGCTACAATTTGGGCCGGACGCAATAGCGTTGAGGTGCAATCGGTTCCGGATCCCAAGATCCTGAACGACCGGGATGCAATCGTGCGGGTCACCTCGACCGCGATCTGCGGCTCGGATCTGCACATCTACGACGGCTACATCCCCACCGTCAAACAGGGCGACATCCTCGGACACGAATTCATGGGTGAGGTCGTCGAAGTCGGCAAGGGAGTGGACAACCTCGCCGTCGGTGACCGGGTGGTGGTGCCGTTTCCCATCGCCTGCGGGGCGTGCTCGGCGTGCGACCGCGACCTGTATTCGCTGTGTGAGAATTCCAATCCCAACGCGGGAATCGCCGAGAAATTGATGGGCCATTCCCCGGCGGGACTTTTCGGCTACTCCCACATGCTGGGCGGATTCGCCGGTGGGCAAGCCGAATACGCGCGGGTCCCGTTCGCAGACGTCGGCCCGCTGAAGATCGCGGACGACCTGACCGACGACCAGGCGCTGTTTCTCTCCGACATCCTGCCGACGGGTTACATGGCTGCCGAAATGTGCGATATCACCCCTGGTGACGTGGTGGCCGTGTGGGGCGCGGGTCCAGTCGGACTGTTCGCGGCGGTGAGCGCCAACCTGCTCGGCGCGTCACAGGTGATCGTCATCGACGAGGTGCCGTACCGGCTGGAGTTGGCCGAGCGACTGGGTGCGACGCCGCTGAACTTCGCCGAAACGTCGGTGCTCGAAGAACTGCGGGAAATGACGGCCGGACGCGGCCCGGATCACTGTATCGACGCGGTGGGCATGGAGGCCCGCAGCGGGACGACCGTCGTGGACGTCTACGACCGGGTCAAGCAGGCCGCGAGGCTGGAAACCGAACGGCCGCATGCACTTCGCGAAGCGGCGATGAGTTGCCGTAATGGCGGCACCATCTCGATCGTCGGCGTCTACGGCGGGATGATGGACAAGTTCCCGATCGGCGCGGTGATGAATCGCTCGTTGACCATCAAGACCGGACAGTGCCACGTGCAGCGCTACATGCGTCCACTGCTCGAGCGGATCCGCAACGGTGAAATCGACCCGACCGCGATCATCAGCCACCACATGCCGCTGAACCAGGCGCCCCAGGGATACGAGATCTTCAAACACAAGCAGGACAACTGCACCAAGGTAGTCCTGAATCCATAAGGAGCTGATTCCGATGACTTTGGACGGCAAAAAAATTGCCATCCTGGCGGCCGACGGGGTAGAGAAAATCGAACTCGAGCAACCGCGTGACGCACTGCAACAGGCCGGCGCACAGATAGACATCGTGTCGCTGAAAGACGGTGAAATCCAAGCCCGCAATCACGATCTCGAACCCGCCGGCACCATCAAAGTCGACCGCTTGGTGTCGGATTCTTCACCCGCGGAATACGTTGGGCTGGTGCTGCCCGGTGGCACCGTCAACCCGGACAAGTTGCGAATGGACGAGTCCGCGGTCTCGTTCGTGCGCGACTTCGTCGAGTCCGGAAAACCCGTTGCCGCAATATGTCATGGCCCGTGGACGCTGGTGGAAGCGGGCGTGGTGACCGGCCGCACACTGACGTCGTACCCGAGCATCCGCACCGACCTGCGCAATGCGGGAGCGAATGTGGTCGACGAGGAAGTAGTGGTTGACGGCAACCTGATCACCAGTCGCTCACCAAAAGATTTGTCGGCCTTTTGTTCAACGATTCTGCAGCAATTCGCTCAGGCGTCTGCCGGTTCGTCCAGTTAACGACAAACCCCTGAAATCGGTTTCAACGTCCCATTTTGAGGGCATAAAAACGCCGAGCCGTGATCGCCACGGCGAAATCCTCCGACGGGTCGAGAAAGGCTTGCCGTGACGACCACATACCCCGCGCCAGTCGAAACACTGGTCGCCGAAAGGGTTTACCAGCCCCAATACGACTCCTACCTGTTGGTCGACACGATGCGACGAACAGGTCTGATCCCCCGGCGACGGGTCCTCGACCTGTGCACCGGATCAGGATTCGTCGCGATCGCGGCGGCAGAAATGGCCTGTGCCAGCGTGACCGCATATGACATCTGCCCATCCGCCGTCAGCTACTCGCGCGGTAACGCCGCCGGTGCCGGTGTGAATGTCGATGTGCGGCAGGGTTCTTGGGTTAAGGCCCTGGATCACGGGCCCTACGACGTCGTCGTGTCGAATCCGCCTTACGTCCCGACGCCGCCTCTCGATGACACGAGCGCGATAGCGTCGATCGCGGGCCCGTCCCGCGCATACAACGCCGGGCCGGACGGCCGGCTGGTGCTGGACCCGTTGTGCGGTTCGGCGTCGGAGTTGCTGGCTGACGGAGGGTCCCTGCTGTTGGTGCACTCGGCTCTCGCCGGCGTCGATCAGACGTTGCAAACCCTGCGGGACACCGGACTGAAGGCTGATGTCGTTGCATCACAGCTGATCCCATTCGGTCCGGTCTTGACGGCGCGAGCACAATGGCTGGAGGAAACCGGTCGCATCGGGCGCGGTTGCCGGAGGGAGCAGATCGTGGTGATCCGGGCAGACAAACCGTGAGCACGACTCGCGTACAGGTGATACCGAACGGGCCGGTGCTGGTCTCCGGCCCGGCGCGGATCGAGACACCTGGCGGGGACGTGGTGGAATCCGATCGTTTCATGGTGGCCGTGTGCACCTGTCGGCGCAGCCAGGACTACCCGCTGTGCGACACCAGTCACCGCAGATGTCGTGGCCCCAAAGTCGAGCGCTTACTCAACGCCGAAAGCTGATAACGCCGAAAGCTGATACCGCCTACAGCGGCCGCCGCAGCGAAGACCTTCCCTGCTGCCAGGACGTCATGAGCACCGCGGCCAGCCGGTCCTCGACCGCCGCGTGCGCGCGAATCCCGAACACCACGTCGCTGTCCAGGTGAGGTTCACGGGCCAGCAGATCGCCCACCACGTCGATTCGCACAATGTGCTCGTGTACCGCGTCCGCTTCCACGTGTTCGCGGTAGAAAGCCACGCACGCCTCCGGCGCCTGCATCCGCCGCAGCGCGTCGACCATCCGCCGCGAACCTGGTGGCGAAGTGATCTCGGTGGACGCGAAGTGCCCCACCGCGGCGCCCCGCAGCCGCCGGTGCAGCCCGAACAGCGACATCAGGTTGACCGCCGCCAGCGCCTCGGCCGGCACCGCGTCCAGATAAGCCAGATAGGTCGAATCCAGGCCCGCCGCGTCCAGCAGGTCGGCGAACAGCTGCTGGTGCATGTGCGGACCCCGCCCGGCGCCGTACTCGTCGTACTCGATGGCGACGAACGCCGCCTTGGCGGTCCCGAGTAGGCGGGGGATGGCGAATGCGTGCGGGTCCGCCTCTTTGAGGTGGTAAAGGGAGCGGTGCACGAAGTACTCCCGCATCTGCTCCCAGGTCCCGCTGTCCCGCAGGTACCACGACGGGCCGGAGCCATCGCGCGGTTCGATCGTCAGAGCGTCCATTTCCGCGGCCGCTGAGTGGCCGGTATCGATGGGTCCCACGTCGCGGCGTACGCCGGCCAGGAAGACGCGCTCCAGTTCCGCACGCAGCCCCAACAGGGCCGGATTCCACTCCCAACCCGGATCAACCGACGCAAAGCCGCGGTAGTGGAGTTCGTAGCACATGTACAACGCGAGCTGCAGGTCCAGGCCGTAGGGATCGGAGTCTCGCACCGACGCTCCGATCCGGCCCGACGGTTCACGCGAGGCCGGAGTGGTCAGGATGCGGCGTACAGCCGTCGACAGGGGACCGTGTGCCGCCGGCAGGGCCGGTTCAACGGTGATCGACGTGTGAGTCACCACGATGTTTTACCCCGCTAACGGTCAGGCAAACGAAAGACGATGTCGATGGTGGTGCCGTCGGGGCGGTTGTCGATGAGCATCGACTCGCTCATGACACTCATGAGCGGCAGGCCCCGGCCCCCGTTACCCGGGTCGGCCGCCGGCGGCTTCCACGATCCCGAGTCGGCGATCCGCGCTCGGATCTCCCCGTCGGCGGCTTCCATCTCGAGCCGCATGGTGCCGAGCTCGTGCCCTTCGTAGGCGTGCTCGACGCAGTTGGTGCACGCCTCGCTTATCACCAGGACGATGTCGGCGGAAAGCAGCTCCGAGACGTCGGCATCCCGGAGCCACGAGGTCAGCGCCCGCCGGATAGGCGCCAGGTTCTCGGCGGTCGCCTTGGTCTCGATGCGCAACGGGGCCAGCCGGTGCCGGTACACGACCATCGCGACGTCGTCGTCGTAACCGCCCACCGGTGCCAGTTGGTCGAGCACCGCGTCTGCGACGGCACTGATGGGCAGTCCGACGGTGTCCGTCAGCACGTCGGCGACCCGAGCGAGCCCGTCGTCGATCGACTCGTGCCGGCGCTCGACCAGGCCGTCGGTGAACCACATCAGCATCGCCCCCGCGGTCAGCTGCTCGGCTGCCTGCGGCCGAGTCTCATTGCGCCGCACAGCAAGTGGCACCGAACTGGCATCGGTCAGCAGCAACGTCGCGGTGGGCGTCCCGGCCACTGTCCGGACCAGCACGGCCGGCATGTGACCGGCGTTGCTGTATTCGAGCACGCCGGATTCGGTGTCGATGATCGCCAGGAAAACCGTCGTGCAGTACGCGTCCGGAATCAGCGACGCGGCGGCGTCGAGCTGCTCCAGCAGCACCGCCGGCCTGGCCCCGGTCAGCAGCAGAGCACGTGCGGAACTGCGCAACTGGCCCATGATCGCGGCGGCCGGCAACCCCCGGCCAACGCAGTCGCCGACGACGATCCCGATGCGGGTCTCGTCGATCGGCAGCACGTCGTACCAGTCACCACCGATCTCGAGGGGCGGGACCGCCGGCTCGTACCGCACCGCGAAGCCTGGGGGCGGCTGCATCGGCGGCAGCATCGCCCGCTGCAGCGTCAGCGACGTCACGCGTGCGGCCTCGAACTGCCGGACGTGCTGGATGGCCAGGCTCAGGTGGCCGATCAGCATTGTCACCAGCAGCTTGTCCTCGGCGCTGACCCAGCGTGGTGAAGCGAGTTCCAGCCACAGGGCCACGTCGCCGGCACCCGAGAGCATGGCGACCAGGCCCCGGGCCTTGCCGGGAGCCTGCGCCCACTCCACCGTCTTG
This sequence comes from Mycobacterium gordonae, assembly GCF_001417955.2. GTDB lineage: Bacteria > Actinomycetota > Actinomycetes > Mycobacteriales > Mycobacteriaceae > Mycobacterium > Mycobacterium gordonae_B. The sequence continues at coordinate 54,138 of NZ_LKTM01000212.1, read as the reverse complement.
GCAGTCAGCGGGAGCTGATGGCGGGCTTCCTGGAAAATCTCTCGAAGATCGGGATTCATTGCGCGCCAGGTGGATTCGGGAGGATCGCCCGCCACCACGACAGTCGGTTCGCCCTCGCCCGAGGGCCACATCACCGCGACCACCCGGCGCACGTCGACCGCGGCGCGGCTCTCCTCGAGGGTGATCTCGATCACCTCGGCCACGCTCTTGGCGACACTCACCGAGGTGGCCAGGCGCATGACCGCGCTTTCCCGGGCGGCGAAGGCCCGCCGCGCGGTGACGTCCCGGATCGTGCCGACGTAGACGTCCGGCCCGCCGTCGGGCCCGCGAACGGCGTTGATGCTGACCGCAACCCAGGCCAGGTGTCCGTCCTGGTGACGGACCGGGATCTCGTACTCGGCACTGCCCAGTTCGCGGACGCGCTGCTGTTCGGCGTAGGTGCCTTCGCGGTCCACCAGCCACGGCTGGGGCCACGAATACGGCAGTCCGTCGGCGCCGTATCCGAGAATGTCGGCGAATGCGTTGTTGACTTCGACGACCGTGCCGTCCTCGTCGGCGACGAAGAATCCCTCCTGCAACGAGTTCACCAGTGCCGTGCGGAACCTGTCGCGGTCGGCGAGGTCTTCGGCGCGAGCCCGTTCCTCCGCGTATCGCCTTGTGCCGTCGATGAAGCCGCGAGTTGCGACGTCCAGGGGCGCCAGGGTCTGCAGCACGAATTCCAGTGCGGTGCCGCGGTTGACCGGGTCGGTCTTGGAGAGTTCGTCGAGCAGCCAGAACGTGTTCTCGATGATGTCGAGCATGCTGATCTGTTCCTGCAGTGCCCGGCGCCCGAGTTCGTGCCCGACCGCCAGGATTTCCTCGTTATGCGTCTCCAGATAGGTCCGCAGCGCGGCCCGGTACTGATCGTGGAATTCGCCGGGGTACGTCATGTCGAGATACCCCGGTGACGCGCGGCCAGCACCATGGCGTCGTCGGTTTCCTTGGCGTGCTTCGCCAAAACCTGTTCGGCGATGTCGGCGGCGGATGCCGCGAAGTCGAGATGGTCGAGGTAGTCGTCAGAGATGCCGTCGCTGGTGATCAGCAAGAGATCGCCGGTGCGTATCGAAACCACCTGCGCGGGCCGGGTTTCCGGGATTCGGTAGCCGACGATGCCGCCGACCAGCCGGGCGCTGGACCGGATCTGGACTCCTCCGACGCTCTTGGCCACCAGGTTCGCCCGGACGTTGCCGATCCCGGTCCAGCTCAGCTGGCTGGTCTGAAAATCGATGCGGGCCAAAGACATCGCGGCGCCCCTGGTGCCGGTCAGCACCCGGTGGGAGAGCGCGACCAGAACTTCCAGCCGCTGTCCCCTGGCGTTCGCGAGCGCCTCGACACCCGCCAGCGCGGCGCCGGCAGCGGCCGGTCCGTGGCCCAGACCGTCCAGCACACCGAACAACGCGGCCCCGCCGTCGACGTCCACCGCGACGGCCTGGTCGCCGCAGAGTTGCTCGCCCGGACGGGGGCGACTGGCCGTCGCCCACTCGATCGGACCGAACCGACCCGCCGACCGGGAGCGGTCAGGCACGGGCCGGAACCCATTTCCACATCTCGATGACCGTTCCGCGCCCCAGCGAGGACTCGACCACCAGGCGGTCCATCAGCCGCCGCGCTCCCGGCAGTCCCATGCCCAGGCCGCGCCCGGTGGTGTATCCGTCTTCCATCGCGCGGTCGATGTCGGCGATGCCGGGGCCTTCGTCTTCGGCCCGTACCACCAGCGCCTTGCGTCCCTCCCGATCGGCGACGGCGACGCGAACCTCGCCGTGGCCGGCATAGCTGGTGATGTTGCGGGCGATCTCGGAGATCGCGGTGGCGATCATCGTGACGTCGGTCAGGGAGAACCCCAGATCGAGGGCGAGCTGATGACCGGCTTTGCGGGCGGCGACGATGTCGTCGGAGGTGTTGATCGCGACCACGGTCTCACCCGCCACCGTCGCGCCCGATCATCGATTTGCCCAGCCCCAGCCCCAGCTGCTTGTTGAGCAGCGATATGCCCTCTTCTAGGTCCAGCGCGGTGCTCATGTCGTCGAAGGCCAGGCCGAGTTGCACCATGGCGAACGCCACTTCCGGCTGTAGACCCACGATCACCGTCGTCGCCCCGCGCAAGCGGGTCATGTGCGCGATCGTGCGCAGCGACCGGGCCGCGAACGAGTCCATCACGTCGATGGCCGTCACGTCGACGACGATCCCCTGAGCGCGGAACCGGCTCACCCGCTCCATCAGGTCTTCGCGCAGCCGCTCGGTGTCGGAGTCGGTCAGAGCGGCCTGGACGGTCGCGATCAGGATCGCGCCCTGCTTCAGGATCGGTACGGGCATGGGCTGATCGCCGACTTACTCGCCGGTGCGGGTGACTTCGTACCCGAGCAGACGCTCGGCTTCTTCGATGCCGCCCTGCAGGTCGCCTACCGCATTCATCTTCGACAGGTCCAGTCCGATGGTCACCAGGGTCAGCGCGATCTCGGAGGACAGGCCGGTGATGATGACACTCGCGCCCATAAGTCCCGACGCGTCGACCGTCTGCACCAGGTGGTTGGCCACCGTTGAGTCGATGGTGGGCACACCGGTGATATCGATGACGACCACCTTGGCGCGGTTGGCGCGGATTGCGCGCAGCAGCTGCTCGGTGACCTGCCGGGCACGCTGGCTGTCGAGCACGCCGATGATCGGCAGGATCAGCAGCTGTTCGCGGACCTGCAATACCGGCGTGGACAGCTCGCGGATGGCCTCCTGCTGCTGGCGGATGATGCGTTCGCGTTCCTGCACGAAGCTGACGCCCACCGTGTTGGCGATGCGGTTGGCGGCCGGCTCGTAGGCGTCCAGCACCCGGTTGAGCATGTCGAATTCGGCCTGGTACTTCTCGAACAGCGAGCGCGCCAGGACGTCGCGCAGCAGCAGCACGATGCCCAGCACCTCATCGGTCTCCACGCCCCGCGGGATGATGCGTTCGGAGAGGTCGCGCGCGTAGTCCTGCAGCGCCTCGACGCTGCCGGTCTCGAGCACCTCCACGTAGTTGTCGTAGACGGCGGTCGCCTCGGAGAAGATCTCCTCCGGGGTCATCGCGGTCAGCAGTTCCGCCTCGGTGATTCGGCGAGCCCATTCTTCGCGCAGCGCGGTCCGATTTCGCCGGAGGTGCTGAACGAGCTGCGGTAGCAAACCTTCGGAGGAGACGCTGTTACCGGTGCTGCTGGAATCTGACGGCAAATCTGACATGTGCCCCTCCAACCCCTCCGAGCCCTCCAGTGGCCGCTATGGGGAGAGTAGCTTGAGCGACATCGAGAGACTTCTTGAGGTCTTCCACTACTTGCGGTAAGCACGGCAGGTTAGGCTTGCAGCACACTTGCTCACTCGTGAGGCCCGGACTGAAGGATCGCCAGTTGTCAGCTCCTGATTCGATCACCGCCACGGTCGCAGACCATGACGGCATCGTCGTACTCAGCATCGGTGGCGAAATTGACCTGGTCACGGCACCGGCCTTGGAGGAGGCTATCGGCGGCGTGGTGGTGGACGGTCCCTCGGCGCTGATCATCGATCTGTCCGCGGTGGAATTCCTCGGTTCGGTGGGGTTGAAGATCCTGGCGGCGACCTACGAGAAGCTCGGCGATGCGGCGGAGTTCGGTGTGGTGGCGCGCGGACCGGCGACCAGAAGGCCGATTCACCTGACCGGCCTGGACAAGACATTCCCCTTGTATCCGACGCTGGACGACGCCCTCACCGGTGCGCGGGAAGGCAAGCTCAACCGCTGATAGGGCTCGCGCGGGTAACGGTTCCGTCACAAACCAGGTCACGATCTGATAAGAAACCGCCGCGTTCTCTAAGAGTCTCCGCGCTGCTGCCGCATTTCTCCGGTTGTTTGCCCGCCTGAATTCGTCCCTCGAGTTTCTTGCGTCACATTATTTTCGGCATTCGCCTGCCGCATTCGTTTGGTGGCCGGAAACAGCGTCGGCTGAACCGTTTTCGATTTCGCTACCTTGGATTTCAGGGGATCGGGACCCCAACGATCGGTTCACTCATTCGGAGGAACAAACATCATGAAATTCAGCAGTATCGTCGCTCGCCGCCGCGTAGCCGGTATCAGCGCCGGTTGTCTGCTCGGGGGAATCGCCATGGGTATCGCCGGCGCGCCGTCGGCCGCGGCGGCACCTGACTGCAGCCCTCAAGGCGTCAACTCCACCGTCATGTCGGCGCGGGGTGCGGCAGAGCAGTACCTCGCCGGCCACCCGGGTGCCAACCAGGTGGTCACCGCGGCGTACGGGCAGCCGCGCGGAGAAGCGGCCGCCAACCTCCGCGGCTACTTCACCTCGCACCCCAACGAGTACTACGACCTGCGGGGCATTCTGGCGCCGATCGGCGACACCGAACGTCAGTGCAACGTGTCGGCCCTGCCGCCGAACCTGGAATCGGCTTACCAGGAATTCATGGCCGGCTGATTGTCCGGTCGAGACGCAACGACCCGCCACAACGGAGTGGCGGGTCGTTGCGCATCTAACTGGTGCAATGATTCCGTTGCTGCTACGAACTCGCGTCCGGCAGGTGTGAGCCCCGGCCGCGCGGGTTATCCACCGTTCAGCCGACGTGACGTCGGGGACAGCGGAGGACGCCGATGCGGCTGCGCCGCAGTGATTTAGCCAAGCCCGGGCTGACGCGCAAACGCCGTGGCAAGGGGTTCGCCTATTACGGCCCCGACGGGGAGCGGTTGACCGATGCCGACGCGTTGCAGCGCATCAAGGACCTGGTCATTCCGCCGGCGTGGAAGAAGGTGTGGATCGCGCCCTACGCCAACGGACACATCCAGGCCGTCGGCACGGACGCGGCGGGCCGGCGCCAGTACCTCTACCACCAGCGGTGGCAGCAAGAACGGGCGGAAGAGAAGTTCGATCGGGTGCTGGAGCTGTCCAAGGAGTTGCCGGCCTGGCGCGAGCGCATCGCCCGCGACCTGGCCGGGCGCGGACTGACCCGCGACCGGGTGCTTGCCCTGGGCCTGCACCTGCTCGACCTGGGCTACTTCCGCGCCGGCGGCGAGCAGTACGCCGAGGAGAACGAATCCTACGGTCTGGCCACCCTGCTCTGTGAGCATGTCACGCTGCGTCGCGACTCGGTGGCCTTCGACTACCCCGCCAAGAGCGGGGTGCAGCGCCAGTATGAGATCGAGAACGCCGAGTTGGTGCGTGCGGTGCGCGCGCTGTTACGCAGGACCGATTGCAGCAACGGGCGATTTTTGATGTGGCGCGACGGCTCCGAATGGGTCGACGTGCACAGCGACGACCTCAATGCCCGGTTCAAAGAGCTCGTTGGTTCCGGCTACAGCGTCAAAGACCTCCGGACCTGGCATGGCACCGTGCTGGCCGCCACAGCCTTCGCGGACGCGGACCCGGCGGTATCCCAGCGGGTCGCCAAGCGGGTCGAGGCCGCAGTCATGCGGGAGGTCTCCGAGGAACTGGGCAACACACCCGCGGTGGCTCGCAGTTCCTACGTGGACCCTCGGGTGGTCAGCGGCTACCGGGAGGGCATCACCATCACCTCTGCCGTGCGGCGCGCCGCGCGAGCTGATCGCCCGGACGTCGCACAAGGCGTGCTGGAAAAGGCCACCCGGGAGATGATCCGGCGAATAGCCAAGGGCAACAACAAAACTCGTCCACCAGCCTTGGCCAAGACGGCCTAGTGCAACAACATTCGCATGCTGGATTTTGTCCGGAAAGCGAATCGGGCAGGCACCGAAGTTCAGACGTGGCGCGCGGTTCGGAATATTATGACCCTGGTGTGCGCAGATACGCGGCGAAAGAGGGGTCGCCGGTGGCCACTGGTGGGGAGATTTCGCTACCTGGCCCGAGAAGACCGTTGGGAATGGTCGGAAGAGGTGGCACGAATGCACGGCTATGAGCCGGGCAGCGTGCAGCCGACGACGCAGTTGTTGCTCAAACACAAGCATCCCGACGACAAACCGACAGTTCCAGAGCTGATCGAGCAGGTGCGCCGGCACGGCGCCGCGTTCAGCAGCAGGCATCGCATCGTCGATACCCGGGGTGAAACTCATCTGGTGGTGGTGGTGGGCGACCGGTTCGGCGGGCCGGACGGCCGACTGCTGGGCATCGGCGGCTTCTACATCGACGTCACCGATCAGTTCGACGCTGACCTGCAGAAGCACCTCAGTGAGGCGCTGTTGGCGGTCGATTCGCGACGCGCGGTGATCAACCAGGCGATGGGGATTCTGATGCTGCGGTACGGGGTCAACGCCGAGTCGGCGTTCGACCTGCTGGTGAAGCTGTCGCAGGAGTCGAACGTCAAGCTGCGCGACATCGCCGAGCGGGTCGTTGACGAGATCACGTCTCAGGACGTCGTCAACGACAACGCGGCCGACCGGGTCGACCGGCTACTGCGTACCCGCGAAGGTTTGTAGCGAACGTTACTGCTGAAGCGTGGCGTGCGGGCTCTGGCCGTAGGTCTTGCGATACAGCGCGGCGAACCGGCCGGTGTGGGCGAAGCTCCACCGGTGGGCCACTTCGCTGACGGTGGTGGTGGACCGGTCGCTGTTGATCAGCTCCTGATGGGCGCGGTGCAGGCGCACGCGGCGCAGATACTCGGTGGGCGTGGTGTCCAGATGCTGCCGGAACAGGTACTGAACCGCGCGGGAGGTCATGCGCAGTGCGTCGGCGACGTCGTTGACCCCGATGCCGTCGCCGGCGTGGCGGTGAATGAACGAGATCGCGCCCTTCAACGTCGGTGGCACCGCAGGGTTCCGCAGCAGGTCCTGGCCGTCGTTCATGTTGGAGGGGAAGCACTCCAGCAACGCGGCGCCGAGCAGGTTGCCTGCCGCGTTGACGACCAGTGGCTGCTGAGCGGTTTCGGCGTAGGACAGGCTGGCGATGACATAGTCCAGCGCCTGGGTCCACGTGCGGGCGACCGACATCGAGCGGGGGCGGCAGCTGGCGAAGCGGATGTTCTGGGGTAGCGGCCCCGTCTTCTCCGCCGCGACCTGGGTCAAGTGCCGCAGATCCATCCGCACGACGTGAAAGCGGGCCGTGTTCGCCTGAATGGCGCATGGTAGACCGTCGGCGGCGATCACCGGGGTATCCATCCTGGTGCCGGGGTCGCCGGCCAGCGTCAGCGAGCCCGCGCGCGGGTGGATGACCACCACAGCGTCGGTGGCGCGAATTTCGCAGCCCACGCGGCCCTCGACCAGCACCTCGTCGATGGTGACGGGTTCGGACTCGAAGCGCTGATGGGTGACCGACGAGCCACCGGGCAGGCTGGTGGTCCGCCAGCCCGGTTGGTAGGCCTCGGCGAAAAAGCGTTTCGCCGCCTCGGAGTCCGAGGTGTGGAACTTCGCGTACCGGACCGCCTCCGGCGGGCGACCCTCCTGCGATCGGTCGGCGGTGTCCGGTAGGTAAGGCGCGGTTGTCATATGTTCGGTTTCCTAGGCTATGGCGCTGGTTTTCACGTGACTTGCCTGTTGATAGATGCTCAGCGCGTCTTGGGCGATTCGGTCCCAGGTGAATCGCGACATTGCCCGGGAGCGGCCGGCTGAGCCCATGCTCTGGCGCTGAAAGCGCTGTTGTTGCATGGCTTTCAACGCGCCGGCCAGTTCGTGCGGCTTTGTCGGAGACACCAGCAGGCCGGTGACATTTCCGATCACGGTATCCATCAGGGCCCCCACCGCCGTCCCGACGACGACCCGGCCGCTGGCCATGGCCTGCAGTGCTGACGTGGCCCGTGGCGCCACCCGCGGCGTGCACGCGACCACATCGGCGGACCAGAGCAGCGGCGGAACATCCTCGGGTGCAACGCAACCCGCGAACTGAACCCGGTTACTCACGCCGAGGCCGGTGGCCATCCGCTTGAGTTTGGCCCGTTCGCGCTTGTTGCGGGCGTCGTTGGTGGACGTCTCCACGATCACCAGTTCGCTGTCCGGTACATGCGGCAGAACCCGGATGGTCTTGTCGAATCCATTGCAGGGCTGCAGATTCGGCGCGGCCTGCACGATCCTGAAGCTATCGTTTGCCACCCAGGTGGGATCGGTGCAGGCGTAGCGTTCGACGTCGATCCCGGTGGATAGCAGAGAGGTGCGGGCCCGATTGCGACGCAGCCGCGTCAGCGTAGCCAGTTCCTCGCTGCTGCCGCCGGTCACCCAGGCAGCGCCGCGGATCAGCAACGGTTCGAGGCGGGCACGTTCGGAATCGGCGGCCTGTCCGTTGTGCGGGCCGGAAACCGTGGCGGCCAGGCCGTAAAAACTTTGCACGGTAGTCAGGTGGTTACGGCGGGCGGCCAACTGCGCGGCCAGTCCCCCCAGCCACCCGAAGCCGTGCACGATGTCGGGCGGGTCGCCGGACCACTCACGGGACAACTCGGCCGCCCAATCGCCGACGAACGGCAACACCTTGGCCGGCGCTACCGGCGCGGCCGGGCCGACACCGGCACGGGGGTGGGCCGTTACGGTGTGACCATGGGCGGTCAGCGCCGCGCACAGCCTTCCGAAGTCGTCTTCTAGCTCATTTCCGACGAGATCCTGATTACCAGCGCAGACGTCGTCGCCCCAAACAATGGCGATCCTCACGTGTTGTTGGGTTGCCGTGCCCGGTACCGGGCAAACGGCTTGGAGCAAGCGATTCGCTAACTGGACAGGGCCTGCGGGGGCCGGACATGCTCAAATCGGGCGGGAATCGGGCACGAATCAGCCCGCGACCTCCATCAACATTGCAATCGGACGTTCTCAGAGCCGATTTTCGGATCCCACCAGCGCCCACACGGTTTTTCCGGATGACGTCGGCGTGCATCCCCAGGCGCGGCACAAAACCGAAACGATGGCCAGCCCGGAAACGAGGTCGGCGCCACAGCCCGTATCTTCGTGCCTGATTGCCGGTCGCTGACTGGAATCTTCCACGGCGACAGCCACGGTGTCTTGGCAACTTTCCACGATCAGGACCGGCGCGCTGCCGGTGTGCTCGAGCACGTTTTCTATGAAGACCGTCGCGACGGTGCCGGCCACCGTTATCAGCGGGTCGCATGACCAAGCGGTAAGCCACTCGTCAATCATGGCGCGCGCCAAGCGCTTAGCGGCCCGATCACGGGGAAGTTGGGCGCTGCCACGGTGGCGACTGTGCCAGCAGAAGTCGCCCGCGGCCAAGAAGGCGGCGTCGCAGGTCGGATGCACCGGCACGTACCGGGCCACGCCGCAGCCGGCGATCGCGCTCCTTTTGCGAATATCATTGGATACCAATAGAATCGGCACACCCGGCCAGATGTTCACGTGCCAGCGGGCGCTGGTGAATACCGACCAGGCCGAGGGGGAGGGCACTGCCAGTCCGTCGACGTCGACGATGACCGCTTGGGGTTCGTCCAGTGCCGCCTTGATCACGCTGTCGCGCAGACTCCTGTAGGTGGAGCTGTCCAGCACGCCATCGGCGCGTAGGACGGCTGAGTCGCCACGGCTTTCCATGGCAACCATCACGCAACTACGTACGCTGGTCATCGACGGCTCCGGTGGCGACCCGGCACGCCACGGCGATCCGGAAGCGTGACATACAGGCATGCCGGGTCAGTTCGCCTCCCCGCGCGGCCGCACCGATCGCGACCAGCCGGGCGGACCCACGCTTGTTGGTCTCGTGCATCGCATTGGTTATACCCGCCCGAGGGTAGGAGAAACTGACCGAAAAGACGGTGCGGCTAGAAGCGGGTCCGCCGCCTGAACCCGGCACAGCCGATCTGCCCACCGCTACGGCGAAATGCACACGGCTGCAGCACCACTGGTTTGCTGGGGCTCCAACCGGGCATTCTGCCTGCGCAAACATCGTAGGAGGTGGCAGTCGTGCCCAATTCGTCGATCAAGAATGAAAAGCTGTACGAAGACCTGCGCAAGAAGGGCGACTCGAAAGAGAAGGCCGCGCGGATCTCCAATGCCGCGGCTGGACAAGGGAAGTCGAAGGTGGCGCGCAAAGGCGGCAAGTCCGGGTCGTACGCGGACTGGACAGTGCCGGAGTTGAAGAAGCGCGCCAAAGAACTGGGTATGTCCGGGTATTCGAGCCTGACGAAAGACAAACTGGTCGAAAAGCTGCGCAATCACTAGTCCGGCGGCTCGTCCCCCGAACCCAGCGTCGGGGCCTCCTCGCGTTCGGTCGCATTGCCGGGCACGTCCTGCTCACGGCGTTCGTCGGTCACGTTCTGTTGAAGTTCGTCGACCACATCTTCGAGGTCCTGGTCACGGCGGAGTCCACGACTCGGTTGCGGGTCCATAGTGCCGCTAGATACCCGCATTCACCGGTTTTACTCGGTGAGTCCCAAGCGTTGAACCAGCACCAGGAACGCCGCCGCGAAGTCGTTGTCGGCCGTCTCGGCGGCGATGTGGTCCCAGTCCAGCTGTTCCCTGATCGCCCGCGCGGGCGGAATCAGCTTCGCGAAATCGCAGTGATGCTCGGTGAGGGCGCGCAATTTCTGGATGAACACCGTGGTAGGCGGTAGAACCGGGATCGAGATGGCCAGGACGACGCGCTGCTCGGCACAGTCCAGGGCGTCCGGCGTCACGATCTCACCGTTGACCCGGTGCAGCACATCGACCATCGTCTCGCCTGAGTGGGCCTTGAACAGCCAGTCCTCCGGCGGACGTTCGATTCGGAATCCGGCCTTGCCTAGCGTGGTGGCGGCCGCCGGCACGTCCGCCTCGGCCACCACGATGTCGACGTCGTGAGTGGGTTCGGGGGCGCCGTACGCCCACAGTGCATAGCTGCCCGCCAGCGCGAACGGCGGGCCGTGCTCCTTGAGCGCAGATACCGCGCAGCGCAATGCTTCGCGCAGTTCGGTGCAGCGGAGGCCGGAAGGCACGGGCAACGGATTCATGGTCGCTTGGGCATACCCGGCCTGCGCCGACCGCAACCTGATGCCGGGTTGTGCTGTCGCTCAACCGTTTAGTTGGTAAGCAAACGGGAAATTAGATTCATTATGTCAGCCGCAGCGTCGCGCACCTACGACCAGGTTGCTGTTGTGATACCAGCGCACAACGAACAGGAGAATCTCCCAGACTGCCTGTCCGCGCTAGTCACCGCGGCCCTGTGCGTCTCCGCCCCGGTCACCGTCGTCGTCGTGCTCGACGCCAACGAAGACCGGAGCGCCACGCTCGCCGGTAATTACGGAACCGACGTGCACTTCGTGCGGGTCGAGTCCCGCAACGTGGGTGCGGCGCGGGCCGCGGGATTCGACTACGCCGCCGACCTGTGCGGGTCGGAGGGGAACTGCTGGTACGCCACCACGGATGCAGACAGCACGGTGAGCCCCGATTGGCTGGTGCGGCAGCTTGACCGTGGCGCGGACATGTTTCTGGGCCTGGTCCGGGTGACCGACTGGCAACAGCATCGCAGCGAAGTAGTGGACCAGTACGAGGACGCCTACGAGTCGCGGGTCGGTGAGGACCACGACCATATCCACGGCGCCAACATGGGCTTCAGCGCTCGGGCGTACTGGCGCGTCGGTGGCTTCCGGGCCCTGCCCTCCGGTGAGGATGTTGACTTGGTAGCGCGGTTCGAGCATGCTGGCTACCGAATTTGCCGGGACACCGCACGATCGGTTATTACTTCGGCACGAATCCAGGCTCGGGCGCCACGCGGATTTGCTGATCATTTGAGCACGCTTTCTGAAAGCGCGACGGGGGATGTCGCATGACCGCCGGATTGATTCAACATTGGCTGGAATCTGGACGATTGGAACTGCCCTTGCCGGCGGCGGGATACACCGCAGAACGCCTGCAGCAGCTGACACGTCTGGCGCAGGACGACATCGCGGCGGCCCGTATCGCCGAGGCCCATGTCGATGCCGTCGCCATCCTGCACGAATTGGGCGGTAAGCCACCCGAGCCGAGCCAGCTGTGGGGGGTGTGGGCGGCCGAGGCATCTGACGCCAAGCTGATCGCCACCAGCGTCTCGGGAGACGAGTTCCTGCTCAACGGCACCAAGGTGTGGTGCTCGGGCGCAGGATTCTGCACCAACGCGCTGGTCTCCGCGCAACTGGAGGACGGCGAGCGGGGGCTGTTCGCCGTCACCCTCACCGACGCCGGGGTGAAGCCACTGCCCAGCACGTGGTGGAACCCGGGAATGGCGGGCAGCGACACCCGCTCGGTGCAGTTCAACAACGTCCACGCCATCCTGGTCGGTGAGCCCGGCGACTACCTGAACCGTGCCGGCTTCTGGCACGGGGCGATCGGGGTGGCCGCCTGCTGGCTCGGCGGTGCCCGCCGGGTGGCCGACCCGCTGTATCGCTGCTCTCGCAGCGAATCGGCCGACGCCTACGCTCTGGCGCACCTCGGGGCCGTCGACGCCGCGCTGGCCGCCGGCGACGCGATGCTGGCCGCGGCGGCGGCGCAGATCGACGCGGACCCGTTCGACCGGGCAGGTACGGCTCAGTTGCTGGCGAGACGCGTCCGGGCGGTGGTGGAACACGCGGTCGATGAAGCGATCACCCGCACCGGGCGGGCACTCGGGCCCGGCCCGCTGTGCCAGGACGGTCGGCATGCGCAGCGGGTGGCCGACCTGACCATCTACATACGGCAGAGTCACGCCGAGCGCGACCTCGCCGAACTCGGCCGCTTGGCCGGCCGGCCCAGCCGTTGAGGGCCGCGCCGCCGACCAACGGGCCGCGGTTCGCGGCCACACCGCTGGCCGGCGGCGGCACCCCGGCACAGGTCTGGCTGGATGCAAGCCGGCCGCCCGAATCGGACCTGACCGGGTGCGTCTCCCTGATCGTCGTTGCCGCGCACCCCGATGACGAAACCCTGGGTCTGGGGGCCACGATCGCCCAACTCGCCGCCGCGGGCGTCGCCGTCCGGGTGGTCTCGGTCACCGACGGCGGGGCCGCGCGGCCGGACGTGACGGTGTCGGAGCGGGTTCGCATCGAGGAGGCGCGCCGTGCCGAGCTGCGCAGTGCCGCAAGCGTTCTGGGTGTGGGCACCCCATTGTCGCTCGGCTTACCGGATGGGCGGCTGGCCGAACACGAGGATCATCTCGCCGGCCTGCTCGCCGAGCTTCTGGACGGGTCTGCTCCCGGCACCTGGTGCGCGGCCACGTGGCGTGGTGATGGTCACCCCGATCACGAGGCAGTAGGCCGGGCGGCGGCAACCGCGTGCGCACACACCGGTGTCGTTTTGCTGGAGTATCCGGTGTGGATGTGGCACTGGGCGGTTCCCGAGGACCCCGACGTGCCCTGGGTCCGCGCAGGTTCGGTACCACTCGAGCCGTGGGCTGTAGAGCGGAAAAGCCAAGCAGCGCAATGCTTTCAGAGTCAATTCGAGGGTCCGGATCCGGTACTGCCGCCGTTCGTCTTGCAGCGTTCGCTGCGTGTCGGTGAGCTGGTCTTCCGATGACCGCCCGCCTGCCGGACAGCTACTTCGAGCGGATGTACGCCGGCGCCGATGACCCGTGGCAGCTGTCGACGCGCTGGTACGAAGAGCGTAAGTATGCGATCACACTCGCGCTGCTCCCCGGACGGCGATACCGGCATGCCTTCGAGCCCGGCTGCTCGGTCGGGACGCTGACCGATCGGCTGTCGCAGCGCTGCGACCGGATCACCGCCGTCGACGTGGCCGACGCCGCCATCCGGGCGGCTGATGCGCGGCTGCGGGAGAGCGGGCGCCGCGACGGCGTCACGCTGTCTCGCGGATCCCTGGACGAACCTTGGCCGGACGGGCCGTTCGACCTGCTCGTGCTCAGCGAAATCGCCTACTACCTGTCGGCGGACGCGCTGGCCGAAGTCCTGCGACGGGAATGTCCCCGGTTGCTGCCCGGCGCCACTGTCATCGCCGCCCACTGGCGCCACCCGGTGCCCGACTACCCGCTCACCGGGGACGCCGCCCACGCCGTCATCGCCGATACACCCGGACTGGCGCCGCTGGCACGCTACCGCGACGACGACGTCGTGATCGAGGTGTTCGACACCGGTGACGGACGCTCAGTGGCGGCGCGGGAGCAGGTGCCCGGCGTACCGGAGCGGCCATGCGGATAGCGACCTTCAACATCCTGCACGGTCGCACGGTCGGCGACGGGGTCGATCCGCAGCGGCTGCGGGACTGCGTGCGGCGACTCGATCCCGACGTACTGGCCTTACAAGAGGTCGACCTCGACCAGCCGCGGTCCGCCCGGGCCGATCTGACCGCCGTCGCCGCCGAGGCGATGGGTGCAGTCGAGCACCGGTTCGTGGCCGCCATCTCGGGAACCCCGGGCGCAACCTGGATGGCCGCCACCGGCCGGGAACAACCCGGGACCGCGGCCTACGGCATCGCGTTGCTGTCGCGGTTCCCGGCCACCAGTTGGCAGGTGGTGCGGTTGCCCCGCATCCCGATGCGCTTCCCGATGTACCTGCCCGGGCCCAACAAGGTGATGATCGTCGACGAGGAGCCGCGGGCGGCGGTGATAGCGCGGCTGCAGACGCCGCTGGGGCTGATGACCGTGGCCAACACCCACCTGTCCTTCGTTCCGGCGTGGAACGTGCGTCAGCTGCGCCGGCTGGTGCGCGACCTGCGCGGCCTGCCGGGGCCGCGGCTACTGGTCGGTGACCTCAACCTGACGCCCGAGCCCGTGCACCGCTGGACCGGCATGCGCCCGCTGGCGTCCGCGGCCACCTTTCCCGCCGATGCGCCGGCCCGTCAGCTCGACCACATCGTGACCGACGACAAGGAACTGCGCGCCGGTCCGACCGTCGCCGACGTGATGCCGATCTCGGATCACCGGCCGTTGGTGGCCGACCTGCACCGGTGAGTCAGTCCTGCTGGCTGCGAGCCTCCGCGCCCGTCATCCCGGCGTCGAAGTCGTCGTCGGCCGCCGTACGTCCCACGTAATCGCCGTCTGCCTCGCGTCCTGCTCGTGAGTTGGCGACGTGCTCGTCGCCCTCCACGTCTTCCTCGGCCTTTTCTTTGCCACCGGTCATCGCGACCTCCTTCGGGTCTTCGGGTGTGTGCGTGGTCCTGTTTTGTGCTACGGCAGGCAATGCGCGGCCTCGACGAGCTCCGCGCTCATGTTGCGCTCCATCATCTTCAGCGCGGCCGACCCGAGGTCCTCCTCGATGTGGGCGACCGCGTCGGGCGGTACCACCACCTCGTAGTGGCGCAGGTAGCCGTCGAGTGCGCTGTAGAGGATGCACTGCTCTGTCACCTGTCCGGCCAGTACCAGACGCTGCGTCTTCAAGCGATCGAGCAGATAGTCCAGAGCCGTGGAGTAGAAGACGCTGTGGCGGACCTTGGTGAGGAGGTAGGTGTCGTCCGGCGGCACCAGCGGCTTGACCAACTCGGGCCGCTTGCCGTTCAGGGCGCTGGAAATGATGGCTTGACGGTCAGCGGTGAAGTTGCCGTGGTTGTCGTTGACGTAGATCAGGTCGACGCCGTCGTGTCCGCGGGCGTCGTCGACCAGTGCGACCAGCGGATCGATGATGCCGGCGACGTTGTCGGCCAGTTGCTCTGCGTCGGGATGGTCGTAGTCGTTGAACATGTCGATGATCAGCACGGCGGTATCACTCACAGTCGACTTGTACCCGCTCTCCGGGAACTCAACAGCGCGATGCGCCACCATGGGGGCCGCGGTCAGAATTCGCGAGTGCAGAAACTGTATCCCTAGGATATAGTAGCCGTAACAAGGGTTCCGTCGTCACTGGGAGTGAGCATGGTTTACATCGGGTCAGACGCGCTCGTACAAGGGCCGGCCACGACCAGCGAGTCCGGTGAACGGACCGTGAGCGTGCCCGGCCTGGTCGCCGCCGGAACGTGGGCCGTCGGCCTGGTCATCGGGCTGGCGGCAATGGCCGTCGGGCATGAGTTGCTGGCTGGGGTGTCCCTGGTGGTGGCCATCATGTCGCCCTGGCTGGGCCTGGCCTGGGTGGCGCGCAACCAGCGCGCCGACATGCGCCGGCAGCGTGCGCTTGCGCACCAGGCCGTGCTGTACCCGGCCAGCTGGCCCGCGCTGCAACTCACCGCGCGCTGACGCATAGCACATCTGGAAATTCTTCTTGTCGAAGGGGTGTGGGCCGCTTCGGAATGGGGTACTGCCTGTGCCAACGGGCGACCATGTGGTGGACGGCCCGGCCCTCCGCAGGAAGGAACTGCCATGACGACCGTCAGCGACTACGACGCACGCCGCGTGACCGACACCGATGCCGCGGACCGGTCCACGCTCCGTGAGCTGGGACCCATGCCGAAGTTGTCCACGACGGTGGTCGACGACGACCCGAACGAGTCGCTGTTCTTCGAGCTGCCGGGTGCGGACCTGTCCAGCGAAGAACTGTCGGTGGTGGTGATTCCGCAGCGCTCTGACGAGTTCACCTGCTCGAGCTGCTTCCTGGTGCAGCATCGCAACCGGTTGCGGGACACCACCGGCGGACGGCAGATCTGCGCCGACTGCGTGTGAGGCTTCGCTCTCGTCGCGGCGAGGAGGACAATCGCTGCGCGTGAGCCCGCCGCCCGGACTGCCCGCTCCGCGCGGGTTCCGCAGCGCTTTCGCCGCGATCTACGCGCTGGCCTACCTGGTGGGCGGCGAGCGCCGGATGATGCGACTGATCCGCCGGTACGGGCCGATCATGACGATGCCGATTCTCAGCCTGGGCGACGTGGCGATCGTTTCGGACCCGGCGCTGGCCAAGGAGGTCTTCACCGCGCCGACCGACGTTCTGCTCGGCGGTGAAGGAGTGGGACCCGCAGCGGCGATTTACGGGTCCGGATCGATGTTCGTGCAGGAGGAGCCAGAGCATCTGCGTCGGCGAAAGCTGCTGACGCCCCCGTTGCACGGCGCCGCGCTGAACACCTACGTCCCGGTGATCGAGGCGTCGACGCGAGCGGCGATGCGCGGGTGGCCCGTTGACCGCCCGTTCGAACTGCTGCAGGCCGCGCGGGCGCTGATGCTGGACGTGATCGTCCGGGTCATCTTCGGCGTCGAGGACCCCGACGAAGTGCAGCGGCTGGGCCGGCCGTTCGAACGACTGCTGAACCTGGGCGTGTCTGAGCAGCTGACCGTCCGCTACGCGCTGCGCGGCCTCGGCGTGCTGCGGGTATGGCCGGCCCGGGCGCGGGCCAATCGCGAGATCGACAACGTCGTCATGCCGCTGATCGCCGCCCGCCGCGACGACCCCGGGCTGGCCGACCGGCGCGACCTTCTGGCAGTGCTGATGTGTGCCCGCGGCGAGGACGGGAGAGCGCTGTCGGACAGCGAGATTCGCGATGATCTGATAACTCTGATGCTGGCCGGGCACGAAACCACAGCGACCACGCTGGCCTGGGTCTTTGATCTGTTACTGCACCATCCCGACGCGCTGCGGCGAGTGCGGGAAGAGGCGGTGGGTGGCGGTGAGGAGTTCACCACGGCGGTGATCGACGAGACGCTGCGGATACGCCCGCCCGCTCCATTGACCTCCCGGGTGGCGGCGCAGCCCATCCGGCTGGGCGGCTACCTGGTAGCGGCCGGGACCCGGATCGTGGTGCACATCGTCGCGATCAACCGCAACCCGGCGGTCTACGAGCGTCCCCGGGAATTCCGGCCGGAGCGATTTCTGGGTGTCCGGCCGCAGACCTATGCCTGGCTTCCATTCGGTGGCGGCGTCAAGCGCTGCCTCGGCGCCGCCTTCTCGATGCGCGAGCTGATCACGGTGCTGCACGTCCTGCTCCGCGAGGGCGAGTTCAGTGTGGTCGATTCCCGGCCGGAGCGAGTGGTGCGCCGGTCCATCATGCTGGCACCGCGCCGCGGAACGAGAGTGTGCTTCCGGCCGTGTGTCGAGTGATTGGACACACATATAGGGGGGTACTCCGTCCTTGGATCTGCCAATTAGACAGCGTTCAACAGAAGGGGCGCGACGTGATCATCCTGGGAATTATTTTGCTGCTGATCGGCTATTTCGCCGGTATCCCAATTCTCTACACAATCGGCGGCATTCTCGTGCTCGTCGGTGTGATTCTGTGGATTCTGGGTGCGGTTGGGCGCCCGGTTGGAGGCCGAAGAGTCTGGTTCTAGCGCACTCATCTGTGCGCTGAGCTAGTTGCGTCGGACCGGAACCGTGGAAACGCGGTTTCGGTCCGACGCATTTTGGTCGGTACAGGAATAACAGGTACAGAAATGAGTCGGGGTGGCGGGATTCGAACCCACGGCCTCTTCGTCCCGAACGAAGCGCGCTACCAAGCTGCGCCACACCCCGCTTGAAGCCTCGACAGCCTATCGCACCGGAGCAGCCACCTCCCAAACGGCAGGTCGGCGGCTCAGTCCCAACGGCAGGAGCGCTCGAACTCGACCAGCGCCCGGGCGGCATGGCCGGGATCCAGTCCCTGGGCAGCGACCCACTCGTCGTCGAAATACGTGTCGGCATAGCGGTCACCGCTATCGGCCAACAGCGTGACTACCGAACCCTGGCGGCCCGCGGCCACCATCTCGGCCAGCAGACCGAACGCGCCCCAGAGATTGGTGCCCGTCGACGGGCCCACCCGGCGGCCCAGCACGGCACTGACATGGCGAGCGGCGGCGATCGATGCCGCGTCGGGCACCGAGACCATCCGGTCGACCAGCGACGGCAGGAACGACGGCTCCACCCGCGGCCGGCCGATGCCCTCGATCCGCGACGACGCGCCGGTCTCCACGTCGAGACGGTCCTCGACGTAGGCCGGAAAGAACGCCGAGTTCTCCGGGTCGACCACACACAACCGGGTCGCGTGCCGTCGATACCGGATGTAGCGGCCGATCGTGGCACTGGTGCCCCCGGTGCCGGCGCCCACCACGATCCAGGCGGGTATCGGGTGGGACTCGAGGGCCATCTGCAGGTAGATCGATTCGGCGATGTTGTTGTTGCCGCGCCAGTCGGTGGCGCGCTCGGCGTTGGTGAACTGGTCCAGATAGTGACCACCGGTCCCGGCGGCGACGCGGGCCGCCTCGGCATAGACTTCGCTCGACTTCTGCACGAAATGGCAACGGCCACCTTGTGATTCGATCAATGCAATCTTGGCGGCGCTGGTCGCCGCCGGCATCACCGCCACGAACGGCAGTCCCAGCATCGCCGCGAAGTAGGCCTCTGACACCGCGGTGGAACCCGAGGACGCCTCGACCACCGTGGTGCCCTCACCGATCCAGCCGTTGCACAGCGCGTAGAGAAACAGGGATCGGGCGAGCCGGTGCTTGAGGCTTCCGGTGATGTGGGTCGTCTCATCCTTGAGATAGAGCTCCACGCCGGCCTCGTCACCCCACCGGGCCGGCAGCGGGTAGCGCAGCAGATGTGTGTCGGCGCTGCGACGGGCATCCGCCTCGATCAACCGGATCGCATTGTCGGTCCAGTCCCGGGAGAGACTGCGGACCGCGATGCGCGTCGGCGTCAACGCACGGACACGGTCGGCTGCGAGCGCCCCAGGTTGCTGGTCGAATCCCGGCCGCCCATCGGGGTGGCGATCAGCGTCAACAGGGTCGCCTCGGGCCGGCAGCAGAACCGCACCGGCGCGAACGGCGACGTCCCGATGCCCGCGGAGACGTGCAGCCGGGTGTGGGAGCCCCACTGCGAGGGACCCTTGGCCCGGGAGCGGTCCAGGCCGCAGTTGGTGACCAGTGCGCCGTAGAACGGCAGACACAGCTGACCGCCATGGGTGTGGCCGGCCATGATCAGCTGGTAGCCATCGGCGGCGAACCGGTCCAGCACCCGGGGCTCGGGGGAGTGCACCAGCCCCAGCCGCAGGTTGGCGGCCGGGCTGGCCGGCCCCGCGATCGTCTCGTAGCGGTCCCGGTCGATGTGTGGGTCGTCGACCCCGGCGGCGGCGATGTGCAGGCCCGCCACCTCGAACTCGCGCCGGGTGTGCGTGAGGTCCAGCCAGCCGCGCTCGGTGAACGCCGCGCGCAGATCCTGCCAGGGCAGCGGCTCGCCCTTGATCCGGTGATCCGGGTTGGTCAGGTAGTTCATCGGGTTCTTCAGCCGCGGCCCGAAGTAGTCGTTGCTGCCGAAGACGAAGACACCGGGCCGGGACAACAGGTCACCCAGGGCCTGTACCACCGCGGGCACGGCTTTGGGGTGGGCCAGGTTGTCACCGGTGTTGACCACCAGGTCGGGCTCCCAGCTGGCCAGCTCGCGCAGCCAGGCCTGCTTGCGCCGCTGGTTGGGCGTCATGTGCAGGTCACTGATGTGCAGCACCCGCAGCGGGGTGGAGCCCGGGCTCAGCACCGGCATCGTGATCTCGCGGAGCACGAACGCGTTGCGCTCGACGAAGGCGGCGTAGCCGATCCCGGCGACCGCCGAGCCGAGCGCTGCGGCGCCGGTCCTTAACACGACGGGAAGTGCCCCGCGATGTACGTCAGCCATGCCAGGCAGTTTACTGCCGGGAACCGACCCGACGCGCGGCTCTTCGCGTGATCAGCGCCTACGGAGTGCCTATGGGGCGCCTACGGAGGCGGCGGTGCCGGCGGCGGAGGCGCCAACAACGGAATGGTGATCGGCGGCAGGCCCGGAATCTCGACCACCTGCGATCCGACGACCTCCGGCGGCAGCCCGCCTTCCGGCGGCGGCGGTGGTGGTGGCGGGATGCCGTTGCTGACCTGGATCGTCACGATCGAGCCGGGAATCGTCTGGCCGGTGGGCGAGGTTCCGACCACCTCGCCGTACTTGGCGCTGCTGTTGACCGAGTTCGGCTGATCGGCGACCTGGAAGCCGGCGTCCTTCAGGCGCTGCCGCGCCTGGTCGACGTCCAGACCGGCCACGCTGGGCACCCGTCCGGCCGGTGAACCGTCCATGTAGCGCGGGTCGGTGGGCGGCAGATGCACCTCGCCGAAGTTGTTGGCGATCGGCTGTAGCGCCGTGAACCAGGTGCGCGCGGGCTCGTTGCCGCCGTACAGGTCACCGCTGCCGCAGTGCCGCAGCGGGGCCGAACACAGGTCGGTCGGCGAGGGCGAGTCGTCGTAGATGTAGTTGGCCGCCGCATAGCGGTTGGTGAAGCCGACGAAACCCGACGACCGGTGCGCCTCGGTGGTGCCGGTCTTGCCGGACATCGGCAGGGTCCAGCCCGCCGCGCCGGCGGACCCGGCCGCCGTGCCGCTGCCGACAGCGTCCTTGCTCATCGCGTTGGCGAGCGTGTTGGCCAGCCCTTCCGGCACTACCTGCTCGCAGGTCTCGGTGGTGACCGAGACCTCGTTGCCGTTGCGGTCGATCAGCTTGTCGATCGGGTTCGGCGGGCACCACATGCCGCCGGAGGACAGCGTGGCCACGACATTCGACAGCTCCAGCGCGTTGACCTCGATGGGGCCCAGGGTGAAGGAGCCGATGTTCTGCCGCTTGACGAAGTCGGCCAGGCTCTCGTTGCTGTCGGGGTTGTAGTCGCGGGCCGTGCCGGGGTTGGCATAGGAGCGCAGGCCGAGCTTGATGGCCATGTCGACCGTCCGCGATACACCCACCTGCGAGATCAGCTTGGCGAACGCGGTGTTGGGCGAGGTGGCCAGCGCGTCCGTCACGCTCATGCTGCCGCGATAGTTGCCGGCGTTGATAACGCACCAGGTGTCCTTCGGGCAGCCCTTGGCGCCACCGCTACCCAGGCCCTTGCCCTGGAAGCGGGGCGGGACGTCGAGCTGGGCGTTGATGCCCATGCCCATGTCGAGCGCGGCCGCCGTCGTGAAGATCTTGAAGATCGACCCGGCACCGTCACCGACCAGGGAGAACGGTTGTGGTCGCATCGTCTCGCCGGCCTCGGTGTCCAGGCCGTACTTCCGGTTGCTGGCCATCGCCACCACTTTGTGCGATGTCTTGCCCGGCAGGATCACGCTCATCACGCTCGAGATGCCGCTCAGCGTCGGGGGAGCGAACTTGTCGATGGCCGACTTGACCGGGATCTGAACATCGGGATCCAGCGTGGTGCGGATCAGGTAGCCGCCGCGGGCGACCTGTTCCTTGCTGATGCCCGCACGCGACAAATACTCCTGCACGTAGTCGCAGAAGAAGGCGCGATCGCCGGCGGCGATGCAGCCGCGCGGCAGTTCGTTGGGCTGGGGCAGGATCCCGAGCGGCTGGGTCTTGGCCGCGCGCAGCGCATCGGCCTCCTGGGGGATGTTCTCGATCATCGTGTCGAGCACCAGGTTGCGCCGGGCCAGCGCGCCTTCGGGGTTGGTGTAGGGGTTCAGGGCGCTGGTCGACTGCACCATGCCGGCCAGCAGAGCCGCCTGCTGCCAGTTCAGGTCGATCGCGTTCACCCCGAAGTAGGTCTGCGCGGCGTCCTGGATGCCGAACGAGTTGTTCCCGAAGGACACCAGGTTCAGGTAGCGGGTCAGGATCTCCGGCTTGGTGAAGGTCTTGTCCAGCGTGAGCGCCATCCGGATCTCGCGCAGCTTGCGTGCCGGGGTGGTCTCGACGGCCGCGCGCTTCTCCGCGTCGGTCTGCGCCGTGACCAGCAGCTGATAGTTCTTGATGTACTGCTGCTCGATGGTGGAGCCACCGCGGGTCTCCACATCACCGGAGGCGTAGCCCGCCAGGCCGGTCAAGGTGCCTTTCCAGTCCACGCCGTTGTGATCGGCGAACCGCTTGTCCTCGATCGACACGATCGCGAGCTTCATGGTGTTGGCGATCTTGTCCGAGGACACCTCGAAGCGGCGCTGAGAGTACAGCCACGCGATGGTGTTGCCTTTGGCGTCGACCATGGTCGACACCGCCGGCACCTGTCCCTCGAGGTGTTGGGCCGAACCGTTGGCGACGACCTCGGAGGCGCGGTTGGACATCAGCCCGACGCCACCGGCGAGCGGGAACATCAGCGCGGTGGCCACCACGCTGGCAAGCAGACAGAAACCTGCGAGCTTCAGCAGCGTGAGTGCTACCGGGGGTCGCTCGGACATGCGTACTACAGTAGCGACCCCTCGTCACGCCCCCGCGCCGTCCGGCTGGAAAAAAATTTCTTTAGCAGCTGTTGAGCAGGTCCGCTACCCCTGGGAACTGTGAATCTGCTGCGACTGCACTGGTCAGAGGCCCAAAGCGGGAGAGGTCGCTCCTGTTTTCCCCGGCCGGTCGGCGGAAGACGGCACGGACGTCCCAGAAAAAGCGTTATCGGACTGTTGCGCAATTGCGGTGTCAACCCCTAACTTAGATACGCAGTGAGATTCAGGTAACACCGATGTGCACGTTGTGGCTGGAATCGCATCGTCGGCTGGTACCCGAAGAGGGCGGCCGCAGGCGGCGGCCGGAAGGAAGGGATCAGCTCGTGTCAGGAACACGTCCGGGTGCACGAAGGACCAACCTCACGTCCGTAGGTAACCCGCTCCGCAGCGTCGAGGCTGAAGAGCGCATCACCTGGGTGTCGCAGGCGTTGTGCCGGGCGACGGACCCCGACGAGCTGTTCGTGCGTGGAGCCGCCCAGCGCAAGGCCGCGGTTATCTGCCGGCACTGCCCTGTAATGCAGGAATGCGGTGCCGACGCGCTGGACAACAAGGTCGAGTTCGGCGTCTGGGGCGGCATGACCGAGCGTCAGCGGCGCGCACTGCTCAAGCAGCACCCCGAGGTCGTGTCCTGGTCGGACTACTTCGACAAGCGCAAGCGCCGCAACATCATCTGACCCGGCCGCGGTTCCCGCCCGGCGGCGGGCGTGTTCCTCATTACTTTTTTTATTACAGCTTAGCTGGACGCTATTTTTGCGTCCAGCCATTTAAGCAGGTCAGAGGGCCTTTTCGAACTGGGCTGCGGTCGACGTCTACTGACCGCCGTTGAATCGGCGTCAAATAACGCCCGGAGTGCGCGGTATCGTCGCTGGTCGCGACGCCTTTACAGAGTCGACCGCCGGCGTAACACGACAGCCTCCGGCGCCCTCCTACCCGCCTGGCCGGCAGAGGCGTCAACGACGGTCAAGGAGCAGGTCGGAGACTCGCTTCCATCATTACTTTATTGTTACAGCTTAGCTCAACGAAATACCTGCGGCGCGGTATCCGCGCAGGTCAGAGGGGTTTTTGGGGCTATAGATACGTATGTTGTTCATGGTCACCGTTGAATGGGCGTCAAATAACCCACCGCTGCGGTGGCATCGCCGCAGGTCAACGACGGATCAAGCCGAAGTGATCTGGTCAGCCAGGGCGCGCAGGGCCTCCAGGTCCGAGACGTCGAACGGCAGCGAGGGCACCCCGATCACCGGCACGTGGGGATGGGCTCCGGTGAAGCGGGACAGCAGGCGGATCTCTCGCTTGGCCGTCTGGCCGCGATCGGCGTGGATGTGCAGCACCGCCGAAGCCAGGGCCGCCTGCTCGGACGTTTCCGATTCCAGCTTCTCGTTGGCGTCGATGGCACGCTCTACCGGAAGTGAGCACAACAGCGGATGGGTGCGGTTGAGGACCAGCCCCGCCAGCGGCATTCCTTCCTGGGACAGCCGGTCGACGAAGAAGGCCGCCTCGCGCAGCGCGTCGGGCTCGGCGGCCGAGACCACCACGAACTGAGTGCCGCGGCGCTTCAGTAGCGCGTAGGTGCGGTCGGCCTTCTCCCGGAAGCCGCCGAACGTCGCGTCCAGCGACTGCACGAACGCCGCCGCGTCACCCAGCATCTGCGAGCCCAGGATCGTCGACATCGCCTTCATCGCCAGGCCCATCGCGCCGGTGACCAGCCGGCCGATGCCGCGGCCGGGCGCCAGCAGCAGTCGCCACAGCCGGCTGTCCATAAAGCTGCCCAGACGCTTGGGCGCGTCCAGGAAGTCCAGTGCGTTGCGTGACGGCGGGGTGTCGACCACGACCAGGTCCCACCGGTCCTGTGCCAGCAGCTGGCCCAGCTTCTCCATCGCCATGTATTCCTGCGTGCCGGCCAGCGACGTGGCGACCGTCTGATAGAACTGGTTGTCCAAAATCGATTGCGCCCGATCGGATCCCGAGTACTGGACCACCATTTCGTCGAAGGTGCGGCGCATGTCGAGCATCATCGCGTGCAGCTCGCCGGGCACCTCCGGTGCCAACGGAACGCGCTGCGGCGTGTTGCCAAGGTCGTTGACTCCCAACGCTTGTGCGAGGCGCTTGGCCGGGTCGATCGTCAAAACCACTACGGTGCGCCCATATTCGGCCGCGCGCAGCGCGATCGCCGCGGCGGTAGTGGTCTTGCCGACACCGCCCGCACCGCAGCACACCACCACCCGGTTGGTCGTGTCGGCCAGGATCGCGGCCATGTCAAGGGTTTCCGGCTTGTGTGCCTGTGTCATGGTTACCGGACTCCTTGTTGCGCAAGTACTTCCGAAAGTTCGTAAAGGCTGCCCAGGTCGACTCCGTCGGAGATCGTCGGCAGTTCCAGCCTGGGCACCTGCAGCGAATCGAGTTGCTGCGCAGTCTCCGAGCGCGCGCTGATCCGGGTGGCGTGTTCGATGGTCTCGGTCAGCAGGCCCGCGAAGTCGGCGTCTTCCAGCTCGATTCCGGCCGTCGCCAACCCCGAACGCACGGCGTCGGCGTCCACCACGCCCTCGGCGGCCTTCGCCAGGTCGTCGTTGCCGAGATAGGCCGGGATGTTGCGATTCACGATGACGCTGCCGATCGGCAGTTCCATTTCCGCGAGCTCCTCGATGGCCTCCAGGGTCTCCTGCACCGGCAGCGCTTCCAGCAGCGTCACCAGGTGGATGGCCGTCTGGTCGGAGTGCAGCAGCTTGACCACGCCTTCGGCCTGGGAATGCACCGGTCCGCCCTTGGCCAGATCCGACACCGCCTTGGTGACGTCGAGGAAGCGGGCGATGCGGCCGGTCGGCGGGGCGTCGACCACGATCGCGTCGTAGACGGGACTCTTGGCGCCCTTGTTCATGCGGATCACCGTCTCCTTGATCTTGCCGGTGAGCAGCACGTCGCGCAGGCCGGGCGCGATGGTGGTGGCGAACTCGATGGCGCCGATGCGGCGCATCGCCCGGCCCGCGATGCCCAGGTTGTAGAACATGTCGAGGTATTCCAGGAAGGCGGCCTCGATGTCGATGGCCAGCGCGTTGACCTGGCCGCCGCGTTCGGCGGTCGCGATCTTGAGCTCCTGGTAGGGCAGCGGCGGGACGTCGAATAGTTGCGCGATCCCTTGGCGCCCTTCGACTTCCACCAGCAGCACTTTGCGTCCGCCGGCGGCGAGGGTCAGGGCCAGGGCGGCCGCGATCGTCGACTTGCCGGTACCGCCCTTGCCGGTCACGAAATGGAGGCGGGCCTTCGACAACCGCGAAGGCCAACCGACGGAGCTACCGCCGCTCGATGTGTTAGCCACCATCGCATGCTAGCCGTTGCTGTTTTGCCGGATAAGCTCGCGACCATGACCCAACCCACCACATGGGAGTACGCGACGATTCCGCTGCTCACCCACGCCACCAAGCAGATCCTCGACCAGTGGGGCGCCGACGGCTGGGAGCTGGTGGCGGTGTTGCCCGGCCCCACCGGAGAGCAGCACGTCGCATACCTCAAGCGGCCGAAGTGAGCGCCAAAGACCGCCTCGCGGAGCTGGGCCTCACGCTTCCCCAGGTGGTCGCCCCGCTGGCGGCCTACGTACCAGCGGTGCGCACCGGCAACCTCGTCTACACCGCGGGCCAGCTGCCGTTCGTGGACGGCAAGTTGGGTGCGTCCGGCAAGGTCGGTGCCGACGTCGCTCCCGACGCGAGCAAGGCGCTGGCGCGGGTGTGTGCGCTCAACGCTCTGGCCGCCATCGATTCACTGGTGGGCCTGGACTCGGTGACCCGGGTGGTCAAGGTGGTGGGGTTCGTCGCGTCCGCGCCGGGCTTCCACGGTCAGCCGGGGGTCATCAACGGGGCCTCCGAACTGCTTGCCGAGGTGTTCGGCGAGAACGGCAAGCATGCCCGGTCGGCGGTCGGGGTGGCCGAGCTGCCATTGGGCGCTCCGGTGGAGGTCGAACTGATCGTGGAGGTCGGGTAACGGCCGTGGCCGGGTCAGCGCTCGCCCATCCCGCCTACGCCCAGCTGCGGGCGGTCACCGACACTGCCTCGGTGTTGCTGTGCGACAACCCGGGGCTGATGACGCTGGAGGGCACCAACACCTGGGTGCTCCGCGGTCCCCGCAGCGACGAGTTGGTGGTCGTGGACCCGGGGCCCGACGACGACGAGCACATCGCGCGGGTTGCTGAGCAGGGCCGCATCGTGCTGGTGCTGATCAGCCACCGGCACGGCGACCACACCGACGGCATCGACAAGCTGGTCGAGCGAACCGGCGCGACGGTGCGCTCGGCGGGCAGCGGGTTCTTGCGCGGGTTCGGCGGCGAACTGGTCGACGGCGAAGTGATCGACGCCGCCGGCCTGAAGATCACCGTCATGTCCACGCCCGGCCACACCGCTGATTCATTGTCGTTCGTGCTCGACGACGCGGTGCTGACCGCCGACACCGTGCTGGGGCGCGGCACCACCGTGATGGACAAGGAAGACGGCAACCTGACCGCCTACCTGGAATCGCTGCGGCGACTGCGCGGCCTGGGACGGCGGGTCGTGCTGCCCGGACACGGTCCGGAACTGCCTGATCTGGATGCGGTGGCGCAGGGCTATCTGGCGCACCGGAACGAGCGGCTCGAGCAGGTGCGTTCGGCGCTGCGCGAGCTGGGTGAGGATGCCGGCGCACGCCAGGTCGTCGAGCACGTCTACACCGACGTCGACGAGAAGCTCTGGGACGCGGCCGAGTGGTCGGTGCAGGTCCAGCTGGACTACCTGCGGACTCAGTAGCGCGAGCAGACTCCGGAATGGGCCGTCGCGCCGAGTTTGAATCCAGTCACCCACGCACCGGCGTGTCGTGTGCGTGGTGTCAGTGTCGCGGACCTGATGGCCCGCGCTGCGCGCGGGCTCAGCGCGCCCGGCGGGCCAGGCGTTCGGAGTCCGAGATCAGCACGCTCTTGCCCTCCAGCCGGATCCAGCCGCGGTGCGCGAAGTCGGCCAGCGCTTTGTTGACCGTCTCCCGGGACGCGCCCACCAGCTGGGCGATCTCCTCCTGCGTCAGGTCGTGGGTGACCCGCATGGCGCCACCCTCCTGCGTGCCGAAACGTTGAGCGAGCTGGAGCAGCTGCTTGGCCACCCGGCCCGGCACGTCGGTGAAGATCAGGTCGGCGAGGTTGTTGTTGGTGCGCCGCAGCCGGCGGGCCAGCACTCGCAGCAGCTGCTCGGCGATCTCCGGACGGTCGGCGATCCACGCCCGCAGCGCGTCGCGGTCCATCGACACCGCGCGCACCTCGGTGATCGTCGTCGCGCTGGACGTCCGCGGGCCCGGGTCGAAGATCGACAGCTCGCCGAACATGTCCGAAGGGCCCATGATCGTGAGCAGGTTCTCCCGTCCATCGGGTGAGCGTCGACCGATCTTCACCTTGCCCGCGACGATGATGTAGAGCCGGTCACCCGGTTCACCCTCGGCGAATACGGTGTGTCCACGGGGGAAGTCGACAGGCTGCAGCTGCTTGGTCAGTGCCGCGACTGCGCTGGGCTCAACCCCTTGGAAGATTCCGGCCCTTGCCAGGATCTCGTCCACGTTGCCTCTTCTTGCCTCTTCAGTTTCTAACGAAGTAGATACGGGCTGGCCAACCTGTGACGGCCGACACGAGTCTAAAGGTAGGCCAAACGGTGCGGCCTGCCAACGCTACACACGATTAACGTGTCGAGTCACCGTAAATTGCGTGTTGGCCCGATACCGCCCGCCCCAGGTGGCCCCGATGCGGGTTGGCAGGCCCGATTCGATACGTCCGACCATGTCGGCAGCAAAGAATGTCTCGACGTGATGCCTGCCGTTCAGCGCTTTGGGCTGCGGTGCGGCTTCCAGTCCGAGGGCCTGACGGCGGTGCAGCAACTCCAGCGCCTCCGGCATGCCCTCGCGGGCCAGCGTACGGACGTCGACGGCTTGGGCGTGGTCGAGAAAATCGGCGACATCGGAGGCGGTCACGGTGTCGTGGTCGAGGGACTTTTCCAGCCGCCCGAGCCCAAGCGCCGCCAGCATCAGCAAGGCGGGGATGCAGGCCACCAGCAACCACAACACAAAAAGAGTAAACATGGTCAAGGTCTCAGCGAGATTACGAAATCAGTACTCTGTCGTAGGTGTCAGCGGCAAAGTCGTCCCCCGCCAAGGAAAAGGCGGCGGAGAAAGCCGTCGCCAAGCGCTTCGCCAATGAAACCCGCACCGGGTTGGTGCGACGGGCGCGCAGAATGAATCGGGCGCTGGCGCAGGCATTTCCGCACGTCTACTGCGAACTCGACTTCACCTCGCCGCTCGAACTGGCGGTCGCGACCATACTTTCGGCCCAGAGCACCGACAAGCGCGTGAATCTGACCACGCCCGCGTTGTTCGTGAAGTACCGAACGGCACTGGATTACGCGCAGGCCGATCGCGAAGAGTTGGAGGCCCTGATCCACCCGACCGGCTTCTTCCGCAACAAGGCCACCTCGCTCATCGGACTGGGCCAGGCCCTCGTCGAGCGGTTCGACGGTGAAGTGCCGAACACCATGGAAGAGCTGGTGACGCTGCCCGGCGTCGGCCGGAAGACGGCGAACGTCATCCTCGGCAACGCCTTCAACATCCCCGGCATCACCGTCGACACCCATTTCGGTCGGCTGGTCCGCCGGTGGCGGTGGACCGCCGAAGAAGACCCGGTCAAGGTGGAGCACGCCGTCGGTGAGCTGATCGAGCGCAAGGAATGGACCCTGCTCAGCCACCGGGTGATCTTCCACGGCCGCCGGGTGTGCCACTCCCGCAAACCCGCATGCGGGGTGTGCGTGCTGGCCAAGGACTGTCCCTCCTTCGGCCTGGGCCCCACCGATCCGCTGCTGGCCGCCCCACTCGTCCAGGGCCCGGAGACCGACCACCTATTGGCCCTGGCCGGGTTGTAACCGCTCCAGGCATGAAGGGGCTCTCCGGTGCTGCCCGCTGGACCATCGCGGTCGTAGCGGTGGTGGCCGCGCTGGTGGTGGCGCTGGTGGCGCAACTGCGCGACGACGCCGTGCCGAAGACCGGCACCGCGGGGCCGGCCGGGCGTGGACATCGGGATGCGGACACGGTCGAGGCGCTGGCCGGTCCGCGGCAACGGGCCGACCTGGCACCCTGTCCGGCGCCGTCCGCGGGGTGGGGCGTCCCCGTCCTGCAGGGTGTGATGGTCGAGTGCGCGGCCGACGGCGCCCCTGTCGACGTGGCGAAAGCGCTGGCCGGGCGGCGGGTGGTGATCAACCTCTGGGCTTACTGGTGTGGGCCTTGCGCTGCCGAACTGCCGGCGATGGCCGAGTATCAACGTCGAGTGGGGTCCGACGTGGTGGTGGTGACGGTTCATCAGGATGAGAACGAGACGGCCGCCCTGCTGCGACTGGCCGAACTGGGCGTTCATCTGCCGACGCTGCAGGATGGCCGCCGACGGGTGGCGGCTGCGCTGCGGGTGGCAAACGTGATGCCCGCGACGGTAGTGCTGCGGCCGGACGGTAGCGTTGCGCAGACCCTGCCGCGGGCATTCGACAGCGCCGACGAGATTGCGGCCGCGGTCGGGGAGTGAGGCGGGGTGAGCGAATCAGATGAGGTGCCGGTGACTGCAGCGGGAACCGCGCGCGAGCGGGCGACGGTCGCGCTCACTCCTGATGCCGGCCCAGCCTGGTTGCGGCCGCTGATCGACAACGTCGACCAGATTCCCGACGCATTCCGCCGCCGGTTGCCGGCCGACGTGTTGGCAATGGTGACGGCGGCCAAGGCGGTGGGCCGTGGCGGGCGGGATGCCGCCGTCCTGGTGCTGTTCTCGGGGCCGGAGGCCGGGCCTGCCGGCGGCGTCCCCGACGACGCCGACCTGCTGCTGACCGTGCGGGCCTCCACCTTGCGTCACCACGCCGGCCAGGCCGCATTCCCCGGAGGGGCATCAGACCCCGGCGACGCAGGCCCCGTCGCCACCGCCTTGCGGGAAGCCCGCGAGGAGACCGGTATCGATGTCAACAGGCTGCACCCGCTGGTGACCATGGAACGCACTTTCATCGCTCCGTCGCGATTTCACGTCGTCCCGGTGCTGGCCTACTCGCCTGATCCGGGCCCGGTGACGGTGGTCAACGACGCCGAGACGGCGATCGTGGCCCGAGTTCCGGTGCGCGCCTTCATCAACCCGGAAAATCGGCTGATGGTCTACCGGGGCACCTTGGGGCGCCGCTGGGCGGGACCGGCGTTTCTGCTGAACCAGATGCTGGTGTGGGGCTTCACTGGCCAGGTGATCTCTGCGGTTCTCGACGTAGCGGGGTGGGCCCAGCCCTGGGACACCGACGACATCCGCGAACTCGACGACGCGATGGTGTTGGTCGGTGACTCCGACGGGCTGCGGGGTGGGGCGCGATGAATTCGATGACGCCCTCGCAGTGGCTGGACATCGCCGTCCTGGCGGTGGCTTTCATCGCCGCGATCTCCGGGTGGCGCTCCGGTGCCCTCGGGTCGGTGCTCTCGTTCGCCGGGGTGGTGCTGGGCGCGGTGGCAGGCGTGTTGCTGGCGCCGCACATCGTCAGCCACATCGCGGCTCCGCGGGCGAAGTTGTTTGCGGCGCTGTTCCTGATCCTGGCGCTGGTGGTGGTCGGTGAGGTCGCCGGTGTGGTGCTGGGCCGGGCGGTGCGCGGCGCGATCCGCAACCGGCCGATCCGCACCATCGACTCCGTCATCGGCGTCGGCGTCCAGCTGATGGTGGTATTGACGGCGGCCTGGCTGTTGGCGACCCCGTTGACCCAATCGAAGGACCAGCCGGAACTGGCCGCCGCGGTGCGGGGTTCACGCGTGCTCGCCGAAGTCAACGAGGTGGCGCCGACCTGGCTGAAGACGGTGCCCAAGCGCCTTTCGGCGCTGCTGAACACCTCCGGCCTGCCCGCTGTGTTGGAGCCGTTCAGCCGCACCCCGGTGATTCCGGTCGCCTCCCCGGACCCTGCGCTGGCCAACAACCCCGTGGTGGCGGCGGCCGCGCCGAGCGTGGTCAAGGTGCGCAGCCTGGCGCCGAGCTGTCAGAAGGTGCTTGAAGGCACCGGGTTCGTCATCGCACCCGAGCGGGTGATGACGAACGCGCACGTGGTGGCGGGCTCCAGCAGCGTCTCGTTGCAGGCGAACGGCAAGAACTACGACGCCACGGTGGTTTCCTACGACCCGCAGGTGGACATCGCGATCCTGGCCGTGCCGGGATTGCCGTCGGCGCCGCTGGTGTTCGACGACACCCCCGCGAAAACCGGCACCGACGTGGTCGTGCTCGGCTATCCCGGCGGCGGGAATTTCACCGCCACCCCCGCGCGGATCCGGGAAGTCATCAAGCTCAGCGGGCCGGACATCTACCGCAGCCCCCAGCAGGTCACCCGTGACGTCTACACCATCCGGGCCAACGTGGAGCAGGGAGATTCCGGCGGGCCGCTGATCGACCTCGACGGCCGGGTGCTCGGCGTGGTGTTCGGTGCGGCAGTCGACGACGCCGACACCGGGTTCGTGCTGACGGCCGAGGAGGTGGCCGGCCAGCTCTCCAAGATCGGTGCCACCGCGCCGGTGGGCACCGGAGCCTGCGTCAGCTGACCTGCTGCACCTTCTGCAGGAAGCGGGTCAGGTGCCGGTTGATTTCCGCCGGCGCCTCTTCATGGCTGAAATGCCCGGCTCCCGCAACGGAGACGTAGCGGCCGTGCGGCGCGTAGCGCTGGGTGCGCTCGACCGGCGCGGCCAGGACGTAGGGATCGGCGTCACCGCGGATGTGCAGCAACGGCACCCCCAGTTGCGCGGTGGTGGATTTGATGAACCGGTGGCCTTCACCGCGTAACTGGCTGCGCACCGCCCACCGCTGGTATTCGAGCGCGCAGTGCGCGGCGCCGGGGATCTGGATGGCCTGGCGCAGGTACCGCACTGTCTGCGAATAATCTTCGGAGGCAACCCATTTGGCGCTGCAGCGGCTGCGCACGAGCCGCTCGATCTCGGCGCCGTCGTGTCTGGTCAGTAGTCGCTCGGGCAACAGCGGCGCCTGATACCGCAGCAGCGTCGGCAGCAGGGCGCGGCCCTGGTCCCGGCGGGTCAGCGTGGACCGCCGCAACGCCGCCGGATGCGGCGAACTGACCAGTGCGATGCCGCGCACCAGCCGCGAATGCAACAGTGCGGTGGCCCAGCAGGCCAGCCCCCCGTCCGCGTGCCCGATCAGCGTCGCCGACGAATGTCCAAGTGCCCGAATGAGTCCGGCGGTATCCCCGGCCAGCGTCCACCCGTCGTAGCCGCGGGGTGGTTTGTCGCTGCCGCCGTAGCCGCGCAGGTCGACCGCGACCACCCGGGCTCCGGTCAGGGCACGAAGCTGATGACGCCACGACCACCAGAAGGACCCGAACCCGTGCAGCAGCATGACCAGCGGCCGACCGGTGGCCGCGCCATTGGAGTTGTCGTCATTCGCTTCGACGACGTGGAACCGGATGCCGTTGGCGTGCACATCCAGATGGCGCCAAGGCCCGTCGATGCGGACGATCGACGGATCTGGAGCCGGCATCTACCAGCCCGAGGGATCGGTGGGAGCGCTGGTCTCCGGCTTCTCGTGCTTGCCGTGGTGTTCGGGGAGTTGTCTGGGGCCGGCCGGTGTCTTGTCGTGGCCCGGGGCGAAGGCGGTACGAGCTTCTTTGACGGATTCGATGGTCTTCTGCGGCCCGCGGATCCTGCGCACCTTCAAGAAGCCGAACAGTGCCAGCGCCACGGTGACGACGACCATGATCCCGAAAACGATGAGGAACGCGGCCCAGCGCCACACCCAGTTGTCCAGCAGCTCGGCCAGGAAAAAGAAGAAGAAGAACGTCGAGTAGAACAGCACCACCAGCGCGGAGATGAAGAAGACGCTGCCGGTCAGGCCCTTTTTGACATCGCGGGTGATCTCCGCGCGGGCCAACTCGACCTCGGCGCGCACCAGGGTCGACATCTGGGCTGTGACGTCTTTGATCAGGTCACCGACCGACGGCTCGCCGGCCCTGGCATGCGGGTCGGCCAGCGGGATCGTGGTCAGCGTGCTCGGCACACCGTTCTTGCGATCGGGTTTGCTCACAGACGGTCCTCTCCGTTTCGCGCTTGCCGGTGTCCCTGCGGGCCGCGCAGCGCGCGTCGTCGCGGTTTATGTTGCCATGCGGCCCGGCACCGGACGAGGCCAGCCGAGGGCCGTCGCAGTGCGGCGGACTGGAGGCGTTGATCCTCTACACTGGCCCACTGGTCTGAGATTCCTCACTCCAATCTTTGACAACCGAACGGGGTACCACTTTGCAGAAGGCGCGATGCGGCTTGAAACCCGCCTTGAAATCGGGTTCTGCCGCGGCCGTCCTGGCCGTTCTCCTGGGCCTTCTGTTTTTGCCGGCTAACACCGCGTCCGCGGACGACAAGGTTGCGCTGGGCGGCGGATCGGGCATCGTCGTCAACACCGGCACGCTGTGCACGCTGACCACGATCGGCCACGACAAGTTCGGTGACCTGATCGGCTTCACCTCGGCGCACTGCGGCGGCCCCGGTGCGCCGGTCGCCGCGGAGGGCGCCGAAGGTCATGGTCAGGTCGGCACCATGGTGGCCGGTAACGACGGCCTGGACTACGCGGTGATCAAGTTCGACCCGGCCAAGGTGAACCCGGTCAACAACGTCAACGGATTCGCGATCAACGGCATCGGCCCGGAACCGGTATTCGGCCAGGTTGCCTGCAAGCAGGGCCGCACCACCGGCAACTCGTGCGGCGTCACCTGGGGACCGGGCCAGGACCCGGGCAGCATCCTGATGCAGGTCTGCGGCGGGCCGGGCGACTCCGGTGCCCCGGTGACCGTCGACAACCTGCTGGTAGGGATGATCCACGGCGCCTTCAGTGACAGCCTGCCCAGCTGCATCACCAAATACATCCCGCTACACACACCTGCCGTGGTGATGTCGATCAACACCGACCTGGACGACATCGTCGCCAAGAACCGGCCCGGCTCCGGCTTCGTCCCGATCGGCTGAGTTACTTCGCCTCGCGGATGGCGTCGAACACGTTGGGATCCAACAGCGTTGACGTGTCACCCAGGTCGCGGTTCTCGGCGATGTCGCGCAGCAAGCGGCGCATGATCTTGCCGCTGCGGGTCTTCGGCAATTCCGGCACGATGTGCACCTCGCGCGGCTTGGCGATCGGCGAGATCTCGTGGGCAACCTCGGCGCGCAACTCCTCGACGGTGCCCTCACTGACCTCGTAATTGGAGCGCAGCACGACGAACGCGCAGATGGCCTGGCCGGTGGTGTCGTCGGTCACGCCGACCACCGCGGCCTCGGCCACCCCGCGGTGTCCGACGAGTGCCGACTCCACCTCCGCGGTGGAAATGCGGTGCCCGGAGATATTCATGACGTCGTCGATGCGTCCCAGCACCCAGATCGCGCCGTCCGGATCGAAGCGGGCGCCGTCGCCGGCGAAGTAGTAGCCCTGGTCGGCGAACTTCGACCAGTAGGTCTTGCGGTACCGCTCCGGGTCGCCCCAGATGCCGCGCAGCATCGACGGCCAGGGTTGGTCCAGTACCAGATAGCCGGTGACGTGGGTTTCCCCTTCGGCGTCCGGGGGCAGCGGGTCGCCGTGGTCGTCGACGATCTTGGCCGAGATGCCGGGCAGCGGGGTCATGGCCGAACCCGGTTTGACCTCGCTGACGCCGGGCAGCGGCGAGATCATCGCCGACCCGGTTTCGGTCTGCCACCAGGTGTCCACCACCGGCACCCGGCCGGCGCCGATGACGTCGCGGTACCACCGCCATGCCTCGGGGTTGATGATCTCACCGACCGAACCGAGTAGCCGGATACTCGACAGGTCGTGAGCGTCGGGGATCTCGCGGCCCCACTTCATGAAGGTGCGGATCAGCGTCGGTGCCGTGTAATAAATTGTGACGCCGTACTTTTCGATGATCTCGAAATGCCGGTGCTCGCTCGGCGTGTTGGGCGTGCCCTCGTAGAGCACTTCGGTGATGCCGTTGGACAGCGGACCATAGACACCGTAGGTGTGCCCGGTGACCCAGCCGATGTCGGCGGTGCACCAGAACACGTCGGTCTCCGGTTTGACGTCGAAGATGGCGTGCATCGTGTACGCGCACTGCGTCAGGTAGCCACCGCTGGTGTGCACGATGCCCTTGGGCTTGCCGGTGGTGCCCGAGGTGTACAGCAGGAACAGGGGCTGCTCGGCGTCGAATGCCTCGGGCGTGTGCTCGGGCGAAGCCTTGTCCACGACGTCGTGCCACCACAGGTCGCGGTCGTCGTTCCAGGACACGTCGATTCCGGTGCGCCGCACCACCAGAACATGTTCGACGGGACTGTCGTCGACCGAGACGGCCTCGTCGGCGGCCTCTTTCAACGGGGCCGGCTTGCCCCGGCGGAACTGCCCGTCGGCGGTGATCAGCAGCTTGGCGTCGGCGTCGGCGATCCGGGTCCGCAGTGCGTGCGCGGTGAAGCCGCCGAACACCACGCTGTGCATGACGCCCAGGCGTGCGCAGGCCAGCATCGCGATCACCGCCTCGGGAATGAGCGGCAGGTAGATGGCGACCCGATCACCGGCGACCAGGCCCAGTTCGGTCAGCGCGTTGGCGGCCTTGCACACCTCCTGCTGCAGTTGCGCGTAGGTCAGGGTGCGGCGGTGGTCCTGCGGTTCGCCTTCCCAGTGGATGGCGACCCGGTCACCGTTGCCGGCCTCCACATGGCGGTCCACGCAGTTGTAGGCGACGTTGAGCTTGCCGCCGACGAACCACTTGGCGAACGGCGCGTCGGACCAGTCCAGGACCTCGGTGTGCGGCGTCGCCCAGGACAGCCGGTCGGCCTGCGCCGCCCAGAACGCCAGCCGGTCGTCTTCGGCCTGGTCGTAGAGCTCCGGGCGGGCGTTGGCCTGTTCGGCGAACTGTGCCGGGGGCGGGTAAGCCGTGGGATGTCCCTCTTCGGTCGCGGTCACGGATGTGAGCGTAACTCCGCGCCGGCGTGGAAGCCTGTGGGCTTCGATTCGTCACCGGGAGTCCACCTGCCGGACAATTCGGGGCATGGCACCAGCACTTCGGATCGTGGCCGCCCTGGCCGCCACGGCAAGTTTCACCGCCCCGCCCGCCTGGGCGGCTCCGACCGACCCCGCGCCGTGCCCGTCCGGGCAGCTCGTGGTCACCGCCGCCGGACCCGAGGCCGCCGTCGGCCACCGCGCGGTGACACTGATATTCGCGGCGGCCCCCGGCGCGGCGCCGTGCACGCTCACCGGTTATCCCACAGTGGAATCGGGCAGCGGCGGGCCGCCGATCACAGCGCAACCCACCCTGCGCGGATACATGGGAGGTCTGCCCAACAGTTCAGATGTGCCTCCCACCGTCACGGTGTCACCCTCGCAGCGCGCTGAGGCGGTGGTGGAGGGCATGTCGGTCAATTCCGGCGGCGACCCCTGTCCGAACTACACGGAGCTGAGCGTCACCCCTCCGGGTGGGGGTGAGAGCGTCACCGTGGCGGCGGCGATCGAGGGCTGCCAGTTGCAGGTGCATCCGGTCACGCAGGTGGTCATCGAGCCGGTGCCGCCGTCTTAGCCTCTAGGGTCGCTGGTGTGCGTCGGATGATGCGGACGGTGCTGGCGGCCCTGTTGGTGGCCGGTTGCCTGGCCGGATGCGGCGGCGGGATGCTCACCCCCGACGCGGTGGTGGTCAACGGCGGCGAACCGCCCAACCCACTGATCCCGACCGGCACCAACGACAGCAACGGCGGCCGCATCGTCGACCGGCTGTTCGCCGGCCTGGTGTCCTACGACTCGGCCGGGCGGCCCTCGCTCGAAGTCGCGCAGTCGATCGAGACACCGGACAACGTCAACTACCGGATCGTCCTCAAACCGGGCTGGACATTCACCGACGGCTCTTCGGTGACGGCCCACTCGTTCGTCGACGCCTGGAACTACGGGGCGGCAGGGGTCAATGCCCAACTGCAGCAGCAGTTCTTCAGCCCGATTGAAGGATTCGACCGACTGTCGCAGACTCCCGGTGACGGCAAGCCGACCAGCATGTCCGGGCTGCGCGTGGTGAGCGATCTCGAATTCACCGTGCTGTTGCGGGCGCCGACCATCGACTTCATGCTGAGCTTGGGCCACAACGCGTTTTATCCGTTGCCCTCCTCGGCTTTTCGCGATATGCAGGCTTTCGGTCGCCATCCGGTGGGCGACGGTCCCTACAAGCTGGCCGACGGTCCCGACGGGCCGGCATGGGAACACAACGTGAAGATCGACCTGGTGGCCAACCCCGATTACCACGGCAACCGCATACCCCGGAACAAGGGATTGCGGTTCGAGTTCTACGCCAACCTGGACACCGCCTACGCTGACCTGCTCTCGGGCAATCTCGATGTGCTGGACACGATTCCGTCCAGCGCGCTGACCATCTACCAGCGCGACCTGGGTGGCAATGCCGTCAAGGGACCGGTGGCCGTCAGTCAGTCTCTCGATACTCCGTTGCGGCTGCGGCATTTCGGTGGTGAGGAGGGAAGGCTGCGCCGGCTTGCGATATCGGCGGCCATCAACCGCCCGCAGATCTGCCAGCAGATTTTCAATGGAACACGCAGTCCGGCGCGCGATTTCACCGCAAGCTCGTTGCCGGGCTTCGATCCCGACATCCCCGGCAACGACGCGCTGGACTTCAACCCGCAACGGGCGCAGCAACTATGGGCCCAGGCCAACGCGATATCGCCATGGACGGGCAGATACGCCATCGCCTACAACGCCGACAGCGGCCATCAGGAGTGGGTGGACGCGGTGGCCAACAGCATCAAGAACACGCTGGGCATCGACGCCGTCGGGGCACCGCAACCGACCTTCGCCGGGTTCCGCACCCAGATCACCAACCGCACCATCGACTCCGCGTTTCGCGCCGGCTGGATCGGCGACTATCCGTCGATGATCGAGTTTCTGGCGCCGCTGTACGCGACCGGCGCCGGATCCAACGACGTCGGATACTCCAGCCCGGAATTCGATGCCGCGCTGACGGCGGCCGAGGCCGCGCCGGACCTGCACCAGGCGGACGTGCTGGCCAACGTGGCGCAACGAATCCTGTTGCACGACATGCCAGCCGTCCCGTTGTGGTACTACATCAGTGTCATCGGATGGTCGAGCCAGGTCCGCAACGTCAAGCCCACCTGGAACGGGCTGCCCGACTACGAGAACATTGTGAAGGGCTGAAATGGGCTGGTACGTACTGCGCCGGATCGCCCTCATGATCCCCGTCTTCCTGGGTGCCACGCTGCTGATCTACGGCATGGTTTTTCTGCTGCCGGGTGACCCGGTGGCCGCGATCGCCGGCGATCGGCCGCTGAGCCCGGAGGTGACGGCCCAACTGCGCGCCCGCTACCACCTTGACGATCCTTTCCTGGTGCAGTATCTGCGCTACCTGGGTGGACTCGTGCATGGCGACCTGGGCCGCGCCTATTCCGGCCTGCCGGTCA
Organism: Mycobacterium gordonae; assembly: GCF_001417955.2. Lineage (GTDB taxonomy): Bacteria > Actinomycetota > Actinomycetes > Mycobacteriales > Mycobacteriaceae > Mycobacterium > Mycobacterium gordonae_B. The sequence continues at coordinate 14,830 of NZ_LKTM01000212.1, read as the reverse complement.
GTGCTGTTCTGGCGCATGCCTTTCCGGTGACGATCCGGCTGGCTCTGATCGCACTGGTGGTGGAAGGCGTGCTGGGCATCGGCTTCGGGGTGATCGCCGGACTGCGTCAGGGTGGCATCTTCGACGCCACTGTGTTGGTCACCGGGCTGGTCATCATCGCCATCCCGATTTTCGTGCTGGGATTTCTGGCGCAGTTCGTATTCGGCGTCAGGCTTGGGTGGGCACCGGTCACCGTCGGCGGCCGCGCCACGTTCGGGCGGTTGCTGCTGCCCGGAATCGTGCTGGGCCTGGTGTCGTTCGCCTACGTGGTGCGGTTGACGCGGTCCGCGGTCGCCGCCAACGCGCACTCCGACTACGTGCGGACCGCAACGGCCAAGGGGCTGTCCCGGCCCCGGGTGGTGACGGTCCACATCCTGCGCAACTCGCTGATCCCCGTGGTCACTTTTCTCGGTGCCGATCTCGGAGCACTGATGGGCGGCGCAATCGTCACCGAGGGGATCTTCAATATTCACGGCGTCGGTGGCGTGCTGTATCAGGCGGTCACCCGCCAGGAGGCGCCCACGGTCGTGTCGATCGTGACGGTGCTGGTGCTGATCTATCTGGTCAGCAATTTGTTGGTGGACCTGCTGTATGCGGCGCTGGACCCGCGGATCCGTTATGTATAGACGCCCCAAGTTCCTCATCGCGGCGGTCTTGATCGCGTTGATCCTGCTGGTTGCCGCGTTCCCGGCGTTGTTCACCGGCGTCGACCCGGGCTACGCCGATCCGGCCCAGAGCCTGCTGCCTCCGTCGGCGGCGCACTGGTTCGGTACCGACCTACAGGGTCACGACATCTATTCGCGGACCATTCACGGTGCGCGGGCGTCGGTCACCGTCGGGTTGGGCGCGACGCTGGCCGTGTTCGTCGTCGGGGGGACGCTGGGTGCGTTGGCGGGGTTCTACGGAAGCTGGGTCGACGCGTTGGTCTCCCGGGTCACCGACGTCTTCTTCGCACTGCCGTTGCTGCTGGCCGCCATCGTGCTGATGCAGGTCATGCACCATCGCACGGTGTGGACCGTGGTCGCGATACTTGCCCTTTTCGGGTGGCCGCAAGTGGCACGCATCGCTCGCAGTTCGGTGCTCGAAGTCCGGGGCAGCGATTACGTGCTGGCGGCGGAGGCCTTGGGCCTGAGTCGTTTTCGAACGCTGCTCCGGCACGTGGTGCCCAACGCGATGGGCCCGGTGATCGCGGTGTCCACGATCGCGCTCGGCGTCTTCATCGTCACCGAAGCCACCCTGTCGTATCTCGGCGTTGGGCTGCCGACGTCGGTGGTGTCCTGGGGCGGGGACATCAATGTGGCACAGATGCGGCTGCGGGCGGGCTCCCCAATTCTGTTCTATCCCGCTGGGGCCCTTGCGATTACGGTGCTGGCGTTCATGATGATGGGTGACGCGCTACGCGATGGGCTGGATCCGGCGTCACGGGCGTGGCGGGCATGACGGGGCAGGCTCTGCTGGCGGTCGAGGGCCTGCAGGTGCGGTTCGGTACCGACGAACCGGTGCTGCACGGCGTCGATCTCAGGGTCGGTCGCGGTCAGACCGTGGCCGTCGTCGGCGAATCGGGCTCCGGGAAGTCCACCACGGCGGCCGCGATCCTGGGGCTGCTGTCACCGGGGGGACGAATCACCGGTGGGCGCATCACGTTCGATGGTCGCGATATCACCGGCGCCGACCGGCGGTCGATGCGCTCCATCAGAGGCCGCGAAATCGGTTACGTGCCACAGGATCCGATGACCAACCTCAATCCGGTGTGGAAGGGCGGCTTCCAGGTCCGGGAGGCGTTGCGCGTCAACACCGATGGCCGCGACGCGCGACGGCGCGCGGTGCAGTTACTGGCCGACGCCGGCATGCCGGACCCGGCCAAGCAGGCCGGACGATACCCTCACCAACTGTCCGGCGGCATGTGTCAGCGCGCGCTGATCGCGATCGGCCTGGCGGGGCGGCCCCGGTTGCTGATCGCCGATGAACCGACGTCGGCACTGGACGTCACCGTGCAGCGCCAGGTCCTCGACCACCTGCAGCGGCTCACCGATGAACTGGGTACCGCGTTGCTGCTCATCACCCACGACCTGGCGCTGGCCGCCGAACGGGCCGAGCAGGTGGTGGTCATCCACCGCGGCAAGGTGGTGGAATCCGGTGCCGCGCAGTCTATTCTGCGTGAGCCGGCGCACGAGTACACCCAGCGGCTGGTGGCCGCGGCCCCGTCTGTGTCCGCACGCGACAGGCGCTCCACCGAGATCCGGGAGCGGGTGGCCGCCGAGGCGGCCGAACATGCCGGAGCGCAGGACGACATCGTGGTGGTGTCCGAGCTGACGAAGACCTACCCGGAGAGTCGCGGTCTGCCCTGGCGACGAACGGAATTCCCTGCGGTGGATAGGGTTTCGTTCCGGGTCCGGCGTGCCAGCACGCTGGCGATCGTGGGCGAATCCGGCTCCGGTAAGTCGACCGTGGCGCGGATGGTCCTGGGCCTGCTGCAACCGACCTCTGGCAGCGTCGTCTTCGACGGAACCGACGTCGACGCGGTGCGCCAGACGCTGGCCTTCCGCCGCCGGATTCAGCCGGTCTTCCAGAACCCGTACAGCAGTCTGGATCCGATGTACTCAGTGTTCCGTGCCATCGAGGAGCCACTCCGGATTCACCGGGTCGGCGATCGTCGCCGGCGTGAGCAGACGGTGCGCGAGCTGCTGGAGCAGGTGGCGTTGCCGTCGTCGGTGTTCCACCGGCTGCCCCGCGAGCTTTCAGGGGGCCAGCGGCAGCGGGTCGCGATCGCGCGGGCGCTCGCGCTGCGGCCCGATGTCCTGGTCTGCGATGAGGCGGTGTCGGCGCTCGACGTGCTGGTGCAGGCGCAGATCCTCGACCTGCTGGGCGAGCTGCAGGCCAACCTGGGCCTCACCTATCTATTCATCAGCCACGATCTGGCGGTGGTCCGGCAGATCTCCGATGACGTGCTGGTGATGCGAGGTGGTCGGGTGGTGGAGCACGCGCCTACCGACGCGGTTTTCACCAGGCCCGCCCACGACTACACCCGGCAGCTTCTGGAGGCCATTCCCGGGACTCCGGCCGGACCCCGATAGGTTGGCAACCTGTGACTGACCCGCTGGCTCCGCTGATGGATCTGCCCGGCGTCGCCGAGGCGAGCGACCGGGCGCGCGAGGCACTCGGTCGCGCGCACCGGCATCGGGCCAACCTGCGTGGCTGGCCCGTGACTGCCGCGGAGGCATCCCTGCGTGCGGCGCGGGCATCCTCGGTGCTCGACGGGGGCCCGGTGCGACTGGACGACGTCGCGGATGCTGAGGGCGTGAGCGATCCGGTGTTCGGCGGTGCGCTACGGGTGGCGCAGGCCCTGGAGGGCGGCGGGGGAGCGCTTGTGGCGGTCTGGCAGAAGGCGCCACTGCAAGCACTCGCGCGGCTGCACATGCTCGCCGCCGCCGACCTGGTTGACGACGAACGGCTGGGCCGGCCGCGCGTCGATCCCGACATCGGCCGGCGGCTGGAGTTGCTCGCGGAGGTGGTCAGCCGACCCACTCAGGCGTCGGCGCCGGTGGTTGCTGCGGTGGCGCATGGCGAATTATTGACGCTGCGGCCCTTCGGCAGCGCCGACGGGGTGGTGGCACGCGGAGTGTCGCGTCTGGTCACCATCGCCACCGGGTTGGACCCGCACGGGCTCGGTGTGCCGGAGGTCAATTGGATGCGTCAGCCGGCCGCGTACCGCGACGCCGCGGGTAAGTTCGCGTCGGGCACCGCCGACGGCGTGGCGGGCTGGCTGGTGCTGTGTTGCCGGGCGCTGAGGTCGGGCGCGCAGGAGGCGCTGGCGATTGCGGAGGCGGTGCCCCGGCGATAGCTGGCAGATGGCCACAATAAGGACGCACAAATGCAAAGCGGGCGGCGATCCGAAATTATCGAATCGCCGCCCGCCAACACGGTTCTCGGTTACCAAGCGTGCATTTCTGGGCTGCGTGGGTGGCCTCGGCGCGTTTGCGACACTTCCTGCTGCGACCCCACCCAAAGGGCCGTCGGGGCAATCCGTTCTTCGCAATTACGCAGGCCCGCAACACTTCTGCCATATCAGTGGCTATGACTCCGCGTGGGTGCCGGGAACCGTGCTGGGTGCCCGGGTTGGGAGATCGAACCTTCTCTTCCGGATCGACCTTGGCCTCACCAGGCTGCCGTGACTCCTTTGTACTACTAGACCTCAGGCACAGCAAGGCCTAAACGTGTCAAAGTTGTGCAACGCAAATTAATTGCGCGCACTAAGTGTTTGCTGACGCTGCTGGCTGCTAGAAAGCGAAACGCCGCAACAAGGCATACGTGACCGCGCCTGCCGCCGCCGCGGTGACACCGACCGCGGCGGTCGTCGCGATCGCGGCGCCCGAGGGTGCCGGGATCCGGTCCCGCAGCGATACGGGTCGTGAGAACGACAACACCGGCCAACCCCGTTCGAGGGCTTCCCTGCGCAGGCCGCGGTCGGGGTTGACGACCGACGGGTGGCCCACGGACTCGAGCATCGGCAGATCGGTGATCGAGTCGGAATACGCGTAGCAGTGTTCGAGCGGGTAACCCTCGCGGGCGGCCAACTCGCGGATCGCCTGCACCTTGCCTTCGCCGTAGCAGTAGAAGCCGACCTCGCCGGTGTACTTTCCGTCTTCCACCACCATCCGGGTCGCCATCGCATGGGTGGCGCCCAGGGCGCGGGCGATGGGCCCGACGATTTCCTCCCCCGACGCGGACACCACGACGACGTCACGCCCGCACAGCTTGTGTGCGGCGATCAGATCCGCGGCTTCGGCGAACACCAGTGGTGTGACGATGTCGTGCAGCGTCTCGCCGACGATCGATTTCACCTGCGCGACATCCCAGCCCGTGCACATGTTCGCCAGGTGGGTGCGCATCCGATCCATCTGGTCATGATCGGCGCCGGAAAGCAGGAAGATGAATTGCGCGTAGCTCGACTTCAGCACCGCTCGCCGGTTAAGCAGACCCTGCGCAAAGAATGGTTTGCTGAACGCCAGGGTGCTCGACTTGGCGATGATGGTCTTGTCCAAGTCGAAGAAGGCGGCGGTGCGGGCACTCGGCAGCGCCGGCTCCGATGTTTGCGGCGAGATTTGCTGGGGCGCGGCCTCGTCGGGGGCGGTCACCAGTCCAGCATAGGTCGACGAAGCCTTGTCGCCGCGATGTTGGGCCCCAAAGTGGGCGGCTGAATACGGCTGTTGTCTTTCTGCCCACCGCATTTACACGGTTCAAGCCACTTATTTCCTTGCGCCGAGTACTTGCGTGACTCCCGGCTGGCATGTGTATAGTAAGCATTACTCGGCCTTGAGCCGAGGGTGTATCAGCCCGACCCCCCGGGGCTGATACACGACGACCTCCGCCTCCTCCCCCCCTGGCGGGGGTCGTCCCTTTTCTGGGGTAAAAATCTTTCTCGCCCACGGCGAAATCCCGCAACCTATGCGTTGCGGAGACGGCCCTTGTTCCCCCGCCGGCGGGGGCGCAGCGAACGATTTGGTGCACAGACCGGTCTTTCTCCACAGATCCCGCTTTGGCACTGGTGTCCAATACCGTCGGCGCCGCACGGTGGAGGGGTGAACGACCTTTCTCCGGGCGGTCGCCCCTCCGAACCCGCCGGATCGGGAGTGCTGGCGATCCTGGCGCAGCCGCACCTTCGCGAGGAAATCGACCGGGTCGCCGCAGCCGTCGGGCTGCGGGTGGTGCATGCCGGCGAGCGAAGTTCGGTGAGCAGGAAGTCGTGGTCAGCGGCTGCGGCGGTGGTCCTCGATCAGCAGGCGGCGCACCGGTGCGGCCGGGCCGCATTGCCGCGACGCGCCCACGTCAGCGTGTTGACCAGCTGTGACGCCGACGCCGATGCCTGGGCGTCGGCGGTGGCCGTGGGCGCCGAGCGGGTGCTGCAGTTGCCGCAACAGGAACACGACCTGGTCGGCGAACTCGCCGAAGCCGCGGAGTCGGCGCGCGACGACCGCCGCTACGGAGACGGCGTGGCGGTCATCGGAGGCTGCGGCGGCGCGGGTGCCTCCCTGCTGGCCGCCGCATTGGCGCAGACCGCGGGCGACGCACTGCTGCTCGACCTCGACCCGTGGGGTGGTGGCATCGATCTGCTGGTGGGAGGGGAGTCCGCACCCGGGTTGCGGTGGCCTGACCTGGCCCTTGCCGGTGGACGGCTGAATTGGCCGGCGATCCGCGAGGCGCTCCCGCGACAACAGGGCGTAAGCGTTCTGTCGGGTACCCGGCGGGGCTGTGAGTTGGAGGCGGATCCGGTTGCGGCGATCGTGGAAGCGGGCCGCCGCGGCGGCGTCACCGTGGTGTGCGACCTTCCGCGGCGGTTGACTGAGGCGACCCATGCGGCCCTGGACAGTGTCGAGCTGGTTGTGCTGGTCAGTCGGTGTGACGTTCGGGCATGCGCGGCCGCTGCGGCTGTCGTACCGGTATTGCGGGCGATCAATCCCAATCTCGGACTGGTCGTCCGCGGGCCGGCGCCGGGCGGATTGCGCGCGGCCGAGGTCGCCGACATCGCGGGCGCGCCGCTACTGGCATCGATGCGTGCCGAGCCGGGGTTGGCCGATCAGCTGGAGCGACGCGGACTGCGCTTGGGGCGCCGCACCGCGCTGGCTGCGGCCGCCCGCTCGGTGCTCGCCGTGTTGCCGAGCAGACGCCGGGCTCCCGCCGGGAGCGCGGCATGAACGGATCGTTGATCGAGCGGGTGAGGGAGCGGCTGGCCGCCGATCCGGGCCCGCTGAGGCCCGCCGTGGTCGCCGCGGCGATCCGCGCCGAATCCGGCGGGATCCTCGGCGACACAGAGGTGCTGGCTAATCTTCGGCTGCTGCAGACGGAACTGACCGGTGCCGGCATCCTCGATCCCTTGCTGCGCGCGCGCGACACCACCGACGTGCTGGTGACGGCACCGGACGAGATTTGGGTAGATGATCGAAACGGTTTGCAGCGCAGCCATATTCGATTTGCCGATGAGGCGGCCGTGCGGCGACTGGCGCAGCGGCTGGCGTTAGCCGCCGGGCGGCGACTCGACGATGCGCAGCCGTGGGTGGACGGACAGCTGACCGGGATCGGAGCCGGCGATTTCGCGGTGCGGTTGCACGCCGTCCTGCCGCCGGTGGCGGCTCGGGGAACGTGCCTGTCATTGCGGGTACTCCGGCCGGCTACCCAGGACCTGGCGGCGCTGACGGCCGCCGGCACCGTGGCGCGACGGGCCGCCGAACTGCTGTCCGGCATCATCGCCGCACGGTTGTCATTCCTGGTCTGCGGCGGGACGGGGGCCGGTTATGCTGAGTTGAGACGTGTGTCTCACTAAGTCGACTCTTTGGATTTGAGTCGTCTTCGGGAGGAGTGCGATGTATCGGGTGGTTGTCGCTAAGTTCGACGGGCTGGCTCTGGCAGAGGAGAGGCATCCCGGTATCTCACGGTGCGTGCCCAACCGCGACGAGCGTGTAAGCGATGGGTTTCCAATTGTGCTTGACGAGGATGGCTATCCGGCCGAACTTTTCTTAGCGTTTTTTGCTGCGAAAGAAGGCCTCGCTGCAACTACGCAATTGCAGTATGCGAATGCGCTAGTCGCGTTCAACAGATATTTGGAAAAACGAGGAGTTTTGTCGCTTCTTGATGCTTCAGATAAAGATTTGACAGCATATCGCCTATATCGCACTCGGAAATCGATTGAAACTATTGGTGATTATTCCTTTAGAGTCGACGGGTCGGCAATAAGACAGTTTTATTCGTGGGCTAAGAGCTCCGCCTTAATTGCTCGAAGCCCTGTGAAGATGTTGTCGCGCAATGGCCGCGATAACTTATCAACGAATAGACTACGCCATTCGAAGATTCGACATGTGGACAGCTTCCTATATCAAGAGTTGTTGAGGGCTGCGGGCGGGATGTACCAGACCTCGGGGATCGCAAGGTCGCCTGCGCGAAATGTAGCTGCTGTCAAAACCCTAGCCACGTCGGGCCTGCGACTGCAGGAATTTCGAAGCCTTCTGACCTTGGAGATTGACAACGGAACGCTGCTGGCTCAGGGCATAAGTATAGAGCTCGAAGCGACTGCGAAATATCGCATAAATAGAAACGTCATTTTGCCGACTTACGCGGTTCAGGCGATCCGGCGATACAGAAAGGTTGAGCGTCCGGATGTCGTGAATCGTGCTCAGCGCGCTTTGCATAATAGGTTGGACAGTTCCTTCGTCGTGACAAGCTTCACGAAATCGACTGGCAGGATCTCTGGTGTCTGGCAAGGAGATCGACTGGACTATTTGTTGCACCTTTTGCCAGTCGAGATGCGACTGAAAGCCATCGCGATACGTGACGACGGCAAGGTCGAGCCGCTATGTGTATTCATAAGTGAGGGCCGCGGCGTGGGAATGACTCGGTCTGGGTGGGAGGACTTGTTCGTTGGATTCAGTGACGCAATGTCGCGTCAGTTTCCAGAAGATGACCGCATCCGGAAGGTGACACCCCATGATTTGCGGCATACCTTCGCCATAAACTTCTTGCGAGCTGCGTACGCAGATAGGATGAAAGCAGTTCCGACTGCGTCACTCTTGGATCGCCCGGTAGCGCGGGACCCGCTGATCTGCCTCCAGGAACTGCTGGGCCACGCGAGTGCTGCTCAGACGTTGCAGTATGTCAGATATGTCGAAGACATCGACAGATTGGTGGCAGCAGCAGTCCCAAGCGCCGATGTCGAGGACATGGACGCAAGCGCGAGGGAACATGCCGCGAAAGAATGACCGCAAAATCGATGCGGATAGTCCGGACACGAGAACGTCCGCGATGAGCGCACCCTTAGCGATTGTGGGCATCAGACGCCTAGAGAAGCCCGCCCAGAATGGAGTGACGCGCGTCTGTGAGCTTGACCCGAGCAGCTATAGCCACAGCAAGTTGGCAGGACAATTGGCAGATCAGTGGATTGAGGTTGCCGGCGGCAGGTCGTCATCGGTCATCGACCTGCACCGGCAGGCTGTGGACAGCTATCTTCGCTTTGTCGAGAAGGCCGAAACGCCGGATTTTAACCTCAGCCTCAAGCCCGAGTATGTTGTCGAAACCTTGGTTGACTGGAGTAAATGGCTGATTGCCAAGTATCGAGAGAGTTCAGTTATGCCCTATCGAATGGCGAGCGTCGTTCAGGCGCAATTGGCTGGCGCGGTTTCCGACGGGGTGATCACTGACGCTGTCCTTTCTGCGGTTGCGCAAGGTCCGTGTCTGATCGCGAAACCGGAGGAGCAGCCACTTGACGAGTTTAGTGAGGACGAACTGCAGCAATTAGTCATTGCCGCGCGAGCTCACGTACGAGCCCTTCGCAAGCTTCGTAAGTGGGCGGAAAAGGCTGTGGCGGAATATGATGCGGGATTATTGACGGACGCCATTCATCAGCGGCTCGGACAAATGTTGAAGATGGCGGCTCAACTAGAACTGGTGGCGGAGTTGGAAATAGTGGAACCCGCGATCCTCGAACTGTTTCCCGCAGAGGCGCACCAGCTTTTCACGCTGGGACCTTTCGGTTACTCCCGTCGATTCGCGGCTGTACGATGGTGTTACCGGTCGTTATTTCCTATGCGCGCGGATCTGATCCCCTTTCGTGTATTGCTTATGGCCGGTACGGGTGCGTCGGCCGACGAGATATCTTCCCTGACGTTGTCTGACGTTGAGTGGCCCGACGACGGCGTCAGGCTGCAGATGACGAAGGCGCGCGCTGGGCGATCGAAAGGCAGATTTTTTCCAGGTTCGGCGCAACGCAACGGATGGGATGTCCCTAGTGTCGTCGCTGCGCTCCGCAGTTTTGGCGAGCCAGCGCGTACGGTGTCGGAGGATTGCCGCAACCAACTGTGGGTAAGTGTCACCCTCGGCAGTTATCACGGCATGTACCGCGTCACCCCGGTTGACTCGAACAAAGACCGGTTATCTAGGTGGATCGAGTCGGTGCAAGGGCTGCACGCCACCGGTGAGATTTCAGTCCCGCACGACTTGCGGCGGATTCGGAAAACAAAAGTGACGCAACGTGCTATCGAGTTGCGCGGCGTGATGGCTGACATTGCCGGAGATGACCACACCACCCAAGTTTTCTTCTCAAGCTATGGGCATACAACTACTCTAAAAGTGTATGCAGCAGAGGTGATTTCACGCTTTCAGTCAACCCTTGCCGAGGCGGTAAAGACCGGGTTCCACGCGTTCTTAGACGAGCGGGCACGCGTCGACGCGGGCACCCTGAAGGCGGCGCTCCCTATTGATTCGACACAAGCATCCGACATCAAGTCCGGAGCCCTTGACATGGGTCTTGTCGATTGCCAGAACCCGTATGCTTCGCCATTCACGACCAAAGGCAAACTGTGTGCATCTGCGCCGCTTTCATGCTTGATGTGCGAGAACGCTGTCGTGTTCACCGATCATCTACCGAACATCATCGCGTTGATGAAGGCGATGGATGCCGCGCGTACGTCGATGGGCCCCGAGGAATGGATTGCCACTTGGGGCGCGCAGTACGGTGCAGCTCAAGCGTTGATCGCAGCCCTACCGGCTAGCATTCGCCACACCGCAGAACAGGGAAGCTCTTCCGTTGCTGTAGACCTTCCCGCCTGGGCACCTCGAGGAACCCAATGACGTGGCCCGAAAATGACGATGCACGCAGCAGTTCGCTGCCGCTAGTCTCTGATCTGTTCGATCATTCTGAGGACGTATTCTCGAGTCGACCTGACCGGATCGATAACGCGCCTGCAATCTGCTTTGGCGCCTCGGAGTGGGATGCGTTCGGCGTCATCCCCAAGCCCCCCAACCGCCGGCGCAGCCACATGAAAGTGGTGTTTCCGGAGCACCCAGCTTGGTCGTTGCGCAGTCGCGAGGTCGCAATGGCCCTGCTAAATACGCGTGATCCTAGACTCTTGAATCGATCAGTATCTTTTGGCAGCCGACAGTTCTCGCTCGGACACGTCCGTTCACGGTGTGAGTCCTATCGGTACGCCGCTAAGTGGCAGGCGGACAACAACCTGCCCGACGACATCTCGATGTGGACGCCCCGAGACTGGTCAGGCATGGTCAAAGCCGCAATTGCAAAGGGGCTGAAACATGGAACCGTCAACAACCATGTGAACGCTATCCGGGACTTGGTGACACTTTCGCCGATCCTCACGGGTGGGGGCATCGCGTCCGACCCATGGAATGGCCAAACAAATCGTGTGATCACCAGAGCCGCCAGCAAAGGAAGGACGGAGGTCATTCCTCCAGCGCGGTGGATACCGTTGATTAGCGCGTGCTGGACGTACATCGACGTCTTTGCCGACGACATATTAACCCTGCGGGACACACACCGGTGTGAACTCCGTGTCGGACTCGACGAAGAACTGCGATTTGCTGCAGACGACGCGGAGTTCCGCGCGCACATCATTAACTACGAAGCAATGATGGATGATTTTCTGGAATCGGCGAACGCGGTGGTCCCTATGCGCTCTGTTCGCGGGAGAGCTGATCAAGTCAACTGGGTACGGCTCTCTCGCCTGATCACCGCCGGCTTGTCCGTCAAACTCTTTAGTAGCAACGATCGACGGAGAAATTTGATCGATGACGCCATCGCTGCGAAGGAAGTCACGTGCAAACGGCTTCCGAAAGCAGAATTCGAACTCTTGATGGCCGCGCGGCAAGGTGACGCCGCCATGCCCCAGGGCGTAGCAGCGCGCCGGAAGCCGCGCTACTACGACGCCGTGCTTGAGGACTGGCTCGGTCGCGGTGACAGCCGTGTCGCGGTCTTCGACATTGAGGTCGACCCAACCGACCTCAATGAGGGTGACATCAACTGGAAGCGAACTGAGCGCGTCGTGTTCGGGAACGACGATGGCCAGAGGAACATCCTGAACTCCAATCAGGAAATTGGACGCCGCCGCAAGCAAAAAATCCTGGAATTTGCGCGTTCGGGACACGTCTTTGACGCATCAAGAGGGTATCTGAGCAACCCTCGAGATTGCGTCGGATTTACACGCGTTGACAGCTCGGATCACGGATCCCGGCCGTGGCGGGACCAAATGTCTGACTACGAGGCTCGCTGTGAACTCAGAGCACTCAGAGCCGCATGCTACGTGTTCATCGCGGCCATGACGATGATGCGCGACAGCGAGATTCAAGACCTCAAGCGAGACTGCATGCGTAGTTCTTTCGGCGTGCTAGCGGTCAAATCGAACATCTACAAAGGGCGTTCGTCCAAGAAGCCGGCGCATTGGTGGATCGTCGATGAGGTTGCCGCTACTATCCGCATCCTTGAGCGTCTCAGCGTTCATCCTGAATATCTGTTCGGCAGCTTCGTTGATGGCGATCACGAAAAGGCAGACCCGGGCATCACAGCAAGTAGCGAAATCGACTGGTTGCTCACGCATTTGGCGGCGACCGGCGGCCGCAGCAGTCTGCCCTCAATACCGGGCGGCCCCAACCTTTCACCTCGCATGTTTCGGCGAACGACCGCATGTATCAGCCGCGACCTGGGGGGCAACGAGCTGGCGCTGAGCCACCAACTCAAGCACGTGATCGACTATTCCTACGCAAACTCGACTTCGCGTTACATGGCTCCCGACCCCGCGTGGGCCGCGTTGCTCAAGTCAAATAGCTCGGCGGACAACGTCGAGCATATGGTGAATATGATCAAAGAATCGGCCCAGACAAGCCATCCGCTCGCCGGTCGCGGCGGAGAACGACTGACCCAAGTGCTGAACGACGTGCTAGATGTCGACTCCGCCGCGGGATTTAGAGCGATCCTGATGTCGGATACGGAGATTGCAGCACTTCTGAAGAAGATTGCGCCAGAAATCCATTTCGGGCCGGCCAACGCATGCCTGTACGACGAAGATGTCGCTCTGTGCCGCCGCCATGCCAACCCCGAGGTTCGCGGTCCGATCCTTGGACTATGTCAACCGGCGCGGTGCTCGAACTCCGTCGTCGGCGTGGAACATCTCCCAGTATGGATCTCAGAGCTGCAGATGCTGAAGCAGACAATCGCCGGGACTCGTTTGAGTCCACCCCGCCGACAGGCTCTTTCCGATCGCCAAGCTGACGTCGAGCGGGTACTCGATCAGGCACACAAGCGGATTGAGGACGTCCCATGAGCCCACGAGACGAGATCCAGAGCGCAATGGAGCGTCTATTGGCCGGCGCCGCCGTACACACTGACGGGCGTTTGACCAGAACGAACTTAGCGTTGGAAGCCGGTGTCGGTCGCGCAACGCTGTATCGTCAGCACGACCTACTCGCCGAGTTCGTGAAGCGCATCGCTGAACCCGATATAGCGGAGCCGCGAAATTCTCAGAGCGTGATAATCACGCGCCTTACTAAGCTGCTCGCCAAGGAACGAACTCGGCGCCGCGAATCAGATCGAATCGCAAATGGACTGGCTTTGGTAGTGGCGGAACTCTACCGCAGGCTCGACACAGACTCCGTTGCTGACCCAGATCGCCGAATCATACCGATCAACTCAAAATCTCACTAAACGCTAAAACGATCCATCATCGCAATAAAGGGTACAGAACCAACCGACTAACGGTTCACCTATTTCACATAAATTGACGAACTCTGCCGAGCGGCGAATGCCATTCGGAGATGGGGCTTTCAGGGCACGGCTTGCCTCGACGACCGGGGTGGCGCCAGCGGCCGGCGACGAAGTTTCGGCGCTGGCCGCGGCCCAATTCGCCGCGCACGCGCAGTTGTATCAGGTGGTGTCCGATCAGGCCACTGCGATTCATGACCAATTTGTCGCCGCCCTGGGGACCAGCGCTGGCTCCTATGCCGACACCGAGGCCGCCAACGCGGCGACCACGGGCTGAAGCGGCGAGAGGCAATTGAAGGGATACGCGAATGGATTTCGGGGCGCTCCCACCGGAAGTTAACTCCGCCAGAATGTATTTGGGTCCCGGCTCTGGGCCAATGCTTGCAGCCGCGACCGGCTGGGATGAGTTGGCCAGCGAATTGACTTCGGCGGCAACCGCTTATGCGGCAGTGATCTCACAGTTGGCTGCTCTGTCATGGCATGGTCCGGTCGCGGCATGGATGGTGTCCGCAGTTGCGCCCTACCTGTCATGGATGACTACCACCGCTGCCGGAGCGGAGTCGGCAGCCGGCCAGGCGCGAGTCGCGGCGGCAGCCTATACCGCGGCGTTCGCGGCAACCGTACCGCCGCCGGTGATCGAGGCCAACCGCACCCTGCTTCTGTCGCTGATCGCCACAAATATTCTCGGGCAGAACACTCCGGCGATCGCGGCTACTGAGGCCCAATACGCGGAAATGTGGGCTCAAGACGCGGTGGCAATGTACGGCTACGCTGGTTCGTCCGCGGCCGCATCAACATTGACGCCATTCACCTCGCCCCAACAGATCACCAACGCAAGCGGGCTTGCTACCCAGGGTGCCGTCGTCGCCCAGACCACCGGTGGTTCGGTGGCCACGGATACACAGGCGGCGTTGATGCAGCTGACGTCGACGGTACCTAGGGCGTTGCAGAATCTCGCCTCGCCGCTATCGCCGGGTTCGGTGATCTCGGGGCTGACCTCGCTGAGTCCGGTGCTGTCGGTGACCAGTTCGACTGCCTGGATCGCCAGTGCAGGGCTCTCGACCGGGGAAAAGCTCAAGGGCCTGCTCCCCGTCGCGACCGCGGCATTGGCACCGGCCATTGCTGGCGGCGGGGGCTCCGCAGCCCTTGGAGCGGGCTCGGCAGGTCTGGAAAGTTTCACTGTCGGCTGCCAGGTGAAAGGGACCACTTCAGGGGTGTTTTTGCCATGAGCATGGGACCACCTGTTTGCCATTGATG
>NZ_LKTM01000211.1 GCF_001417955.2 Mycobacterium gordonae | reverse complement strand
ATTCAGCGATATCCCCCACGAGCGCAGGCCCTCTCCGCAGATCCTCGGCTTAGCGCAAACCTCGGCATAATCCGAGTTAAGCCGGATCCGGCTTAATTCGGATCGCGGATCTCAGTTCCGGTCAAGGAAATTCGTACACGCCTTGAATCAACACGAGATGGTCGGCTCTATGGGCCGTGTCGGAGCCGCCGGCGACAACGCCGCCATCGAGAGCTTCTTTAGCCTGCTGCAGAAGAACGTGCTCGACCGCCGCCGCTGGGACACCCGAGAACAACTCCGCATCGCGATCGTCACCTGGATCGAGCGCACCTACCACCGGCGCCGCCGCCAGTCCGGCCTCGGGCGGTTGACCCCGATCGAATTCGAAGCAATCATGACCACACCGGCCAGTCAGGCCGCGTGACCGAAACTGTCACCTGATCGTGCAGCAGACCCGAGCTCGCCGCCGACGGGATCCCCGTCGCGGTGACGTGCCGGGTACTCAAGCTCTCCCGCCAACCGTATTACCGCTGGCTGGCCGACCCCATCACCGAGGCCGAACTCATCGAGGCCTACCGCGCCAATGCGCTGTTCGACGCGCACGCAGACGATCCGGAGTTCGGCTACCGCTACCTCGTGGAGGAGGCGCGCGATGCCGGCGAGCCGATGGCCGAGCGCACCGCATGGCGGATCTGCTCGCAGAATCGACTGTGGAGCGTGTTTGGTAAGAAACGCGGCAAGAACGGCAAAGTCGGGCCGCCGGTGCACGACGATCTTGTCGAGCGTGACTTCACCGCTGAAGGGCCAAATCAGTTGTGGCTCAGTGACATCACTGAGCACCGCACCGGTGAGGGCAAGCTCTACCTCTGTGCGATTAAGGACGTGTTCTCCAACCGGATCGTCGGCTACAGCATCGACTCCCGAATGAAGTCACAACTGGCCATCCGGGCACTACACAGCGCGGTAGCCCGACGCGGAGATGTCGCGGGGTGCATTCTGCACTCGGATTATGCCGAGGTTTGCGCTAAGCCGAGGATCTGCGGAGAGGGCCTGCGCTCGTGGGGGATATCGCTGAAT
>NZ_LKTM01000210.1 GCF_001417955.2 Mycobacterium gordonae | reverse complement strand
ACCGCACGCGGGTCATCGCGACTATGTGACGCCATTTACCGCTGAAGATTCACCGCCACTTACCTCTGAAAATCACACACTGCTACCTGGGGCGACGGGTGGCGAGGGGAGACCCGTCGCGCCCGTCTCGTTTCTTTAGAAGCGAGACGCGCTGGAACTGCACCCGGGGAAACCTCGATCTTCTTCGTGGTGGGGGCGCAGCAGCTACGGCCCCGCACCTTTGAACAGAGGTTTTGCGCACATCCGGCGGGCACTCCCACACAATGTGGGCGCAATCCTGAACGCGTCTGGCGGCGCTATCGCATAGATTCAGCGATGGAGGGAGGCGACGAAGTGTCTGAGCGCGATGCGGCCACGTCTCCAGAAACTGCGACGTGGTCCACCCACGCGGTCGACGCTGACGCCGCCGTCGACTATTGGCGCTCGGTGCGACGCCAGGCTTACGTCGATGTTGCGCCGAGCCCCTATGATCGGAGTTTCTCCGGCGAGATTAGCTATGCCGACTACGGTGACTTTGCGCTGTCCGTCAAGCGGGCCAGCGGCGAGAAGGTCAGTCGAAGCAGCACTCTGATATCCCGGGGGGCCGAAGCGGAGTACCTATACGCGTTGTTTCAGAGCCGTGGCACGGGAGTCGTCACGCAGGCTGGCCACAGCGCGGAAGTCCGACCTGGCCGGGTGGTGATCTATGCCAGCGCGCGGCCGTTTTCGTTGGACTACCGCGATCCGTACGAGCAGGTCGTGGTTCATCTACCGGCCGAGCGTGCATTCGCCGATGCGGGCTTGCGGCCTAGTACGGATCTGCTGGCGGTGGAGATCCCCGTGGACGGGGCGCTCTCGTCGGTGTCCGCGTTCTTCCAAAGTTTGGCTGCTACGCAAACCACCGACCCGGAGGGAGCCGGCCTGCTGGCCCCGTACGGGGCGAACCTGGCCAGTTCCTTGCTCGCCTACGCAGCGAGAACTCGAGGTGTACAAGACCTTCCGCTTGAGTGTGACAGGTTTGGCTGGCCCCGTTTGGTCGCAGAATGTCAGGTTTGAGTGGCTCCACCGCGACTCGCCGGGC
>NZ_LKTM01000209.1 GCF_001417955.2 Mycobacterium gordonae | reverse complement strand
CGGCGGCGCCGCCGGCAAGGCCAACGGCGGCTTCAACGGCGCCCAGGGCGCCGGCGGCCAGGGCGGCTTCGGCGGCACCGGCGGTAAAGGCGGCACCGGCGGCATCGGCACCGACAACAGCGCCAACCCCGGCATCACCGGCGGAGCGGGCGGCACCGGCGGCACCGGCGGCACCGGCGGCGCAGCCGGCAAGGGTGGCACCGGGTCCACCACCGGCGCAGCCGGCACAGCCGGTAACGGTGGCACCGGCGGCCTGGGCGGCAATGGCGGACAGGGCGGCCAGGGCAGCACGGGTGCGATCGGCGGCGGCATCGGCGGCACCGGTGCCGGCGGCGGGGACGGCGGCCAGGGCGGCACCGGCGGCGCGGCTGGGAAAGCCAACGGCGGCTTCAACGGCGCCCAGGGCGCCGGCGGCCAGGGCGGCTTCGGCGGCACCGGCGGTAAAGGGGGCACCGGCGGCATCGGCACCGACAACAGTGCCAACCCCGGCATCGCAGGCGGGTCCGGCGGCCAGGGCGGTATCGGCGGCACCGGCGGCGCAGCCGGGCTCGGCGGAAGTGGCTCGACCACGGGTGCGGCCGGCACGGCCGGCAATGGCGGCGTAGGCGGCACCGGTGGAACTGGCGGACAGGGTGGACAGGGCAGCACGGGTCTGATCGGCGGCGGTACCGGCGGCCAAGGTGCCGCCGGCGGGGACGCCGGCCAAGGCGGCACCGGCGGCGCCGCCGGCAAGGCCAACGGCGGCTTCAACGGCGCCCAGGGCGCCGGCGGCAAGGGCGGCATCGGAGGCCAAGGCGGCCAGGGCGGCCACGGCGGCATCGGCACCGACAACAGCGCCAACCCCGGCATCGCCGGCGGAGCGGGCGGCACCGGCGGCAGCGGTGGCACCGGCGGCGCAGCCGGCCTCGGCGGCACCGGGTCCACCACCGGCGCGGCCGGCAGCGCCGGAAACGGCGGCACCGGCGGCACCGGCGGCACCGGCGGACAGGGGGGACAGGGCAGCACCGGCGCCACAGGTGGCGGCATCGGCGGCCAAGGTGCCGCCGGCGGGGACGGCGGCCAAGGCGG
>NZ_LKTM01000208.1 GCF_001417955.2 Mycobacterium gordonae | reverse complement strand
CGGTGACGGCGGACAGGGTGGTGCCGGCGGCGCGTCCGGGGCCAGCAACGGCGGTACTGCCGGCGCCCAGGGTGCTGGAGGTCAGGGCGGCATCGGTGGGGTCGGCGGCATCGGCGGGCACGGCGGTGCCGGTACCGACAACAGCGCCAGCCCGGGCGTGGCCGGCGGTGCGGGCGGTATCGGCGGTGTCGGCGGCACGGGTGGTGCGGCGGGCCTCGGCGGCTCCGGGTCGAGCACCGGCGCGTCCGGCACGGCCGGTGACGGGGGCCACGGCGGTATCGGCGGGGTTGGTGGCCAGGGCGGTATAGGCAGCACCGGCGCCACCGGTGGTGGCACCGGCGGGCAAGGTTCGGCCGGCGGTGCCGGCGGCCAGGGCGGTGCCGGGGGCGCGGCTGGTGCCAGCAACGGTGGCACCGCAGGCGGCCAGGGTGCTGGCGGTCAGGGCGGCGTCGGTGGGGTCGGCGGCCAAGGCGGACACGGCGGTGTCGGCACCGATAACAGCGCCAACCCCGGTGTCGCGGGCGGTGCGGGCGGCGTCGGTGGGGTCGGCGGCACTGGTGGCGCGGCGGGCCTGGGCGGGGCCGGATCGAGCACCGGCGCGTCCGGCACGGCCGGTGACGGCGGTATTGGTGGCGTCGGCGGGACCGGCGGCCAAGGCGGACAAGGAAGCACCGGCGCCACAGGTGGTGGCACCGGTGGGCAAGGCGCGGTCGGCGGCGACGGCGGCCAGGGCGGGGCCGGCGGCGCAGCCGGATCCGGCGGCGGCGGCCAGCAAGGTGCCGGCGGTCAGGGCGGTATCGGCGGGGTCGGCGGAACCGGCGGCCACGGCGGTGCTGGTGCTGACAACAGCGCGAACCCCGGCGTGGCCGGCGGCGCGGGCGGTATCGGCGGGGTCGGCGGCACGGGTGGCGCGGCCGGCCTCGGCGGTTCCGGATCAAGCACGGGTGCCACCGGCACCGCCGGTGATGGCGGGGCCGGCGGTATCGGCGGAACCGGCGGCCACGGCGGCGCCGGCAGCCTCGGCTCCAACGGCGGCGGAGCCGGCGGCCAAGGCGCCGCGGGCGGCGACGGCGGCCAGGGCGGTGCCGGC
>NZ_LKTM01000207.1 GCF_001417955.2 Mycobacterium gordonae | reverse complement strand
GGGGTTGTTCGACCAGATCTGGCGCCAGATCTGTTTGGGGAACGCGGTGAACGCCAGCAGGTCGGCTCGAGCTGCCTCCAAGTGTTCGGCCGTCTTAGGTAGCTTGTCCTCCAACGCGTCGATGATGCGGTCATATTGTGCAGCAACAGATTCGGCATCTGGTTGATCGAACACCGAATGCAGCAGGGTCTTGACCCACGGCCACGACGCCTTCGGTGTGACAGCCATCAGATTCGTCGTGTAGTGCGTTCTGCAGCGCTGCCATGCCGCACCGGGCAGCGTGGCGCCGAGGGCATTCACGAGCCCGGCGTGGGCATCGGAGGTGACCAGCCGGACACCGGAAAGGCCGCGAGCGGTCAGCGACCGCAGGAACGTCAACCACCCAGCGCCGTCCTCGGCGGTGGTGACGTCGATGCCCAGGATCTCCCGATACCCCTCGGCGTTCACCCCGACGGCGATCAGGGCGTGCACGTTGACCACCCGGCCGCCCTCGCGCACCTTAAGGACCAGGGCATCAGCAGCCATGAACGTGTAGGGACCGCCATCCAACGGGCGGGTACGAAACGCCTCGACCGCGACATCAAGTTCTTTGGCCATCACGCTGACCTGCGACTTCGACAAGCTGGTGATGCCCAGAGTCTCGACGAGTTTGTCCATCCGCCGCGTCGAGACGCCCAACAAGTAGCAGGTGGCCACCACCGTGGTCAGGGCCCGCTCAGCACGTTTGCGCCGTTCGAGCAGCCAGTCCGGGAAATATGAGCCTTGGCGCAGCTTGGGAATCGCCAGATCCAATGTGCCGGCACGGGTATCGAACTCGCGGTGCCGATAGCCGTTGCGCTGATTAACGCGCTCGCTGCTGCGCTGGCCATAGCCGGCACCACACACCGCATCAGCTTCAGCCCCCATCAGGGCATGGATGAAGGTGGCCAACAACTCACGCAGCACGTCAGGGTGGCAGGTAGTGAGTCGTTCGGCCAACACGGCCGGCAGGTCGATATCGTGGGCAGTGGTCATCGCGTCGATTCCTTTGCTCGAGTGACTTTGGTCGGTCTCTCGAAGAATCACGCGATGACCTTCATTCATTCGGCTACGACACGCCGGACATCCCGATCAGGCCCGGCTCGTACACCACCCTGCTGGACGCAACC
>NZ_LKTM01000206.1 GCF_001417955.2 Mycobacterium gordonae | reverse complement strand
GGGCGGGGCCACCACGAACGGAACGGGCGGCGTCGGCGGCGGCGGTGGCGCGAGCGGACGTCTGTTCGGCAATGGCGGACTGGCCGGCAACGGCGGCACCGCCATCAGCGCCGGCGGCACCGGCGGCGCAGGCGGCACCGGCGGCAACGCGGTCGCGCTGGTCGGCAACGGCGGTGCCGGCGGGGTTGGCGGCTACGGCGTGTTCGGCAGCGGTGGCGCCGGCGGCAACGGCGGCACCAGTGGTCAACTCTTCGGGTTCGGCGGCAACGGCGGGCTCGGCGGGATCGGCGGCGCCGCAACCGGAGTCGGTGGCGCCGGCGGCAACGGCGGCAGCGCGATCGGGCTGATCGGCAACGGCGGCAACGGCGGGCTGGGCGGCTTCGGTTTCACTGGCGGGGCGCACGGCGGTGACGGCGGAAACGGCGGCACGCTGTGGGGCAATGGCGGTGACGGTGGCGGCGGCGGCCAGCTCGGTGGTGCCGGCGGCAACGGCGGCAACGCCGGGATGTTGTTCGGCAACGGCGGGGCCGGCGGTGACGGTTTTGCCGGCGACGCCGGCGTCATCAAGGGCGGCAACGGCGGCAACGGCGGCCGCGCCGCCTCCGGCATCGGTTTCGGCGGCAACGGCGGCAGCGGTGGCCTCAACGCGGGCGCCGGTGGCGGCATCGGGGGGCCGGCGGCCAGGGCAGCGCGCTGGCCGGCACCGCCGGCAGCGCCGGAGCCAACGGCTGAGCGTCAGCGGCGTAGTACCGCGGTTCTGGTCAACCGGTCCTGCAAACCTCGCCCGTCGGTATCGGTGAACAACGGCGGGACCACCAGGAAGATCAACAAACCGCGGCCCAGGGCGCGGCCGATGCCGATCGGCAGACGGCCGTCCACCGCCGCCACCTGCAACCGCAGTGCGAGCTGACCCGGCGAGAACCCGAACAGTCGCACCGACACCGCACCGATCACCAGCCAGATCACCGCTTGCACCGTCGACAACAACGCGTCGGAGATGGCCCCGAAGGTCA
>NZ_LKTM01000205.1 GCF_001417955.2 Mycobacterium gordonae | reverse complement strand
CCGCCGGTGCCAGACCCGCCGGCAGTGCCTTCCCCGTCGATGCCGTGTGCACCGGCGGCACCGGCCAGGCCGTTGCCCCCGGTGCCACCGTCGCCGCCGGTGCCCACTCGCCCGCCGTTGCCGCCGGCCCCACCGGCACCGCCGTTCACCCCACCCGCTACGCCATGGCCACCGGCTCCGCCGTCGCCACCGTTTCCGAGTGACCCGCCGTTGCCGCCGTCGCCGCCGACCCCACCGGCACCGCCGCCGGCAGCGCCGACGCCGCCGTTGCCCCCGTTACCGGCTGCGGACCACACTGTGGCGCCTTGACCGCCGTCACCACCTGCACCGCCGCCGCCACCGGCACCGGCCGCGCCCGAAGACCCGGCCTTTGCGCCGTCGCCGCCTGCTGCGCCCGCGCCGCCGAATGCTCCACCCGTGCCGCCGGTGGCACCATCGGCGCCGACACCGCCTAGTCCACCGGCCGAGTTGCCGCCGCTGCCGCCGCCACCGCCGATCCCGCCGACACCGCCGGTGCCGCCGACTCCGCCGTTTCCGTTGTAGTTGACTCCGCCTGAACCGCCGCCCTTGCCGCCGGTGCCACCTTGGCCGCCGGATCCGGCGGCCAAGGTGGCACCGGCGGCAAGGGCGGCGGTTCAGGCGGAGTCAACTACAACGGAAACGGCGGAGTCGGCGGCACCGGCGGTGTCGGCGGGATCGGCGGTGGCGGCGGCAGCGGCGGCAACTCGGCCGGTGGACTAGGCGGTGTCGGCGCCGATGGTGCCACCGGCGGCACGGGTGGAGCATTCGGCGGCGCGGGCGCAGCAGGCGGCGACGGCGCAAAGGCCGGGTCTTCGGGCGCGGCCGGTGCCGGTGGCGGCGGCGGTGCAGGTGGTGACGGCGGTCAAGGCGCCACAGTGTGGTCCGCAGCCGGTAACGGGGGCAACGGCGGCGTCGGCGCTGCCGGCGGCGGTGCCGGTGGGGTCGGCGGCGACGGCGGCAACGGCGGGTCACTCGGAAACGGTGGCGACGGCGGAGCCGGTGGCCATGGCGTAGCGGGTGGGGTGAACGGCGGTGCCGGTGGGGCCGGCGGCAACGGCGGGCGAGTGGGCACCGGCGGCGACGGTGGCACCGGGGGCAACGGCCTGGCCGGTGCCGCCGGTGCACACGGCATCGACGGGGAAGGCACTGCCGGCGGGTCTGGCACCGGCGG
>NZ_LKTM01000204.1 GCF_001417955.2 Mycobacterium gordonae | reverse complement strand
GGGGGGCGGGCGGCGCCGGCGGAGCCGGGCGCCTGGGCGACTCCGGCGCCGCTGGTGGGGCCGGTGGCAGCGCCGGAGTGATCGGCAACGGCGGCGACGGCGGCGCCGGCGGGGGCAGTCTCGGCGGCAAGGGCGGTGCCGGCGGCAACGGCGGCACCGCAGTGTCGATCGGCGACGGCGGCAACGGCGGCAACGGCGGGCCAGGTACGCCGCCCGGCACGCCAGGCACCGGCGGCACCGGCGGGCAGTTGCTCGGCCAGAACGGAAACAGCGGCCTGGGATAACGAGCCGGGGCGATCTACGACCCCTTCCGCGCGTTATCTACGTCTTTCGACCGAAGTTCTCCGACGCACGGCGCCGCATTCTCATTCCACAACTCCAGTGCTCAACGACGACAGGAGATGGCGATGTCGTACCTGGTAGTGGGTCCGCAAATAGTCGCGGCGGCCGCGGCGGACCTGGACAGCATCGGATCGGCACTGAGCGCAGCCAACGCTGCGGCGGCGGTTCCGACCACCACCCTGCTCGCGGCCGCGCAGGACGAGGTGTCTGCCGCACTGGCGGCACTGTTCTCCGGACACGGCCAGGCTTATCAGGCCGTCAGCGCTCAGGCGGCGGCGTTCCATGAGCAGTTCATGCGGGCGTTGCACACCGGCGGAGCCATGTATGCCGCCGCCGAGGCGGCGAACGCCTCCCCGCTGCAGACGCTGCTTGACGGGATCAACGGCCAGGTCCAGGCCGCGACCGGTCGCCCGCTGATCGGCAACGGCACCAGCGGCGCGCCGGGGACCGGGCAGAACGGGACGCCCGGCGGCTGGCTGATCGGAAACGGCGGGGCCGGCGGTTCGGGCAAAGCCGGTACCGACGGCGGCGCCGGCGGGGCCGGCGGGGCCGCAGGGTTCCTCGGCAACGGCGGCGCGGGCGGCGCCGGCGGAGCCGCCACCGCCGGGACCGGTGGAGCAGGTGGCCGAGGCGGGGTGGCCGGAATGATCGGCGCTGGTGGCGCCGGCGGGGCCGGCGGAAACTCGGTCGCCGGCGCGGGTGGTACCGGCGGGGCCGGCGGCAACGCCGGCATGCTCTTCGGAGCCGCCGGGATCGGGGGCGCCGGCGGATCCACGCAGAGCCTGACCGCGCTCGGCGGAGCCGGCGGCGCCGGGGGTGACGGCGGGATGTTCTCCAGCGGCGGAGCCGGTG
>NZ_LKTM01000203.1 GCF_001417955.2 Mycobacterium gordonae | reverse complement strand
TTGCCATGGGGACATCCTTCCAGCCCGCCCATGCTGGGCAAGCCAACTCAGATGTCACCTATTCGTGCAGCAGACCCGTTTGACGTCCCGGTGCACCAATCCGGCATTGTGCGCTGCAGTGAGCGCAGTGGCAATCTGCTCCACTACGGCAACCGCCAGCTCGGGTGACACGGGGCCCTCGTTCAGGCGAGCTTGCAACTCACGGCCCTCAATCACGGGCATCGTGACGAACAAGCGGCCTTCAATCTCGCCTACGTCGAGCACCGTGACGATGTGCGGGTGGTTCAAGCTCGCGGCCTTCAGAGCCTCGCGACGAAATCGCTCTCGATATTGCGGATCGTCCGCGTAGTTCGGAGGTAGCACCTTCAGCGCTACTGTCCGCCCGATCAGCTCGTCATGGGCTCGCCAAACCTCGCCCATGCCGCCGCGACCGATCAGACCGATCAAGCGGTAGCGTCCAAACGACATGCCCTGAGCATGCGCCTCCATTGCCATCTCCCCCGAATCCATCCGTCAACTCGGCGCAGAGTTTCGAATATTCAGCAACGCACGCGCCAATTTGATGTGATTCAATCACAGCGGTCAGGGATGGAGAGTCGCGACGTTAAACGAGCGCCATATCCGGCTTTGCCTTCACCCCCTGCTCCGCAGCCGATGCGCTGGCCTCATGAGCACAATTGAGGCCGGCGCTCGTTTAACTGGGTTAACGGCACTTTTCGCACAGGAAGTCTCCAACACATCACCCGAAATAATCACTGCGTTCCACGCTCGGGCGCCGTCGATCGCAGTCTTGCATCCGGACCGTACAGCGTTCAATCGCAGGCGATCAGCGGGTGATGCGGACCTGGCGGGTAGGCGGTGGCGCCGCCGGCTCACACTGGGTACCTGGACGTTGTTCTGGCCGGAGTGTGCTCGTCGACCGAGGTGCACGGCGCGTGATGGCCGACGACGGCCGACAGTGCTTTGGTGGCGTGCAATTAACCTTACTCAGCTGCGCCGACAGCGGTGCCCCACCACCTCGGGGGACTTACCCTCCGCATCGGCTGTGTGCGCGGATCAAAATAGATACTGCCAATCAGAGTTTGGGATGAATCCACGCCCAACAGAATCAACGGTGTGCTGAGTAGTCAGGTCGCTTCCCTCTCTGCCAACCTGGGTTGAGGCACCCGCCCCCTGACAATTAGTGACCCGAGGGCGGGGATGGAGAGACTCCCC
>NZ_LKTM01000202.1 GCF_001417955.2 Mycobacterium gordonae | reverse complement strand
GGGGAGTCTCTCCATCCCCGCCCTCGGGTCACTAATTGTCAGGGGGCGGGTGCCTCAACCCAGGTTGGCAGAGAGGGCGTTTTGAGAACTCGTCGTCGGACGCTGTGTGGAGCGGCCCGGCTGGGTCCACTGAAAGTCTGGCCGGAGGGACCAGTCGGGTCCCCCTCCGCGCCCCGACAAACGACGCTATCGCAGCGCTGACAGCAACAAACATGCTCGGAGCGAGAACCCTTCGCTCCCAGGCTATTTCCCGCGCTAGGCACCATTGGTAGGTGCGTGACGTGCGATCAACCTGGCCAACGCCGCTGGTCATTCACCGACCCCTCTCCACGACATGGGAGACACATCGTGGCGTCCATAGTCGAGGTCGTCGTCCGGCTCAGAGATCGGGATGGATGAGGGGATGCACCTGCGCCCGAATGGACCGGCGGCCATTGGTTATTGAGTGCGATGTGGACGTGAACCTTTGAATTCTCGAGTAGTAGCAGTAACTTTCACCCATGCGTTTGACATTCGGGTAGCATTCCGCGGTTGGGCGCGTGTCCAAGTATCGCCATTCAAGCGGCGTACGCCGCAGGAAGAGGGACCGACTCGTGGTCTGACACGTCCCGGTCTAGTTGGGGGGAACTCAATGTCCTACGTCTACGCATTCCCAGACTCCTTTGCTGCCGCGGCAGCCAACGTATCGAGAATTGGCTCCTCGTTGAGCACCGCAAACCAAGCTGCTGCAAACACCACAGCCCAGGTGGTTTCCGCGGCAGCTGATGAAGTATCGGAGGCGGTCGCCGCGCTTTTTTCTCGGCATGGCCAGGCATATCAGTCGTTGTGTATCGACGCGGCGGCGTTTCATGAACGTTTCCTGCAGACGCTGAACAGCAGCGCATCGGCGTACGCCGGTGCCGAGGCCGCTAGCGTCGAGCAACTCCTTCTCGACGTGATCAACGCGCCGACCAACGCACTGTTGGGCCGTCCGCTGATCGGCGACGGTGTCAACGGAGCACCCGGTTCGGGCGCCAACGGCGGCGCGGGTGGAATCCTGTGGGGCAATGGCGGCAATGGCGGGTCCGGGGCGCCTGGTCAGGCGGGCGGTCGCGGTGGCGACGCCGGCCTTTTCGGCAATGGTGGCAACGGGGGTGTGGGCGGCACGGGCGTGACGGGTGCGTCAGGTATGCGCGGCGGCGACGGCGGTATCGGTGGTGTCGGCGGCAAGGGCGGGTGGTTGCTCG
>NZ_LKTM01000201.1 GCF_001417955.2 Mycobacterium gordonae | reverse complement strand
CCCACCGTCACCCCCGCCGGCGACGTCCACGGCGCAATCTGCACCGACGGAACCGTCAACTCAGGCAAACCAAAACCACCCACCGTCACCCCCGCCGGCGACGTCCACGGCGCAATCTGCACCGACGGAACCGTCAACTCAGGCAAACCAAAACCGCCCACCACGATGTTCGCCGGCGTCGTCGAAGCCGGAATGTGGAACGACGGCACCGTGATCTCCGGCAGACCGAAACCACCCACCACGATGTTCGCCGGCGTCGTCGAAGCCGGAATCGTCATCGACGGCACGCCGATCGACGGCAGCTGGAAGCCAGGTACCTCGATGCCGGGAATTTGGAGAGGAGGAAGTGCCAGGTCAGGAGTTGTTATCGCAAAGTGGAGCGCGCCCTGTCCAACGCCGCGGTAGAACACGCCGGTATTGAGCTGGCCGGTGTTGGACACACCGTTGTTCATGTCGCCGGTGTTCAGGAGTCCGGTGTTGATGCTGCCGCCGTTCATCCATCCGGTGTTGGCGGCGCCGGTGTTGAATGCGCCTGTGTTCGAGAAGCCGGGGTTGGCGTTGCCCATATTGAAGTTGCCGACATTGAGGTTGCCGGTGTTGGCATCGCCGGCGTTGAGACTGCCGGTGTTGAAGGACCCTGTGTTGAACAGCCCGGTATTGCCCGATCCCGAACTCCACAAGCCGGAATTGAAGTTGCCGGAGTTGCCGACGCCGAAGTTACCGTTGCCCGAGTTGAAGAACCCGATGTTCCCGTTACCGGAGTTGAACAGGCCGATGTTCCCGGTGCCCGAGTTCAGGCCGCCGATCCCGATCTGGCCGTCACCGGTGAGCCCGATGCCGATGTTGCCAGTGCCGCTGTTTCCAAACCCGAAGTTGCCGGTACCGGCGTTGCCGAAACCGATGTTGCCGCTACCGAGATTCCCCAGGCCGAAGTTGTTGCTGCCCAGATTCGCAAAGCCTAAGTTCGAAGCGCCAGAGTTCGCCCAACCAACATTGTCAAGACCGAAATTGCCACCCCCGAGGTTGGCGTACCCGACGTTGCCGTTGCCAAGGTTGCCGCCCCCGACATTGGCCAGACCCAGGCTGACCGAGAGCGCCCGCTGCGCCGGAACGGCATTCGTTGCGGCCGCGGCTGCCACTCCCTGAAATGGTTGGGCGAAGGACGTCAGCGCTGCCGCGACAGCCGAGGCACCCGCATGGTAGGCCGACATCGCCGACACATCCAGCGCCCACATCTCCTCGTACAACGACTCCGCCGTGGCGATCGCCGGAGCGTTCTGTCCGAAGATGTTGGACAGCACCAAGGAGACGAATGAATTGCGGTTGGCGGCGATCAACTCCGGATGCACCACTGCCGACCGGACCGCGTCAAACTCGGCTGCCATGGCGCCGGCCTGCATCGCCGACCGGCCGGCCTGCGCCGCCGCGGCGCTGAGCCAGTTGGCATAGGGCGTCGCCGCCGCCGCCATCGCGGTCGCTGCCGCGCCCTGCCACGCCTCATTGACCAGTCCGGAGGTGAGGGAGCCGAATGATTCGGCAGCCGAGGCTAATTCGTCAGCCAGGGTGCCCCAGGCGCCTGCGGCCGCCAGCATGGGCTCCGACCCGGCGCCGGCATAGATCAGAGCCGAGTTTGCCTCGGGGGGCAGCAGCGCGTAGTTCATCGTCGACCTCTCTAGTCGCATCGCTCAGTGGGATTGAGTCGGCACCCATACCGGGATCCGCTCACTCTCGACGCCCCGCAGGCCCCCCGCCGCACGGTTGTCGTCATGTTTTGTAGCGGACGAAATGCGACGAATATCAGATACTTTGCTGCCGTTATAGAACGGATATCAAACTGTTATATTTTCGTGATTACAAAATCACGCGTGTTGACTAAGCGCTTTACACCTGGTGGTCCGGACGAATGCTGGCTGTGCCCCTGTCCAGGGAACTTACACGCGGTAACTCTGTCTTCCGTTGGCGCCGAACGCTTTTAGTCGATCTACCGACGCACGCGGCTAGTGCGAAAATATCACATACAGGAACCAAAACGTTCCACATAACCGATTCACACCTAATTCCCACACACGGCTGAGCGGATTCGCATGCCGTTGCATAAGCCCCGAATCACCGCGCACCAGCTGACTCGGCGCCCGGCCTTCGTCACCCAAGCAGTTTCCACCCGCTGGTTACGGGGTATGCGACTCAGGCATCCCTGCAAGACGAGAGTGGAGATTGGTAACGCTGATGAGAACTGGAGCTAGAACTGCCCTCGCAACCTTCGGCGGCGGAGCCATGCTCGTCATGGCCGTCGCGTGTGGCGGCGGAGATAACAAGGGGCCGAGCAGCAGCACAACCCCGTCGTCGTCGACGACTCAGACGACCGTGTCCAGCACCGTTCCCTCCAGCGGTGCGGCGCCTTCGGAAACCCAGCCCGGTGGCGCACCCGGACCGAGCGGCACCGGCGGCCCCAACGGCGGCGGCGGGAGTGTCCCCGGTGGGCCCACCGGAGGCGGCGGACCCGGTGGCGGCGGCGGCAGCATCCCGGGCGGCCCGACCGGCGGCGGTGGTCCCGGTGGCGGCGGTGGCAGCATCCCCGGTGTCGGCGGTGGCAGCGGCGGACCGGGCGGCGGGGGCGGCTGCGTCGGCAACATCTGCGGCAGCATTCCCTGATCGCACATCACAACTGAACGATTCCAGACGGGGACCGGGGCAACCCGGTCCTCGTTTTTGGTCTTGCGGGCCACACTGCCCGACTCCTCAGCCCACCGTTCCGGTGCGCATCGTCATCGGGCTAGTGTTCGGGAAGAACCGATCGCAAGGGAGCCCCAATGACGAAGCTCAGGTTCGGATACTTCATCGCCCCATTCCACCGCGCCGGCACCAACCCGACGTTAGCCCTGCAACGTGACCTGGAATTCGTCGAGCACCTCGACGCCCTCGGTTTCGACGAGGCGTGGATCGGCGAACATCACTCCGCCGGCAGCGAGATCATCAGCTCACCGGAGGTGTTCATCGGCGCTGCGGCCCAGCGCGCCAAGCGAATTCGATTCGGCACCGGCGTGATCTCGCTGTCTTATCACAACCCGCTGTGGGTTGCGGACCGGCTGATGCTGCTCGACCACCTCACGCACGGCCGCATCATCGGTGGAGTCAGGCCGGGCTCGCTGCCCACCGATTCGTCGATGATCGGGCTCACTCCCACCGACACCCGCGAGCTGCTGGAAACCAACCTCGACATCGTCGTCCGGTTGTTGGCAGGGGAGACCGTCTCCGCCAAGACCGCCACCCATCAGCTCTACGACGCGAAACTGCAGCTAGCTCCGTACACCGCCGGGGGAATTCCGCTGGCGGCGGCGGCGGTCGCATCGCCGACCGGTGCGCGGCTGGCCGGCAAGCACGGCATCGGCCTCCTGTCGATCGGCGCCACGCTGACGATCGAAGGCTTCGACGCGCTGGCCTACCACTGGGGAATTGTGGAGGAACGAGCCAAAGCGTTCGGCACCCAGGTGGATCGGAGCAACTGGAGCCTGGTCGGGCCGATGCACATCGCCGAGACCGACGAACAGGCCCGCGCCGACGTCAAATTCGGCATCGAGCCCTGGTTCCGCTACTTCCAGAAGGTCGCCGCCTTCCCGCAGATGACGATGGCGGGGGATCGGCTCGACGAGATGATCGACATGATCAACGACAACGGCGCCGGGGTGATCGGCACACCCGAACGGGCCCGCGAACAGGTGCAGCGGTTGTGGGATCAGTCAGGCGGCTTCGGCTGCATGCTGCAGATGGGTCACGAGTGGGCGAATCCGGCCGCGACCAGGCGCTCGGCCGAACTGTTCGCCGCCGAAGTGATGCCGCATTTCCAGGGCCAGGCACAGCCGACGATCGATGCCGCCGCGCGCGCGACCGAGATGCGCGACGATCTGGCCGCCACTCAGCTGCAGGCGATCGAGCACATGACCAAGAAATACCAGGACGAGCTGTCTGCGAACTAACGACGAAAACGCCTGCGCCCCAACGGTTATCGCGCAGTCCCGGCTTCGCGCTCGGCGGCCTGCACCAGCTTGCCGGCAAAGAACTTGACCGCGCCGCCCATCGCTGCCCGGACCGCCGGCCCGGTCCCGCGAGCCTTCTCGGTGAACGAGCCGCTCCAGCGGATGTCGGTGCCACCCGACGGGGTCGGGGTGAGCACTACCTCGCCCTGATAGTCCTTCGCGGGCTGCGGTGAGCCCACCAGCTTGTAGACGTGTCGACGATCCTGCTCGTACTCGACGGTCTCCTCCTGCACGAACACGGGAAACATGCCCAGCTTGCGGATCGCGCCGACTCCGCCCGGCGCCGGGTTTCCCTGCCGTACCCAGCTCGAGGAAACAACGATCGGCTTCGCCCAGGACGACCAGTTGCCGCCGTCGGCCACCAACCGGAACACCGTCGCAGGCGGAGCGCTGGTGGTCTTGTTGACCTCGAACGTGAACTTACGACCCGACATGCCTGACTCCCACCGTGACGACTGCCCGAGACTGTGCTGCCGGGTACCCTACCGGGCCGGTGCGCGCCGTTCCCGCCGGGGATCTGACCGGCCAAAACGATTCCGCGCAACCCCGCACGGAGGCATACTCTCGGTGTGCCAAACGCCGACACCGTATCCGTTCCGCCCACCCCCACCAAGGCCGACGTCGCAGCGGCGCTGAACCTGATCAAGCCGCTGCGAAAGCTGATCAAGCCCAAGGTCTACGGCATCGACAACGTACCTACCGAACGTGCCCTGCTGGTGGGCAACCACAACACGCTCGGCATGGTGGACGCTCCGTTGCTGGCAGCCGAGCTGTGGGAGCGGGGGAGGATGGTCCGATCCCTGGGCGACCACGCGCACTTCAAAGTCCCCGGCTGGGGCGATGCGCTGACCCGGATGGGCGTCGTGGACGGCACCCGCGAAAACGCGTCCGAGCTGATGCGCCGCGGCGAGCTGGTGATGGTGTTCCCCGGTGGCGGCCGCGAGGTCAATAAACTCAAGAACGAGCAGTACAAGTTGGTCTGGAAGAACCGACTCGGCTTCGCGCGCTTGGCCATTCAATTCGGCTATCCGATCGTCCCGTTCGCCTCGGTCGGCGCCGAGCACGGGATCGATATTGTGCTGGACAACGAGTCACCGCTGATGGCGCCGATGAAATTTTTGACCGAGAAGCTGCTCGGCACGCCCGACGGGCCGCCGTTGGTCCGTGGTGTCGGATTGACGCCGGTGCCTCGGCCCGAGCGCCAGTACTACTGGTTCGGGGACCCGATCGACACCACGGAATTCAGCGGGCAGGAAGCCAACGACAACGCCGCACGCAAGGTCCGCGAACGCACCGCGGCGGCGGTCGAACACGGCATCGAGTTGATGCTCGCCGAGCGCGAAGCCGACCCGAACCGGTCACTCGTCGGACGGCTGCTGCGCTCCGACAGTTAGTTGGCCGTCGGACAGTCGCAACCAGCGGTCGAGGTTCAGCTCATCCAGGAACCGACGGTCGTGACTGACGACGACAAAGGCGCCCTGGTAGGAGGCCAGCGCGCTCTGCAACTGGGCGACACTGGGCAGGTCGAGGTTGTTGGTCGGTTCATCCAGCAGCAGCAGCTGGGGCGCCGGCTCTGCACTGAGCAGGCAGGCCAAAGTGGCACGCAACTTCTCGCCACCCGACAGTGTCGCCACCGTTTGATGAGCCCGCACGCCGGGGAACAGAAAGCGCGCGAGCCGCGTCAACCGATCGGCCTGTCGCATGCCCGGCGCGAACCCGGCGAGGTTGTCGGCCACGGACGAATCCGGGTCGAGGAGGTCAAGCCGCTGCGACAGGTACACAATGCGACCGCGCCCGCTCACAGCGCCCTGCGCGGGTATCTGGCCGGCCATCGCGCGTAACAAGGTGGACTTTCCGGCGCCGTTGGGCCCGGTCAGGGCGAGACGTTCCGGCCCTCGGATGGTGAGGTCGACGCCGTTGCCGGCGAACAGCGGCGCACCGCCGCGCCGAACCTGGATGGCGGTTCCGGTGAAGATCGTCCGGCCGGCAGGCACCCGGGTATCCGGCAGATCGACGACGATCCGCGACTGCTCACGCAGCGCACGACTGGCCTCGTCGACACGGGCACCGGCCGCTTCCACGCGCGCCGCGTGCAGGTGATCCGACTTCGCGGCGGACTGCTCGGCACTGCTTTCGCGCTTGTCCAGCAACGCTTTGGGCAGCCCCAGCTGCTGGCGGTTGCGCACCGCATTGCCGGCGCGCCGGGCGGCACGTTCGCGGGCCTTCTGCCGGTCGCGCTGTTGGCGCTTGAGGTCGAGTTCGGCGCTGCGCAGCTGTTGTTCGGCGGCATCCCGCTGCTGCCGCAGCACCTGTTGATAGAACGTGTAATTCCCTCCATAGCAGCGGATCTCGTTCGGGGACACCTCCGCGATCCGGTCCATCCGCTCAAGCAACAACCGGTCGTGGCTCGCCACCACCAGACAACCGCGGTAGTCGTCGAGGACGCGATAAAGCCGGCGGCGACCGGCCTGGTCGAGGTTGTTGGTGGGTTCGTCCAGCAGCAGCACATCTGGCCGCTGCAACAGCTGGGCCGCCAGGCCCAGCGCCACGATCTCCCCGCCGGAAACGCTGTCCAGCCGTCGGTCCAGCGTAATATGGCCCAGCCCAAGGCGATCCAGCTCGGCGGCAACGCGTTCGGCGATGTCCCAGTCGTCACCGACGGTGGTGAAGACCTCGTCACTGGCGTCGCCGCCGTCCAGTGCGTCCAGTGCCGCCAGCACCGGGGCGACGCCGAGAACCTCGGCCACCGTGAGTTCCGGGGTGTAGGGCAAGTCCTGGGAAAGATAAGCGGTCACGCCGCGCACCGACACCCTGCCGCGGTCCGGTAAATGGCGACCGGCGATCAGCTTGAGCAGCGTAGTCTTTCCCGCACCGTTGGGTGCGACGAGACCGGTGCGGCCGTGGTCGAAAGCGAACGAGACGTCCTGGAAAACGGTGGTGCCATCCGGCCACCAGAACGACAGATTCGAACACGAAACAGACATGGACGGGTCCTCAGGCGCGGAAGGAATGTGACGACAAAATGCGAGCCGAAGCTCACGCTGAGATGTCGTTGCTCCCGTCCATGCCTGCATTCCTAACGACTCTGGCCCACGGCATGCAAACGATTTTCTGGTCCGTGGCATCCCCGCTGCTCTTGTCGCTGACGCTGGTCGCGTGCACTGATCCACACCCCGGGTCCAGCCCCAAGGGGGGTTCCTCTACCACCACAACCTCGGTCGTCAAGGCCGGTAGCAGCCAGAACGTGCTGGACACCGCCGTCAAAGCCGACGGGCCGGGTTGCTCGGCCGCGGTCGGCGTCGAGGGAAAGGTTGCCTGGACCGGAGTGGCGGGACTGTCCGACATCAACAACGGCGCGAAGATCACCGCGGAAACGGTGTTCGACATCGCCTCGGTATCCAAGCAATTCACGGCTACCGCCGTCCTGTTGCTGGCTGCCGCGGGAAAGCTGACGGTCGAGGATTCACTCGCCCAGTACCTGCCGGAGATGCCCCCGTGGGCCGCCAATGTCACTCTCGCGCAGCTGATGCACCACACCAGCGGAATCCCCGACTACGTCGGCCTGCTGCAGGAGCAGGGTTTCAGCTACGCCGACCGCACCACCGAGGCCCAGGCCCTGCAGGCCCTGGCGGGCGCGCCGGAGTTGGTGTTCAAGCCCGGCGCCCGCTTCGAGTACTCCAACTCCAACTACCTGCTCCTTGGAGAGATCGTGCACCGGCTGTCCGGCAAACCACTCCCGGACTACCTGAGCTCGGAAATCTTTACGCCGCTGAGCCTGACCATGGTGATGGACCCGAACGCGAAGATCCCCGCCAAAGCCTTGTCCTACACCGAAACTCAGGGCAGCGGGTACCAGGCCGCCGACTCCAAGTGGGAGCAGGTCGGCGACGGCGGCATCCAGACCACCCCGAGCCAGCTGGTCCGCTGGGCCGACAATTACCGCACCGGCAAGGTGGGCGGCCCGAGCCTCCTCGATGCGCAGCTCTCCGGAGCGGTACCGACCGAGCCCGGAAGCGGCGACCGCTACGGCGCGGGCATCTACTCGCTGGCCAACGGGATGCTCGACCACGACGGGGCGTGGGCCGGGTTCGTCACCGCATTCCGTGTCAGCAGCGACCGGCGCACGTCGGTGGCGATCAGCTGCAATGTCGACAAACAGGATCCCGAAGCCCTGGCCGACGCGCTGGACCGCATCTGGATGTAACGGCGCGGACAGAAAATTGTCGATCCTGTGCGCCGGGCGCCCCTGAGGCTGCAATCATGCACGGTATGGCGAAAGCGACCGTCCTCACCACCGACAATGGCCTGCCGTCCGGCGTGCAGGGAGCGTGCGATCCGCACTTCCTGAATGTCATTCGCGCGTTCGCCGGGCTCTACCCCGGGAAGATGTTCGGGGGCGGCGGTCTGTCGGTGTACATCGACGGTAAACCGGTCGTCGACGTATGGACCGGCTACTCGGATCGCAAAGGGAAGGTGCCCTGGACCGAGGACACCGGCGCTATGGTGTTCTCCGCGACAAAAGGCCTGGCGGCCACCATCATTCACATGCTCGTCGACCGCGGTCTGCTGGCCTACGATGTCCCGGTCGCCGAGTACTGGCCCGAGTTCGGCGCCAACGGCAAGTCCGAGATCACGGTGAGCGACGTGCTGCGGCATCGCGCCGGCCTGTCCCACCTCAAGGGTGTCGACAAGCACACCATCATGGATCACCTCCAGATGGAGGAGCGACTGGCGGCGGCCCCGGTCGATCACGCCCACGGCAAGACGGCGTACCACGCGATCACCTACGGGTGGTTGCTCTCGGGTCTGGCCCGCGCCGTCACCGGAAAGGGCATGCGCGAACTGTTCCGCGAAGACCTGGCCCGCCCGCTGAACACCGACGGACTGCACCTGGGCCGGCCGCCCGCCGATTCGCCGACCAAGGCCGCGCAGACATTGCTGCCGCAAGCCAAGATCCCCACCCCGCTGCTGGACTTCATTGCGCCGAAGGTGGCCGGGTTATCGTTCTCCGGGTTGCTCGGCTCGATCTACTTCCCCGGCATCATGGGGATGCTCCAGGACGACATGCCGTTCCTGGACGGCGAACTGCCGGCAGTCAACGGCGTGGTCACGGCGCGGGCCTTGGCCAAGACCTACGCGGTGCTGGCGAACGACGGTGTCATCGACGACACGCGGCTGCTGTCGTCGGAGGCCGTGGCCGGCATGAGGGGCAAGGCCGAGCTATGGCCGGATCTCAATCTGGGACTGCCCTTCACATATCACCAGGGCTACCAATCATCACCGGTGCCAGGGTTTTTGGAGGGATACGGACACATCGGCCTGGGCGGGACGGTCGGTTGGGCGGATCCCGAGTCCGGCAGTTCGTTCGGCTACGTGCACAACCGCTTGTTGACGCTGCTGTTGTTCGACGTCGGCTCGTTCGCCGGGCTGGCCCCGCTGCTGACCAGTGCGGTCAACGCCGCGAAAAAGGACGGCCCGCTCGAGGTGCCGCATTTCGGTGCGGCGTACCAGGACACAGGCGACTACGAGCCGGCGGCCGGCGAGTAATACTCCCGCGCGAGTCCTAGAAGGCCCCGCGGGCCAGGAAACGCCGCAGGGCCCCGACGTCTCCGTCGACGCGCAGCCGCTCGACCGGGCAGCGCCCCCAGAGCAGTAACACCAAATCGGACGCCGTGGCGCGCACGGTGGCATCTACGCGACCGTCGGGCACCAGCCGGCATGCGCCGGCGCCGGTGCGAACAGTCCAGTCACCATCAATGTCGTCGCACTGCAGTCGGATCGACTGGACCGGGCCGTCGAGATCGGGGGACATGCCAGGCAGCACCTCCTCAAGGAACTCCGCGACACCGTCGGCGGCCAGCCGCGGTTCCACCGCCTCGTCCCGACCCAGCGCACCGACGGCATCCCAGCAGTGGATCGCGGTCTCATGCGCGAGGCGACGTTGGACGAATCCCACGTTCTGACGATGCCCCCAGGTCCACGCGGGGGCTTCGGGGTGGATGCGGCTGAGCGTGGTGACGGTCTCCCGCAGACCGTCACCAAACCATTGCACGAGGGCCTGTTCGTCGGGTCGCGCAGGCTCGCGGTAACTCTCGGGCCCGGTGACAGAGCCGGCTGCGACCTGTCGCCAGAAAGTGTGGACATTGCCGACATGCCAGACCAATTCGGCGACCGTCCATCCGGTGCAGCTCGGCACGCCGCGGTGCAGCCCCTCCCCGGCCACCGCGACGATCCGATCGCCGTCGCGCCGCACCGCGTGGAGATAGTCGGCAGACTGCATCGGCTTATGAGATCACGAGCGTAGGGCTGAGGCCATGATTGTCCATCGGATGAGCCGCGACCGACCCTGAAACCAGTGGCGCAGTTGCACAAAGCGCCGGCCGGTACGCTCTCGCGGCCCAGTCCGCTTCGACCGCCACCAGGCGTAACGCAATGAGCGGATCGACGAAAGAATGCCCAGTCGGCGGGTCTAAGCCTCGAGGCGGGCGCGGACCGTGTCGAGCCGTTGACGCAGTTCGTATTCGCTGATGATGCCGCGGGCGAGCAGCGAGTAGGCCAAGGCGACCAGCTGATTCTCCGGAAACGGCAGACCGGCGTACCGGTTGGCCGACAGCTCGTCTTCTTCATCACGGCGTTCTTTGAAGGTCAGGGCAGACCGTCCGTCGCCGTAACACGAGCGGTCCAGCACGTCACACAGCCCGTCCAGGCTGGTCTTCCACGGCGGCAGCGGGTTATCGACGCCATATCTGGCCGCCAGCACCGGCCAGGTCTGCCGATGCTCCACGATCTCGTCCAGGACTGCGAATTCTCCTGCAGCGGATGAGATTTCGTCCGACATGGGTCAGGCTTCGACGGGGCGGACGGCGCGGCGCACCAGGGGAGTCACGTTGGTCGTCACCCCGGGTTTGGGTAATGCGACCCCGATCAAGCAGTCGCGGGTGATGATCTCGGCGAGCTGGTCTTCGCTCCATCCCTCGGTTCCCGCCGGGCGCATCGGCATCACCATGAACCGGTGCTTCTGGTTCGAGTCCTCCACCCGCACCTCGACGTTGTCGGGTAGTTGCAGGCCGAACTCGGAGAGCACCTGCCGTGGCCAGCGCACGATGCGCCGCCGGTAGTTGGGGGTGCGGTACCACTCGGGGGAGTTGCCCAGTATCGGACGTGGGTAGCAGGAGCACAGTGCGCAGACGATGACATGGTGCACCGTCGGGGTGTCTTCCAGGATCTTGAACGCCACGAAGTCACTGGGGGTGCCGAAACCGGTCGGGTCCAGCCATTCGACGCCGACCTCTCTGGCGGCCGCGACCGCGTCGGTCACCGCCAGTTCCTTGAACGCCGGGTCCAGCCACGCCTTCGCCACCAACCGGGCCGCGGGCGTGGGGCCGATCTGCTCGGCGTACTCCGTGAAGACCCGATGGTCTTCGGCGGTGAATAATCCTTTCTCGATGCACAATTCGCGTAGCGCGATTTCGAGCACTTCGAAGTCGGTGATCTCGTCGACCATGGGTTTGACGGTGCGTTCGTGGTCGTGGTCGGTCATGATCGGATCGCGCTCCTCTCAACCCACGGCTTGCAGCCAGCGCTCGGGGATCTCGGTCTGCAACGTGTCGTTCGGGTGCCCGGTGTAGTTGTCCCACAGCTGCGCCTGGTTGAACCGCACGATGTAGAACCACTCAGGCTTGGCGTCCTCGCGGTCCCACGCCTCGTCCTCGGGCGCCGGGCTCTCGTAGCTGACCTCAGCGATCACCCCTTCCGCACCGCGTACGTACTCCGGAGTGCGGGTGTAGAACATCGCCGGCAGCTCCCGCACCCGAACACGTTGTCCGACTTCGAACTTCGCCTCACCCGCCTGACCGGAGAAGCGCTGCGGATCGCCGATGCCGGCGGCCTCGATGTGATGCTTATTGCGGGGGACACTCGCACCGTCGCCTTCGAACTTGGGCCGGGCCTCCGGGCGGCGCCCCTGCAACCCGCCCGCGTACCTCCCCTGGACTTCCGCGAGCCGGTCGGTCAATTCACCCCAGCTGATGTGCTTCTTCTCGATCAGCAGCCGGCCGACCGACCACAGCCAGCGGCTGTAGTAGGGCAGGCCCAGGTAGATGGCGCGGCCGACATCGACGTTGCCCAGCCGCCGCCGCTCCTCGGAGACCCAGATGCCGCGCATGCCGAGAACCTCGCAGAGCACGTAGGTCATCAACTCCCACTGCTCTTCTTCTTTGTTCTCGTACAGGTGCGGGTAGTCAAGCTCACCGCCGACGTCGTGGCTGGTCTTCATGTACGCCAGCCAGTGATCGTGAGTGATCTCGTCCGGGGCCGGCCACTCCGAAACCTCGGGATAGATCGTTTTGAGCCGGGAAACCAGCGCCAGTTGCGCCGCGCGCTCCGCTGCTGTGCTCAATTGGACGCCTCCCGTATGGAGATTTCCACCTGGTCCGACGTCAAAACTACCACTGTCCGGCGAAATCGGTTAGCCGAAAAAGCCGCATCGCTCAAGCGATTTCGCGTTCATGCACGAACAGGCGGCACATCCGGAACACGACGCCATGCGGACCAGGTGGCCAGGACCACACTGCAGCTTGCCAGGACCGCCGCAGGCCGGTTTATAGAATGCGCGCATGAATCGCGGTACCGGGTCGACGCCCGCGGCACCTGACGGGCTGCTGCAGATCGAGGATTGCCTGGACGCTGACGGCAACATCGTCCTACCGCCGGACACCACGCTGATCTCGCTGATCGACCGCAACATCAAGTACGTCGGCAACACCGTCGCCTACCGCTTCCTGAACTACGGCGGCTCCGGTGAGGGGCACGCCGATGAAATCACCTGGTCCGACTTTGGGGTCCGTTTACGAGCCGTCGCCGCCCACGTCCAGCGGTTCGCCGGCCCCGGTGACCGGGTCGCGATCCTGGCGCCCCAGAGCATCGACTGGGTCGTCGGCTACTACGCGGCGATCAAGGCCGGAACCATTGCGGTGCCGTTGTTCGCACCGGAACTGCCCGGCCACGCCGAGCGTCTCGACACGGCGCTGCGCGATTCGCAGCCGACGGTCATCCTCACCACGGCAGCGGCCAGGGAGGCGATCGAAAAGTTCCTGGCTGCCCATCCACAACTGCACGCACCGCGGCTGCTCGTGATCGACCAGATTCCGGACGAGGCGGAGCGGCTGTTCACGCCCGTCCATCTGGACATGGACGCCGTGTCCTATCTGCAGTACACCTCCGGAGCCACCCGGCCCCCGATCGGGGTGGAGATCACCCACCGGGCGGTGGCCACCAACTTGACGCAGATGATCCTGT
Organism: Mycobacterium gordonae; assembly: GCF_001417955.2. Lineage (GTDB taxonomy): Bacteria > Actinomycetota > Actinomycetes > Mycobacteriales > Mycobacteriaceae > Mycobacterium > Mycobacterium gordonae_B. Next base: position 50,168 of record NZ_LKTM01000201.1, on the reverse strand, counting down.
CGATCGACCTGCTGAACCGGAACACCCACGGCGTCAGCTGGCTGCCCCTCTACCACGACATGGGTTTGTCAATGATCGGCTTCCCGACCGTGTACGGCGGCCACACCACCCTCCTGTCGCCGACGGCGTTCGTGCGCCGCCCGCTGCGCTGGATCCAGGCCTTGTCGGACAGCTCGCGAATCGGCCAGGTGGTCACCGCCGCGCCGAACTTCGCCTACGAATGGGCGGCGCAGCGCGGACTACCGGCGGCCGGCGACGACATCGACCTCTCCAACGTGGTGCTGATCATCGGTTCGGAGCCGGTCAGCATCGACGCGGTGGCGAACTTCAACAAAGCGTTCGCGCCCTACGCATTACCGCGCACGGCCTTCAAACCGTCGTACGGCATCGCCGAGGCGACCCTGATGATCGCCACCATCGACCACGCCGCCGAGACGTCGGTGATCTACCTCGATCGCGAGCAGTTGGGCGCGGGCCGGGCAGTGCCGGTTGCCGCCGATGCGCCCAACGCCGTCGGCCAGGTGTCATGTGGTCAGGTCGCACGCAGCTTGTGGGCGGTGATCGTGGACCCCGAAACCGGCGCCGAGCTGCCCGACGGTCACATCGGCGAACCGTGGCTGCAGGGCGACAACGTCGGGCGAGGGTACTGGCAGCGGCCCGAGGAGACACGGCTGACGTTCCGCGCCAAGTTGAGCGCAACTCTCGGCGAGGGCAGCCACGCCACCGGCGCGAAGATCGACGGCGACTGGTTGCGAACCGGCGACCTCGCCGTGTACCTCGACGGCGAGTTGTATGTGACCGGGCGGATGGCGGACCTGGTGACCATCGACGGCCGGAACCACTATCCCCAGGACATCGAGGCCACCGTCGCCGAAGCGTCGCCGTTGGTGCGACGGGGATATGTGACGGCCTTTGCGGTGCCTGCTGGGTTGGTCGTCATCGCCGAGCGTGCCACGGGAACCAGCCGCGCCGACCCCCAACCCGCGATCGAGGCCATCCGGGCGGCGGTGCTGGCGCGGCACGGTTTGTCCGTCACGGACGTGCGGTTCCTGCCCGCCGGCGCCATTCCCCGCACCACCAGTGGCAAGTTGGCGCGGGTGGCCTGCCGCGCGGAGTATCTCGACGGCACCCTCGGCGTTCATTGACGGTCCGGTAGATCGCAGCAACTCTGGCCCAGATCTGCGCGCGGGCAACGGTATTGGTCACCCGCGCGGCGTCGATGTCGCGGTAGGGCGCGTTGGCTCCGTCAAAGAACCGGCCGGCATTGCCGAATTCTCTCCGGCCGCCGCCTCTCGCGTGAGACTATCCACGCCATCGGGCAATAAGGAGGCACAGTGGTTGACCTGCCGCGCGCAGCCGAACCTTTCGCCGGGGTGATCCGGCCGTCGGCCGCTGAATCCACCCCGGTCAAACCGACGATCACCTACCCACCCGAGGGTGCTCCCAACGTCGTCGTGGTCCTGCTCGACGATGTCGGGTTCGGGGCGGCGGCCACGTTCGGCGGGCCGGTGCCGACGCCCGCCCTCGACCGGGTGGCCCGAAACGGTCTGCGCTACAACCAGTTTCACACCACCGCGCTGTGTTCGCCGACCCGCGCCGCGTTGCTGACCGGACGCAATCATCACAGCGCGCACATGGGCACCATCTGTGAAATCGCCTACGGCTTCCCGGGTTACGACAGCGTGCTGCCGCAGAGCACCGCCACGGTCGCGGAGATCCTGCGGCGCAACGGGTACAACACCGCGTTGTTCGGCAAGGCACATTTCACCCCGACCTGGGAACTGGGGCCGACCGGGCCATTTGACCGCTGGCCCACCGGGCTGGGCTTCGAACGCTTCTACGGTTTCCTGGGCGGCGACACGTCGCAGTACGAGCCGGCACTGTTCGACCAGACCACACCCGTCGAGCCGTATCTCGGCCGCGACGACTATCACCTCACCGAAGATCTCGCCGACCGCGCGATCGACTGGATGCAACGTCAACAAACCTCGGCGCCCGGTAAGCCCTTTTTTCTCTACTTCGCTCCCGGTGCCACGCACAGTCCGCACCAGGTATGGGCGGAGTGGTCGGACAGGTTCGCGGGTCAGTTCGACGGCGGCTGGGATGCGTTGCGCGAGAGCATCTATGAGCGCCAGATTGAGCTGGGCATCATTCCTGCCGGTACCCGGCTGACGCCCCGGCCAGAACAGATACCGGCGTGGACGGACTACGACGATCGCTACAAACCGGTGGCCCGCCGCCTGATGGAGGTCTATGCCGGCTTCCTGGCCCATACAGATGCGCAGATCGGACGGGTCATCGACGCCATCGACGATCTGGGGCAATGGGACAACACGCTGTTCATCTACATCTGCGGCGACAACGGCGCCTCGGCCGAAGGCACCATCCACGGCGCCTGGAGCTCGCCTGCGTTCCAGAACGGTCTGCCCGAGGATCCCGAATGGCTGCTCGCCCATCTGGACGACTTCGGGACAGCGCGCTGCGAAAACCACTACAACGTGGGCTGGGCCTGGGCTCTGGACGCACCGTTTCAATGGATGAAACAGGTGGCCTCCCACTTCGGCGGCACCCGCAACGGGTTCGCCGTGTCATGGCCACGCGGAATCAAGGCCAGGGGCGAGCAGCGCAGTCAGTTTCATCACGTCATCGACGTCATGCCGACCATCTTGGAGGCGGCCGGTGTCGAGATGCCGGTGCGTGTCAACGGCGTCGAACAGAAACCGGTCGAAGGAGTGAGCATGCAGTACTCCTTCGATGACCCTTATGCCGAAAGTCGAAGAACTACACAGTATTTCGAAATATTCGGAAACCGCGCGATATACCACCGGGGCTGGATCGCGTCGTGTTTCCACGGCCGGCTGCCCTGGGTGCGTACCGGCGGTCATCCGTTCGGCGAGACCGAACGCTGGGAGCTCTACCACCTGGCCGACGACTTCAGCCAGGGTGTCGATCTCGCCGGCCGGTACCCGGAGAAACTGACGGAATTGCAGGCGGTGTTCGACTCCGAGGCCCGCAAATACGACGTTTACCCGCTCAGCGACGCCACCCTGGCCCGGGCGCTGCCGGTCAACCGGCCGAGCCTGCTGGGCGACCGCACTTCGGTCACGTATCACCCCAGTCACGTGCGGATCCCGGAGACGGCGACACTGAGCTACACCAGCACCTCGTTTCGGTTGCGGGCCTACGTGGTGATCCCGGCGGGTGGTGCGCAGGGGGTGGTGATCTGTATCGGTGGCGCGATGGCCGGATGGAGCCTGTATCTGCAGTACGGCGTACCGATGTTCACCTACAACTATCTCGGCCATGAACTCACCACGGTGTCTGGGCTGGAACCACTGCCGGAAGGCCCTGCCACCGTGAGCCTTTCGTTCGATTACGACGGCGGGGGACTGGGCAGCGGGGCGACGGCCTCGCTACTGGTCGACGAGCGCACCGTGGCCAGTGGCCGCATCGAGCGCACCGTCCCGTTCCGCTTCTCGATGAGTGGTGAAACGCTGGACGTCGGAGTCGACACCGGTTCACCGGTGGCGCCGTACGGGCAGGCCTTCCGGTTCACCGGGCGTATCGACCGGATCGAAGCGACCATCGACCCCCGGCCCGGCGATCTGGCGGCGGCGCTGGCCGAGGCGGAGATGCGCTCGGCGATGGGTTCGCAGTAGCGATGTGGGAAAGTCTGGTCCCGCTGATTCTCGGCGGCGCATTGGAACCGATCGAGATCATGATCACGATCATGCTGCTGGGCACGCCCGCTCGCCTGCGGGCGGCAGGGGCCTGGATTTCCGGGCATGTCGGCACCAGGCTGCTGCAGGGCCTCGTCTTCGGCACCATCCTGCACTGGGGAGCCCGCGGCGGCGACTCGAAGCACGCCTATCACTGGGTGGTGTCGACGGTTCTGCTCGTCGTCGCCGTGCTGTTCCTGGTGACCGCCGCACGGGAGTTGCTGAGCGACGACGACCCGAATGCGCCGCCACCGAAATGGATGGCGGTGCTGATGTCGGCGACGCCGACAAAGGCCTTCTTCATCGGGGCGGGTGTCGTCACGGTGTCGGTGAAGGCGTGGGTCTTCACCTTCGCGGCGATCGGAGTGATCGGTAGTGCGGAGATGGGCCGCGTCGGACATATGACCTCGTACATCGCCTTCGTGTTGCTCGCGACAAGCGTGAACCTGATCATCATCGGTGCCGCCGCACTCTTAGGCGACCGGTCACGTTCCGTGCTGGACCGGATGCTGCGCTGGCTGCAGGACAAGAACCGGCCCATCGTCGTCCTGGTCGGGTTGATCTTCGGGATCTGGTTCGGGCTGAAAGCGTTGCGCGGCTTCGGGATCCTTTAAGTGCTTTGGAATCCTGTAAGTGTCAGCCCGCTCGCGGATGGCCACCGACCCGGATCGCGGATTCGATTTGGTCGGCACTGATCTCTTTGGTGCAGAAGAACCAGTCCTCGCACTCGATGCCCTCGGCGTGGCCGTCCATCCGCTCCTTGGCGGTGCCGCAGGAACCCGCGGGTGGCACGATCACCCGGTCTCCTGGGTGCCAATCGGCCGGCGTCGCGACGTGGAAGTGATCGGCGGTCTGCAACGCCTTGACCACCCGTAGCAACTCGTCGAAGTTGCGGCCCAGGCTCAGCGGGTAGTAGATGACGGCACGGATCTTGCCATCCGGGTCGATGACGAAGACCGCGCGCACCGCCTTGGCGGAGTCCTCACCTGGCATGATCATCCCGTACTTTCGCGCGACCTCCATCGAGACGTCCTCGATCAGCGGGAAGGTGACCTCCACGTCGTGCATACCGCGGAAGGAGATCTTCTCCTTGATCGTGCGTAGCCATGCGATATGGCTGTAGAGCCCGTCGACCGACAACCCCACCAGCATCGTGTTGTAGGCCGCGAACTGCTGTTGCATCGAGGCAAAGGTGATGAATTCGCTGGTGCACACCGGGGTGAAGTCAGCCGGATGAGAGAAGAAGATGACCCACTTGCCGGCATAGTCGGCCGGAAAGTTGATCGACCCCTGGGTGGTGACGGCGGTGAACGGCGGCGCCGGGTCCCCGATACGGGGCATTCCGACAATCGCGGGGGAGCTCTCGGTGGTGGTCATGGACGGTCCCTTCACGTGGTCTGGCACCATTCCACAACCCGCCTTGTCCGCGGGATAGGGACTAACGCCCTTTGACGTGGGGCCGCTTGTCGTCTGACACCGTCAGGGACTGGTTCCCTGGTTGATGATCAGCGGTGGTGGCCCAACCCCTTCGTGAGGGTCGGCCTGCGTCTTGTAGAACGGGGGCAGGGTCCCCGCGCCGGCCTCGAACCGGGTGAGATATTCGGCGTCGAATGTCACCTGATACCACTGAATTCCGAGCGACGCCGACACATCCGGGTCGTTGGTCGGGGCGCTTGCGATCGCGGTGACGCGCACGCACTTCACGTGCTGACGCATGATCGAGGAGAAGCTGGCCAGCCCGTCCGCATCCTGTTCCGGTGCCCCCGCGCCATACACGGCACGCACCTGCCGGCCCAGATAGCCCCACGCTGTGAGGTAATCCTTGCTGTTGACCGCGCTGAAGTAGTCGACCAGAACCTGCTGACCCTTACCGACGGGCCGGGCGTCGGGTTGCCCGTTGGCGCATCCCGAGTCGGCGGCAGCATGGCCGGCCGGTGCGAAAATGCACCCGGCCAGAGTCAGCGCTGCGAACAGGTGCCGTCGCCAGTCCCGAGACAAACGAATATCCACCAGCATATGGATGACTTTGGCCTCTTATCCGCCGGTGTCAAGGGCGCGACCATTACCGAAGCCCATCATCAAGGAGCGCACCATGATCACCTACGAATTGGACGCGGCTCAATCCGTGCTGTTGGTAAAACCGGAGTCTGCTCTGGACAAGAGCGATTTCGCCGCACTTGCCAAGGTCGTCGACCCGCACATCGAGGCGAACGGCGACCTCAACGGTCTGATCATCAGCGCGGCGAAATTCCCGGGGTGGGACAGCTTCGGAGCGCTGGTCACTCATTTCCGCTTCGTTCGGGATCATCAGAAGCACATCAAGAAAGTCGCGGTGGTGACCGACTCGCACCTCGGTGATGTGGCCGAACATCTGGCGTCGCACTTCGTGTCAGCCGAGATTCGCCACTTTCCCGCCGATGAGCAGGACCAGGCGCGGCAGTGGGTTGTCGATGGCGCGTAATCAACTGCGCGTGCCACCATGGTCCGGTGACCGCCCTGCCTGACCTGCCGGGTACCGGCGCCGAGAGGGACCCGGCGCTGGCCGGCTACCCGGTGACACCGCCGCTGCTGCCGCGTCCCGTCACGTTCGACCAGTACTGGAGGGACGTGACCTTCGCGCACTGGCCGGTGGCACCGGAGACTGTCGCGCATCTGTACCCGCCCGGCACCCGTCCCGATGTGTTCGCCGACGGAACCACCTATGTGGGGTTGATCCCGTTCGCGATGTCCTACACCAAAATCGGTACGGCACTTCCGCTTCCGTACTTCGGCCGTTTCCTGGAGACCAATGTCCGGCTGTATTCGGTCGACGACGCCGGACGCCACGGCGTGCTGTTCCGGTCGCTGGAAACGGCGCGGTTGGCCGTGGTGCCCGTGACCCGGATCGGGCTTGGCGTCCCGTACACCTGGGCGAGGATGCGGATGACCCGGTCCGGCCGTCAGATCACCTACCAGAGCGTGCGGCGCTGGCCGCGGCGCGGATTGCGCAGCCTGATGACGGTCACGGTCGGCGACGTCATCGAGCCGACCCCACTGGAGATCTGGCTCACCGCTCGCTGGGGTGCACACACCCGCAAGGCGGGCCGAACCTGGTGGGTCCCCAACGAACACGACGTATGGCCGTTGCACGAGGCCGAAATCTCGGAGCTGCATGACGAACTGGTGGACGCGGCGGGGGTACAGCCGGCCGGTCACCGATTGCGGGCACTGTATTCGCCGGGTGTGCAAACCTATTTCGGTCGGCCCTGCCTAATTCAGTGATCCGTGCCGAGCGTGAAGTCCTCGACGCGACACGCCGCGGCGGTGTCGCGTCATTCACTCTCGCGCCGGATCAGTAGGCCAGCACGTGGAAGTGACCGCGGGGACAGTCACCTTCGATGCCGGTGTAGGGGTCGTCTTCGAAGGTCCGCCAATTCCAGTGCGCGCCACAGTAAGTCAGCGTGCAGTCCGGGCAGTGAAACGGCGCATAGCTGTAGCCGAGGCGATACAACGCAGACGCGTCGGCGTCGGCGATCGCGCGACTCACCGGTTCGATCCACTCCGGCCACACGGGCACGCTGGCAGTTCCGAAGAAGGTTTGCACCGCCACGGCGGCCTGATCGGCCGGACGCTCCAGAACGTCCAGCTCGGCCAGTGCCTGCAGGGCGGGGTCGGACGTTTCGGCGACGGCGTCGGCAGGCGTCACCCACCGCACGTGACCGGCCACCTCGCCGCAGATCGCGCAGCGGAATTCAGGGCAGGCAGTAGCCACCGTCGATCACCAGGTCCGAACCGGTCATGTAGCTCGACGCTGCGCTGGCCAGGTACAGGTACAGCCCGTTGAGCTCTTCCGGGCGGCCGATGCGGCCCATCGGGATCTTCGGCTCCCACAGCCGGTGGTATTCGGCGAGTGGTTCGACGAGCTCGGTCATGATGTAGCCGGGACTGATGCTGTTCACCCGGATGTTGTGCGGGGCAAATTCGACCGCCATTGCCTTGGTCAGGTGGATCACTGCCGCCTTGGACGTGCAGTAGTGACCCACCTGCTGCGGGATGTTGATGATGTGGCCCGACATCGACGCGGTGGTGATGATGGACCCGCCCCGGCCCTGAGCGACCATCGCCCTGGCCGCCGCTTGCGCGGTGAGGAAGACCCCCGTCACGTTGGTGCTCTGGATTCGCTCGAACTCCTCCACCGACATGTCCAGCATCGGTGTCACCGAGACGATGCCGGCGTTGCACACCGCGATGTCGATCCCGCCCAACTCGGCGGTCATCCGGTCGACCATGGCAGACACCTGGTCTTCGCGGGTCACGTCGCACGCTATCGGTACGGCCTTGCCGCCGGTCGCCGCAATCTCCTCGGCGAGCGCGCCAAGGGCATCCGAATTCCTTGCGGCAAGACCTAATTCGGCACCGGCTTCCGCGTAGGCCAGGGCCACCTTCCTGCCGATGCCGCTGGACGCCCCGGTCACCAGGGCCTTCTTGCCGCGCAAATCGAAGAGATCCAACACGCTCATGCCTCTAGTGTGTCCGGTATGGGCAAGTTCGCGAAAGCAGAGATCGAAGACGCCGTCCGGCACTACACCACCGTCGTCGAGGGCTGCAGCGCCTCAGGCGACTGGCGCCCGTTCGCCGACCTGTTCACCGAGGACGTCGTCTACACCGAGCACCACTACGGTGTCTTCCACGGTCGCGAGGAGGTGCGGCAGTGGATCGTCGACGTCATGGCCCCGTTTCCGCACATGCGGTTTCCGTCGGACTGGACCGCTTACGACGAAGCCAACGACGCGGTCGTCATCATGATCAAGAACCTGCTCGACCACCCGACCGACCCGCACGGGGAGCCGTTCTGGTTCCCCAACTGGACCCGCCTGGTGTACGCCGGCGACGGCCTGTTCTCCAGCGAGGAGGACATCTACAACCCCAACCGCGACGCACCTCGGGTGGTCGGGGCCTGGATTCAGGCCGGCGGCAAGCTGGCCACCGACGCGATTCCCGCGCCTAAACGCTGACGGGCTGCCGCTTGCGCCGCCGGGAGCGCGCCGCCGACAGCGCCTGCTTCCACGCCAGCAGCGTGGTGGCCTTCACGGTGGCCGGTTTGAGGCTGTCCTTGGATAACAATGCGGTGGCGGCGGCTTTCGTAGTCGCCGATGCCTTCGACATGTGACCCGAGTCGAACGGCGGCTGCGGGTCATACTCGATGGCCAGCTGGATCGCCTTCGCCCGGCCTTCGCCGCCGAGCTGTGCGGCCAGCCACAGCGCGAGGTCGAGTCCGGCGGAGACGCCGGCGCTGGTGATGATGTTGTCCTCGTGCACGATCCGCTGATCACCGACCGGAGTGACGCCGAACGCCTTGAGCGCCGGAAGGGCGATCCAGTGCGAGGTGGCGCGCTTGTCCCGCAGCAGGCCGGCGGCCGCCAGTATGACCGACCCGGAGCACACGGAGGCGGTCCACTGGGCCGTTCCGTGGGCCTGCCGGAGCCAGTCGAGCAATGTCTCGTCCCGCGCATGCACCGGGGTCGCGGGCCCGCCCGGCACGAGAATCACATCAGGAGAAGGGGTTTCGGCGAACGAGTGGGTCGCGCCCAGCACGAGCACGCCGGAATCGGCGGTGACCGGTCCGACCTCATGCCAGACGAACCGCACATCAGCGTCGGGCAGCTGACGCAACACCTCGTAGGGGCCGATCATGTCCAACGCGGTGAAACCCGGGTAGGCCACGAAGGCGATCTGGGGCATGGTGGTTTTCCTTTCTAAGCGAAGGCTTTTCGGTACTGGTCAGGCGGAATGCCCACACGGCGAATGAAGTTGCGCCGCATGGTTTCCGCGGTACCGAAGCCGCACCGCGAGGCGATGGCCACGACGGTGTCGTCGGTTTCCTCCAGCTGGCGGCGGGCCGCTTCGGTACGCACGCGCTCGACGTATTGCCCGGGCGCCTCACCGACCTCCTCGGTGAAGATCCGGGTGAAGTGGCGCGGGCTCATGGCCGCCCGCCGGGCCAGTTCGTCGATGCTGTGCACGCCGCCCGGTTCGGCTTCGATGGCTTCCTGCACGTCGCGGATCGACGGACGTTTCGCGCGCGGCATCCACACCGGGGCCGCGAACTGGGTCTGCCCGCCGGGGCGGCGCAGGTAGAGCACCAGCCACCGCGCGACAGTCTGGGCAACCTCGGTGCCGTGGTCGTCCTCGACAAGCGAAAGCGCGAGGTCGATACCGGAGGCGACGCCGGCGGCCGTCCAGATCCGCTCGGAGCTGCGGATGAAGATGGGGTCCGGATCGACTTCGACGCTCGGAAACTCCGCGGCGAGCTGCTCGGCGAAGGCCCAATGCGTGGTAGCGCGATGTCCGTCGAGCAACCCCGCTTCGGCAGCCAGAAACGCACCCGTACAAACGGTGACGACGCGACGGGCCCTGCGGGCGACCGCTCTGATCCACTCCAGCAGTTGGGCGTCGGCCCGCGCGGCCTCGACACCGAAGCCGCCGGGGAGCACCACGGTGTCCACCTCGCCGCGCGGGTCGGGCAGCGGTACTGCGCCGAGCGCCAGGCCCCCCGCGGTGGCGATCGGTTGCCCGCCGTTGGCGGCCACGATCACGTCGTATCCACCCTCGGTGAGCAACGATGCACCGGTGAAGACTTCGTAGGGCCCTACCAGGTCGAGCGCCTGGACACCGGGGAAGCCGGCGATCACGACTGTGCGAGCCATGAACACAGTGTTGGCCACATCGCCTCGTGTCGTCTAGGCCATGTACCCCACGAATCAGGACATCGGACCTGGGCGCAAGTCGTTGCAGGGGCTTTTGGCAGACTGTGCCTATGGCACAGATAACCTTGCGCGGAAATGCGATCAACACCGTCGGCGAGCTTCCCGCCGTCGGATCTCCGGCCCCCGCCTTCAGCATGACCGGCGGCGATCTGAGCCCCTTCAGCAGCGATCAGTTCGACGGAAAGCCGGTGCTGCTGAACATCTTCCCGTCCATCGACACCCCGGTGTGCGCCGCCAGCGTGCGGACCTTCAACGAACGCGTGGCGGACAGCGGCGCGTCGGTGGTGTGCGTGTCCAACGACCTGCCGTTCGCGCAGAAGCGGTTCTGCGGTGCCGAAGGCATTGAGAACGTCAGTGTGGCGTCGGCGTTCCGGGACAGCTTCGGCAAGGACTACGGCGTCACGATCGTCGACGGTCCGATGGCCGGCCTGCTGGCCCGTGCGGTCGTCGTGATCGGAGCCGACGGCAAGGTTGCCCACACCGAGCTGGTGCCGGAGATCGCGCAGGAGCCCGACTACGACGCCGCGCTCGCCGCGTTGGGGTAGCTAGCTGCCGGGGACGCTGCCGGGCACAATCACCGTGTCCGCCGCGCGCGGCGCCAGGGGAGGCTGAGCGCTGACCGGGCACCCGGCCAGCATCATCCCGCCCATCACGGTCATCAAAAGCGCCAGCACCGCGCGGACCGTGCGCACTCTGTTCCTGTCACTCATGGCTTGCTCCAAGGCCGGCGAATATCGCAATGGCGACGAGATTAGCGTCGAAATGCGGTGACGGGAAGTACTTCATAGCGAAAACTATTGTTGTACAGACATTTTCGCGACGTTGTCTAACAGTTGGACACTGCCTTTTCCAGGCCCAGTAGCCGGGCCGCGTGTACACGCAGTTCGACTTTGCGTACTTTTCCGGTCGCCGTCATCGGGTATTCGTCAACGATCTGGACGTAGCGCGGAATTTTGTAGTGTGCGATCCGCCCCGCACAGAACCGTCGCACCGCGTCGGCGTCCAATGCGGTCCGCCCGGGACGCATCAGGATGCACGCGCAGACCTCCTCGCCGTACTTGTCGTCGGGCACGCCGATCACCTGCACGTCCTGGACGTCAGGGTGGGTGTGCAGGAAGTCCTCGATCTCCTTCGGCGACAAATTCTCGCCACCTCGAATGATCAGGTCCTTGAGGCGGCCGGTCACTACGCAGTAGCCGTCGTCACGCATCACCGCCAGATCGCCGGTGTGCATCCAGCCGTCGTCGTCGAGCACCTCACGGGTCCGCTCATGGTCGCGCCAGTAACCCAGCATCACCGAGTAGGCGCGCGTGCACAGTTCGCCGGGCTCTCCCCGCGGTACGACGCGGCCGGTGGCCGGGTCGATGACCTTGACCTCGACATGTGGATGCGCCCGGCCCACCGTCTCGGTACGGCGCTCCAGGTCATCGTCGACCCTGGTCTGGCAGGACACCGGCGATGTTTCGGTCATGCCGTAGGCGATCGACACCTGCGCCATGTGGAGTTCGTCGATGCAGCGCTTCATCACCTGCACCGGGCAGGACGCACCGGCCATGATTCCCGTTCGCAGTGACGACACGTCGCGATCGGCACGGTCGGGGTGCCCGAGCAGGGCGATGAACATGGTCGGTACGCCGTACACGGCGGTGCAACGTTCCTGTTCGATCGCCCACAGGGTCGCCGCGGGGTCGAAGCCTGGCGCCGGGATCACCATGGTGGCACCGTGGCTGGTGCAGCCGAGGTTGCCCATCACCATGCCGAAGCAGTGGTAGAAGGGCACCGGGATACACAACCGGTCACCGGGACCGAGGCCGATCTGCTCGGTGACGAAGAACCCGTTGTTCAGGATGTTGCGGTGCGACAGCGTCACGCCTTTGGGCGAACCCGTTGTGCCCGAGGTGTATTGGATGTTGATCGGGTCCGACGGACGTAGGGTCGCCATCCGGTCCCGCAAAACCGTGCGCCGCACGCCGGCCGCCCGCCGGCGCAGTCGATCCCAGTCGCCGCCGCCCAGGAACACAACGTCGTCCAGATCCGTTGCTTCCGAACGAACTTCGTCCAGGATCCGCCGATAATCCGAGGTCTTGAACGCGGCCGCCGAGACCAACAGCCGCGTACCCGAGTGCCGCAACACATGAGACAACTCATGGCTGCGGTATGCCGGGTTGATGGTAACCAGGATGGCGCCGACCTTGGCGGTTGCGTACTGCAGGATCGTCCACTCCGGGCAGTTGGGTGACCAGATGCCCACCCGGTCACCGCGCTCGATTCCGGTGGCCAGCAGGGCCATTGCCAGGCGATCGACCTCGGCGTTGAATTCGGCGTAGGTCCAACGCCGGCCGCTCGGGAGGTCAACCAGCGCCTCGGTGCCGGCGTGGTCGTGGGCGGTGCACTCCAGATTTGCGCCGATGGTCTGCTCGAGCAGTGGCGCATCGACCGGCCCGGCGGCGTAGGAACCCACGCCTAGATACCCGCACGGTCGGCGAGCAGGGCGCGGTGGTGCGCACTGCTGCCGAACAGTGCCGCAGCGGTGGTGGCCCGCCGGAAATAGAGGTGCAGGTCGTGCTCCCAGGTGAACGCAATACCGCCGTGGACCTGGATGGCGGTGCCGGCGCACTGCACGAACGTGTCGGCGGCCTGTGCCTTCACCAGTGGCGCGGCGAGATGCAAGTCTTCCCCGGTGGTTGCGCTCATCGCGGCATACATCACCGCCGCGCGGGTCGCGTCGATTTCGATCATCATCTCGGCGCAGGCGTGTTTGACGGCCTGGAAAGATCCGATCGGATGATCGAATTGCGTTCGGCGACAGGCATAGTCGACCGCCATGTCGAGGCATGACTCGGCCCCGCCCAACATCTCCGCGGCCAGCAACACCCGCGCCACGTCGGTGACGCGGTCGAAGGCACCGGGAGCACCCGCGCCGAGCGCTTCGGCGGGGGCGTCGGAAAGCTGTAACGCGGCGACGGGTCGGGTGAGATCGAACGAGGGCAGGCGCTCGACGCGGACTCCCGGCGCGTCGGCCCGCACGACGTGCGGCGTGACGCGGCCGTTGCGACCGGCCGGCACGACGAACAGGTCGGCGACATGACCATGCAGAACAGGGCTGCATTCGCCGGTCAGTTTGCCGTTGCCGGCGGCGTCGGCCGCTGACGGGCCGAAAGCAGCGAATGCCGCCACCTGCTCACCCGACAACAACCCGGGCAACAGCGTTTTACGCTGTTCCTCGTCGCCCATTCGCAGTATCGCTTCCATGGCGAATGCGTTGGCCACGAAGGGGACCGGGGCCAGGCTGCGGCCCAGTTCGGTGCAGGCGATGGCGGTCTCCACGAGGGTGGCGCCCGCGCCGCCGTACTCCGCGGGGATGTGCAGGCCCGGCAATTCCAGTTCTGCGCACAGGCGCCGCCACAGCCTGCTGTCGTGACCGTCGGCCGCGCGCAGGTCCGGCACGTGGTCCCGCAGAAAACCGCGCAGCGCGGCCCGGAAGTCGTCGTGTTCGGTGCTGTATTGAAAATCCATCTCAGCGCACCGCCTCCCGGCGTGGCTCCCGCGGCAGCCCCAGCAGGCGCTCGCCGATCACCGTGCGCTGAATCTGAGAGCTGCCGGCGTAAATCGTTGCGGCGCGGGAGTAGAGCAGCTCGTCCATCCAGCACGAGGGGGAGTTGGGCGTGCCCGCCTCCGGCACCACGCGCGCGCCGCCATTGCCCGGTCCCGACGGGCTTAGCGCGTCGAGTCCCAGGATCTCGACGGCCAGATCGGTGTAGCGACGAAAGTATTCACTCCAGATGACTTTGCTGATCGCGGCGTCGGCGCCGGGTAGCTGCCCACCGAGCGTCATGGTGAGGCCCCGATACCCCCGATAGCGCATGATCTGGACACGGGAATAGCACCACGCCAATGCATCTCGGATGCGCGGCTCGGTATTCACACCGCGTTGTCGGGCCAGGGCACACAGTCGGTCCAGGTCCCGACCGAACTCGATCGCCACGGTAGTGACCGCCGATCCGCGCTCGAAACCGAGCAGGGTCATGGCGGTCGGCCACCCGTGACCGACGCCGCCCAGCACATTGCCACCCGCCGTACGGGCGTCGGTCAGGAAAACCTCGCTGAAGGACGAGTCACCGGCGGCGTTGACGATCGGCCGGACCGTGACACCGGGCTGATCCATCGGCACCAGCAGCAGCGACAGGCCCTGATGTTTGGGCGCGCGGGGGTCCGTGCGCGCCAACAGGAATATCCAGTTCGCCGTGGTGCCGGCAGAGGTCCAGATCTTCTGGCCGTTGATCACCCACCCGTCTTCATCGAGCACGGCGCGGGTTCGTACCGCCGCCAGGTCTGAGCCGGCCTCCGGCTCCGAAAAGCCCTGACACCAACGGTCTTCACCCGAGAGGATGCGCGGCAGGAAGCGAGCCTTCTGCTCGTCGGTACCGACCGCGATCAGCGTGTTGCCCAGCAGATCGATGCCCAGCAGATCGTTCTCCGCGCGCTCGGGGGCGCCGGCGCGGGCGAACTCCTCGGCCAGCACCACCTGTTCGAGTGGGGACAGGACACCGCGACCAGGCCGGCCGCGGCCAGGGCCCGCCGCCACTCGGCCGCGAACTCTTCCCGTTCCCGCGGGGGGAGTGCACCGGGCCCGCGCCAGTCCGGAGGCAGCCGTTCGGCCAGGAAGGCAAGGATTCGGCTGCGAAACGATTCCGCCTCGGGCGGGTAGGTGACATCCACGCCGGACCTCGCGTCAGGGTCGCCGCTTGTCGGCGGGTCGGATCTCCGGGGCCCCGCGCCAGTCTTCGAGTCCGTACTCGACGGTTCCGTAGGAGAGCTTTCCGCCGGTGACCTCACCCCAGTGCGCATGGTTGAGTTGGTGGATCTTGAAGCATCCGTCCAGCGCGGTGGTGAATCCCATGGCGTCGACGGTTTGGTTCACCGACTCCTTGATCAGTAGCGCGGCCATGGTCGGCACCTTCGCGATCCGCCGCGCGAATGCGATGGTGCTGTCGGCCAGTTCGTCGGCCGGGAACACCTTGCTGACCATGCCGAGCACGTGTGCCTCGTCGGCTCCGATCGAGTCGCCGGTGAGCAGCAGCTCCTTGGCCCGGCGCGGCCCGAACTCCCACGGATGGCCGAAGTACTCGACACCGCACATGCCCAGCCGCGTGCCCACCACGTCGGCGAACACGGTGTCCTGCGCGGCGACGATGAGGTCGCAGCACCATGCCAGCATCAGGCCCGCCGACAAGACGGTGCCGTGTACCTGGGCGACCGTGATCTTGCGGAGGTTTCGCCACCTTTTGGTGTTCTCGAAGTAGTAGTGCCATTCCTGGCGGTTGCGCGACTCGACCCCGCCGAAGGTCCCGCCGTTGCATTGATAGGTGGGGTGCTGCCCGGGACCCGGCGTGCGCTCGCGGACGTCGTCGGACGAGCCGAGGTCGTGACCGGCCGAGAAAGCCGGCCCGGCCCCGCGCAGGATGACCACTCGAACCCTGTCGTCGGTTTCCGCGAGTTCGAAGGCGCTGCCCAGTTCCACCAGCAGTCCGCGGGTCTGCGCGTTGCGCTGCTTCGGGCGGTCGAGGGTGATGATCGCGATCAGCCCGTCATCGAGCGTCTCGTAGCGGATGAACTGGAAGTCTCCCGCGGGACGCTCCCCATTGGACCGGTGATCGACCGGACCGACCCCGGTGACACTCATGGCTACTCCTTGCTGCCGACTGCCGCGCAGAACGGGTGACGTGTGCGAGGTTACGCGGAAGTTCGTCATTATGTCCATAGCCGATACGCCACATTGGCCAGACAGACCTGGCGAATCACCAAGAAATAAGCATCTTGTGTACAACGAAGTATCTTGCTAGTACTGTGTATACCTAGAGACGAGCCAACCGCAGCGCGCCGGAATCCCGGCTCGGGGCACCTACGACGAAGAAGGGTTAACGATGGAGATCGGAATCTTCCTCATGCCGGCCCATCCACCGGAGCGCACTCTGTTCGACGCGACCCAGTGGGACCTCGACATCATCGAGTTGGCCGACCAGCTCGGGTATGTCGAAGCCTGGGTGGGTGAACATTTCACCGTGCCGTGGGAGCCGATCTGCGCCCCCGATCTGTTGCTGGCCCAGGCGTTGTTGCGCACCAAGCACATCAAGCTCGCACCCGGGGCTCACCTGCTGCCTTATCACCACCCGGTCGAATTGGCGCACCGGGTGGCGTATTTCGACCATCTCGCTCAGGGCCGCTTCATGTTGGGGGTCGGCGCCAGCGGCATCCCCGGCGACTGGGCCCTGTACGACGTCGACGGCAAGAACGGCGAGCACCGCGAGATGACCCGTGAGGCGCTGGAAATCATGTTGCGCATCTGGACCGAGGACCAGCCGTGGGAGCACCGCGGAAAGTACTGGAACGCCAACGGAATTGCGCCGATGTTCGAAGGGTTGATGAAACGCCACATCAAGCCGTTCCAGAGTCCGCACCCGCCGATCGGCGTCACCGGTTTCAGCGCCGGCTCCGAAACGCTGAAGCTGGCGGGCGAACGGGGCTATCTGCCAATGAGTCTGGATCTCAACACCGAATACGTCGCCACCCACTGGGACGCGGTGCTGGAGGGAGCCGAGCGCAGCGGTCGCACCCCCGACCGCCGCGACTGGCGGCTGGTCCGCGAGGTGCTGGTGGCCGAAACCGATGAGCAGGCATTCCGTTACGCCGTGGACGGCGCCATGGGCCGGGCCATGCGCGAGTACACGTTGCCCACCTTCCGGATGTTCGGCATGACCAAGTTCTACAAACACCACCCATCGGTGGCCGACGACGACGTCACCGCGGAATACCTGGCCGAGAACACCTTTGTCGTCGGTTCGGTGGAGACGGTGGTGGACAAACTCGAAGCCACCTACGACCAGGTCGGCGGGTTCGGTCACCTGCTCGTGCTCGGGTTCGACTACCGGGAGGACCCGGGGCCGTGGAAGGAGTCGCTGCGCCTGCTCGCCGAGGAGGTCATGCCAAGACTCAATGCCCGCATCGCCAAGAAACCGGTCGCCCTGGTCGTCTAGCGCACTCGAGGAAGGGCAACAAATGTCGGTTCGCCAAGTCACTGTAGGCTATTCGGACGGAACAGCCAGGACGATGCCGGTTCGGCCGGACCAGTCGATGCTGGATGCCGCCGAAGAACACGGCGTCGCCATCGTCAACGAATGCCAGAGCGGCATCTGCGGCACCTGCGTGGCCACCTGCGCCTCGGGCAGGTACGAGATGGGCCGCACCGAGGGCCTGTCCGACGTCGAGCGCGAGGCCCGGAAAATCCTCACCTGCCAGACCTTCCCCACTACGGATTGCCGCATCGAGCTGCAGTACCCGGCCGACGACAACGCCGCTCTCCTCGTCACCGGCGACGGTGTGGTCACCGAGGTCGACCTGGTGTCGCCCAGCACCGCCATCCTGAAGCTCGACGTCTCGGGCCTGGGCACCGCTCTGCGCTTCAAGGCCGGCCAATTCGCACAGCTGCAGGTCCCTGGCACCGAGACCTGGCGCAATTACTCCTACGCGCATCCCGACGGTCGCACCGAACTGGAGTTCATCATCCGGTTGCTGCCCGACGGCGTCATGTCGAACTATCTTCGCGACCGCGCGAAGCCCGGCGACCGAGTTGCCATGCGCTGCAGTAAAGGCAGCTTCTACCTTCGTCCGGTCGTGCGGCCGGTCATCCTGGTCGCCGGCGGCACGGGTTTGTCGGCGATCTTGGCCATGGCGGCGAGCCTGACTGCCGACACCAGCCAGCCGGTCTATCTGCTCTACGGGGTCACCGCGGCCGAAGACCTGTGCAAGCTCGACGAACTGACGGCACTGCGGCGCCGCGTCGCCGCCCTGGAGGTGCACGTCATCGTGGCAAACCCGGACGCCGGGTGGGATGGGCGCACCGGCCTGGTCACCGATCTGCTCGACGGGCGGATGCTCGCCGGTGGCGACGCCGACGTCTACCTGTGTGGTCCGGCGGCGATGGTCGAGGCGACCCGAACATGGCTGGACAACAACGGCTTCCAGCGTGTGGGCCTGTACTACGAGAAGTTCGTCCCCAGTGGCGCCGCACGCCCGCGCACTCCGTCGCGCGTCGACTACTCGGCGGTGGACATCGGTGACGTGCGCCGGCGCGGTCGCGGCACCGCCGTCGTGATCGGCGGCAGCATCGCCGGCATCGCCGCGGCCAAGGTGTGCAGCGAGACCTTTGAACGCGTCATCGTTCTCGAGAAGGACGACCCGCACCGACGCCGGGAGGGCAGGCCCGGTGCCGCGCAGGGCTGGCATCTGCATCACCTTCTCACCGCCGGGCAGATCGAGCTCGAGCGCTTCTTCCCGGGGATCGTCGACGACATGGTGCGCGAGGGCGCCTTCAAGGTCGACATGGCGGCCCAGTACCGGATCCGGTTGGGGGGGTCCTGGAAAAAGCCCGGCACCAGCGGCATCGAAATCGTGTGCGCCGGCAGGCCGCTACTGGAATGGTGTGTGCGACGCCGGTTGGACGACGAGCCACGCATCGACTTCCGCTACGAGTCGGAGGTCACCGACCTGGTGTTCGACCGCGAGAACAACTCCGTCGTCGGGGTCGCCGTGGGTGACGAATCCGAGGTGATCCCGGCAGAATTCGTCGTCGACGCGTCCGGCAAGAACACCCGTGTCCCAGAGTTCCTGGACCGCATCGGCATTGGCGCGCCGGAGGTCGAGCAGGACATCATCAACTGTTTCTATTCCACGATGCAGCACCATGTTCCGCCCGAACGGCAGTGGCAGGACAAGGTCATGGTGATCTGTTATGCCTACCGCCCGTTCGAGGACACCTACGCGGCGCAGTATTACACCGACAGCTCCCGCACCCTGCTGTCCACCTCGCTGGTGGCCTACAACTGTTATTCGCCGCCCCGCACCGCCAAAGAGTTCCGCGAGTTCGCCGACCTGATGCCATCGCCGGTGGTGGGGGAGAACATCGACGGCCTGGAGCCGGCGTCCGCGATCTACAACTTCCGCTATCCGAACATGCTGCGCCTGCACTACGAGAAGAAGCGTAATCTGCCGCGCGCCCTGCTGGCCGTCGGTGACGCCTACACCAGCGCCGACCCGGTGTCGGGTCTGGGAATGAGTCTGGCGCTCAAGGAAGTTCGGGAAATGCAGGTGCTGCTGGCCAAGTACGGTCCCGGGCACCGCGAGCTGCCCCGCCGCTACTACCGGTCGATCGCCAAGATGGCCGACACCGCCTGGTTCGTGATCCGCGAACAGAACCTGCGGTTCGACTGGATGAAAGACGTGGACAAGAAGCGCCCGTTCTACTTCGGTGTGCTCACCTGGTACATGGACCGCCTGCTGGAGTTGGTGCACGACGACCTCGACGCCTATCGCGAGTTCCTCGCGGTGGTACACCTGGTCAAACCACCCTCCGCGTTGATGAAACCCGGCATCGCCGGGCGCGTCATCGGCAAGTGGGCGCGCACCCGCTTGTCGGGGGAGAAGACGCTGATCGCCCGCAACTACGAGAATCGTTCGATACCAACGCAACCCGCCGACGAACTGGTGGGTGCGGCCGCCGGTGACGGACGCTGAGGAGAGGGAACATGGTTCATCGGATCTTGAACTGCGGCGGCACCCGGATCCACGCTGTCGAAGAGGGTGACGGGCCGTTGGTGATCCTCATCCACGGCTTTCCGGAGTCGTGGTACTCCTGGCGCCACCAGATTCCGGCGCTTGCCGCCGCCGGCTACCGGGTGGTCGCCATCGATCAGCGCGGTTACGGGCGGTCGTCGAAGTATTTCCTAAACTCCGCCTACCGCATCAAGGAACTCGTCGGCGACATCGTGGGTGTGGTCGACGCGTACGGCGAGGACCAGGCGTTCGTCATCGGGCACGACTGGGGTGCGCCAGTGGCCTGGACCTTCGCCTGGTTGCACCCGCAGCGGTGCGCCGGTGTGGTCGGCGTCAGCGTTCCATTTGCCGGCCGTGGCGTTATCGGACTGCCGGGCAGTCCTTTCGGTGAACACCGCCCGAACGATTACCACCTGGAACTGGCCGGCGAGGGCCGGGTCTGGTACCAGGACTACTTTTCCGCACAGGACGGCATCATCGCCGAGATCGAAGAGGACGTGCGGTCCTGGCTGGTGGGTCTGACCTACACGGTGTCGGGTGAAGGGATGCTCGCGGCAACCAAGGCCGCCGTCGATGCCGGCGTGGACCTGGCCGCGATGGACCCCATCGACGTGATCCGGGCCGGCCCGCTCTGCATGGCACAGGGCGCGAAATTGAAGGACGCGTTCGTATATCCCGAAACCATGCCGTCCTGGTTCACCGACGCCGACGCCGATTTCTACGCGGCGGAATTCGAGCGCTCCGGGTTCGGCGGACCGCTGAGCTTTTACCACAACATCGACAACGACTGGCACGACCTGGCGGACCAGGAAGGGAAACCGCTCACGCCGCCCGCACTGTTCATCGGTGGTCAGTACGACGTGGGCACCACGTGGGGAGCAGAAGCCGTCGAGCGTGCCGGCGAGGTGATGTCGAATTACCGGGGCACGCACATGATTGCCGACGTGGGCCACTGGATCCAGCAGGAAGCACCCGAGGAAACCAACCGGCTGCTGCTGAATTTCCTTGACGGGGTCCGCTAGTCATGGTCGAGCTGGCGACCGATCGTCTCGACGAGACCGCGCTTCGGCGGGCATTCGGATGTTTCCCGTCCGGGGTGGTCGCGGTCTGCGCCGTGCTGGACGGGGTCCCGGTCGGCATGGCCGCAAGTTCCTTCACGGCGGTCTCCCTCGACCCGCCGCTGGTGTCGGTGTGCATCCAGCACAGTTCGACGACGTGGCCACGGTTACGGGAGCGGCCCTATCTGGGCGTCAGCGTGCTCGCCGAGAGACACGACGCAGCGTGTATCAGCCTGTCGCGCAAGTCCGGAGACCGGTTCGCCGGAGTCACCTGGAGCGAGCGGCCGGGCGGCGCGGTGGTCGTGCACGGATCGACGGCCCAGCTGGACTGCCGCCTGCGCGAGGAGATCCCGGCCGGTGACCACCTCATCGCCCTGCTCGAAATATGCTCGCTGCAGGCCGATCCCGACGCCTCGCCACTGGTCTTCCACGGGAGCCGTTTCCACCGACTCACTCCCTGGGAGCGCGCGTGAAGACCACCGATGTCCGGGTGCGGCGCGCCCTCACCGCGATCGGCGCCGGGCAGGCCGTCGTTCTCACCGACGGTCCCGACGGCGACGGTTTCCTGGTATTCGCGGCCGACGCCGCCACCCCCAGCCTGCTTCACTTCACCGTCCGCCATACTTCCGGTTACGTGCGGGTGGCGTTGCCGGGCAGCGAGTGTGCGCGACTGCAGCTACCGCCGATGTGCCACGGCGACAACACCGACTGCGTCTCGGTCGACGTGCACGGAACAGGAACCGGCATCTCGGCGGCGGATCGCGCGAAAACCATTGCGGCACTGGGGTCGGCCACCACCGTCGCATCTGACCTGCAGCGCCCGGGCCACGTCGTCCCGGTGCAGGCCCGCGCCGGAGGGGTGCTGGAACGACGCGGGGTGGCCGAAGCCGCCACCGACCTCGCACGGCTGGCCGGCCGGGGACGGGCCGCGGGATTGTGCGAGATCGTCTCGCGCCGCAACCCGGTGCTGGTCGCCCGCGGTGGCGAGTTGATCGAGTTCGCGGTCGAGTATGGGCTCGCAGTGGTCTCCATGTCCGAGCTGGTGGCCTATCGGCGCCGGACCGAACCCCAGGTGGTTCGACTGGCCGAATCGGTGCTGCCGACCTGGGCCGGGAATTCGCGCGTGATCGGCTTCCGCGACGTGCACGCCGGCGGCGAGCATTTGGCGGTGATCATCGGCGCCGCCGATGCGGGCGTGCCGGTGCCGCTGCATGTCCATGTCGAGTGTCTTACCGGAGATGTGTTCGGCTCCAAGGCTTGTCGCTGCAGCGGCGAACTCAACGGTGCATTGAACAGAATGTCCGCGCTGGGCAGCGGAGTCGTCTTGTACCTGCGCCCGGCCGGACCGCCACGCGCCTGCGGTTTGTTTGCGCGGGATGACGCTGGTGACCCCAACGCGGAAGCCGTCGCCTGGATGCTCCGCGATCTCGGGGTGTATGCCCTCAAACTCGCCGACGACATGCCAGGATTTGGCCTGGTGCTGTTCGGGGCGATCCGCGAGCACGGCATGGACGCTCAGCCGTGGGCAGTTGCCGGCTGAGAATCGGAGTGGGCATATGACGCATCAAGACCTGGCGGGCAAAGCCGCGATCGTCACCGGGGCCGGGGCCGGCATAGGCCTGGCGGTGGCGCAGCGACTTGCCAGTGAGGGATGCCAGGTGCTGTGTGCGGACATCGACTCCGCGGCGGCCGAAACGGCTGCGACCAAGATCGGTGGCGGTGCGGTCGGTCACCAGGCCGACGTCAGCGATGAAGAACAGGTCATCGCAATGGTGCAGGCGTGTGTCACGCTGTTCGGCGGCGTGGACAAATTGGTCGCCAATGCCGGGGTCGTTCACTTCGCTTCGCTCATCGACACTTCCGTCGAGGACTTCGACCGTGTCATGGGAATCAACCTGCGCGGCGCCTGGCTGTGCACCAAACATGTTGCGCCACAGATGATCAAGCGAGGCGGGGGAGCCATCGTGAACATGTCGTCGCTGGCGGGGCACATCGCGGTCGGCGGGTCCGGGGCGTACGGCATGTCCAAAGCCGCGATCAGCCATCTGAGCCGGATCACCGCGGCCGAGTTGCGTTCGTTCAACATCCGCGCCAACGCGCTGCTGCCGGCCTTCGTCGACACCCCGATGCAGCAGACGGCGATGACGATGTTCGACGAAGCTCTCGGCGAGGGTGGCGCCCGGACGATGTTCGCCCGTCTGCAGGGCCGGATGGCCGCGCCCGAGGAGATGGCGAGCATCGTGGCGTTCCTGCTCTCCGACGACGCGTCGATGATCACCGGAACCACTCAAATCGCGGACGGCGGAACCGTTGCCGCGCTGTGGTGAAGCTCCGTGGCGATCGCGAGCGCGGCGTAGCCGGGCGCTGCGGGTCGCCACCAAAGCTCAGGACCGGCTGGTCAGAATCGCCAGTGCGAGCGCGGTGATCTCGTCGGCAACCCCGGAATAACGGGTCAGATGCCAGGTGCGGGCAACGTCTTCGATGAGGGTGACCGCGGCGGCGATCAGCAGGCGCGCTTCGACGATCGTCGTCTTCGGATTCAGCGCGATGATCAGGTCCGTCCAGACCGACTCGCGGTCGGCCTTGTTCCGTAGGTAGCCGTCGCGAACTTCGCCGGAGGCGTGCGACAGTTCGGTCACGCAGACGGCCACCAAGTCAGGCGCATCCAGGCTGAGCCGGACGTGTCCCTCGACGAGACCGCGTAACCGTTGCGCCGCATCGTGATTCGCACGGATCGCCCGGACACATTCCAGGCTGCGCCATTCGTCGAGGCGGCGCAGCAGCGCGTCCAGGATGGCCTGCTTGGAGGAGAACGAACGGTACAACCCGGGACCTGCGATGCCCGCGCCCTTGCCGATCTCACTGGTGCTGACGGCCGGGTAGCCCTTCGCACGGAACAGGCGGGCACCGGTTGCCAGCAGTGTTTCGTAGCGCGAGAAGAGCACGTCGCCGTCGTCGTCGGTGGCGGGGTCGAGCGGCCGTAGCTCGCTCACCGGAGGGGTCCGCGCCGCGGCCAGCGACGCTTGGGAGAGGCACCTTTCGAGTTCGTCGGCTGGCAGGGTGAGATTGTGCCCACCTAACCCGGTCAGCGTGCTCGACACCGCCCACGCGCGCAGTTCCGCATGCTGCGGGCCAAGACCAGGCACCTCCAGGACAACATTGTCCCGGATGCCCGCGACGATCGCGTTGATGCGGCGCCGGACCTCCGCGCGATCGTTCTCGTTGAGATAGCGCGCCTCACGCTGCCACAGGACCATCAAGGAGCGGGACTCGACGGCCGCCGCGATGAGGTTGGGCAGTTCGACATGCAACGGCTGAGGTTCCGGCCCGGCCTGCCCATCGGTGAGGCGACGCGCACTCTGGTACTGATCCTGCCCGGTTCGGATCACCTCAGCGAGCAGTGCCTGCTTGTTGTCGTAGTGGCGATACAACGCACGGGCGGTGACCCCGGCGGCCTCGGCGATGTCCTCCAGCTTGACGGAGTGGAAGCCACGCTCGATGAAGAGCCCGACGGCCTGTTCGAGGATCTGCTGCTTTCGGTCCTTTGGTCTGCGCTTAACGGGTTGAAGCGATGTCTCCGTCAACTCGCCCCCCTTCATGCGATCCGGAGCCGAACATCCTGCCGAACACGGTCTAAAGCTTCATACCGCTCTGCCCCTCGAAGTCCGCGAGGTCAAAGTAATCGCTGAAGCGCGTGATTTTGCCATTCTTCACCTCGAACACGCCGGTGACCGGTAACACCACTTTGCGGCCGTCGTTCATGGTGAAGTAGTCGACGCGCTCAACGAGCACTCGCCCGGGCTCAGCTGCCAGCGTGACGATATCGAGCTTGGCATCGGAGAACGCGGCCAGGAAAGCCTCGAAGATCCCGCGAATCCCGGCAATGCCCTCGATCGGCGCGACCGGCACATTGTGATAGACCGCGTCGTCGGCGAAACCACTGCAGATAGTGTCGAGGCTGCGCGCCTCCCAGGATCCGAGGAAATCGCGGACGACTTGCTCGCTGGCTTCTTTGGTGTCGGTCATCCGAATCGCCCCTCCTCGGGTTGCGCAGCGTACACCATGATCAAACATGATCGAATTGTTAAAATACATCATTGAGGGAAAATCGGCTATTAGATGCTGTTTGGCTGCCAGCAAGGGCTTCGTGTTACATATCGTTCATGGACATACTGATGGGTGCAGGTCGCGGATGAGTTCGGTCGAGGTGCACGCTATCGACAGCGGACGCCGCGACGGTCCCGTCGTGGTGCTGTCGAACTCGTTGGGATCGACACACCGCATGTGGGACGCCCAGATCGGCACCCTCGAACGCCACTTTCGGGTGTTGCGGTACGACACCCGCGGCCACGGTGCCTCGCCGGTGCCCGACGGCCCCTATGACATCGAAGCCCTGACCGACGACGTCGTCGCGCTGCTCGATCGCTTCCGCATCGAACGCGCCCATGTCGTCGGCTTGTCGCTCGGCGGCATGACCGCGCTGAATCTGGCGGCGCGAAACCCTGATCGGGTCAACCGAATCGTCGTGCTGTGCACCGCGGTGCAGCTTGCGCCCGCCGGCGCATGGACGCAGCGAGCGGCCCTGGTGCGCGCGCGGGGGACTGCCGCGGTGGCGCCCTCGGTGGTGGCGCGGTGGTTCACCGGCGACTATCTGCGAGCCCACCCCGAGGTCGCTGCCGCGCACGAAAGTATGGTCGCGGCAACGCCTGCCGAAGGGTATGCGGCCTGCTGCGAGGCGATCGCCGCGGTCGACCTGCGGGCGACATTGTCGAGCGTCGTTGCACCGACGCTGGCCGTCGCCGGCGCCGACGACCCGGCCACCCCGCCCGCCAGGCTCCAAGAGATCGTCGCCGGTGTCAGGGACTCGGAACTACTGGTCGTCGATCACGCCGCACATCTGGCCAACGCCGAACGACCCGCTGAGGTCACCACAGCGATCGTCGCCCACCTCCAACGCCCGTGACCCTCAGCGGCGCAGCGCCGCCAACTCCGCCCTCGACCGCACGCCGAGCTTCGCGTAGACACGGCTCAGGTGGTACTGGACGGTCTTGGGGGACACGTATAACTCGGCAGCCACTTCACGATTCGACAATCCCTTGGCCACGAGCACTGCCACCGCCTCCTCCTGCGGAGTCAGTTCGGCGCTGTCTCGCATGTCACGAGATTGATGAAGTCCGCCGGCCTTCAGTTCGCGATCGCACCGAGCGACGTCGATGACGGCGCCCAGCGCGGCATAGAGCTCACGCGCGGTGCCGATCACAGCGTCCGCGGCGCGGCGCTTACCGGCTCGCCGAAGCGTCTGACCATAGGCCATATTCAGCCGCGCGGCGTCGTAGCGCAACCCCAACCCGTCGAGCAGTGTCAGAGATTCCTCGAAAACCGCTCGGGCTCCGGCGATGTCGCCGAGCGCACCGAGCAACCGGCCCCGCGCACAACCCAGGCGGGCCTGCGCGCTGCGATGCTTGCGCGCCCGCGCGCGCTGTTCATGGGGCCGCAAGAAAGCGTCGGCGGCCTCGAGTTCACCGTTGAGCACCAAGGCGTTTCCCATCGCGTCGGCCCACGGCCAGTAACCCGGCTCCAGGAGTGACGTACCCGCAGCGATCTGATTCAGCGGCTCGAGCACCCGACGGGCAGTGGCGTAATCGGTCTGCACCTCCGCGATCTGAGCGCGCAGCAGCAACGTCGGGATACGCATCATCTCGTACTCGCCGCTGTTCGCTGAGGCGGCACACGCCGCAGACTCGGCCGCCACCCAATCCCCGCGCAAGGCGGCGATCTGGCCGGCCGTCCACTCCAACAGCGGTGTCGTCAACACGATCCCGCTCGACCGGGCCAGCGTGCGGCCCTGCTCGACGCTGCCGAGGGCGTTGTCCCATTCGCCCATCACAAACTGCACCCGAGCCAACCATGCGCACGCCCACAAGGTGATTCGCGTCGAGCCGCCGAGGGGGGCGGACGCCACAGCGCTCTCCAGGCTCGACCGAGCCCCCTCGATGTCATCGCACATCAACTGCACCCATCCGCGGCCCATCACCACCCGTTGCGCTTGGGCCCCGTGGCGAACCCGTGTCCGCAGGTCCTCGTAGGCGGCCACCGCGCGCTCGGGGTGGCCGGCGGCGAGGAGACCGAGACCGCGGATGGCCGCAGCCTCGATTCCCGCGGAAGAATCACGACCGGCCAATTGCACGGCCCGGTCGGCCCACTGCACCACCTGCTCACCCTGACAGTGCACGAGGGCGTGCAGCACGTGTCGCTGGGCGATGAACGCGGCCGTCTCGGGCTCGCGATCGATGTCGACGATGTCCCATGCGCGCCGCAGTCTCAGCTCGGCCTCGGTCGCCCTGCCCCGTAGGATCGCCAGATAAGCCAAAACCAGGTTACGCAGCGGGGTTTCGCGCAGGCTCTGCACCGCCGGCACGAGTGTGCCGGCGCCGACGCAATCCCCGGCGGCCACCAGTGCGTCGACCGAATGAGTCAGGCGCCGATCACGTAGCAGCGGGTCGGCGGTCAGCCGGCTCGCATCGCGGAACAGGATGGCGGCCAGCGACCAGGCGCCGTCCGCGCCGCATTCGCGGGCAAGCGCATCGACCTCATCGGCCAGCACCGGATCGGGCAGCGGTGTGGCCGCAACGCGATGTCGCAACCGTGCCGCTGCGTCAGTGACAATGCCGGCAGCGCGCTGGTGGGCATCGGCGACCGCTTGCGGTCCGGCCAGATCGAGCACCGCTGCCCGGGTGAGACCGTCGCGCAACCGGGGCAGCAGGGGGTCGCCGGTCGCGAGAAGTCCTGCGCGGGTTGCCGCTTCCACCGCGGCGAAAGGCCGACCGAGGTCGGCCAGCCGTGCGGCATCGGCCAGGGTGGCCTGCCCGTCAAGCACGGCCAGCGCGAGAGCCAGTGTCCTCCCCTCGGATTCGGCCTCGTTCAACTGCTCGACGACCCGCCTCGTCACCTGCCTCGGTGCGGGGAGGTCCGAGTCCAGCTTCGCCCACGTCTCCGGAGGTAGCTCGTCGAGCAGGGCACGGACGTGTCCAGGGTTCCCGTCGGTGTGGCGGGTCAGCCGGTCGACCATCGAGGGATGCAGGCTCCGGCCGTAAGCGGACGCCAGTTCGGCGACATCAGCTGGGGGTAGCCCCGCCAGCCGGAGCTCGCCGGAAATCAGGTCCTGAGCCGCCGACGCGCGGCCGTCGCTGATCATCACGATGAGCAGGGGGAGATCGCGGTAGTGTCGTGTCAGAGTCGAAAGTGCTTGCAGGGAAAGCGTGTCGGCGTGCTGGGCATCATCGATGACGAGCAGCGTCGGTCCTCGGCCGGCCAGCTCGCGCGCCAATCGGGCGGCCGCGGCCACGGGATCAGGAGGCGCAGGGGTCTGCGAAAGCTGGGCCAGCACACCCCCGACCAGTGATTTCTCCCAGGAGGTCGCGGCGGCCCACCGGCTGGCCGGGTGGCATTCGGCGAACCGGCGCAGCAGTGCGGTCTTGCCGACGCCCGGCTGACCCGTCACCGCGATGACCTCGAGGCCGTCGGTTCCGCGGGCCGTCAGGCGCCGGGACAGATCGTCGAACTCACTTGCGCGGCCGACGAACGCGACGGGCGCGATGGTCACGTCCATCATCGTAAGTGCTGCCGGTCTGCCCAGCTCGGCTGCGGCGTCATGGCGGTCAGCCGATGTCCCCACCGGCGACGGGCAGGATTGTGCCGGTGATGTAGGAAGCTTCGTCGGAAGCCACGAAGCAGATTGCGGCGGCTTGTTCGTCCAGAGTGGCGTACCGCTTCATCAGTGACGAGGCGATCGTCTGCTCGATGTGGGCATCGAACCAGGCTTGCTCGGCGGCGTTCGCCGGCACCGGCGTACCCCGCGGGATCCGCCGCGGCGGCGCCGTCGTGCCACCGGGCGCGGTGGCCACCACCCGGATACCCGCGTCGGCGTACTCCATAGCCAATGATGCGGTGAGCGCGTTGACTCCGCCCTTGGCGGCCGAATACGGAATCCGATGGATACCCCGGGTGGCGGCGGACGAGACGTTGACGATGACGCCGCGCCCGCGCTCGACCATCCTGGGCAGCACGGCGCGGCATGCATGCAACGTCGTCATCAGCGATCGGTCGATCTCGGCACGGATCTCGGCGGCGCTGAACTCGGTGAACGGTTTGAAGTTGATCGCCCCGCCCACGTTGTTGATCAAGACGTCAATCCGGCCGAAGGCCCGAATAGCCTGGCACACCAGCGCTTCCGCGCCGTCGTAGTGCTCGAGGTCCACCGTCGCCGATGCCACCCGGCCGGTGTCTGCAGTCAACTCGTCGGCAAATTCGCTGACCGATTCGGACCGATCGGCCAGCAGGAGTGCGCCGCCCTCGGCATGAATGCGCCGGGCCGTGCGCTCGCCGATGCCTTGCGCCGCGCCGGTGACGACGACGACCTTGCCGGCAAAGCGGCCAGGGGTGATGAACGACTGGTGGCTCACGGCTGCCTCGGCTGGAACACCAATTGACCGACGATGCACCGGGCACCCGACTCGTACAGGTGCGGATCGTCGCGGTCGAGTGCACTGGACGGTGGCAGCGCAGGCGTGAACTTCTCGTAATAGAAGTCCGGTGGTGCGCCGTGCGCGCTCGTGACATATGCGCGCACCGCATCCACCATCGGCGGGGGACCACAGAGGTAGATGTCGACGTCGCCGCGGTTGAGGTGTTGGGGCGCAATCAGACTGGTTACGACGCCGCGGTCGGGTCCTCTGTTCGGTGCGGTGCTGGCCGGATCGTAGACGCAGTAGTCCCACGTGAACGTCGTTAACGCCGAGACGATTTCGCCGATCTCGTCCAGGCAGACGAGGTCGTCGTCGGTGCTGACGCCGTAGATGAGATGTGTTCTGCGCGCGTCGCCGGTGGCGCCCATGGTGCGCAACATCGCCAGGATCGGCGCCAGGCCGGTGCCGCCGGCGAGCAGCAGCAACGGGCGGTCGTCCTCCCGCAGAAAGAAGCAGCCGTGTGGGCCGGTGAAGCAGATGCGGTCACCGACAGCGGCGCGGTGCGTCAGGTACTGCGACATCGCTCCGCCCGGGGTCAGCTTGATCAGGAACGTGAGTCGAGTTGCCCGGAGGGAGTTGCTGAAAGAATACGACCGCACCTGATCGGTTCCCGGTACGGCGATGTTCACGTACTGACCCGGCAGGAACTCCAGTTCGTTGCGGTTGGGTAGGTCGATGCCGAGTTTGACCGTGGTGGCGGACAGCGGTTCCAGCCGGCTCAGGGTGCCGGCGTAGGTGGCGGCCTTCGTCCTCGCGGACTCGGAGGTGCCCGCAATCAGCATGACGAGGTCGGAGCGGGGCCGCGTCTGGCACGGCAGGACGTAGCCCGCGGCGGCCTCAGCGCGGGACAGCGCGTCGTCGAGGTAGTTGCCGCCGTCATAGCTGCCGTTGGTGCACAACGCTTTACAGGTCCCGCAGGCACCGTCGCGGCAGTCGAGTGGAATGTTTATCCGCTGCTGGTAGGACGCGTCAGCCACCGTCTGATCGGTTCGGCAGGTAATGAACCGGGTGACACCGTCCTCGAATGAGAGCGCCACCGAAAAGGCGGGTGCTGACACGGCAGTCACCTCACACGTGGTAGATGTCCACCACGTGGTGGATGTAGTCGTTTTTCAGCACCACCGTCTTGCGCCGAATGACCGGGTTCGCTCCGGAGAAGTCGATAGAGCAGAAGGATGTGCCGTAGTAGGCGTCCACTGTCTGGTAGCGGAAATACATGGTGTGCCAATTGAATCGGACATCGACCAGCTGTCCCCGACGCTCGATGACTTCCACGTTGGTGATGTTGTGACTGGTTCGTGGTTCAGGTATCGACGTGGCCGACGACCGCTCGGTGCGGATGCGGAACACCCGGTCGGCCAGCCCCCCCTTGTTCGGGTAGTAGATCAGCGAGATGTCCCGTTGCGGATCGTCCACCAGTTGATCGTCGTCCGTCCAGGCGGGCATCCAGTACACGACGTCCTCGGCGTAGCAGTCCAGCCAATTCTCGAATTCGCGGTCATCGAGATAGCGAGCCTCGCGGTAGAGGAACTGCTCGATGGCATTCTGCGTGATCAGCGTGGACGCCGCCGCTGTGGGACTCGCTGTAGTCATGGAGACCGCTCCAGTTCCTTGTCCAGGGCTCTGCGCATCGATTCCAGCCAGAAACCATGCTGTACTGGGTAGAGGCCTTCATCTTCGTTCTTGATCCCGGCTGAGATGACGCCGTGCATGGCGAGGGACGCGGCTACCTCGTCCGGACCCGGTAGCCGGTGCGCCGCACCACGACTCAAGTCGTTCCACTTGGCGGCCCGCGCCCGGAACGTCACCTGGCAGGAACGAAACTCCTCCAGGTCATCGGGCGTGGCCATGCCCGACGCGTTGAAGAAGTCCTCGTATTGACGGATGCGTTTCGCCCGCGCGGCCGCGGCCTCTCCTTTGGGCGCGATGCAGTAGATGGTCACCTCGGTCCGATCCGGCGCGATCGGGCGGAAATGCCGAATCTGGGTTGAAAACTGGTCCATCACATACACGTTCGGATACAGGCAGAGGTTACGTGAGCCCTTGACCATGAACTCGCCCTTGGCGTCGCCGAACGTGGACTTGAGCGTGTCGAGTCTGTCCCACAGTGGCCGGTCTTCGGGGTTGGCTGCCCAGGTCCACAGACACAGGTGGCCGTGCGGAAACGACCAGTAGCCGCCGCCGGACTTGCCCCAGCTGCCCGCGTCGAGCGTCTTCGTGTCGTTCGTGGACTGTCCGACGGTGCGCCGGGTGGTGGTAGCGGCATAGTTCCAATGCGTGGCGGTCACGTGGTAGCCGTCGGCTCCGTTCTCGGCCTGCACCTTCCAATTTCCGTCGTAGACATAGGTCGACGAGCCGCGCAGCACCTCCACTCCGTCGGGGGACTGGTCGACCAGCATGTCGAGCACCTTGGCGGCGTCACCCAGATGCTCGGCAAGGCCGATAACGTCGGGATTCAGGCTGGCGAACAGGAATCCGCGGTAATCGTCGAAACGGGCGACTCTGGTCATGTCGTGCGAACCGCCGACGTTGAACGTCTGCGGATACCCGGCCTCGTCGGGGTCCTTGACCTTGAGCAGCTTCCCGTCGTTGCGAAACGTCCATCCGTGGAACGGGCAGGTCAGCGTCATCCGGTTGTCGGTCTTGCGGCGACAGATCATCGCGCCACGATGTGCGCAGGCGTTGATCAGGCAGTGCAGCCGGCCGTCCTTGTCGCGGGTGATGACGACCGGCTGGCGACCGATGTGGGTGGTGAAGTAGTCGCCGGGATTGGGAATCTGACTGTCGTGGGCCAGATAAACCCAGTTGCCTTCGAAGATGTGCTTCATCTCCAGTTCGAAAACGTCATCATCGGTGAAGATTCGGCGATTGACGCGGAACACTCCGGCCTCGGAATCATCGATGACCGCATCGGCCAGGACGGAGGCCACCTGCGTCAGGGAGCAGCTCGCGGACATGGTCTGCACCATCGCATCGGGGCAGCCGCGGTCACACTGGGCGTTTGGCTAGTGCTGATTAGGCCATTGATCGACAGATATTGACGATGAATATCCGGCTGCCTATGTCTTTGTCATGGACAAATCCGGCGCCTACCGTCGGCAGACCGGGAATGAACGGTGAAAATCGCTGCCGTTGAGGCGATCCCGTTCACGATCCCCTACGTCAAGCCGGTGAAGTTCGCCTCGGGACAGGTACGGGCAGCCGAGCACGTGCTGGTACGGATACACACCGACGAAGGCGTCGTAGGCGTGGCAGAGGCACCACCGCGCCCGTACACCTACGGCGAGACGCGAGACGGAATCCTCGCGGTAATCCGGGGTGTTTTCGCACCCCAGATCGTCGGACTGACGCTGACCGAACGCGAGGTTATCACCGACAGGCTCGCACGTACCGTGGGCAACCCGACGGCGAAAGCGGCGATCGACATGGCGGCCTGGGATGCACTGGGGCGTAGCCTCGGCCTACCGGTGAGCGCGATGCTGGGCGGATTCACCGACCGCATGCGGGTCAGCCACATGCTCGGCTTCGACACGCCGTCCGCGGTGGTGGCCGAGGCCGAGCGCATGGTCGGCGAATACGGCATCACCACCTTCAAGGTGAAGGTCGGACGCAGGCCGGTCGCCGTGGATACCGCTGTGGTGCGAGCGCTGCGCGAACGCTTCGGCGCCACCATCGAACTCTACGTCGACGGCAACCGGGGATGGACGGCGTCGGAGTCGCTGCGCGCGATGAAGGAGATGGCCGACCTGGACCTGCTCTTCGCCGAAGAACTGTGCCCGGCCGACGATGTGCTGGGCCGGCGATGGCTGCTGCAGCACATCGACATACCCTTCATCGCCGACGAATCGGTTCCCACTCCGGCCGACGTTACCCGCGAGGTACTCGGCGGGTCGGCCACCGCTATCAGCATCAAGACGGCCCGCACCGGATTCACCGGCTCGCAACGCGTCCACCACCTGGCCGAAGGACTGGGCCTCGAGGTGGTGATCGGCAACCAGTTCGACGGTCAGCTCGGCACGGCATGCGCCGTGAGCTTCGGCGCCGCGTTCGAGCTGACGTCACGACGAGCCGGTGAACTGTCCAACTTCTTGGACATGTCCGACGATCTGCTCGCCGCACCCCTGTGCATACGAGACGGCGAACTGCATGTGCCACCCGGTCCCGGGCTGGGCGTCCAGATCGATCCGGACAAGCTGCACCGTTACCGCACGGATCGGTAAGAGAGAAAGGCAGGGCCAGATGATCACTATCGACGAACCGAGCGCCGCCGCGTCGGGCGCAGCGGCGACCGCGCGGTTTCGCACCGACAAGTCGCCGTTCCAGGCAGTCCGGGACAGCCCGAAGGCCCGTGTGAGTGAGCTTGCGCGCGAGGTCCTTTCGGCGGTGCACGACACCATACGACGGCACCGGGTGACCTATCACGAGTACAACGCGCTCAAAGCGTGGCTGATCGCCGTGGGGGCCGACGGCGAATGGCCGCTGTTCCTCGATGTCTGGGTCGAGCATGCCGTCGAGGAAGTTGCCACGGACCATCGCAACGGCAGCAAGGGCACCATCGAGGGCCCGTATTACGTGCCGGGGTCTCCCGAATGCGGTGCGTTCGCGACCATTCCGATGCGTGCCGACGAGCGCGGCGTCCCACTGCGCTGGGCGGGAAGGATCACCTCCGTCGACGGCACCCCGTTGCAGGGCAGCATCGAACTGTGGCACGCCGATGCCGACGGCCGCTACTCCCAGTTCGCGCCGAACCTGCCCGAGTGGAACCTGCGGGGCACCTTCACCGCCGATCCCGACGGGACATTCGAGATCACCACGATCCGGCCCGCCCCGTATCAGATCCCGACCGACGGATCGTGCGGGCGGCTGATCGCCGCCGCAGGCTGGCACGCCTGGCGCCCGGCGCATCTGCACGTCAAGGTTTCGGCCGCCGGCCATCAGCAGCTGACGACGCAGTTGTACTTTCCCGATGATCCGCACAACGACGATGACATCGCCTCCGCCGTCAAGCCCGAACTGCTGCTCGAGCCCCGGACCCAGTCCGACGGTTCGCAGAGAGTCGTCTACGACTTCGTCCTGGACCCCGAGAAGGACTAAGGGTCAATGCTTTTCCACGTACGCATGGACGTGCACCTGCCGCATGACCTCGACCCGCAGCGGCGGGCAGCCCTGGTGGCTCAGGAGAAGGACTACTCACAAGAGCTGCAGCGGTCCGGCAAGTGGCCACACCTCTGGCGCATCGTGGGCGAGTACGCCAACTTCTCCGTCTTCGATGTCGAATCGACTGATGAACTGCATCAACTGCTTTCCGGGTTGCCGCTCTTTCCCTTCCTGACCATTCACGTGACGCCGCTGGCGGCACATCCGTCGGCGATCTCCGGGACAGTTTGAAAGTCAACCCAATTCGGATACCGTGGCCAATCGCACGTAGGCCGAGGCCGCCTCGGCACGGTTCGTCGCATGCAGCTTTCGCAACACCCGCTTGACATGTGACTTGACCGTTCCCGACGAGATCACCAGCTCGTCGGCGATCTGCTGGTTGGTACGGCCCGCCGCCATCAGCCGCAGCACTTCGACCTCACGGCGGGTCAGCACGGCCATCACCTTCGTCTCGACCTCGGCCAGTGACCTCGCGGCAGGACCACGTTCAACAGGCTCGATCTTGCGCAGGTCCAAATCGGCGTCCTGCAGCGCGCGGGCGGCCTCGTCTGCGGACGCCAGCGCACGCCGCACCTCCGTGTGCTGGCGACGCATCCGCTCCAGCAGCACCGTGCGTTCGTAGGCGTAACCGAAGCCTTCAGCGAACGCCCACACCGTGTCGCGATCGATCTCGTCAACGACCCGGCCGGAATACAGCCGGTCGGCATGCAGAAAGCCGATCACCTTCCCGGTAGGCATGACCGGCGCGGCCACGTAGGAATGGGTCAGCGAGAAATCGATGATCGGCCGGTTGACGCGCGGGTCGGTGCGGGCGTCCCGCACGATCGCGGGTGCGTGCCGG
The DNA here is from genome assembly GCF_001417955.2 of Mycobacterium gordonae. Lineage (GTDB taxonomy): Bacteria > Actinomycetota > Actinomycetes > Mycobacteriales > Mycobacteriaceae > Mycobacterium > Mycobacterium gordonae_B. The sequence continues at coordinate 14,513 of NZ_LKTM01000201.1, read as the reverse complement.
CGAATCATCTCCGTTTCCAACAACATATGGTCAAGCGGCGGTGCCACCGACTGGGCAAAGGCGACCATCTTCTCCGCACCGGCACGGTCGTCACCGAAATATGCGGACTCCATCACCATCCGGCCCTCGTGGACGCGGAACAGCACAGCGCGGTCGAACCCGCACGACTCGACCAGTTCCCGCGGTGCCCGGTCGACGATCGCCGCGACGTCCTCGACGGCGCGCAGCTTGCTCAGGCCTTCCTGGACCTGCAACAGCGCAACGGTGCGCCGCCTGGCACCATCTTCGAGCAGGTCTCGTTCCAGCGAGGACAGGTCCAGCACCGCCTCGAGCGCATTGAGCGCGCGCACGTCGCCGAGCGACTCCAGGGCGGCCCGCACGACGGCCGCCTTGGCATCAATCGCCTCGGCGACCACCGCCATCGGGTCGTCGGTCGGATCCACGGCGCATCCCCGGAAGGCTTCCCGGTACTGGCGTGCGGCCTCGGTCTCTCGCGCCGGACGGGACGCCCAACCCGGGTGGTCTCCGTCGGCCAGGGTCGCGAACGAGGCGGGATCGGGCGTGCCGCTGACAACCATCACGTGCTCACTGTCCTCCCAGGGCTGCCGTAGTGCGGCGAAAAATGCAAATTCCTCTCGTCTGGGGGCAGGAGTCCTCCCCAACGGGGGATCGCTTTGCCACCGCCGCGGGCCCAGGCTGGTCGGCATGTCATCTGCGACCGTTCCCGACACCGCACGCACCGCCGAAGCCCGCGAAGCCCTGCAGTTGCTCACAACGCCCGAAGGCATCGCCGACCCCTATCCGCTCTATGACCGGCTCAGGTCGTTCTCACCCGTTGCGGGATACCGGGATTGGCCGCCCGGGACGGTGCCCGGCGCCGATGAACCCGTCACCGCGTGGGCGCTGTTCAGTTACGACCAGGTGTTCCAAGCCGCGCGGGACAGCGCGACCTTCTCGTCCCGGGATCCGCTGCAGGAGGCCTCGTCCGCACCGAGCCTGATGCTGGTCAATACCGATCCACCCCAGCACGAAGTGGAACGAAAGCTGGTCAGCCAGGCGTTTTCTCCGCGCCGCGTCAAGCGGCTGGAGGCCTGGCTCACCGAGCTGGTCCCGCGCCTGCTCGCCGACCTTGACGAGGCTTCCCGCGGCGGCGCTGCCGAGGTCATGGAGTTCGCCGCCGAGATCCCCACCCGAGCCATGGTGCGACTGCTGGGGTTACCGGACGGCGACCACGTGCGCTTCCGGCGCTGGGCCAACGCATTCATGCTGTCCTCGTCGCTGACCCCGCAAGAACGCATCGCCAGCAACGAGGAGATGGTGGCGGCCTTCGCGGCGCGGTTGGCCGAGCGCACCGAACATCTGGCCGAAGAAGGAGCCGGATGCCCGAGCAGTCAGGACGTCGAGGACGCGGAGGACCTGATCGCCGCGCTGCTGCGCGCCGAAGTGGACGGGCAGCGGCTCACCCCGGCGGAGATCGTACGTTTCTGCGTCACACTCGTGGTCGCCGGCAGCGAAACAACGACGTTCCTGATCGGCAATCTGCTGCACGCGCTGGCGCGCGAACCCGAGCTCACCGCGCGGATTCGCACCGACCGCACGCTACTGAATCTGTTCGTGGAAGAAGAGCTTCGGCTCGACGGGCCGCCGCAGCGGCTGTTCCGCATCGCGACCCGCGAGGTCGAGGTGGCGGGCAAGCTGATTCGCAAAGGCGACTGGGTGGCGCTGTTCTTCGGCTCGGCGAATCGCGATCCCGCGGTGTTTCCTGACCCCGGACGCCTCGACATCGACCGTCCCAACATCCGCCAGCAACTCTCCCTCGGTCACGGCGTGCACTTCTGCCTCGGCGCGTCGTTGGCGCGTCTGGAGGTCTTGACGGTGCTCAACGCCGTCTTGGACCGCTATCAGCGGATCGCGCTCACCGACGATCCGGGCACCAAGCAGACCGCGAGCCTGTTGACCCACGCCTATGTCCGCCTGCCCCTTCACCTTTCATGAGCGCGTCACGCAATATCGCCGCGACCGAGGCGATCTACCGGGCGGTGCCGATCGGTGACCTACCCACCGTGCTCGCACACCTGGACCCTGACGTGCGTATCACCTATTACGGCACCGAGAGGATTCCGTACGCCGGCGATTTCCAGGGCATCAAGCAAGCGGTCTCCTTCCTCGAGAAGGTCGGGCAGGTGATCGACATCATCGAGATGGAGCCGTGGAAGTTCATCGCGCAGGGTGACGATCTGGCTACCTGGGGCCGGCAACGTTTCCGCCGGCGCACCACCGGCCACGAGTGGGAGTCGGAATTCGCGCACATCATCACGCTGCGGGAGGGTCGCTGGCTGTACTTTCGCGATTTCGCGAATTCCGCTCTCGCCCTCGAGGCTTTCAGCGCATGAGAGTCACGGCCAACCGCGAGATCTGCATATCCGCCGGCATCTGCGTGATGACGGCCGATGCCGTGTTCAGCCAGGATTCCGACGGCATCGTCCTGGTGGTCTCGCAGGAGGTGCGCGCGGGGGAGGAGCGCCGGGCGCGAAACGCCGTCACACTATGCCCCTCGGGGGCACTACAGCTGGTGCCGTGACGCGGCTACCCACCATGCCGCAGCTAGGGGCGTACCGTCGCATCATGCCGATACTAGCTAGATACATCATCACACATAAGTGTGGGTTTGCATCGTTATTTACGCAATCGAAGCGTGTAATTTTGCGTATCGTCTATGGACATGATGGTGTCGCCCCGCGTACCCTCGCGAATGTCAAACATCCACTTCGACTTGTCCGGGGACCAGCGTGACCTACCGCAAGCGACGACGGAGAGTCGGCGTCAGGGGGTACGCGGCGACATGGTGATCGCGGTCGGCCAGGCGGCTAAACCGGTCCGCGCGATCGGCGACTTCTTCGCAATGTCGCTGGACACCTTCCTGGCCATGTTCCGGCCTCCGTTCGCCTGGCGGGAGTACCTGCTGCAGTGTTGGTTCGTCGCCCGGGTGTCAACGCTCCCAGGCATTTTGATGACCATCCCGTGGGCGGTGATTTCGGGTTTTCTCTTCAATGTCCTGCTGACCGACATCGGCGCCGCGGATTTCTCGGGAACGGGCTGCGCGATCTTCACCGTGGATCAGAGCGCCCCCATCGTGACGGTGCTCGTGGTCGCCGGCGCCGGATCCACCGCGATGTGCGCCGACCTCGGCGCGCGAACCATCCGCGAGGAGCTGGATGCGCTGCGCGTAATGGGCATCAATCCGATTCAGGCACTTGCGGTTCCCCGCGTCCTGGCCGCCACCACCATCTCGCTGGCCCTCAGTTCGATCGTGACCGCGACCGGTTTGATCGGCGCCTTCTTCTGCTCGGTCTTCCTCATGCACGTCTCAGCGGGCGCCTGGGTCAGCGGGCTCACCACACTGACCCACACCATCGACGTCATCATCTCGATGATCAAGGCGACATTGTTCGGCCTGATGGCGGGATTGATCGCCTGCTACAAGGGCATGTCGGTGGGCGGTGGCCCCGCCGGCGTCGGCCGGGCGGTCAACGAGACGGTGGTGTTCGCCTTCATCGTCCTGTTCGTGATCAACATCATCGTCACCGCGGTCGGCATGCCGTTCATGGTGTCGTGAGGTGATGCCATGACGATGACCCAAAGCGTTGCGGCCGAATGGAATCGGCTGGGATCCCAGATGCGGTTCTATGTCAGCACGCTGACCGGCATCCCGGATGCGGTACTGCACTATCGCGGCGAGTTGCTCCGGGTTATCGCCCAGATGGGTTTGGGCGTAGGAACTCTCGCGGTGATCGGGGGCACGGTCGTCATCGTCGGGTTCCTGGCCATGACCACCGGCGCGATCGTCGCGGTGCAGGGCTACAACCAGTTCGCCTCGGTCGGTGTGGAGGCTCTCACCGGCTTTGCGTCCGCGTTCTTCAATACCCGCGAAATCCAGCCCGGAACGGTGATGGTCGCGCTGGCGGCCACCGTCGGCGCCGGTGCCACCGCGCAGTTGGGAGCAATGCGGATCAACGAGGAAATTGACGCACTCGAGGTGATCGGCATCCGCAGCGTCAGTTACCTTGCGAGCACGCGCGTACTGGCGGGCGTGGTTGTCTCCGTGCCACTGTTCTGCGTCGGCCTCATGACGGCTTATCTGGCCGCCCGAGTCGGCACCACGGCCGTCTACGGACAGGGTTCAGGCGTCTATGACCACTATTTCAATACCTTCCTGCGTCCGACCGACGTGCTCTGGTCGTCCTTTGAAGTGATCGTCGTGTCCCTGGTGATCATGTTGGTGTGCACCTACTACGGCTACACCGCGCACGGTGGACCGGCCGGAGTGGGTGAGGCCGTCGGCCGGGCGGTACGCGCGTCCATGGTCATCGCCTCGATCGCCATCGTCATCATGACGCTGGCCATCTACGGCCAGTCCCCGAACTTCCACCTGGCGAGCTAGTCGACATGAACCGTGGCCCGGGTCGGCACCGTCTGCACGACGGGTGGTGGACGCTGATCTTATTGGCCACCATCGGAATCGTCGTCCTCGTGACGGCGGTGTCCTTCGACGGGACCCTGCGCTCCTATGTACCGGTGACGCTGACCGCGGACCGCTCCGGGTTGGTGATGGACACCGACGCGAAGGTCATGATGCGCGGTGTGCAGATAGGCCGGGTCAGCCAGATCGCTGACGACAAGTCCGGCACCCGGCTCGTCCTGCAACTCGAGCCGGACCAAATGCGTTACATCCCGGCCAATGTCGAGGCGCAGATCAGCGCAACCACCGCATTCGGCGCCAAGTTCGTCGAATTGGTCGCGCCGCAGCATCCGAGTCGTGCGAGGCTGGCCGCCGGGGCGGTGCTGCACTCGAAGAACGTCAGCACGGAGATCAACACCGTCTTCGAGAACGTCGTCAGCCTCCTCAACGTGATCGACCCGCTCAAACTGAACGCGGTGCTGACCGCGGTAGCCGACGCCGTAGGCGGACAGGGTGAGCGGATCGGAAGGGCCGCCACAGATCTCAACGAAGTCCTGACGGCACTCAACGCCCGCAGCGAGACCATCCGGCGGGACTGGAGGTCGCTGAAGAACTTCTCCGACACCTACGACGCGGCGGCACAGGACATCCTGACCATCCTGGACTCCGCCAGCACCACCAGCACCACCGTCGTCAGCCACGCCAAGGAGCTGGATTCCCTGCTGCTCAATGTCATTGGATTGTCGAGCTCCGGAACCACCCTGCTCGGCAGGAGCAGGGACGACCTGGTCGCCTCGGTCAACCTGCTGGAGCCGACCACCCGGCTGCTCGGCAAATACAGCCCCGAATACACGTGCTTCCTGCAGGGGGTCACGTGGTACCTGAACAACGGCGGCTACGAGGCGTGGGGTGGCGCAGACGGCCGCACACTGCAACTCGATGTGGCCCTGTTACTGGGCAACGACCCGTACGTATTTCCCGACAACCTGCCACTGGTGGCCGCCAAAGGAGGTCCCGGCGGCCGACCCGGCTGCGGCTCACTGCCCGACGCCAGCAAGAACTTCCCGGTGCGCGAACTCGTCACCAACACCGGGTGGGGCACCGGCATCGACATCCGGCCCAATCCCGGCCTCGGACACCCGTGTTGGGCCGACTACTTCCCGGTGACCCGCGCCGTACCCGAGCCACCGTCCATCCGGCAATGCCTCCCTGGGCCGGCCGTCGGCCCGAACCCGGGCGGGCCGCCATACGGGGCGGCGTTATACGGGCCCGGGGGAGTGCCGCTGTGGCCCGGAGTTCCACCCGCGGAGGGCCCGCCGTGATCCAAGAAGCAACCACCAGAGCAGGAGAACATCCATGCGGGACAGTCTGAGGGGCGTGGTCCTGCGCCTCGGCGTCTTTCTGGCCGTTTGCCTGCTGACCGCGTTCGTACTGATCGCAGTCTTCGGAGAGGTGCGGTTCGCCGACGGCAAGTCCTACTACGCGGAGTTCACCAACGTCTCAAACCTGCGGCAGGGCAAGCTGGTTCGCATTGCCGGCGTGGAGGTCGGCAAGGTGACCAGGATTTCGATCAATCCGGACGCAACAGTGCGCGTCGAGTTCACCGCGGAGGACTCGGTCACGCTCACCGAAGGCACCCGGGCCGTTATCCGCTACGACAACCTGTTCGGCGACCGCTATCTGGCGCTCGAGGAGGGCGCCGGGAGCCCCGCCGTTCTTCGCCCCGGCCAGACGATCCCGCTGGCGCGCACCAAACCCGCGCTGGATCTGGACGCACTGATCGGTGGCTTCAAACCACTTTTCCGGGCCCTGAACCCCGACCAGGTCAACGCGCTGAGTGAGCAGCTGCTGCAAGCGTTCCAGGGCCAGGGACCCACCATCAGCTCGTTTCTGGATCAGGCCGCCGTGCTGACCAACACGCTGGCCGACCGCGATCAGCTGATTGGACAGGTGGTGGACAACCTCAACGTCGTCCTGGGTTCGCTTGGCGGCCAGAGCGATCGGCTCGACCAGGCGGTCGTGGCCCTCTCCCAACTGGTGCACGGCCTGGCCGAAAGAAAGACGGACATCTCCAATGCGGTGGCCTACACCAACGCCGCGTCGGGATCCATCGCCGATCTGTTGTCACAGGCTCGGGCACCCTTCACCAAGGTGCTGCACGAAACCGACCGGGTCGCCGGCATAGCGCAGGCCGACCACGACTATCTCGACAACCTGCTCAACACGCTGCCGGACAGATACCAGGCGCTGGTGCGTCAAGGCATGTACGGCGATTTCTTCGCTTTCTATCTGTGCGACGTGGTGCTCAAGGTCAACGGTAAAGGCGGCCAACCGGTGTACGTCAAGGTCGCCGGGCAGCCGACGGGACGGTGCGCGCCGAAATGAAAAGCTTCGCCGAACGCAACCGGCTGGTCATCGGGACGGCGGGCATCGCACTGGTTACCGCGGCGGTGGTGGGCGCCCTGCAGTATCAGCATTTACCGTTCTTCGACCACGGCAAGACCGTGTCCGCCTACTTCGCCGATGCGGGTGGTCTGCGGACCGACAACACCGTCGAGGTGTCCGGCTACCCGGTGGGCAAGGTGTCCAGCATCGAACTCGACGGACCGGGCGTGCTGGTCACGTTCAACATCGACACCGAAGTTCGGCTCGGCGACCGCACCGAGGCGGCGATCAAAACCAAGGGTCTGTTGGGCAGCAAGTTCCTCGACGTCCTACCGCGAGGCGACGGCCGGCTCACCGGCCCGATCCCGATCGAGCGCACCATGTCGCCCTACCAATTGCCGGACGCCCTGGGCGATCTGGCCACCACCATCAGCGGATTGAACACCAGCCAGCTGTCCGCGTCGCTGGACATGCTGTCGCAAACCTTCGCCGACACACCGGCAGACTTCCGGAACGCGGTCAAGGGGGTGGCCAGGCTCGCGCAGACACTCGACGAGCGCGACGCTCAGCTGCGCAGCCTGCTCGACAATGCGGCAAAGGCGACCGGCGTGCTGGCCAAGCGCACCGACCAGATCGTCGACCTGGTGCGTGACACCAACGCGGTGCTCGCCCAACTGCGCACGCAGAGCGCGGCGCTGGATCAGCTCTGGACCAACATCTCGGCGGTGTCCAAGCAGTTGCAAGGCTTCATCGCCGAGAATCGCCAGCAGCTGCGCCCGGCACTGGACAAGGTCAACGGCGTGCTGGCCATCGTCGAGAATCGCAAAGAGCGCGTGCAGCAAGCCCTTCCGCTGCTCAACTCCTACGTGATGTCGCTCGGCGAGTCGCTGTCATCGGGTCCGTTCTTCAAGGCCTATGTGGTCAACCTGTTGCCCGGCCAGTTCGTCCAGCCGTTCATCAGCGCCGCCTTCTCCGATCTCGGACTGGATCCGGCCACCCTGCTGCCGTCGCAACTGACGGACCCCCCGACCGGCCAGCCGGGCACGCCGGCGTTGCCGGTTCCGTACCCGCGCACGGGGCAGGGCGGCGAACCGCGGTTGAATCTGCCCGACGCGATCACGGGAAACCCTGGGGATCCGCGCTATCCGTACCGTCCGGAGCCGCCGGCCCCGCCGCCCGGCGGGCCGCCGCCCGGGCCGCCGGCCCGGCAACCGGGAGGCACTCCATGACGGCCAGGTTGCGCCGTGCCCGCTCGGTGCTGGCGACCACCCTCGCGCTGGTGTTCGTCGCCGGGGTGATCGTCGCGATGCGTACCGCCGGTGAAACCGGTCGGAACGTGGTGGTCGCCTACTTCGACAACAGCAGTGGCCTGTTCGCGGGTGACGACATCCGCATCCGTGGTGTGCCGGTGGGCAAGATCATCAAGATCGAACCGCAACCACTGCGGTCCAAGATCACGTTCTGGTTCGACCCCCGGCACAAGGTTCCCGCCGATGCCAAGGCGGCGATCCTGTCACCGCAACTGGTGACCGGCCGGGCGATCCAGCTGACGCCGCCGTATTCCGGCGGACCAGCCATGGCCGACGGCGCGGTCATCCCGCAGGACCGCACCGCCGTGCCGGTCGAATGGGACGACCTGCGCAACCAGCTGCAGCGGCTCACCGAATTGCTGAAACCCACTCGTCCCGGTGGCGTCAGCACACTGGGTGCTCTCATCAACACCGCGGCGGACAACCTGCGCGGTCAGGGCACGACCATCCGCGACACCATCATCAAACTGTCCCAGGCGGTTTCCGCGCTGGGCGACCACAGCAACGACATCTTCGCCACCCTGAAAAATCTGTCGACCCTGGTGACCGCACTGCACGACAGCGCGGATCTGCTCGAGCACCTCAACCAGAACCTGGCCTCGGTTTCGTCGCTACTGGCCGACGATCCGCACAAGGTTGCCGCGGCGGCCGAGGACCTCAACGCCGTCGTCGCCGACGTCCAGAGCTTCGCCGCGGACAACCGCGAGGCCATCGGCACCGCCTCGGACAAACTCTCGTCGATCACCCAGACGCTCGTCGCGAGCCTCGACGACATCAAGCAGACCCTGCACATCAGCCCGACCGTGTTGCAGAACTTCAACAACATCTTCGAGCCGGCCAACGGATCGCTCACCGGAGCGCTGGCGGGCACCAACATGGCCAATCCAATTGCGTTCCTGTGTGGGGCAATTCAGGCGGCATCGCGGCTGGGCGGCGAACAGGCCGCGAAGCTGTGTGCGCAGTACATGGCTCCGATCGTCAAGAACCGCCAGTACAACTTCCCGCCGCTGGGAGAGAACCTGTTCGTCGGCGCGCAGGCCAGACCCAATGAGATCACCTACAGCGAGGACTGGATGCGCCCTGACTTCGTCCCGCCGGGGCCGGCGGTCCACCCCGACCCCGCGGCGGGCCTGCCCGGTCTGATGCTGCCACCCGGAGCCGGCTCATGAACAGGCTCGTGGTGCTCGTGCTGGCGCTCTCCCTCGCAGTCTCCGGTTGCGCCTGGCACGGACTGAACTCGCTGCCACTGCCCGGCACGGAAGGCAATGGGTCCGATTCCTACCTGGTCTCGGCACAGATGCCCGACGTCAACAACATTCAGGCCAACTCGCGGGTCCGCGTCGCGGACGTCACGGTCGGCCACGTGACCAGGATCGAGCGCCAGGGCTGGCATGCCCTGGTGACCATGCGACTCAACGGCGACGTCGATCTGCCGGCGAACGCCACGGCCAAGATCGGCACCACCAGCCTGCTCGGTTCGTATCACATCGAGCTGTCGGCACCGAAAGCCGAACCATCGCAAGGGAAGCTGCGCGCCGGATCGGTGATCCCGCTGTCTCGCGGCGGCGCCTATCCGAGCACCGAGCAGACGTTGGCCGCGCTGTCGCTGGTACTCAACGGCGGCGGTCTGGGCCAGATCCAGGACATCACAGAGGCATTGAGTACCGCCCTCCGCGGGCGCGAGCACGACGTCCGGAGCTTGATCGGTCAGCTGGACCAGTTCTCCGCCTACCTCAACGATCAATCCGGCGACATCATCGCCGCCACCGAGAGTTTGAACCGACTCGTCGGCAAGTTCGCCGCTCAGCAACCCGTCCTGGACCGCGCGCTGGCGACCATCCCCGACGCGCTCGCGGTGCTCAATGAGGAGCGCGGCAAACTCGTCGAGGCCGCCGATCAATTGAGCAAGTTCAGCGCTTTGACAGCGGACTCGGTCAACAAGACCAAATCCAGCGTCCTCAGTGAATTGGCGCAACTGGGACCGGTTTTGGAGTCGCTGGCCGATGCGGGTCCGAGCCTGACCCGATCGCTGTCCCTGCTGGGCACCTTCCCGTTCCCGAACGAGACGTTCCAGAATTTTCAGCGCGGCGACTACGCGAATCTAACGGCGATCGTCGACCTCACGCTCAGCCGGATCGACCAGGGGATCTTCACCGGCACCCGGTGGGAATGCCATCTGACCCAGCTGGAGCTGCAGTGGGGCCGTACCATCGGCCAGTTCCCGAGTCCGTGCACCGGAGGCTTCCGGGGCACCCCGGGCAATCCGCTGACGGCCCCGTACCACTTCGAGCAGGGGCCCTAGTGTTACACCTACCGCGGCGAATCATCATCCAGCTGGCCGTTTTCGGCGTGATCGCGCTGAGCGTGCTGGCCGTGACGTTCCTGCACTTCGTCAAGTTGCCGGCGATGTTGTTCGGCGTCGGCAGATACACGGTGACGATGCAACTGCCGGAATCCGGTGGTCTTTACGGCACCGGCAACGTCACATACCGCGGCTTCGAAGTGGGCCGGGTGGAATCCGTGCGGCTCACCGACGCCGGCGTCGAAGCGGTGTTGTCACTGAAATCGGGCATCGACATCCCGTCCGATCTCAAGGCGGAGGTGCACAGCCACACCGCGATCGGTGAGTCGTACGTAGAACTGCTGCCCCGCAACGCCACTTCGCCGCCGCTGAAAGACGGTGACGTCATCGCGCTGGCCAACACCTCGGTGCCACCTGATATCAACGGCTTGCTCAGCGCCGCGAACTCTGCGATAGCCGCGATACCACGCGACAACCTGCAGACCGTTGTCGACGAGTCTTACACGGCCGTAGGCGGATTGGGCCCCGAACTCTCCCGGCTGGTCACAGGTTCGACGACCCTGGCCATCGATGCCCGCAAGAACCTCGATCCACTGCTGACGCTGATCGACCGGGCGCCACCGGTGCTCGACTCCCAGACGCACACCTCCGATGCGATCGAGGGGTGGGCATCGCACCTGGCCACCGTCACCGCGGACCTGCAGGCACATGACGGCGCGGTCGGCGGCGTCATCGACCGCGGCGGTCCGGCCCTACAGGAAGTGCGTCAGCTGATCGAACGTGTGCAACCGACGCTGCCGATCCTGCTGGCCAACCTGGTCAGCATCGGCCAGGTGGCAGTCACCTATCAAAACGACATCGAACAACTGCTGGTCGTGTTCCCGAGATCTATCGAGGCCGAACAGGCAGGAATCCTGGCCAATCTGAACACCAAGCAGGGATATCGGGGGCAGTATCTGAGTTTCAACCTGAACCTCAACCTGCCGCCGCCGTGCACCACCGGATTCCTGCCGGCCCAGCAGCAGCGCGTCCCGACCTTCGAGGACTACCCGGGCCGCCCGGCCGGCGATCTCTACTGCCGGGTGCCCCAGGACTCGCCGCTCAATGTGCGTGGTGCACGGAACATCCCGTGTGAAACGGTGCCCGGCAAACGCGCGCCCACGGTGAAACTGTGCGAGAGCACTGAGCAGTACGTGCCGCTCAACGACGGCTTCAATTGGAAGGGCGACCCCAACGCGACGCTGTCCGGCCAGGGGATTCCACAGCTGCCACCCGCGGCCGCGCCGCTGCCTACGCCACTTCCGCTAGCCACCGCCGAATACGACCCCGCCACTGGCACTTACACCGGACCCGATGGGCGCCAGTACACCCGATCAGACCTGGCTCAACCCGCGCCGAAGGACAGAACATGGCAATCGATGCTGCTGCCGCCGGGCAACTGAAGATCCGGGCCGGGAGGTCTTTGTCTCCCCACGGATGGGCGACCGTGTTCGGCGTGGTGGCGGTCGTCGTCCTGGCAACGCTGACGTCCTGGCTCGGCTTCCGCGCTCACCAGTCGCAGCAGGCTCAGGCCCAGCGCAATCAGTTCCTCCTGGTGGCAAGGCAGGGTGCGCTGAACCTGACGACCATCGATTGGCAGCACGCCGACGTCGACGTGCGGCGAATCCTGGACGGCGCAACGGGAGAGTTCTACAACGACTTCGCCCGGCGGTCAGGGCCGTTCATCGAGGTGCTGACGCAAGCCAAGGCCAGCACGGTCGGCACCATCACCGAGGCCGGGCTGGAGTCGCAGGCCACCGATTCTGCGCAAGCACTGGTGGAGGTCTCGGTACGGACGTCAAATGCCGGTGAAGCCGAACCGGTTCCACGGATGTGGCGAATGCGGATCACAGTTGCGAAGATCGGCGATCAAGTCAAGGTTTCCAACGTAGGATTCGTGCCATGAGCGCGATCAAATGGTCGCGGGTGCTCAGCTATGGGCTGCTGCCGGCGCTGGCGTTGTCGCTGGCAGCCGCTGCCGGCTGGCTGAAATGGCAGGACACCTCCGTGCGCGACGCGGTTGTGGCACGTGCGGAATCCACGCGCGCCGCCAGCGAGGGAACCGTCGCGCTGTTGTCCTACAAGCCCGACACCGTCCAGCAGGATCTCGATGCCGCACGCGCCAGGTTGACCGGTAATTTCCTGGATGCTTACCGCCAATTGACCCGTGACGTGGTGATTCCTGGGGCCAAGCAAAAGCAGATCTCAGCGGTGGCGACCGTCGGGGGAGCCGCATCGGTTTCGGCCACCGACAGTCATGCCGTGGTGTTGCTGTTCGTGAGCCAGACGGTCACGGTGGGCCAGGACGCCCCGACAAGCACCGCATCCAACGTGCGGGTGACTCTCGATAAGCGGGACGGGCGTTGGCTGATCTCGCATTTCGACCCGGTCTGAGGTGATGTCGATGCGCCGGTCCGGTCTTCTCATACTCGTGGCAGCTCTGTTCCTCGCAGGCGCGACACCCCGTGCCAACGCGGATGCGGTGGCCTATCTGGTCAACGTCACCATGCGTCCCGGCTACGGCTTCGCCAATGCCGATGACGCACTGAGGTATGGAAACAGTTTGTGTGACAGGGTTTCCGAGGGACGCAGTTACGCTTCGCTGATCGGCGATATCAAGACCGACTTCAACACCACCGACGAATACCAGGCGTCTTATCTCCTGAGTCAGGCCGTCAACGAGTTGTGCCCCGCGCTGATTTGGCAGCTGCGAAACTCCGCGGCCAACTATCGGATTGGAGACTGACATGCGGCGCCTCATGCTCACACTCTCAGCGCTGCCTCTTGCCGCCGTGGCGGGGGTACCCTGCGCGCACGCGGACAATAAGCGCCTCAACGACAGCTTGGTCGCCAACGTTTTCACCGTCCAGCACCAGGCCGGCTGCACCAACGATGTCAGGATCAACCCGCAGCTGCAGCTGGCCGCACAATGGCACACGCTCGATGTGCTGAACAACCGAAACCTGAACGGCGATATCGGGACCGACGGATCCGCGCCCCAGGACCGGGCAGCCGCTGCTGGCTATCGCGGCAAGGTCGCCGAAACGGTGGCGATCAATCCCGCCGTGTCGATCAGCGGCGTCGAGTTGATCAACCAATGGTATTACGAGCCAGCGTATTTCGCGATCATGTCCAATTGCGCCAACAGTCAGATCGGAGTGTGGTCGGAGAACAGTCCGGATCGGACGGTCGTGGTCGCGGTCTACGGGCAACCGGATGGGGCAGCGGTCCCGCCGTCCAGGCCGTCGTCCGTTGTGCCCGTGCAGGAGAACGTTCCCCTTGATCCTCGACCGGATTACGACGCCACCGACGAGATCGAGTATGCCGTCGACTGGTTTCCGTGGATCCTGCGTGGCGTGAACCCCCCGCCGGGAATACCGCCGGAGTAAGTCGGCAGTTGACGGATCGGCTTTCGGTAGTCACAGTCCCTGGTGTCACAGGCGTACCAGGAAACGGCTGGCACTAGGCCGTGGAAAGTGATATCACCGGTGATATCAATAACTTTCGGGCCGCGAACGTGCATAGAATCCCGCCGACATACCGGTCCGAGTGGCACTTCTGCCGTGAGCGAAATACGCCGCTGCTGAGCGGGTTTGGCGGGAAAAGTTGTCAGTGCCCCTTCGTAAATCGGGGGTATGGCATCGAGTTCGCGCGAGGAGATCATCGAGGTCTTCGATGCACTCGACGCTGCGGTTGATCGCCTGTGTGACTTGACGTTCGATGCGTTGACCACCCCGGAGTTCCTGCGCGGCATGGAGCGCCTGGAAAAGGTGCACCGCCGGATGCGCACACCCCAGCACACGTTGATCAACCACCTCAAAACCCAGGCCACCGAGGAAGAACTCGGCGGCAAACTCCCCGCGGCGCTGGCCGAGCGCCTGCGGATCACCAAAGCCGACGCCAACCGGCGCATCGCCGAAGCCGACGACCTCGGCCAGCGCCGGGCGTTGACAGGCGAACCATTAGGGCCACTGTTGGGCGCGACCGCCGCCGCCCAACGCGAAGGTCTGATCGGTGA